>JAGONT010000001.1:197343-250749 GCA_017992885.1 Alphaproteobacteria bacterium
TTCCTGCGCGCGCATTGCCAAGTCCAATGAGGGCCTGAGCTTCAAGGGAAAGATCCTTAATTTCTCGCGCGATGTCCAGCGCATCTCGATAGTGTTCTATTCGATTACTATCGCGCGCATTACCCAGTCCAATGAGAGCCTGAACTTCAAGGGAAAGATCCTTAATTTCTCGAGCGATAACTAATGCAGCTCGATAGTGCTCTGTTCCTGCGCGCGCATTGCCAAGTCCAATGAGAGCCTGAGCTTCAAGGAAACGATCTCCAATTTCTTCTGCAATACTTTTAGCTGACCAGAAGTAAAACCCAGCTTTCTCATTTCGATGGGCCTTTCCTAAACATAAAAGACGCCGATATTCTTGACGTAAATTTCCAGAGGAAAATGTTTGACTCAGTCCAGTAAGTTCATTTTCTTTTTCGGCTATACCCTCTGGTGTTGGAGAAGAAAAGCTTCTTAATAAAGGGAGCTTATCAACTTCAAATCCCCACTTTTCTTCATCACTCTCCGTTTTTTCTTCATCACTCTCCGTCTCGACTTCCATAGAGAGCGTGAACTCTCCTTCTGAGTCAGAGGTTAGAATATCGTCTATATCTGAGTTTCCTAAGCGCCTCACACCTTGACCAACCCTTTTGAGTGTTTTCCTTGGCCCTCTTTCTTGAGGGAAAGGTCTTTTCTTTTCAATGATACGAGGGGAACCCTGCGGTGTTTTCTTGGTAGATTTTAGACGTTCGGTTTCCTTAATTTGATTCGAAAGGTTTTTTGTTTTTTTTGCAGCTTTATACACCTCCGTGTAACGCTTTCTAACCGTCTTTTTCGTAAGAAAATGGGGGCGTCCAAGACTCTCTGGGTTAGCTTCAGTAGATCCACGAGATTTTTTCCTTACACGAGTGTGTCTCTCACCGTTCTCTTTTGATGACTTACTCGCCTTCATTAATAAGGATATGGCAAACTCATTTGGATCTTTATCTCCTAGCTCGGCAGGTCGATAGCCGTGATCAATAATCATTTCGGCCATATCCACGTAATAAGCCTTCGTATATCTGTTTCCTATCTGTTGAAATACCTTATAGGCTTCAGCAAAATGGCCTAAAACGACATATAATTTTCCTAAATAGATACGAGCGTAGTTTGCGAATCTTTTAAGTTTAGCTTCTCTTGATTTAGAATATTTTTTAATTATACTTTTTATGTGCTGAGATAAATCGTTACCATGCTGATTCAAAGAAAGAGGAGAAGGATGATAATCAAACTCTAAAAAGAGACGGACAACACCAAATTGATACATAATTTTATCTTCCTCTGATAAGGAGGAGGTCGTAGATGTCAAACCATTCTTTAAGAAGGTAAATGCAGCTTCTATGGATTCTTTGCGTGTTAGTTTTGAAAAATGAGAAACTCCTTTATCTTGATTTATAAATTGACTGACAGTTTCAAGAGTAAGGTTAAGAGTCCTTGGAGCAAAGGAGCGGGGCTCCTCCACTTCACTCCACAATTCTGTTACAAGGGGGATTGCTGCTCTTGCAGGAACATTGGAATCTCTTTCTTCGGGAATATTCTGTTGAAATTCAAGGTCGCTAGAATCATCCTCATCTAATGAAATAATATCTGAGGAACTGACGGAAGTAGCTTTTTCAGCTTCTTCACAATCAGAAGAGGAGGCAAGGCGCTTTCTTTGCTGTTCAAGATACAATGTTTCTTGGCATTCAGCCTCATCGCAAGCCTTTTTATCAGTCCTATCAACTAAGAAATTAAAATGATCGCTATGATAAAGAGAGCGAAGATAGGGAGAATCCACGTGAATAAAACACGTATGCACAAGAAGGAGAGAAGAAGGATCTCCCTCTCTACGCACATAAACATAGAGGTTTTTTTTCTGAAGAAGAGCCAAAGCATCGAGTAGCCCAAAAGTTTTCTCATAGTTTGGAACAGGTGCACCGTTTTCGAAGCGATTCACCTCCAGGGGAAGAGCTCTATTCTCTTCGGCATAAAAGTCTAGATAGGTATGTCGATTTTTATCGTCCGCAGAAAACCCCTCTAAATCGATGTCTTCTTTTTCTTGATGATATATTTCTTTAAACTTATTAGCTTCCTCTTGAAAAATACTATTGCTAACAAATTTTTGAATTGTAGCACTAGTTAAATTTTGTCGAATTAGACTTATCCCTTCTTTCCTTTCCAATCCAAAAATTCGAAAACCACAGGAAAGTCCTGCACCAGACAGATAGTATTCATGAAAATGTTCTTGAGGACGATTCACAACTGAATGAGGGTGAGTGCGTTGAGGTTTAAGAGACTCTATTATACTCTCTAACTCGTTTGATTCCATAGCATTTGAAAGGGTAGGACACAGCACAAACAAAACAAAAAAATAAATGATTTTCATGTACGACACTCCTACTTATCCCAATAAACAAATTTAATTAAACCTATTTTTTTAAATAAGTTGGCCTGCAATATTTGTCAAGGGATACACATAGAAATATTGAAAGAACAATTGATCATTAATCATTTTTTCTTTTAAATCATAAAAGATATATAGAAGTCTTATGAAGAGGGCTCTTGGTTTTATATCGCTCTCATTTTTTATTTGTTGAACCCTTTTTGACTCAAATAAACCATTTTTTATCGAATATCAATAAAAAATGGTTGCTAAACACAAAAACTCCCCTTATGCTGCATTTTATCACCAACGATGAGGAATGCGATGCAACACATTCAAAAAGTTAGCTCTTATCTTATCTGGATTTTTAATACCTTGCTTTTAACAATACCTCTATTGCTCCTTGCTCAATTTACATTGATTCAATGGGCACCTGTGAAAAATTTAATTGAGAAGGGCTTTATTTTAAAACCTATTGAAACGCCAGAAGGCCTGGTGAGTTTTATCAATCTTACCTTTACTCCTTTAAGCTGGAGCATTGGCTTTGTAGGAGCCATTCTTGGACTGACCCCTTTCTTCTTCGGTCTTCTTATTCTTAAACGCCTTTTTCAAAATTACCGAAAGGGGTATATCTTTTCCTCCAAAAACGTTCAAAAGTATAAATATCTTGGATGGCTATGTTTTCTTGATGGTCTGCTCGTCAAACCTATTAGCGATATGCTTATGATTTTAATGGCGACGCTTTCTAACCCTCCAGGCCATCGTTATATTTCCCTTAACTTCGGCACACCGAATCTCGAGGTTTTGTTTTGGGGAATGCTTGTGATTGTTATTTCTTGGATTATGGCTGAAGGCTATAAGCTGCAAAAAGATCAAGACCTAACGATTTAAGGAGCCACAAATGGGTATTATTGTTAATCTTGATGTGATGATGGCAAAGCGGAAAATCAAGCTCCAAGATCTTGCTGAACAGGTTGGCATTTCGATTCAAAATCTATCCATCTTGAAAACCGGCAAAGCCAAGGCCGTTCGCTTTTCAACATTGGAAGCTATCTGCAAAGCCTTAGATTGCCAACCTGGCGATATCCTTGAGTATGAAAAATGAATAAGGAAAATACCACAAGCCCGAAGAAACAAGTGTCTTGATGCTCTTAATTGTCCATCTTACCCCGAAAGCCTCTGCCAATAAGATTGAAGGGTGGACCTTAAATGCTGAGGGCCAAAAAGTTCTCCGCGTCAGAGTGACGGCAGTTCCTGAAAACGGCAAAGCTAATGAAGCCTTAATCAAGCTTCTGAGCAAAACTTTTCATCTTGCTAAATCAAAAATTGTGTTAATTCGTGGTGAAACCTCACGAATCAAACACTTTAAAGTGGATGCCGATCTCACTAAAATCATTCAAACGACACTGAAAGAATGAGACTCGGTTTTCCGAAAGATAAATTAAAAAACCACCTATTGATATCACAATAGGTGGTTTTAAATGAGTTAATGATCGTAGTCAGTGTGACTTAATCTTGGATTTTTTTAATAATGAGATTGAAAACTTCTTCTGTAGGACCAGGGGTTTCCCAATCTTCCTCCCACTTTTGGGTCTCTTTATTAAATTTCATTGAAGGTCCACCTGGCGTATAATGAGAAAAACAAAAGATTCCATCATGCGCATAGGCAGAAAACTTCTGATCGTCGTTATAAACCAGGCCAAAGTTAGGAGAGCCACTATAAGGAGCTTGAGTAATAGAAAATTTTCCAAGGTTTGTCTCAAGCACACCCGCTTCAAAACCTTTTTTAAGTTGCCTTAAGGATAAACCAAGACCTCCATAAGTATCTAACTCTACGCTTTCAAGAGCAACAACCGGCAGTACAGGAGAAGAATGAGGCATTGAAGATGGAACCTGCGCTTCTTCTATTATTGCAGAAACAAGAGGCACTGAAGGTGAAGCCCCCTCTTTCGGCTTTTCTAGTATAATATTATCACTAATCCTTATTTCCGGGGAAGAAAAATAACTTGAGCTAGGAGTGCTCAACTCTTCAACTGTACTTCCAACAATGGGTTTTTTTGAAACGGGACTCACGATGAGATCGAAAAGCGTCTCACCTGGCATACAACTATAAAAATCCGGCTCCCACTCCTTAGTCTCCTCATTATATTTCATCCCAGGCCCACCTGGCGTCGTGTAAGAGAAGTTAAAATCTCCATCCAGATTAACACTTGCTGAAAGCTTCATCTTCTTATCCAAAGAGGGATTCTCAAAGTTAGGCGTTCCAATGCTCTTCATAGAAAGATGCTTACCTTGTACTATTAATCCCTCGTTCTTATATCCGGATTTAAGTTTTTTAACAGAGAGAACAAGTGTTCTGCCTTCATCTTCGAATCCTGATCCTGCATTGACAGGTGACAGTGCGACGAAAGAACTTGTTAATAAAAGTCCACTTATTAAAGTTTTTTTTAACACATTCAATACTCCTTTTATGAAAAAATATGTAATTCAATATGTTGGCATATAATTTGAATTACATCTATCTAAAATTTAAGAAGTATTGATTGATGATGCAAGTGCAAAAACAATTTAAAAAAAATTTTGTGATCATTAACCTAATCTATCTAATAATCCTTAAAATAAGAAACACTCCCTTATCCAAAACAGGGCACTTCATCCTTTTTTTAATCGCAGGGAATTCATCACAACTATGATACTGCTCGCTGCCATCGCGCCGCCCGCAATTTCTGGACTAAGGTAGCCAAAGGCAGCATAACCAATCCCAACAACATTAAAAACAAACGCCCAGAAAAGATTTTCTTGGATAATACGAAAGGTTTTCTTAGAAAGAAGAAAAGCCTGCGGGATCAGCTCAAGGGCAGGCCGCATCAAGGTAATAGAGGCGGCATCCATCGCCACATCTGTCCCCGATCCCATCGCAAACCCAACCGTTGCGGCAGCTAAAGCAGGACCATCGTTTACACCATCTCCCACCATCGCCACTAAATGATGCCGCTGCTCTTGCGCTTTAATATAGTTCACTTTATCTTTTGGCTGAAGTTGGGCTATTACATCATCAATTCCAACTTTTTTCCCAATCATATGCGCGGCTTCTTTTCTATCTCCTGTCAACATAACCGTTTTTAGACCCATGGCCTTGAGCGCTTGAAGCGCTTCAGGCGCCCGCCTACGGGGTATATCCATTAGGTAAAAAATTCCAAGAAGACCTCCCTTTTCTGCCAAATAAATCACTGTCTGCTCAGCCATACGGGAGGAAGAAATTTCGATTCCTTGTTCTTCCATAAACTCTTTTGACCCTAAAAAATAAAGTGTTTCGTTCACTTTTCCCTGAACTCCTTTGCCGGGGAAGGACAAAAAATCGATAACATCGAGTAGTTTTTTTCCTTTAACACCCTTTAAGAAGGCTTTAGCAACGGGATGCTCACTCCCTTTTTGCAATGAGGCTGCCGTAAGAATCAATTGATCTTGCGAAAATCCAGAGAAAGATTTTGCAATCGTCAGGCTAAACTCGCCTTTCGTAAGCGTCCCTGTTTTATCAAAAACAATCACATCAACTTTCCGCAGAGCTTCAAGGCTTTCGAGATCTTTCATTAAAATGCCCTTCCGCGCCGCTGCTCCCATCGCCACAACAATGGCCGTCGGTGTAGCTAATCCCAAGGCACAAGGGCAAGCAATAACCAGAACGGAAATGGCTGACAGTAAAGCGTGTTGAAAGGATGAATTGACGACTAGCCATCCGCCAAAAGTCACAAGACTGATCAAAAGAACAGCAGGCACAAAGACAGCAGAGACCTGATCAACAAATTTTTGAATAGGCGGCCGCGAAGACTGCGCTTCTTCAACCAAGCGAATCAAGCGAGAAAGAGTTGATTGATTGCCAAGGGTTGTGGCTTCAAGATAAAGAACCCCAGAGGTATTTCTCGCTCCTCCAATGACTTTATCCCCCTCCGCTTTCAAAACAGGAATACTTTCACCGGTAATCATGGATTCATCTACTTCACTCGTTCCGCGGAAAACAAACCCATCTACGGGTATACGTTGCCAAGCTCTCACCATTAGGTGATCGCCTTTTTGAACCTCATCACTTAAAGATTCCACATACACACCATCCTTCTCAACGAGAGCCGTGGGAGGGGTGAGTTTCATTAAAGATCTGACAGCGGCATTGGCTGATCGCTTTGCACGATCTTCAAGACAGCGTCCTAAAAGAACAAGCGTCATCACAACGGCACCTGTTTCAAAATACAAAGCAGGAAAATGAAGAAAGACGCCGAAAAAGCTATATATATAAGCTGCAGAAGTTCCAAGAACCACGAGAAGATCCATATTACTTGTTAAACGCTTTACTGATTTCCAAGCCGCTTGATAAAAGTGTCGACCTGCCCAAAACTGTACCACACTGGCGCACACAAGTTGAAAATAAGGAGAAACATAAAAACCGACCATATGCGCCACAAGAGGAAGGGTAAAAAGAATTGCAATGCTCAAATCGATATACTTGGGATGCAGACGAAAGAGATGATGTTCTTTCACCAGAGGCTCATGAGATAAATTTTTATGGTGAATCAGTCTGGCTTCATACCCTTCCCCTTGAATAGCCTTGGCAATATCTTTAACGAGAGAAGGGTTGGAAAAATCAACTTCAACGTTGGCTTTTCCGCTCACGAAATTAACCTGAGCTTTTTTTACATTTTCCACAGAAGCAATGGCTCGTTCAACCTGTAGTGCACAACTTACACAATGCATCCCCTTGATTTTGAAATGAAAAATAGTATTCATAAGACGTCTCCCTTCTTTACTTTAAAGAAAGAGCATGAAAAAAAAGTTAAAAGTTATGTCTGTTCAAGGTAAAGGAGAAAACTTTATTCTTACCACTCTTGTAAACCCTATAAAAAACATAGTTTTACCATTGCCCTTCATGCAATGATGTACTTGCGACACCTGAGAGAATCACAATTGCCCAAAAAAATATTATATACTATGCTATTGAAAAATAAATTAAAAGGAAGGCGGATTTTGAATTTTATGATTATAGCTGAAAGGCAGAAAAAAGAGTTTTATCAACTCAAAATTTTTGATTGAAAAGGCCTTGATGAGTACTATCTAACATCACCAACTTAAAGTTGCCACAGGAAATAACATTTAATTTCAATATATTATGAAAAAAATTCTTCTCTTTTTTACAATTGAAATATTAATATTATTCTTTCTGGATGAGAATGAAACATCGGCGGATGAAGCTGATTTAAACCAGGTCACAGTAAATTCTCAAAATCCTCTTTCAGATTTGACTCACGTTCCTTTCCAAAATAATTTTAATTTTGGATTTGATCATAAGGATCAACCTCAATTACTTACCAATATACAACCTATTATACCATTTAAACTCAATCAGGATGTTAAACTTGTTCTAAGACCTATCTTGCCAGTCCTTTATCAAGTTGATATTAGGAAGCCAAAGGATCATGTCTTTGGATTAGGTGACTTTAATCCAGAATTCTATTTTACATCCGCTAAAGGAAGCAAAATAATGTGGGGCATCGGCTCTGCGTTTCTCTTACCTACGGCAACAACGAAACAATTGGGATCAGGAGCATGGGGTGCAGGGCCAGCGGCGGCATTTGTAGCTATGCCATCTCACTGGGTTCTTGGTGCTCTTATTAATAACGTCTGGTCTTTTGCTAAAAATCAGAAGAGAAGCAAGGTAAATCTATGTACTCTTCAACCTTTTATTTATTATAATCTTCCTAACCATTGGTATATTGTGTCAGCGCCTACCATGACAGCTGCTTGGAATTCACCATCATCTAATAGATGGATTGTTCCCTTAGGGGCAGGTGTCGGGCACGTCTTTAAGATCAGCGAACAAACTATGAGTATATCATTACAATCTTATTACAATGTTTTGACATCTAAAGCTATTGGCCCTACTTGGCTCACTCGCATTACTGTTGATTTCCTTTTTCCTGAATGAAAATGGCTCAAGCTAAGCGCTTAAAGACTATAAACACAGATATGGTTGATTCCTAGCTGCCTTAAAGCCCTCTCGACTTGGGGTAAGACGATTTTGTCAACTTTTACCCTACAGCCACAGGTGTAAAGGCATAATGGTTTCATCTGTCCGTGTGAACACCTCTTTTTGAATGAAAAAAGTCAGCTTTTGTTACTTTTACGGTCGATTGACCACCCAGATGGTTTTCAAAAATCTCTCGCGGATTATGTCTTACATTCTGATTGTCACCCATCACGGGAGAGTAAGAAGAGAAAAAACAACAGTTAACAGTAAAATAAACTACCCCCCCGCAAGCCGACGGGTTATTAGCAAACCTACGAAGCTAAATACGTTATACCGCCGAGCAGCAGGGAATAAGACCCGGATTCAAAAACACTGGGTCGTTAAAACTTCAATGCAACATCTTTTGAAAGCCGGGTTGAGATGCAGTCTGACTGTCTCTGGATATTGTCCCTGCAAATCTTGCTCAGGAATTTGGCAAAACGCATAAACAATATCATTTTCACATGTTTTATAGGTTACCAATAAGCCTTCTTGCATATCAATCGTTAAGGGATCTCCATAATCAACGATCGTAACTTCAGCACCATTTTTTGCAGGAAACTTTTCAGTCCAAGAATTATATGTCCCTGGCGTAATGGATAGCTCATTAACACCCAAGTCTTGCAGCTCAGCCAGAACGTCATCATCAATAGCAACTTGGACAACAGCCCTAATCGGTTGCATAGGATCACAAATAACGGGATCTGCGCCACCCCCTTTAGGAAAAGCTATCGAACAAAACAGCAAACAATAGAAAAAAAGTTTTTGGGCATACATGGAGCTTCTCCCTTTACCTGAGTCTCTGAATTATTATTCTTTTTTATAGCATAAGACGGCAAAGATACCCAAGAAGGAATAAATAAAAATTTTTCCTATTGAAAATGCTGTGGATTTCTCTTGAATTGTCTTAAATTTTTTCAAATTCTTTAGAAGAAATTTTTAGGGATTCACTCTCATTTGCTATCTCATTATCATTTGCCATTCAACCATTCATCCTCTTTTTCTAAAGGGCTTCACATGAAGCAACAGAGTCTCGGATTTGGTGCTTGCTATACAATTTTCTTGAAAAAGGCATTAAAACCATGAGAAAGACAAAAGAAACACCCATTAAATAGAGGGCGGGCACATAAAGATTGAAATGTCGAACTTCGATCAAGTAGGTCAACAGCATTGGGGCTGTCCCACCACACAATGCCATACCAAGATAAAAACTCCCCTGTCTCTTACATGCATAGGGAAAAAATTTTGCATAAACTCGTGCCCAGCTCCTGCAATTCCTGCTGTCAACATTCCAAGGAAAGCTTGCCCGAGCAAAATAAAAATTGGAGGGAGCATTTGCAAAAAGAAAAAAACCGGTATGACCCCTCTGAAAACAACACATACGGCCACTTGCATAGCCTTCTCTTCTCCCCATCGGTCAAGATCATAGCCAGCAAGGGGAGAAAAAAACATAAAAAAGGATGCTCCAACAAGATTTTCAAGATTTATATCGAGATTTTATAAATTTCCATGAATTTACATTGAAGGATTTTCTTACTATGAATAAAAAATGTTATTTCTAACATGATAGAAAACTCCCCCATTGCTGTGAAGACGTAAAAACTTTATAAGCAAAGGATGAAGATTGCAAAGGATGAGTAGAATGCAAAAACACCTTTTAAACATTGGAGGAATCTTATCATTTCTTTTGATAGCTGCCTGTGGTGATAAAGAAAAACCTTATGTAGAAAAACCTGCAACTGAGCTTTATTTAAAAGGGTATGAAGACCTTTTAAAAAATAATTATAAGGAAGCTGCAGAATCCTTTGATGAGGTTGAACGTCAGCATCCCTATTCAGAGTGGGCGACACGGGGGCAATTAATATCGGCTTATGCAAATTATTTAAATGGGGATTATGATAAAGGCATTGTCACACTAGACACTTTCATTCAGCTCCATCCTGGCTATGAGCACATTGATTATGCTCATTATTTAAAAGCTCTCTGTTATTACGATCGTATTCTTGCCGTAACGCGTGATCAAAAAAACACATATGAAGCGTTGAATGCCTTGCAAGTTGTGGCTAAGAAATTTCCTACTACAAAATACGGCCGGGACGCTCAGCTTAAAATGGATCTTGTATATGATCATTTAGCGGGCAAAGAAATGACCGTTGGTCGATATTATATGAGGCAAGAACTGTATCTTGCTGCCATTAACCGTTTTCAAACGGTTATCGATGCTTACCAAAGAACTACCCATGTCCCTGAAGCTTTACATCGACTTATCGAATGTTATTTAGCTGTGGGACTTAAAAAAGAAGCCCAAGTGGTCGCCGCTGTCTTAGGCCACAATTTTCCTGGACATGACTGGTATACCGATTCTTACCTCTTGCTCAAAGGAGAAGATTTACGCCCTGAATGGATCAAGATGGACACAGGCTCATGGATTGACAGCTTGGTAAATATGAGGATTTTTTAATTCCTTCTTTATATATCACCTCTAAGAGAAAGTTAGTTGTATCCACTTTTAGGTGTGGAAATACTTTCTCCAACCCACCTTTGTCATCCCCGGGACTAGAAAAGTCATTGTTTCTTCTTGCCCCGGGGATGATATAATACGTAAGATATCTATACCTCTTCGAGAGGCAAACAATCCTTCTTGTAGAACCTAGGCAAACAAGCGAGAAGCTTAATAATGCCAGATTTTGCATAACGATTATCTCAAGGATCCTCGAAACAAGTGATAACCGTGTGAATTCCTCTTAGGAGAGAAAGGCTTTAAGAATCTCTTTTTCTAAAAAAATATGATTTTACAATCTCCACTTTTTCATTGCAAAAAAACAATTGAATCCAATATATAAAGATAAACATATTTTGGAGTATTTCTCATGTTAAAATTTTCTATGCCGACTCTTTTAGCCCTGTTGCTTTCTAGCTCTGCTGTTTTTGCAGGATTTAGGGAAGATTTAAATTCTCTTCTACAATCACCTACTGACGCTGAAGAGAAAATCAATGGGATCATTGAACTGGTAAAAAAAGAAGACCCAGCAATGACTTACGCACAAAAAAGTGAAGCACTTCTGATGCGTTTGTTAACGCAATCCTATTTTTTACCAGAAGCTACAATTCGACTCTTTCAAGAAGTTGATCAGTTAGATCCATCGCTACATTTGTCCAATGTTTCATCTTCCTCGACACATGGATCAACATTTAATGAGGTTCTAGGCTCTCTTGTATATTCACCTGGTGACGCTGAGCACAGAATCAATGAAATCATTGAGCTTGTAAAAAAAGAAAGTTCAACTCTGACTTATATAGATAAAGTTGAGGCCCTTGCTTCCTATTTCTCCATGAGTTCTCCTTTTTCAGAACAAGAATCAATAAAACTCTTTCAAGAAATTGCTCGGCTAGATCCGAGGGCTTTATTTCTACGCTTGTCCAACATCTCATCTCACTCATCGATTGAATTGATGAATCCTAATATTCGAGTTGGTATTTACGAAGAGCTCTTGACTCATGACGCTAGCCTACAAGAACGTTTAGCTATTTTAACAAAGTTAATACAATCTTCCTCCGTTAGCCCCGAATCTTCACTCATGCCTTCGGTTCGTGTGTTTAATGAATACTTGAAGCTTAAGGAACAGTATCAAGCTCCCTTCCTCCCACAAAGCTTTTTTATGGTAGCTACCCCTCAAGATTTGATTGCGGAATTTTATGCTCTGAACTTAGCAAGAAGAGTCCCCTATATCCTTAATGAGGAAACATTAGCTCTAGATCTTAAGGGGAGATTAGAGTATGCGAATCGACATAAAGTCGATCTTTTGACCGGAAATCGATACGCCTTTTATGAGGTTACAGCTAGCTTGATTGAGTTTTATAAGCGCGCGGCCACCTGTAAAGATGACCAACTCACTAACAGTGAAAAATTTAGCGCCATGGATCATTTATACAAACTTTCAAGAAAAGAAGCAAAACCTCTCCTTATAAGTATTCTTCATGATCAAGAAATTCCTCTTGCGTTAAGGCATAAGTTAGCCCACCTGGCGAAACATGCTTCTGATCCAAAACTTCAGGAAAGAGGCAATTCATTTATTCATGAGAATACAGAGGCCATCAAAACTGCTGCTCGCAACCATTATAATGGCCATTCAGTTCATTTAAAAATAAGCATTCCTGATCCCCTTAGAGAAGCTAAACTAGGGCAGAACGTCGGCGTTGCTATATGTGACGCTGGTTTTTATAAAGTTCTTCCCACAAGTCTATGGTCCTCGTTTGATCCTTATAAGTTGCAGCTCTTAAAGGAGTATGGAGGGGATGATAAATCTTTTTCTTGGACGTGTTTGCACGGAGATAGAGTGAGGCCTCCGCACGTTTATGATAGTAGCTGGCTAACAGAGGTAAAAAATCATTCACTCCCTTATCATGGGAGCGAAATGGCGGATCTTGTCGCGACTGCTTCTCCAGGTGCACACATTCAGCCCGTTATCGTCAATACAAATTCTGCAGCAAGTTTAAAAGCAGCTTTTGATAATTTAGCAGAAGATCCCACTATCCATATCATTAATTGTAGTTTTGGGTTACCCGATTCAACTCACGGCTTTCATCTTGTAGATCCTGATGTTAAACAAAGTATGATCAAGTGTCTTCGTAACAATAAAATCATTGTTTTAAGCGCCGGGAACAATGGAACAACCATTCCAGAAACGCCAGGAGTACCAGAGTATTCAAGTAGCTCAAGTAGCTCAAGCAGCTATAGTGGCGGGGGGCTCTCGGACTTATTTTTTGAACATGAAGTAGGGTATTTACCAAGTCGAATTACCAGTCTATTTACAGGAGAAGAGGAAACTTCACCTCTCTTTACCAATCTCATCCTGGTGGGATCTTCCAAAGCAGATTCAGTCGAACTTCATGAAAAATCTGTTAAACCTGGAAATGGACCGGCACAAAAACAGTTTGTTTATGCTGATGCTAGCGACATCAGAAACTTTTTTGATGAAGCGCCCGCTTGGGGAGGAACATCATCAGCAGCAGCTATGGTCAGCGGTATTTTGGCAGACCTGTGGAGTCAAGTCAAAAATCCAGATAGCAACACAGCGGCGCGTGTTTCTCGTTGTCTTCTCGAAAATGCGGATATTTCACCAGATCTTTTGCCAAGCATTCAAGGACGTGGAAAAGTTAATCTGACAAGAGCATTGGGCAGATTGGACGAGTATTAAAAGAAGCGTAGTTTTTTAAATCATACTGTGACTCTCATTATCTAATCATTTTGAGTCACAGTATGGGTTGGACAGAGTTATTTATACCAAAGAACGAAGCACATTTGTAACCACTCCCCAGGTTGAAAAGCTGTCTTCTTCTGTGACGATAATGTCTGGATTAGTTTCATTTTCCGAGCACAAAAGAATTCTATTCTTGGTTGTTTCAAAGCGCCTCACCCTTATTGCACCATTTAAAAGCGCAATCACAATTTTCCCACGCGTGGGGGCTAGAGAATGATCAACGACAAGTAAATCTCCAGGAAAAATACCAACGTCTTTCATAGAGCTTCCTGTCACTTCAACAAAAAAAGTTGTCGCCTTATGGAGTATGAGGTGGGTATTCAAATCAAGGGTTGCCTCACAGAAATCATCACAAGGCGAGGGAAACCCAGCTTGTACCCGAGATTCAAAAAAAGGCAAGGGTAACAGAGAGGATACTTTTGCAGCAAAGATTTCACTAACTTCACTTCGGCAGAAAGCCGCAAAAATGGGAGATGTCTTCAACGACTTTTGGTTTTGACCATAAGAAAAAAGGGAGAAAAGGGCTTTGATCGACAAATGATTAGATTTTCTCTCATCTTCACTTTTTTTTTGGCAACGGCCAAGTCGAAACATAAGCGCTTTCCTTAAAAATCATCTATTTAAGATTTATTCTTATATTTGTACAGAAATTAAACAGACAAGGAAAGGGATAATTTAAACCCGCTTGAAAATAAGGCTCGTATTAATGCCGCCAAAAGCAAAGTTATTGCTCATGAGGGTGTCAATATTAAGACATCGCTTTTCATGCATCACGTAATCTAAAGGAGCACAGCGATCATCAATGTTTTTGAGGTTTGCAGTGGGCACAAACCACCCATTGCGCATCATCTCAATTCCGAGCCAAGCTTCTATTGATCCACAAGCCCCCAATGTATGGCCAAAGTAACTCTTTAAGGAATGGAGGGGGGTTTTATCTTGAAAAACTGCATAAGTTGCAAGAGTTTCAGCAATATCGCCATGTTCTGTCGCCGTCCCATGACCACTGATAAAGCCGATATCAGCTGGAGCTAGGCGTGCGTCTTGAAGGGCCAAGCGAATGGCAACTTCCATCGTCTCAGCGGTGGGTTGAGTCACATGATTGCCATCCGTGTTTGTGCCAAACCCAATAATTTCTGCATAAATGGGCGCTTTTCTGGCCATTGCATGATCGTAGTCTTCCAAAACAAGGGTTGCAGCCCCTTCCCCAATGACCAAACCATCACGATTCACATCATAGGGACATGGCGTTAATTCGGGTGTTGTATTGCGTGTACTTGTCGCATACAGCGCATCAAACACTGCTGCCATTGACGGACACAACTCTTCAGCCCCTCCGGCAATCATCACATCTTGCAATCCATACCGTATCGTTTCTGCCGCATAGCCTATCGCCAAGCTCCCAGACGTACAGGCTGAAGAGGTTGGAATAATTCTGCCTTTAATCCCAAAAAACAATCCTATATTGACAGGCGTTGTATGACTCATAAGGCGAATGTAGCTCGTTGCCGTCAAATTTTTAAGGTTTCGATTATAAAGCAGTTCACAAAACTCAGCCAAGGGAGCCGTACTGCCAAAGCTAGATCCATAAGCAACACCTGTACGCCCCGATTGTAAAAGTGGATCATCAACTAAACCTGCAGCTTCAAGTGCTTTTTCAGTTGCATACACGGAATACAAGGAAACCAGCCCCATGGTACGGGTCTTTTTCCGTGGCCACCGCCCGTCGAAAGATATATCTTGGAGAGGAGCTCCCAACTTGGTATTCATACCTTGAATCGTCTCCCATTCCGGCAAATGGCGTATGCCCGTTTTGCCATCGAGTATATTGTCTCTGATGTCGGACCAACAATGGCCCAAAGACGTCACACCGCCCATTCCCGTCACAACCACGCGTCGCATTAAACAAGCCCCCCATTCACAGAAATAACTTGCCGCGTAATATAACTTGCGGCTGGAGATAAAAGAAAAGCAACGGTCGCTGCAACTTCTTCTGGCTTTCCTAAACGCCGCATAGGGATATTTTTCTGAATTTCATCAAGAGGAAGGCCTACAACCATTTGTGTCTCGATGACTCCTGGAGCCACACAATTGACGGTGATATTGCGTTTTGCCAGTTCAAGGGCAAGAGCCTTCGTCGCACCAATAATCCCTGCTTTTGCAGCACTATAATTCACTTGACCCCGATTCCCTACCACCCCTGAAACCGAGGATAGCGTCACAATACGCCCAGGTTCACGGCGCCGAACCATCGGCATCACCAATGGCTTCAAAACATTATAAAATCCATCCAAATTTGTATGAATAACTTGATCCCAGTCATCATCTTCAAGAGCTGGAAAAGCATTATCTCTCGCAATACCTGCATTTAAGACAACGCCATAATAAGCTCCATGTTCAGCAATATCTGCTTCCAATGCTGTTCGACAAGCCATTCGATGAGCAATATCAAAAGAGATAAGACGACCTTGTCCTCCTTCCTCTTGAATCTCTCGAAGAGTCCCTTCTGCCCCAAGAACGTCTTTGCCATAATGAACAATGACAGTATGACCAGCTTTTGCCACGGCTTTAGCAATAGCTTTGCCAAGACCTTTACTCGCTCCCGTAACCAGAACGGATTGAGATGAAGACATCATATGTTTCCCTTTCATATGTCTATCGTCTTAGGCTGAAATACATTAAGTGCCGCGGAAACGACGCGCTGGCCTTGGACTTCAATCCAGCAATCAAAAGAAGCCATTTCTTCATCTTTATAGACGGCTTGACCATAAACATCTAACGCAAGACCTTCTTTAAAAGAAGGAATATCTAATGTTAAGCGACGTGAACCGATTAGAAATCCAAGCTTTGGTTTTTTATGGTGCTGTCTGGCCTGTAAACCGTTCCATGCACCAACCGCTTGCGCCATATATTCAAGAGCAATATAGGAAGGAATTTCACCGTCGGCAAAAAAAGGAGCCCCTTTCCGGATGGTCACAGTAGCGTGAATAAAGTCCTCATCATGGGCAACAACTCGATCAAGCAAAATCATAGGAGGCTCATGAGGTAATAAATCAACCATGGCATAGGCCATATTTTCAGTCATCCACCCCTCCTCTGCTCTGACTTTTTTTGCTAAAGATAAGGCTGACATTACTCCCTCCAAAAGCAAAAGAATTACTCATTAAAACAAATTGATCCTTTATTGCTGAGAGACGATCAGCAGGTTTTGAAAAGCAAAGAGGGGGTAACGATAAATCCTTTTCCCCATCCCAAACATGGGGTGGCACAGGAATTGTGCCCTCTTTTTCTGCAGATAAGGCCAGCCATAAAAATCCAGCTTCGATAGCCCCTGCAGCGCCCAGCGCATGCCCCGTTAAACCTTTTGTGGAACTACAGGGAACATTTTCTCCAAAAATTCTGTGGGTACACTGACTTTCTGCGGCATCATTAAAAAGAGTCGCGGTGCCGTGGAGATTAATATAGGCGATATCCTGTGGCTCAATCGATGCCATGTCGAGAGCCTCACGAATCGCAAGCTCCGCTCCTTGTCCGCTGGGGTCTGGGGAACTGATATGGTAAGCATCAGAACTTTCTCCTGCCCCTAAAAACTCTACGAACACGTCATGAGGATTTTTTTCACGTGTTACAAGAAAAACCGCAGCTCCCTCACCAAGGGTTAGCCCCTTACGATTCTTGCTGAAGGGATTGCAGGTTTTTTCAGAGAGTAAGTCTAAGGCATCAAATCCATTCAATGTTAGTTGACATAAAGTGTCAACTCCGCCTGCAATTACCGCATCACAAACATCAGCCTCCAGCAAACGACGCGCTGAGCACAAAGCTTTGCTTCCTGCTGAACAGGCCGTTGAAATGGTATAAGACGGCCCTCCCACATCGCAATAAAGGGATGTAAAGATAGAAGGACTAGCAGTTTCTTGCCGCATGTAATGGTAATCATCTGGCCAACTGCCCATCTGTGCATTATGAAAAAATCCCTGTTCACCTTCCAACATGCCGGCAGTATTAGTCGCGAGGACAACCCCAATACGAGAAGAACCATAGATTTTTTTAGCCCGGACAACCGCTTCAGCTATTTCATCCAAGGCGAGTCGTAATAAACCATTCGTTCGGGAATTTAAAAACTTAAGATCTACGGGAATGTCAGGAATATCAAAGGGCAGACGCTTCACAGAAGACATCCTACCTGATAACAAAGATTCATAGTCCTCAGGGTAAGCTATTGCCTGCGCAAACAAAGCCTGGGTCACCACCTGCTTTCCAAGGCCAAGGGCACAAGCTATCCCTAAGGCGGGCAAATAAATAGATCTTGCTTCCGTTTTTACGCTTTTCATTGGAGAGACACTGTTTGAATATCGAGGATATACCCACTTTGCGGATTCTGGATGCTCACTTTTTCCCAGAAATCCCCTAAAGGTGTATCGTAAGAAATTCTTCTTAAAACGTCACCGTCTTTTTCAATCACCCGAACTGTTTTTTCAGCGTTTTTTTCCTCCCTCACCTGCGCTCCCGTTAAAGACATTGTTAAATGTTCAACAGGTAAATGAGTTAAGAGAAAATCGGCAATACTATTTTCAGGACGTAAGGTATCTGCAAGAGCCGCAGGCGCCTCCCAAGATATTTGTTGTGGCGTCCAGGTCAAATGATACAGGCGCCCATAAACATCATTAAAAGCGATAGCGTCAAGCTTTTGATCCTCCAAGGTCAAATGCACTGTGAAGGTGTGTCGCTCATCTTGGACAACTACTGTTATTTTTTGCAAATAGGTGCCTTGGCTTTTAATGGGCCAACCCTTACCAAGAGTCAAATGACACATATGACCCACAGGAATTTTCTGTTCTCCTTCAATGGTATTGAGAGCACATCCTGTCAGGAATACGACGAGCAGAAATCCTATAAATCCTAAACAACGCATATTCACCTCTTTTTTCCAAAAAAAGCTGCAGTTCCGCAAAAGCACAAAAGAATTCCTATAAAAACCGTCAGCCCAAAGCTATGAATAGCTGCTGTTTTACTAAAAGAGAGCAGACCAAATGACAAAATCGTTGTGACGGCAGCAAGCCCATTGGCTAACAACGAAAAATCTCTTTCTTGAGTCCCCCTTATTGAGGAATTCCTCCCGTAAAGAAAGAGTGCATAATCAATCCCAATACACAGAATTAAAAGCAATCCCATGGCATGAAATAAAGTAAAAGGTATTCCACTTAAACCAATGATACCCACTGTGGCAAGAAGGGAAAGGCCCACCGGAAACACAATGCTACCGGCAGTCTTGATTCCTTTGAAAACAGCAAGAACAAGTAGAATTCCACAAAAGACAACCCCTAACAAACCCATCATAATCTGGCGATAGGAAGTAAAAAGAGCAGAATACTCACCAGAAGAATTAATATAATCAACAGTCTCATACTTTGACACAAGGGCTTCAAGAGCTGGAACATTGGTGATGCCCTGCAAAAGAATCCGCCCCACAACTTTTCCATTCTCAGCATAGTAAATCAACTCTTTCCATCCTTCAGGAAGCGTGTCGAAGGTCGTTAGATAAGGCGCTGTAAGACCGAGGGCGCTGGGGTTCAAGAGACCCTCAAAACCTAAGGTCTGGACAAAGGAAGCCCAGTGTTTTTGATATAGGTTTTCCTCCACAAGCTGACGATTTTCTTGTTGCTGCTTTTTTGAAGGGATCAAAGTTGCAAGGCTATGATAGCCTGCAATGTCATGATTTGCTTGTAGCTTATCCAACTCAGGTTTTATTTTTTCTTCACTTTGCAAGACCTCTTCCAAAGTAGATCCCGTGATTGTCAAAAAATTGGTACTTATCTCAAATTTTGTCATCGATCGAATACGCTCTTCTTCACTTTTTAAGAGCGTATCCAAAGATTGAAAACGACGAATATCATCTTCAAAGGTTAAGACAGTAGCTCCCGCACAAAACAGAATGATGACTCCAATAGAGAAAACGAGTCTAAAATTCTTTTGTTGGGCACAGGCCACCGCCTTCTCAAGATACATTTGCATCTGCTGAGCAAGCCATGGAGCTTTCTTTTCAGCAGGATTTGCAAAATAAGGCCCCCAGACACAAACACTTAGAAAAGCACAGATCAATCCGCTCGCAGCAAAAATTGCCATCTGGTGAACACCTGGAAAAGGGACAACGATCAAAAGAATGAAACCAACAACCGAGGAGAACACACCAAGCGGCAAAGCAGGCATTAAGCTTTCTAAAACCATGAAGCGATTTGGCGAAACCGTATTTGTTTGTTTATAACTTGCACAAAAATAATGAAGGGCATAATCAACGGTCACTCCCACAAGGCTAGATCCAAAAACAAGGGCTAACATGTGTACAGACCCAAAGACAAAAAAACAGGCCGCCATTCCCCCCATAAAACCACTACTCATCACGACAATAGCGAGAAAGAGAGGGCGAACAGTTTTAAAAGTAATAAGCAACAGCATAATAATGGCAATGACTGATGTCAGACCAATCTGAGTCATTTCTACGTTTGCTTGTTTGGAACCTGCTGCAGCATAAAAAATAGCCCCTGTTTTTAAAATCTCAACACCTTGGGTCTGCTGCAAATGATCTAAGAGGGGGGTGAGCTTTTCGGAAAGCTCTTCTTGGGCCTTAAGCGAAAAGATTGGTTCTGTCAGATGAGCTTTGAAGAGATACCAAGTTTTCCCATCGAACTTGATAAAGGCCTCTCCCTTTTCATCCCTTTGCAAGGGGGTGGATGAGTCTAAGGACGTTATAAAACGGGGATAAAGAAAAAAAGGATCACTTTTTATTTGAACCGGTCCCAATACACTAAAAGGAGCCATAATTTCCGCCAAAGCGCTCTGAGAAAGCCCCTCTCCTTTCCCCTTAAGAAGTTGATTGCGATCGTTTTCAGCAAGAAAACCCGCTCGATAAGGATGAAGTTTTGTGAAGAAATCTTTATAACCCTGGGCAATGAATGCTGATGTTTGTTCTTGTAAGGGCAAAGAAACTTGTTTCACCTGTTGGCGAAGCTGCTCAAAAGCCAGCTGAGAGGTTGTCGCCTGAGGATGGCCCACGAAAATGACAATGCGACCCAGAAAATTAGCCTCCTCCATCAGTTGGCCTACTTCTTTCATTGCTGCTGTTTTGCTCTCTGGCAGTAAAGCCATAAGATCGAACTGAACTCTTTTTTGCATAAAAAGCGCCTGAAAATCATAGGCGGCCAAGGCAAGGATGATGACCAACCAAGCCGCACTCAACAATGAAGCAAAGGGATATAGTCGCTTAATCATCAAACCACGTTTTTTCTTCTAACGACATCGCTTTATCTCTGTCTCGATCTCTATAAATATGGAGATTATCAAAAACAATCTCATCTCGGTCCCCATTAGGGCGATAAAGAGCAAGGCGTGAAATATGCTTATCTCCTTCCACTTCTATGGCAGAAAGAAAATCCTGAAGATTTTTATGCGCTGGAGTCAACCGCACCTTCCATTTTCCATGCAAAGGTGGCATTGAGTCCATTGTAAATTCCTTAAGCTCAGCAAAAGAGCCCTCTAAAAGCTTCGACATCATCTCAAGGATGACTCCCTCGTGACCCACTCTCCTCATGGATTTTTTTTGACCTTCTTCAACGTGACAGAGGCCTTTTTTAGTGATAAGAATCGTCTGAGGAAAAGGCTCATTTATCCTCCAGATTAAACCTTTCCCAGGCCATAAAAGAAGATTTCCTCGTGACACGATAGGTTTAGGGATATCCGTTAAATATCGCCGTTGAGTAAAAGAAACTTTTAAAATATGCTCTTTGGGAATTGTTGGTAAGGAAGGAAGAGCTGAGATCTCCATACTAAAAATACACAGAAGAACAAAACCATAGAAGTACACGTTTTTCATCCTATCACCTTTTTCACACGCTCTATCAAAGCTACAGGAGATTCAAATTCTAATCCTTGATTACCTTGCTTAACAGCGGCTTGGATCGAACTTGCTTTCGTAAGGATTTCTTCACTCTTCTCATCATAAATATGGTAATCAATCTTTAAACGACATTCGTATTCAATGAGTCCTGCCTCAACAACAACTTTTTGCTGAAAAAACAAAGGACGTATATATTTTATGCGAAAATCAACAATTGGCCATAAATATCCTGAAGCCTGCATCTGTCCGTAGTTATAATCCAAAAGATCCAAAAGCGCCGAACGCGCTTTTTCAAAAAATCGAGGATAATTCCCATGCCACACAACGTTCATAGGATCCATATCATAAAATTGTATGGTGAGGGGGCAACGTGCCGTCAGCAAAGCTTTCATTCTTTTTCTCCATATAAAGACCACGTGCGACTTTGAATGTTGGCCGTCACCTCTCGCAAGACCGCATCCAACGGCTGGTCTTCTAAAATGAAGGGTATCGTTTTTTCAATAGCCTTAAAGAATAAACACATCTCCGATGAATAGTTTTTATGAGTTAGTTTACCCTCACGTTCACGTAATCGTAATCCTTGGAAAGTTGCAATGAGGTGAGCGGCTGTCACTTGTTCCGTCAATTGCAATATCCGCAAAGCATCCCGAGCAGCGATTGTGCCCATACTTACTTTATCTTGATTATGACTTTCAGTGGATCGAGAAAATACACTGGCTGGCATTGTGCCTTTTAAAGCTTCAGCCGTCCAAGCAGAAGCCGCAATTTGAACTGCTTTTAAACCATGATTAATGGCTTTCCTTGGACCTTCTACGCCAGACAAATTGGAGGGCAATCCATTATTAAACTTAGGATCTACCAATGTTGCCATCTGACGATCCAGTAAGTCGGCGATATTTGCCACAAGAGTTTTTAAGCTATCCATGACAAAAGCAATATGCCCTCCATAAAAATGGCCTCCATGAAGAACACGTCTCTCCACAAGATCAATCAGAGGGTTATCATTTGCTGAATTAATCTCTATTTCAATCATCGTCTTAAAGGAAGGCAGCATATCAGCTAACACACCAATGACATGGGGAGCGCAACGCGTTGAATAACGATCTTGCACTCGATCGTCCTGCAAGTGAGGGGGGGCCTTTTCTAAGTCAGATCGAATATAAGCCGCAATGGTCATCTGCCCAGGATGAGGCTTGGCAGCAAATAAAGTTTGATCAAAGTGATGCGAATTCCCTTGAAGAGCTAAAGATGTCATCGCTGTCAAACGTGCGGAAAGACGCACTAAATATTCGGCACGACAATAAGCTTCCGTCGCAAGGGCTGTCATCACCGCTGTACCATTCATTAAAGCCAACGCTTCTTTTGGACGTAGTGTATGAGGTTGAATATTATTTTGTTTGAGAACCTCCATTGCTGGACGAATTTCTCCTTGATAGAAAACATCTCGTTCACCAACAATAATTGCCACAAGATAGGATAAAGGAGTTAAATCACCACTTGCACCAACAGATCCTTCACTCGGAATCACAGGCAAAATATCTTGCTGAATAAGCTTTTCCATCATTTCAAGCAACTCAAAAGTAATTCCTGAAAACCCACGACAGAGAGACGCGAGACGAACAACCATCACAGCCCTTGCTTGAGAAGGAGATAAGAAATTACCCAATCCGCATCCATGAAAACGACTCAAGTGGAGAGGAAGTTCATGAATAAGATCTAAAGGAACAGCTCGCGTACAATTGTCTCCATATCCCGTCGTGACACCGTAGATATATCCTTCTTCGGATAGCTTTTCGCTTAGAAATGTCGCCCCCTTATTAATATGGTCTCGAAAATCTTTATCTTGAGAAAGATGCAAAGAAACGTCACGGCGCGAAAGAAGATCAACTTCTTCGATTGTTAAATAATGAGCAGCCCCTATTTCAATATTCAATATTTTATTCACCTTGTTTTTTAAAAATTAAAGAAGTATTTAAGTGATTTTTTTCCAAAAGTCAAAGAAATTAAACCATTGATAAGGATAGCGAAGACAATAATACTCTAAATTTTCAGCATATTTCTTTGAAAAATATCTCAATTTTTCTTCTCTTTCCTTCCTCTCAAGGATGACTTTATCTGAGAAGTGATCTATAAAAACTCGGAATTTTTGACCTTCACGAACCGCAATCGCCGTGTAAACAGGACATTCAAGAAGAGCGGCCAAAATATAAGGACCTTGAGAAAAAGGAGCCTCCGCACCTAAAAAAGGAACATAACTAACTCGCTTATGACCCACTACCGGAACCCGATCCGCAGCTATCACAACCCAATCCCCTGCCTCTATTCGACTTTTTAGATATAAAATTGTGTCTGGCCCTGTGTCAGTAACTTCAATAATATTAATGTTTGCCAGAGGATTAAAAAACTTAAGTATTTTATTAAAGCGCTTCGCATTTTTCGTATGAAGCAGAACATGCAAACGACATTTATGTGCAGAAGAAGAAACAGCACGGCAAAATTCCATATTGCCAAGATGGCTAACCAACAACATCCCCCCCTTTTCTGAGGCCATTATTTTTGTGAGATTTTCAATCCCTTCTTTCTCAATCTGCGTTAGGTCAAGACGACCACTCCAAGCAGCAAATTTATCAAGAGCCATCTCGAGGAAGTTCATGAAATGACGAAAACGATCAATAAACCGAGGATTTTTATTAGAATTGTTACAGGAGAAAGCCCGTTTTAAGAATACTTGTGAGGCCTGTCGCTGATGCGTTCCTGTTAAATAATAATATAAAACGAGAGGCACACCGATCACAAGACACACACGTCGTCCTAAGAAGCGATAACACAAAGTCACTAAAAAAAGACCTATCAGAGATCCCCTCTCTTTCAGAGAAACCCAACTGATCTCTTTTTCTGGTAAATCAAGATCTTTATAATTAGGCCGTTTAAAAAGAACTGCTGGTAAGTTCATTATCATAGAAAGAACAAGACGCGTATGCATTTTGGTGATCCGCCAATTATCCCAGAAAACATCAAAATTTGATGAATTTCCCTCAGGGTAGATTACCTTTACAGGGATCATAATGACCGGTGTTCCTTGCCAAAAAAGGCGCACCATAAGATCCGTATCAAAATCCATTCGACAGCCAATACTAATCCTATCCAATACTGAAAGCGTTTTTTGGAGAGGATAAATACGAAAACCGCACATACTGTCTGTAATTCTGAAGGAGAGAGTTTCGATCCAAACCCAAACATGGGTCAGCCATCGACCTAACCAACGACTGAAAGGAATGGATGCATCATAGAGAGGTTGACCGCTTAAAAGAACTTGAGGATTTCTCTTCGACAATGTCAAAAAGTTTTGTATGTTTACCAATGAATGTTGCCCATCGGCATCGATTTGAAAAGCGTGCGTGTAGCCAAGTTCTGCAACCCAGCGAAAACCTGCCTGCATAGCAGCTCCCTTCCCTTTATTCACAGGAAGTCTTAAAAGATGAACGCCTGAATCTTTGTAAGAGAGTTGATCAAGTGCTTTTTGTGTTTCCTGAGAACTTCCATCATCCACAATAAAAACATCTAAACCCGCTGCTTTTAATGCACTTCTCATCCCTGGCAAAGCACGATGGTGATTATGAGTCGGAATAAGAGCACAAATTTTATACATCACTTATAAATTCCTGCAGGTGTACAGTATACATAAGCCGTCCAGAGGCATATATTTTTTCATTTGCTCTATAGGAATAGATGATTAAGGACTTTTCAGGAACATGGTCCAGAATTAAACAAATCTCATCTAAAGGACGCATTAAATTACTGAACTTGATTTGACTGGCCTGAGCAACAAATCCCGTCATTTTAAAAGTAGTTCGAGCAAATTCGACAGCCCAGTGCACCTGCACAACACCAGGGACTACAGGAAAATCAGGAAAATGCCCCTCAAAATAGGCAAGCTCTTTGGGGATTTTTAGACCAATCTCAACTTTATTTTTAGACTGGACTTTGAAACGAACGTCTGGATGCAGACGGGAACCTAGTGTCATCCAATTCCTCCAAAGTAACGACGCATCAAATCATAAGGACGTTTTCCTTGTCCATTCTGAGGAAGTTCAGAAACAAAGCGCCACTTTCGAGGAAGCACAACATGCTCAAAATACAAGCTTAGGCTTTTTCGAATTTCACGAACAAAGGTCGCTTTGCCAATAGCAAGTAATCGTGCCTTTCCTTGATCAGACAAAACAAGAATAGCCCCCAGTTCATCCCGGTTGAGCGATTCAAGAGGAAGAACAGTCGTATCCTCAATAGACTCAAGCTTTCGGAGCCTTTCCTCAAGTTCAAACAAACAAATCCGCTTGCCTTCAACCTTTATAATTCGGTCCGCCCGCCCCAACAAACGAAACTGTTGATCATTTTCCAGAAAAGCCAAATCTTCTGTTTGATAAACCATACCATAGGGCAGATAAGGCGATTTTACGCATAATCTTTTTTCTTCACCTATTGTCAGTTCAACATTCTTAAATTTTGTCCAGGTTTCCATTCTTCCCTGCTGTTGACGATAGCCAATACCCCCTGTCTCCGTACTCCCATAAACTTCTATAGGACACTTTCCTAGAAATTCTTGAGTTGTTTGAGCCGCCGCAAAAGAAAGAGGCCCCCCTGAGGAAAAGACGTATCTGATCTCTCGTCCTCCTCTTTTTTCCATAAAAGAAGGGAAACGTCCTAAATAGGAAGGGCTTGAAATAACGTAGGCTCCTTCAACACATTGTCCCAACAGATCTTCCCACGCAGAAAATGTCTGACGTCTTAAAGAATACCCACCGCAGACTGGCCACAAAAGAGAAAATAAAAGACCATAAATATGATGATGAGACACCGTTGAGAAAAAAGTACTTTGTCTGCCTTTTACGCCCCACATCTCTTCAAGAACAAGAATTTCTTCTTCAAGTTGTGTTAAAGTTTTCTCAACAGCTTTTGGTGTTCCTGTTGACCCTGAGGTATAAAATATTACACAAGCCTTTGACGGATCAAGATGATCAAATTTTATGGGGTCGGCAGCTTCACTCTCAATCGCTGTTACGGAGATAAAAAGAGGGGTAATCTGGAATAATATTTCCTGATCCGTTAACAACCCATCTTCAGGTTCCACAAGATCCTGCAAAGTACCCATAGCCCCAGAGGGTGGCAAAATGACAGGAATACCTGCATATAAAGCCGCTAAAAAACCAGCGAGAAAAAAGGCTCTATCTTGATGAATAATAAAAATTCTTTTAGCCCCAGAAGCTTTTATTTTTTTAACAAGAGCAGCAATATACTGAGGATAAAATTTAAAAAAATCTGGGTCACTTTTTTCAGATTTTCCCCAACAAAAAGCCCAGTCCGAGCTATCTCGCGAGGCTAGCAAAGTATGAACAGGCGCAAAAACTAAAGGTTCATCCATTAGGCCGCCCTCATCTTTAAGTATCGACGAAAGCCATATTCACCCCCCATCAACAACCCTATCAAGACATAAGAAATACACCCATTATATAAGGTCCAAAACTTAAGATCCCCCCACAACACACTTATAAAAGAGAAAAGCGCATTCATCAGACAAAAGATAAACCAAAGAAGCGTAACTTTTCGCGTATAGACAACAGCAGCTGCATTAAGATTTGGCTCAGAAAGTCGGGCAAATCGTTCAATCATACTGGGGGGATTCAGCAATGTACTGCCAAAAAGTGTGGCCATTGTAAGGCTCATGACAACAGGATAAAAGAGGGAGGCTAACTCACTTTTCCATACATAAAAGCCACTCATGAAAGCCAACATACATATTGCCATAAAAAGAGAGTTTTTTTGAGAAAAATTAAGCGTTTTCGTCTTACCAAAAAGAGGAAAGACAGCTCGACAAAGCAAAAGGCTGATCATGCCTCCCACCAAATAATTGGCTGGCAAATCATCTGCAAAATTATAAATAAGGAAAGGGTATACAAGGGATAAAGCACTCATAAATCCCCCTACAAGTCTTTTATTTTTGAATAAGAACATACACTTTTTCAACAATATCTCGGACGCTACGAACTTCCTTAAAATCCGTGGGGGAAATTTTTTTCTGAGTAAGTTCTTGTAACTTCACAACCAAATCGACTGCATCAATACTATCTAAGTCTAATTCATCATACAATTTGGCATCTAAAGTAATCTTAGATCTTGGGACTTCAAAATATTCAACAAGGTACCCTACAAGTATCTCAAATACTTCGTCTTTTGTCATGATACCCTCGTTGTTTCTACAAATTCAGCAATTGTTTTCACAGAGAAAAAATATTTTTTAATATTTTCATCCTGTGTTTCAATTTTTATACTGTATTTTTTTTGTAGCGCTATACCAAGTTCTAAAGCATCAATAGAATCAAGGCCAAGACCATCAATAAATAAAGGGTCTTCACTAGAAATATCATCAATAGTAATATCTTCAAGATTTAAGGCCTGGATAATAAGCTCTTTAATCTCTCTTTCTAAATTATTCATATCCTAAATACCTATTGTAATAGTGCTGAATATCACGCATAAGCGCTCTTACACGCAGGGAACGGGGCAAGTCATTTTGATAGTCAGCCGAGCGAAACAGATGCCCTGCTTTTAAGTCAAACACTGGACATTTTATTGGAATTTTATACCATTTTTCTCCTTTAATAAGCGTACTCGGATTACATTCCATCGTCAGAGCTTGTATGTCTACTTCAGCAGCAATAGCTAAATTTCCTAAACTTCGATGTAACCTTATAGGCTTTTTGGGTATTGATCGTGTCCCTTCTGGAAAAATAATAATATTCTCCCCACGCCTCAACTGTTCTACACAGTCACGGTAAAATTGCTCAGGTGTTAGATCATTACGAATGTAACCTGCTGCACGCACAACGCCACCGAGAAAGGGATTTTTCCACAGTTCACTTTTTACAATACATTGAATATTCTTAAGGTGGGCCATGATCACAACAACATCTAAAAGACTAGGATGGTTACAAATCATTAACACCCCTTTTAGATCTTGAATTCCCGCTAAATCACTGGTTTTTACCTTTATTACCCCCAATAACTCTAAACTTTTTAAATAGACTTTAAAAGTATAGCGGATCACAAAACGAACTCTGTCATGTCGTTGGCGAAGATCCCTATTCAAGAGGGCAATCAAGGGAAACAAAGTCAAACAGAGGATAAGTCCTCCAACACCAATAAGGGAAAACCCCACTGCCGTTCCAAACAAACGCTTTAGGTAATTGCTCTTTTTAGTGAACACGCTCCAAGAGGAAATTTCCTCCAGGTACTGAAATTTTACATCTTTTTGCATCAGCTTTTAAAAATCCCAACAACCACGAAATGTTAGATGAATATTTATTTAATTCTTTTGAACTATATAATTCATTTCTTTCATAAGTCAAATATATACTTTTAGAAGGAAATTCCATAGATTTTTTATCTTTATCCCCCTCGCTGAGGAGAAGGACAAAATAAACTTCTGAGATTTCATTTCCTATCTGTCCTTTATAGGGATGCGGCAACGACCTATCATAATAGATGTATCCCACTGTCTCTTTCTTTTGTTTTTGTAATGCAAAGGCTTCAACAAGCCCCATTTCAAAGCTCAATGCAGCACCTGATAAAGCCACATGATTTTTTCTATTTTTTACCGCAATTGAAAAAAGACCAATAATTGCATTATGCACTGACAAGCTAAAGTTTATTGGGGATAACATTTCCTTTCTTGCAAGACTGGATAAAAGGTTGACAACGCGCTCCATATCCCCGTGTCGACAAGAGACAACCCACGGAAACTGATCTAGTGTTCCAGGGGAAGAGCTCCGGCATAGCCCTTCCACAACCTTTTGTCCCAAAGATGTCAAACGTCTTCGTATTATCGCAGATAAAGGCTTTTGACTTTGTTCAGATTCACTTTTCGGCCAAAATCCCGTCTCTTCTCCTATTTTCCAATAACATCGACTTATCTTTACGCAGTGATTTTGTAATTCAAAGCTCATTTTTCATTACAACAGTCCTTACAACCTATTGCATTCACAATATCATTTTCCATTTTCTTTATCCAACTATTATAGTTGCGATGCACTTCTCCAGCTTCATAATTTAAATTACATGTATCTATATAATTTATAGAAAAAAAGCACGTATTATAATCAATCTGTACAATCGCTTTATGGGCCCTTTTTTCAAGATGACAGATAAGAGTTTGAGGTGTAGTTGAATCACAACGCCAGCCTCGTTTTGCAACAGCTTCACAGATACGCCGTCCTATTTCTTGAGAAGACATTTTCTTAGCTTCAAAGGGCATAAGATGTTGGTTAACATTATATATTGGCACATGATTTGCACATCCCATAAGACCACTTGTAACCACTGCAATAAGGAGCAAACCTATAAAATTTTTCATTCTTCTCTCTCTTGTCTAGTTTATTGAAAACATAATTCTTAAAATTTGGAATGCAGTCTCAATTAAGAGATAAATATTGCCAAACATCTTTCATATGCTATTATCTTTTTTTAAAAATTTAAGTGAAAATCTTGCTTTTATCAATACAAAAAATTACTTCACAAAAAATGCGATTTCTTTTAAATGAATTTAAGGGCGAGCATCATTTTGATTTATCAGAATTGGACAAAAAACGTCCTTCTTTAGCCACCCGTCGCCTAGCAACTCTCGTTCTTACACGTTCTCTTTTAGTAGAAAATCGGCTCTTTTCCTTACAACAAGCTAAAAAGGTGACCATTCATCGATTCAAGTCTGGGAAACCTTTTCTTAAATTCCCTAAAAATATCAATCAATTAATTCCATCCATTAGCCTGAGTCATACAGGCCCTTGGATGGCTTGCCTTTTATCAGATAAAAAGACACAGGCAGGTCTAGATATAGAAGACATCACCATCAATCGACCTTACAAGAAATTATCTGAATATGCCTTCTCAAAAAAAGAAAATGAATTTGTTTCGCAAACAGGTCAACTTGGCTTTTACAGGTTATGGACGACGAAAGAAGCCATTGCAAAAAGCAGAGGAAAAGGATTGAGTGACGCCCTTAAAATAGACTTAGGGTTTCAGCTTGCACGCCCTCTCTCTGCAGCTCAAGCAGAGATCAAAACAACAGAAGGAAACTATCATCTCTTTCAGCAAATCATAGACAACAGCCTTCTTTTGACAATTGCCCATAACAAATGAAAGAAATACTTGTTATTTGTCTAAGAAAAAACCCTCAAACAAGGGTATTCTAAAAGAATATTCCTAAATTTGAGGGTGATCTAAAAAAGCTTCAAAAAAAAGCCTTAAAATTTACCGCAACTTAAGATTGATTGCGGATGTTTTTCCCTTATTGCTTGCCAGCTCAAAGCTGACTTTTTGACCTTCGGCTAAATTGGAAATTCCAGAGCGTTCAAGCTCTGTAATGTGAACAAATACATCACGTGTACCGTCTTCCATTTGAATAAAGCCGTAGCCTTTTGTAGGGTTAAACCATTTTACAGTGCCGTTTTTCATCTCAATATCCTTTGATCAGGCGTTAACTAAGTGAGTTTGAAACAAGACGCGTAAAAATTCCACCCAACTCAAAGGTTCACTTCAGATATGGAGGAGGAGCTGGGGTAAGAAGAAGAAGGCATATAGTCTATCTTAGTTTCTTACGCAGAGCACACGATCTCTACGGTTTCTTTCCTTAAAAGAGTTTTAAACTCACTGTCAATATATGGAGTATTTTTAAAAATACAACCCCTAACATCTCCATATGTTAATTTGTTTTCTTTTCTCATTCATTCTTTTGTGAGCAAAAAGGCTGCAGCTGTGCAGCCTTTCTAAGGTTTCAACGTGTTCAAAAAAATAAGTTTTGATTCCCTCAAAAAATCTTTAGCCCAAGCAAAGAATGAATCTTTCTACAGTTTATATCAATTGCTCAAAACTTATCTCAAAAAAAATTTGGTAAGAAGCCTAGGTATCGAAAAAGAAAATGCGCCTTAAAACATACAATTTTGAGGAGGAATATTCTTTCCCTACACCCTTCTTTAAAAAAAGGGAGCCATGCTTTGAAAACATTATTAAAATTTTCTTGTTCCCCCTAGTCCAAATATATATTATCACCACTACACCGTGTTAATATTTTTTGGAATGTACATGAAAATTATTTGTTCTTTCCTTACAGTGGTTTTCTTTTTTTCTTTTTTCTCTACAGCCAAAGCGTCTGGAAGCCCTTCAGACAAAAAATTTGAGTCAGATTTGGAGTCACGTGGCCCTACTGTATCTTTACTCCTTAGTTCCTCAAAGCCCTATATTTTAGTTGTTGATGATAATGCTTTGAACCGAAAATGCCTCAGGAAAATTTTCGAGAAAAATTATGAAATTGTGGAGGCTGAAAATGGTATGCAAGCCATACAAGCTTGCATAGAATACACTTTTCTTTTTATCACAATGGATTGGGAAATGCCCATCCTCTCTGGACCGGAGGCCATACAGCGCATACGTCAAGAGCTCCGCTTAAACACCCCTATTTTTGCCATTACATCTTGCATTGAACAACATCATAGAGACACGCTTATGCACGCTGGCGCACAGGATATCTTTCCAAAACCGTTTAGAAAAGAACACTTATTAAAACTTGTTGAAGTTGTTAAGAGTCAACAATAAAATTATAGGTCCAACCGACAGACAACAGGGGCATGATCTGAAGACTTTTCAATCCCGCGTATTGTTTTATCAACAAAAGCTTCCTTAAGATGATCAGCAGCTTGAGGAGACAGAAGGAAATGATCAATCCGAAGACCACAATTATTTTGCCACGCCCCCGCCCGATAATCCCACCATGTATAAAGTTCTTTTTCCAGAGGATGACTCGCTCTTAAGGCATCGCTCATTCCCAGATAAACAAGGGATCGATACTGTTCCCTCTCGGCTGTACTACACAAAATTTGCTCATGCCATTTGTGCGGATCGTATACATCTTGATCAGTTGGAGCGATATTAAAATCTCCCCCTAACACCAAGGCTTCATCATAGGTCAAAAGCGTCTTCACATGAGAATAAAGGCGCCTTAAAAAATTAATTTTATAAATATATTTATCGCTTTCCACAGCCGATCCGTTTGGCACATAAACAGAAGCCACACGAATACCATGGGTCACAACTTCAAGATAGCGAGATTGATCATCCTGAAAACCAGGGAGGCCTCGCGTAATATCTTCAATCGGAAATTTAGATAATATGGCAACACCATTATACGTTTTTTGGCCATAAAAAGTAATATTATACTTTAAGTTTTCAATTTCTTCACAAGGGAATTGATCATCAGTGACCTTCGTTTCTTGCAGTAAGACAATATCAGGCCGTGCCTCATTAAGCCAGGCAAGCAAGAGGGGAAGACGTACGCGGAGAGAATTTACATTCCAAGTTGCAAAAATTAACATAACTAAGACATACCTCTTTTGAAAAATTCGTCAAGATACAAAAATTTAATAAAATATTAAGTAGATTAAAGTTAATGTTATTATATATTTCAAATTAATCTACAAAAGAGAGATAAAATGAAAATAAAAATTACAACCACTTTAAAAGAAAGCTTTAAAGATGTGCTTGCTCACAAAACTGAATGGGTAAGAGTTGCTTTTTCTCCTGCTGGACTATGGTTCTTAGGTCTTGTCTTCATGATCAGCCTACACCTGTGGGTAGGGCATCCTATACTTCCTGAAAATTCTATAGGCAATCAAGCATTAAATATTGAGCAAACCAGAGAAATCCCTACTTTAATTATTTTTTCTAATATTGTCTATTACATCATCTACATTATCGCCATTTTTAATCTTTATATTAATGGCTTTCGCTACGCAATTTTTCAAGAGGCTGGGGATCGATGGTTCAATCTACACCTCAATCGACGTTTTTTTACAATGATTGTATATTCACTCCTCATTAGTATTATAGCAGGCCTTTACGCTCTTATTGTAACTGGTATTACCATAGGTATCCATTATTCTGTTGAAAGCCTAATTTTAACTGCTACTGTAGCCACTTTACTTGCAGCTTTCGGATTTTACCTTATTCTTCGTATTAGCCTGGCTTTTCTTTTTATTTCCATTGATCAAAAAAAGCCTATCAATAAAAGTTGGAAGCTCTTAAAAGGAAATGTTTCACGATTATTAGGATTAATTCTCTTAATTTGGATAAGTATTTTCTTAGTAAGCGCAATCGGAATTGTTATCTTAGGTATTTTTGGCTGGATTTTCTATCTTATACACCCCCCCCTTGCAGGAATCGCACTTCTCTTTATCATACTATTCGCTTTATCCATGTGGCTTCTTAGTTGGGCCATTGTTTCAAAATCTCTCTCCCTCGTCTATAAGGATTTAAGAGAAAGCACCCTCTAAGTTTACCCTATCCCCTCCCCTTCTAAAGCTCGGTAATCTACTTTTCCAGAGCCCAGGAGGGGAAGTGAGGGAAGGATATGTATACTCCTTATGAGTGATAATTCTGACAATCCCTGAGCTCTCCAAAAAGACAGAAGAGCTGCTTTATCCGCCAAACAATAAGTCGTAAATAAAATCAACTTTTCTCCTTTTTTAGGATCAGAACGAGCAATAACTGCGTGATTACATCCCGGCCAAAGACGCCTTATAGCCTCTTCAACAGCCGCAAGAAAAATCATTTCTCCACCCACTTTAGCAAACCGCTTCGCTCTGCCTAAAAGACGAACATACCCTTCAGTATCAATGTCAACAATATCTCCTGTATCATACCATCCCTCAACAGGGGGAACGAGTTTCGCAGGGGTTGCTGCTAACAAATATCCTTTCATCACATTCGGCCCTTGAACCCAGAGACGACTCCCCTCCGAAAATCCCTCAACAGTTTCAAGACGTTGAGAGATACCGGGTAAAAAACGACCCACCGTCCCTGCCTTATAATGCATAGGCGTATTCACACAAAGGACGGGGCCTGTTTCTGTTGTCCCATAACCCTCAAAAAGACGAAGACCGAACTTATCAAACCAAAGATGTTGGGTTTCTTCTTTCAGTTTTTCTGCTCCTGCGAATACGTATCTGAGCGTATGGAAATCGTAAGCATGCGCGACACGCCCATACCCATTTAAAAAGGTATCTGTGCCAAACAAAATTGTAGCTCCCATATCATAAACAAGTTCAGCTACAGCTCGATAGTGCAGCGGTGAAATATAATGAAAAGTTCGAATTCCGGATAACAAAGGCAAAATCATCCCTGCAGTTAAGCCGAAAGCATGAAAGAGGGGAAGAACATTTAAAACCCTGTCGTTGTTATTAAAATCAACAACAGACGCGAGTTGTCGACAATTTGCTTGAAGGGCGAGGTGACTTAACACCACACCTTTAGGGATCCCTTCAGAACCTGATGTAAATAATATGACACTCCCATCAGAAGGGTTAGAAACACTTTTATAAGCCTTTTGGGGAACAATCATTCCATAAAATCCCCACATTTTATCCATCAGACGCACTTGTTTAATTTTATTCTCAAGATAATGAATATGAATGTTATGCCGTTTTAAAAGCTCGATAGCTTCTTGAAGACGCATTTTTTCAATAAACAGTCGCGAGGTGATAACGTTCTTAAGTTTTGCCACCTGACAGGCTATTAAAAGAGCTGACATTCCACTTGAGTAATTTAAAAGAGCAGGAACCCGGTTAATGGCTTGCAAAGCCCAAAAGCTAATAACAAGACCATGCACATTAGGTAACAAAAGACCCACAGCTTCTTTCTCAACGGTTTTGCGAGCTAACACCCGTGAGAGGGTAAAAATTCTTAAGAAAAGACTCGCATAAGTAAGTGTCTTATGACTAACATCTTCTAAAATAAGCGTTCTCGCTCCATACAATTTTCGGCTTTCAAGAAGGGCCGAAAAAAGAGTTTTTTTGAGAGAGCTGGTGGCAAACATCATCGTTACCATCATCGTATAAAGTTGTTCCCCTAAGGCCCTACGACGAGCTCTCCCCTGCAGAGCTGAATTGATAGAAAGCGTTTCAGAAGGAAAGATTGTCAACGTTACTTTAGGAAAGAATTGACGAGGAACGCGTCCTTTGAGTAAAGAGAAAAAGGTATATTGAGCCCCTTCAATGTGAATGGGAAGCAGAGAAGCAGCTGCCTTTTCAGCAACCATTCCTGGACCCTCATAAATTTTCATTAGGCTCCCTGTTAGGGTCAGCCGTCCTTCGGGAAAAATCAAGACTCTGTGCCCTTTTTTGGCTTCTTCAATGACCTCACGCAAGGCATAAGGATAGTGAGGATCAATCGGCAAAACTTTAGCCAGAACTAAAAAGGGTTTTACCCACCATTTTTTAGCTGTAAAAAGATTAACCGCAAAAATGGGTTTTACAGGCAAAGCGACAGCGATGAATAAAGCATCCAGATAAGACGTATGATTTGCAATTAAAATAACTCTTTTTCCTGCTTTTTCATAATTTTCGAGTCCGCGCACTTCAAAACGAAAAAGGCAGCGTAAAAGCAAATGAAGCATATTCCTCAATGCAGAATCAGGAAGAATTCTTATCAGATAAATTGTGATAACTCCTTGCCCCAGTGCTGTTAAAAAAATAAGTACAGGAATGGACACACCCAAACTTAGTAAACAAAAAGAGGCAAAGCTGGCAAAAACCATGAATCCTGCATTTATAATATTACAATAAGCAATGACTTGAGAGCGCTGATTTGGAGAAACAGTGGTTTGAATAAAGGCATAGAGAGGGACAGTGAAAAGTCCCCCCACAAAGGAAAGCGCAACAATATCTACGGTTAGCCTGACTCCTGAAAAAGACGTTAAAAATTCAATAAGAGAGAGCGGCTTTAAGGATAAAGGGGAAGCAAAGCTAGAAAAATCAACCAACAGAGGCACCGACAGAAAAGCGAATAAAGGAACATATTTTGTCGTAATCTCATTCTTAAAAAACCAACTACAAAAAATGGACCCCATCCCCAGTCCAATCGTAAAAAGCAAAAGAAGAAAAATAAAAACGTTTTCTTGAACCTTAATCACATCATTCGCAAAAGATGGAAGTTGAGACAAAAGAATGGTCCCTACCAGCCAAAACCAAGAAATGCCAATAATAGCCCTAAAAACCCGCTCTTCTTTCCGCGCATATTGAGACAGTTTTTTAACCTCAGCGCGCCAGGAAAACTGTATTTTTAGGTGAGGCGCTCTCCGAGGGATTTTAGGAACCAATAAACTAAAAAACAATCCAAGAAGAGCCACTATAAGCAATTGAAAGCTTAAAATAGATGGAGAAATTTTCAAGTGAACCATCAAAGCTCCACAGAAATTTCCTAACATAATGGAAAGAAAAGTTCCTGCTTCAACATATCCATTGCCAACTAAAATTTTTTCTGGAGGAAGGATATCGGGCAAAATACTGTACTTAACGGGTCCAAAAAAAGCTGAATGCATCCCCATAAAGAAGATGGATCCCAAAAGAAAATAGGGATTGGTATGAATAAAGCCATAAACGCTTAAACCAACAATACAAACTTCAGAGAGTTTCACTGCCTGAATGATTCTCGATTTGTCATATCGATCCGCAAGTTGGCCTGCAAGGGGAGAAAATGCAAAACTTGGTAACATAAAAAGTCCAAACGCCGCGGAAACAAAAAGAGCACTTTCTGTCTCTGTATAGATTGCCAAGTGATAAGTCACCAACGTTACAAAAATGGCTCTAAAAAAATTATCGTTAAACGCCCCTAAAAACTGGGTTCCAAAAAATGCCCAGAAAGCTTGATTTTTTCCGAAAATTTTCATTGATATCACTTGATTTTTTTTTGATCTTAGGATCATCTTCATAAATGGCCAATCAAAAAAATGTACTTTTCAGAAAAAATATGATAACCAATAAATATAAACTGAGAGAGTTTTATCTACGATAAAGCCCTACAAAACAACGATGAATGCCCCCTTTCTTCAATTAGTATTATACCGATTACGTAATTTAAGCTTACGTTTTTAGATTGCTTTGTCGGAACTTTATCCCTCCGCGCAATGACAAGTCTATCATTTTTCAAAATAAAAATTGCGAGCGAAGCGATGCAATCCAGGATCATACTTTTTTTTAATTATTTTTTGTAAATAGCATAAACCTAATTTTTAATCCCTTTTCTCACTTCTAAGCCCATCAAAAAGGAGCTCTCATGAAACCCTGGATTCATCATTTATTCGGTCGCCCAGAAACAAAAGCCAGTGCAACAACTCCTCTTTTCATGACGAAATGGGCCAATCAACCTCTCTGGACTCCACGACAATATGACACACTTGCGGAAGAAGGATATCAAAAGAATATTATTGTTTACCGGTGTGTCTCTCTGATTGCCCGTGGTATTGCTAGTGTTCCCTGGCGTCTTTACAAAAAAGAAAAACGTCTTGATTCACATCCCCTTCTTGCTCTTCTGCAAAATCCAAACCCTCAACAGAGTCTTTCTCGATTTATGGAAGCGCTCACTGCCTATCTTCTTTTAGCCGGGAATGCTTACGTTGAAGCCGTTGTTTCTGAACATGAACCTTTAGAACTCTATCTTCTTAGACCCGATCGTATCCGCATCATTCCAGGGGCAGCTGGGATACCCTTAGCCTTTGACTATATGTTGAACGGCCGATCTGTTCGCATACCCGTCGACTCTTTCAATGGTCGCTCGCGTGTTTTACATATAAAAACCTTCAATCCCCTTCATGACTGGTATGGAATGAGCCCCATAGAAGCCGCTGCCCATGCCATCGATCAACATAATGCCGTGGCCAGTCATAACCTCGCCCTTTTGCAAAATGGAGGGCGCCCCTCGGGAGCACTCCAATTTTGTCCAGGAAAAGATGGTGAAATTTTAGGAGAAGAACAACGTCAGCGCTTACGCGAAGAGTTAAGAATGGCCGTTGAAGGATCACGAAATTCTGGTCGCATCCTTATTATGGAGGGAAATTTTAAGTGGCAGGAAATGGGTCTTTCGCCAAAGGATTTAGACTTTGTTGAAGGGAAATATCTTTCAGCCCGTGAGATTGCTCAAGTCTACGGTGTTCCTCCCATGTTAGTGGGAGTTCCCGGTGATGCAACCTTTTCGAATTATAAAGAAGCCCGCTATCATTTGTGGGAAGATACCATCCTCCCTCATCTTGAAATGATTAAAGGAGACCTTAACCAATGGTTGATCCCTTTCTTTGGAGAGAATCTTTCCCTTAATTATGACACTGATTCAATTCCCGCTCTTGCTTCCAAACGAGAATCTTTATGGGGAAAAATAGAAAAAGTTTCGTTTTTAACCTTAAATGAAAAACGAGCCCTTGTGGGCTATTCGCCGATCCCCAATGGGGATCGGTTAGAATAGAACCCTTACATGCTTACCCAAAAATACCAATAATTGGTGGACAGCATAGAACAGGGCATGGTGGAGGTGGGCACATCGGCCTACAAGGATTAACCGGCGCACACGTTGGAACTGGAGCTGCACAAGGTGAAGCACAGGGAGTCCCAAAATAGTAGAAAAAGTTTTGCTCGCCTTCTCGCGCTAATCCGCCAAAAGCAGATGCTGAGAAGCCTGCAGTCATTATTGCCAAGAAGGCAACCATTGCTAGTTTTTTCATTTTTTTCTCTCCTTAATGTTAAAGTGGTGCTTATTTTTTTATTATTGTTATCTAAATACAGTGTACTCAGAAATTCATAATATTTTATTAATACACATTCTTTTTTTGGACACCTAAAATTATCTTTACAAAACAAAATACTAGACAATATTCCTCTCATTTTTTCCTTATAAAGGACGGATAATGCACAAAAGCATAACGCAGGATGCCTTAACAAAACCCTCTCAAAAAAAGGGAGTCATTGTAGGATATGCTAGCTTTTTTAACGTCATCGACCAACAACGTGATCAAATTGCCAAAGGCGCTTTCACCAATACTCTGAAAGCATGGTACCTTTCAGGGAAATTCCCAAAAATGCTCTGGCAACATGACCTCGCTCAACCTATTGGTGTGTGGACACATCTTCGTGAAGATGCAAAGGGTCTTTATGCGAAAGGACGACTAGCGCTAGGCGTTGTAAAGGCCGATGAAGCTTACCTTTTGTTAAAAGAAGGAGCACTAGAAGGTCTTTCTATTGGATTTCGCACCCGTCAAGCACGACAAGACAAAGAGCGTAAGTCACGTATTCTTCTTGATATTGATTTAGTTGAGATTTCTCTTGTGACTTTTGGATCTAATCCACAAGCAAGAATCCAGCACGTAAAAGCTTATGAAGCTTAACACCATTTCTTGAATCACTTTTTTATCTATCTTTGCTGAAAAAGCAGAGTTCCCTTCGCTGGATAAAGCCAGATGAAGACCCCGTAAACACCCTTAGACAAAAGAGGATAAGTATGCACGACTATGATATGCAAACGACTTTAGATGATTTGGCACAAACTTTTGAACACTTCAAAGCAACCCACGAAGAACGTCTTACGAGCCTTGAAAAAAAGAACAATTGCGATCCATTGGTTCAACAAAAGCTGGATCATCTTGAAAACCACTTGGATCAAGCTGAAAAAAAACTCAAACAAATAGAGATTAGAGCCCAACGTCCTGAATTTGAAGCAAGTGCTGAACCCTTTTGCGGCCATACTTATGCCTTTATGGATTATATTCGCAAAGGTCTTGATTCCTCACTGCGTGATTACGAACAAAAAAGCCTTGCGACGACGCCAGATCATGATGGTGGCTATTTGGTGCCTACTGGCGTTCACAACCATTTGTATTCAACTCTTCAAACTACCTCCATCCTTCGTGGACTGGCAAACATCCGTGAAATTTCCAGTTCCGCCCTTGAGATGCTCATCGACAAAGACGGTGCTGACGCAGGATGGGTTGCCGAAACCGCTCAACGCAAAGAAACAAGAACCCCCGAACTTGCAAAAATTCGCATCCCCGTCCCTGAGATGTATGCACGACCTCGGGCCACACAAAAGTTGTTAGATGATGTTAGTTTAAATGTAGAAGATTGGCTGGCTCAAAAAATTGCGCAAAAAATGGCTGCCATGGAAAACATGGCCTTTATTTTGGGAGACGGGGATAACAAACCACGGGGACTTCTCACCTATGAAACCGTTAATAAAGCCCATTGGGAATGGGGAACACTTGAGGAAACGAAAACAGGCGTTGACGGAAATTTTGCAGATGGAAAAAGAGCTGACGCCTTGTTAGATCTCTTCCACTCTTTAAAACCACCTTATCTTCCGGGGTCTTCATGGCTTATGTCTCGCGTGACGCAAGGCTTTTTGCGAACACTGAAAGATCCAGGAAATCATCAATACCTTTGGCAACCTCCTCTGGCAGGGCTTTTGACCCCTACCCTATTGGGATATCCTCTTATTGTTTGTGATGATATGCCGAATCTTGTTCCCAAAGTAGCTTCAAAATCTATTGTTTTTGGTAACTTCAAAGAAGGATATCAGATCGTGGATCGATCAGGCATTCGTATTTTAAGAGACCCTTATAGCAGTAAGCCCTATGTTGAATTTTATACAACCCGAAGAGTGGGAGGTGATGTCCTAAACTTTGAAGCTTTGAAAATTTTAAATTTTGCCGCATAAACCAAAGTCCACCCCGTTCTTTAAGAGCGGGGTGAGTCAACTGATCAAGCTATAAATTTAACATTAAAAATCAACGACTTTTTAATTATGGCATCCGTGGAATACACGCCTTCTCATCACCAAAGGAACATCCTCTATCATGATTAAGAAAATATCCTTTTGCATCCCTATCAGCATAGGCGCTGTCCATGGACACAGACAAAGTATTCATAACAACCAAGACACTCATAACAACAAATAAAACCTTAACCATCAAACACTCCAAAAAAAAAAACAACAATAGTTTATATTTTTATTATGATCCCAAATATATAAAGAATCTGTTAATTTAAAGGATCCCCCATGCAATTATTTCTTAAAACACCCCCTCTGCAAGAACCTCTTACGTTAGAGGAAGCAAAAGCTTATTTAAGGATTTCAATTAAGCAGGAAGATTCTTTTCTGCGCTCTCTTATTGCTGCGGCGAGAACTCATGTCGAAGAACTTACAGGTCGATCACTTCTTAAGCAAAAATGGTTCATGCAGATTAAACCTCCCTATCCCCAAAGCTCTCCTCTAGTTAAGCATACGGGGAAAAACCTTGAAATTGACATCCCTCACCCTCCCCTTATGAAGATCGTCTCTGCTAAAACAGAAGAGACTTCGGTTCCCTTTACAGTCGACGAAAATAAAATTCTTCTTTCTTCGTCCCTTTGGAACAAAACTATCCGCATCACTTATTGGGCGGGATATGGCGAAACCCAGGAATCTCTTCCGCCTCCTTTAAAAATGGGAGTTCTCATGGTCCTTCGATCATTTTATGATAACCAACCCATGGATTTATCCCTCCTTAATCCTTTTAGAATTCTTCACGTCATTTAAGGAAGTGAAATGAAAAAAATTTCTACAGAGGATTTGAGAGAATTCCTCACCCTTCTTCTCCCCCAACAACATGAAGATCACGAAGGGGGGTGGCGGGACGACTGGAAAATTGGCCCCCACCTTTGGGCTTTTCTTTGGCCTCTTACAAACAGTTATCATGCTCAGAAAGGCAGGAAAATTCCCCCTCCCTATTATCGCATCGTCATCAGATCTGGCGTAGAAGTGCCCTCAAAAGCTGCCTTTTTATGGCATCTCCAACAAGAATCAAAACGCCTTTTTCTGATCAATACACCCATTCTTATTCAAAACAATCACTTTTTATGTATGACAGCCAGGGAGGAAAGGTATGCGTGAGTTTTTAACTAATCTGATGACAACTCTTCATCAAGTTTGCCCAACCTTTCTTCAAGTCAAGCCTCACACAGCTTATCCTTATATTACCATTGAACCCCAGCAAATGCTTCAAGGATTGCCTGGCGGGCCTTGCATTGTAACACTTGCCATTAAAATCTCGAGCCGTTACGCAGGCACCCGAGAAATTTTAAAACTAGCCAAACGGATTGAAAGTCTCCTTCATGGATATAGCCCTACCTCCATCGAGGTAAGCTTAAAGATTCTCAAAAGTTCACTTGTTCTTCTGGCTGATGAGCAAACGCGCGTACATACCTTCCTGTTAAAGGCTCGTCTTAAAGGAGAAAACCTATGAGTGAAACAGATCTAACCCTTGAAATTGTCGGAAAAGGTAAGGCACTTCCTCTTTTTTCCGCACGAGAATGTACTCAAACCCTTACCCTCACCCCCCAAGACAGCCTAAGACGCACAATTAATGGCCATCTTGTTTCAATTGGCAATAAAGCCCACCGAAAGTTTCACTCCACCGTTGCTTGTAAAGACAAAATTCCTCCCGCCTTTGGCGAACTTTGGACAGGAACTTTAGTGATGGTTGGATGCCTTCAATCTTTAACACAAACCGTTCCCCAAGAAAGTGGGCATATCCTCTTGGAACGAGATGCTGTTTCAGTATACTTATATGATGAAAAAGGGAGCTTTTGGCCTGTGAAAAAAGGAGAGAATCGACTGATTGCCCTTCCCCCAAACTTTCCAGGAGGTTTTCTTACCTACCGTCCTTTACTAAGGATGGTTGTCAAAAATTATTGCCTAGAAACGGACGAATGGGGACTTTCTGTGGGGTGGTCATTAGAGTTAGAAGAGGAATAGCTAAGCCGCATTTTGCAGGGCAAACTTTTCTTGTATCGCTTTCTTCGATTGCTGACGCGTTTCATAAATCGCAATATAAAAAGTTGAAGGAACAATAATGGTAGCCCCTAAAAGGGTGCTAATTGTTGGAAACTCTTGAAAAATAATGATTCCAACCATCGCAGACAGAACAAACTCTGTGTACCTAAAAGATTGAAGAGCAGAAACTTCCGTCGCCGCAAAAGCTTTTAAGAGACAGAACAAAATTAAACTCCCCCCTGCCCCTAAAAGCAGAAGAAAAAAAAGTTCATGTAAGGTAGGCGTTTGCCATGTTAAAACAGCAGGAACAAACCCTAAGACAGCCGTTCCTAGACCTGAGTAGAACAGCATACAGAGAAGACTTTCGTCTCCCGTTAATAGCTTTTTATTGATAACATCAAGAGAAGCAAACATAAGCGTTGAAATAATAAGAGCAAAGGCCATTGGATTAAAAGCATTACCTGTAGGGTGAATACTGACGATAATCCCCAAAAATCCAAGAATCGTTGCTGCCCATCGTTGCCATCCCACATGCTCTTTTAAAAAGACTTTAGCCAAGGGCAAGATAAAAAAGGGTGTTGTAAAGCTAATCGTTGTGGCAAGTGTCAAAGGAAGAGAAGCAACACCGTAACTCCACGCAGTCATGGCTACAACAAGCAAAACGGCCCGAATACACTGAGCTCCTGGATAATGAGTTATAAAAGCACTTTTTCCACGAACTAACATAAAAGGTAAAAGCACCAGCGTACTAAAGAAAAAACGGAAGAAGGCAACTTCCGCACCGGATAAGTGACTTCCCACATGCTTGGTCAGGGCATCGTTCATGCTGCTCACGACACATACCATCACCATCCAGAAAATGCCCTGAAGATAACCTTTGGAATTGAACCAAGATTCTTGAGTTTCCATAGGAAAAACCCCACAATAAATCGAATTTAAGTATTATTGTCTACCAACACTTACTCCCATTGTCAACTCTCTTATTTATAAAGAACAGAAAAAATGAATATTTATTTGCATTGGCCAACATTTTATATTTACAAAAAAGAAAGCCTTTCAATATTCAATTTAGAGATTACCCAAGAAGAAAATTATTTTGCAATAGCCCATCTTATAATTGATGGATATTCCTCTCTTCCCCCTACAGGCACGGAAGGACTTATTCAAGGAGACAATGAGGAAATTTTCTTTAAGGGAGAACTCGTGGGAGCTCCCTTAAAAATCGAGGGGTGTTTGAGGGAAGTTGAATTAATCGCCAAACCTTTTGACTTTTCCGAACAAATGGAATCACTGCAAAAGAAAAGTCGGACCCGTCCTTATTGGGATGAACTTTGGGTCCGTCCAGAGCATCATGATTCCTTCGCACAAATTCAAGGAACACGAACTGCTTCTCTTTATTGTGATCGAAAGAAGGGCCATCTATTTTGGTCAGACTGGTTTAAGGGCCGTCAAATACTTTCTATAAATCAGAACTTTTTTCAAGACAGTCTGCAAATGAAGCTTATTAGAAAGCCACTTAAAGCTTGCACAGTTAACGTGCACGCCCATTGGATCCAATCAGAAAATGGGGTTGAAAATTTATCTCCCTCCCTTCGCCGAGCTTTTCCTCTCTCAAAAGTGAGTACTTATACTAAAAATTCTCTTTTCAAAAATTGGCCCCTATCCGGTAAACGTTTGGGCCGTTCAGGCATATGGATCCTCAAAAGCAAGCTTAACTCCACCTCTCCCTCTTCGCTGCTCTATCCCCACTATTCACCTTCTCTGTGCCTCTTGGGAGAGGGAGAGGGAGATCAACCTCAATCCTATCGTCTTCAACGTTACTGGTTTACTCCCATCCTATGGGTCGGCTGGCAATACCAGCAGAAAAGGAAAGAAACACTTAACTTCACCCTACACCATACTTTTCAACCCCTATACCCAGGAGAAAGTGAGCAAAAAGTCCTAAACTTTACTCTACAAAATATTAATCCAGATCCTAACGTTTATTCCTGGAAACCCGAAACAATGTATTATCTGGGAACAAAAGTATCTTTTAAAAATAAGATCTATCGATGTAATACCACGCATCGTGCTGGCCTTTCTTTCGAGGAGGATCAAATGAAGTGGACGATGAAGAGGATTTTCCACACGCCTCTTGGCGATCCAGCTCGAGCTTCCTTCTTTTTAACAGATCGCGGACGTCAAGCGGCAGAACATGCGATGGAGCGAGCGAAAGTAGAGCTCGCTAAAAGTGCACGAGCTCTCGAGGTTTTCTTTGAAGGTTCGTGGGAAGCCTTAAAAGATATTACCACCGATACAACCGTTATCCTGACTGATCCACGTTTACCTGGCGATCAAGTGAGGGGCAAAGTGGTAAAATACACTTTGTGTGCAAAAGGAGAAACTGGCGAACGTTTCGTCCAAGTCACACTGCTTTGTTCCGTGGGAACAGGAAAGATTGATAAAATGGGTCAAAAGGAAACCCCCACATCTTCTTATGCACTCGAAAACGATTATGAAGAAATGTATCAAGTGAGTGCAAATGCCATTCACCAAACGTCCTCAGGACTCACCTATTTTACCTATGCAGATAAAACTCCTCTCCAAGAGACGAGAACAACTCCCTTTTTAAGGGGAATTGAGCTCATCAATGGACCTGAAGAGCAAGAGGCAGAAATTGTCAGGCATCTCTACAAAACTCCATCTGGATTAAAAAAGGCACTTTCTCAAAAACCTACACGACTCAAATTATTTTTTAAGGACTTAAGAACGAAAGAAACACTCGATCACGTGATTACAGTGAGGATGGCTGCAACATGGGCCGCCCCCCAGCACGTTGTCCTCAAAAGTTAAAATTTGTCTTGCAATGTATTACAATATATTACATGATAATATATAATATGGAGAAACTTCATGACCACAATTAGCATACGAATCCCCGATAGTCTTGACAAACGACTTAATCATCTTTCCCATGAATTGGACCGAAATAAAAGTTATTTGATCCGACAAGCTGTTGAGGAATTCCTTGAAGATAGGGAAGAATATCTTATTGCTTTGGCTCGTCTTTCAAAAAACGAAAAAGAATATACCTTAGAAGAGGTGGAGGAAAAGCTTGGGTTGGACCATTAAATTTAAAGAAAGCGCTTTAAAAGAGCTTGAAAAAATTTCTAAGCCAGAGCAACTGCAAATACGAACTTATATAAGACAAAGGATACTTACCGCCAAAAATCCAAATGATTTTGGAAAACCGCTTGGAAATACAAAGGCAGGGCTTTGGCGCTATCGAGTCGAAAAATTTCGCATTATTTGCCATATTAAGGATCATGAATTGTGCATTCTCATTGTTAAAATTGGGAAACGTGACAAAGTCTATGACGCGTAAACAATCAGATTCCCTTTAAAAAACCACCAACCCATATAACAACCTCGGAGAATCCATGCGTATTCTTCCCTTTATGCCTTCTGCAGAAGGCTATGAACCTCCCTTGCCTGAACTCAATCAAGAAGAAGGAGTCTTAGAGATTTTTCATCCCGCGGACTGTACGTTAATAGAAGAAACCAAAATTGTTGCTGAAACCTTGATTTTAAGGTGTTCTCTCCAGCCCCTTCCTCTTACCAATAAAGCAATCAAAGTCGGATTAATTTCTGAAGGTGAAGCGCTCGAGAATACTCTTCTCTATGAAAAGGAGGCTATTGCTTTTGGCTATGACCAAGAGATTGAAAACTCACAATGGCAAGCTCTTGCTCTTAAGTATACAGACATTGGTCATGGCATTTACCAAGGAAAGCCCTTTACGTTTCGGGGAAAAACTTTGTCGTCAGGACGACTTGAAATTGGACAAACAATTTATGTTAAGCCTTTCCGAGTTGAATCCCAAAACCATCAAGAACGACACACAACCTTCGAGTCAGGTCAGGTTTTAACTTCCCCGCCAGGAATTCTTGATGCATGTATTTTGCGGGGATATGGGGGGTATTACAAGGAGGGCATTGCTTTGGATAAGATTCAGCAGATCTATTACTCTCTTACCTCAACCCATAACCAAACACGGGTGAGACTCGTTAGCTCTTCAGCATTACAACAACAACAAATTCTTCCTCCAAAGGGAGGAAGGGGTATCATTTTTAATCCTGATCCACAAAAAGAAGAGTATTTATCCCTTCCTGCAGCACTTGCTGCAGGATATGCCCATATCAACGTATCAACCGAGCTTGGGGAAACGCAATTTTCCTCATTTCTGTGCGAACCTATCTATGGGGATACCACATTCATCAACGTTTATTTCAACCCTTCGAAATAAGTCAAATAACTTTACAAACACAAAAGGCCCTGAAGACGGGCCTTTTTCTTTCCCCCCTAAGGAGGCAATATCATGTCGATAACCTATCGTTCTGCAAAGGGCGCTCCATTAACCGCTGAAGAAATCGACGGCAACTTTAGAGAGCTCGAAACACGTTTAAAAACTCTTGAAACCCATCCAGAGGCAGGAGAGGGAATTGGGACCATCCAAGTTCAAGGAGATCAAATGACGCTCATAGGAACTTTTGGAACAGACTTTGGAACCTTCACTTTACCTAAACCAACCCTTATTCTCCGTGGCATATGGTTTCCGCAAACACTTTATAAAAAGCTGGATCTCGTTACATATGAAACTTCCCTTTATAGCTGCCTAAAAGATCATACCAGTACCCTGTGGGAACAAGACAACCGTTTCTGGCAAGAAATTTTGTCCCTCCCAAAACCACCTTCATCCTCACTCCCCCTTTATGAAAAAGCCACGCTACAGAAAGAAGAATCCTTGGGAAAACTTGCACTCTTGTTAGGAGAAAACGATCCAACTCTTATCTTTTTTAACGGAAAAACATGGCAACAACTTCTGAAAGGAGACATCCAATGACGGATCATGACCTTGATGTGTGTACCCGCACACTTTATGGGGAAGCCCGAGGCGAATATGCGCAAAACGGTCCGATAGCCCTAATAACCGTGGCGAATGTTATTATGAATCGTTTCAAAAGAGGAGGAAAATATGGCAAAACGCTAACAGAAGTCTGCTTAAAACCACATCAATTCTCTTGTTGGGATAGTAATGATCCCAATCGCCCGCTGATTCAGCAAGAAGACCTTGAAAAAGATCCCCTTTTTAAATTGTGCAGAACAGTTGCTCACAAAACGATAAAGGGCATATGGCCTGATTTAACGAGAGATAGCGACCATTATCATGCCTTGACGTCCAAGCCCTTTTGGGCAAAAGCAGAAAAAGTCACGCTTCGCGTCGGTCGTCATATTTTTTATAAACTTGATAGATGAGGCTAGATATGAGTTTTCCACTCCTCCCTCTTGCCCATGCCTTAACCGAGTTGGTTCCTCTTATCGCCCGTTGGCTGGGGAGAGAAAATGGTCACGCAACAGCCCAAAAAGTGGTCAACATTGCTCAGTCCATTACTCGAGAAAAAGAACCCTTACAAATTCTCCACTCTTTGAAAGCAGATTCTAAAAAAGCTCTTGAGTTTCAACAAGCTGTTCAAAAAATGGCCCACGAATTAGACTTAGAGGAAGTCAAGGATAGAGAAAACGCCCGCCTTCGCGATATTGCCTTAGCACAAGCCGGTCGAAGCAATTTACGCGCCGATATCATGGTTATTTCTGCAGCCTTAGGCCTGATTGCCTGCTTGGTCACCATTACTCTTTATCGGATGAGCTTGCCCGGAGAGGCCGTAGGGATTATCTCAACCGTTGCAGGGATTTTTGGCTCTTGTCTTAAAGATGCCTACGCTTTTGAATTTGGCTCTTCTCGCGGAAGTAAAATGAAGGACACAAAGCTATCTGCTTTTTTCCTCGCAAAACAACCTTCTTAACCTGAATTCTTTAACAGCGTAGGAACCCAATGCTAGAGGAAAATTATTCTATAGGTTAATCGAGCACGTCTTAAAATTCCTACATAATTTCACGGGAGTTAGTTGCATAGCCCCCGAAAAACAAGTAACCCCGCGGCGCAAACCAACGGGGTCCTTATCTGTATTTTCTTGAATCTCTTTATCAACAATCAAGAAAAAGGAGAATTAACGTCTAAAAGCGTTATTGCTGAACGTCGTCGTATTTCACTCCAGACCATTCATTGGCATCTCCATCAGTTTCAGGGGCATACACATGAATTCCTGGCTGTGATTCACTGTCTACATTACCAAAAATGACTTCTTTTAAAGTTCTTTCACCGGATCGAATTTTGAAAGAATGAACATCACTCTGGCCACCCACAAAACTCAAAAAGGTTTTTATCGCTGACGGGGAAGAAGAATCACCACGTACGGCTTCAACCCAGGGGGAGAGATCAAAATCTTTGTCTTCAAAACCCACAGAGGAAGGTAAACCCCCTAATGGGGAATAATCTATACCTGGGATGAATATTCTTACAGATGAACCGTTCTCACCTGTCCGATGCTTAACAGTTAGCTTATACGCAGGGTATTTCAAATCTTCGTCAGACAATTGGATAGCAACGGCCGAGTGCTTATTCTTAGCTAGAGTTGCACCTGTTGTCCGATAGGTAAAACGGGGTGCTTCTTCTACAGCAAGGGAAGGCGTTATACCACTGCTTGAAGAAAAAGGTTGCACTGGCTCCGGGATGACAGGTGCTGGTGATGGTATTGAATTGTGGTTCGAGAGATCCCAGTCTTTTTCTATTTGCTGAAGAAAGTAGAACGCTTCTGCTAATTCATTAAGAGTGCTGTTATATTTTTCCTGGGTTTCTCTTTGTTGTTTTTCCTGTTGCACTTTTTGAGTCCGTGCTTGATCCACAAGCTGCCTTTTAGTTAGTGGTTTTGCAGAAACACTGCTTGCAGGAGTTTGTATTCCAAAATACTCTTTAAATCGACTAATCTGCTGACTCTCGCTTTTCATTTGCTCATTTTCTTGTGGAAAACGAGCAAAAAGAGAATCTATTATGGTTGAGTACGAATCAACTATGTGAGGCAGGGTAGATCTGAATAATCCTTCTAGTTCAGGAACACCCTTTCTTTTGGCATTTACAAGCATTTCTCTTAACTTTTTTTTGGGCTTAGCAGTCAGTTTAGGCTTGTCTTTGCCACTTATTATTATACCATAAGGATCCTTTTCAGCAACCAGTATGGCTTTAAGGCTGTTTATAATACAAGAGTCTAAGTCAGGATCAACAGCCCCTTGTTCAGCCATAACTTTTCCAATACCTCCGTGCACAAGACTCCGTATGGCCTTTCGTGAAGGAGTGCCTTCAACGCTTAAGCTCTTAGCATCAGAAGACGTGCTTAAGTCTGTTAAAAGATCTTGTGCAGCTTGATATACTTCCGCGCTAACACGTATCTTGCCAACAAGCCTATCTTCATTGCTTAGAGCTATAGTAATTTTGCTTGAAGAAGATAATTTATCTGCTTCCTCCTGATTCATACCCCATGCTTTATCCACGGAAGAAAGCATCGTTGTTCCCAATATGAAAGCCGCAACGATAGATAGCTTATTATTATTTTTTAACATCATCATTCTTAAATCTCCTGATTTTTTAAAGAATATTAATACCAAAACACTATACCACTAGTTTATATTTAAATAATTTTTATCTCTTCTTTTAGGAAAAATCAACTTATTTTTTCTATTTTTGAACTCTACATTAACCTAAAATCTTTAATAGCACTAACTCTCAAATTCCAGAGGAAGTTTATTCTATAGGTTAAGAAAGAAAGTACTAACCTGAATTTTCTAATAGCGCGGGGGTCAGCTGCATAGTCTTAAAAACAAGTAACCCCGCGGCGCAAACCAACGGGGTACTTATCTGTATTTTCTTGAATCTCTTTATCAACAATCAAGAAAAAGGAGAATTAACGTCTAAAAGCGTTATCGCTGAACGTCGTCGGATTTCACTCCAGACCATTCATTGGCATCTCCATCAGTTTCAGGGGCATACACATGAATTCCTGGCTGTGATTCACTTGTTGGATCACCAAGAATGACTTCTTTTAAAGTTCTTTCACCGGATCGAATTTTGAAAGAATGAACATCACTCTGGCCACCCACAAAACTCAAAAAGGTTTTTATCGCTGACGGGGAAGAAGAATCACCACGTACGGCTTCAACCCAGGGGGAGAGATCAAAATCTTTGTCTTCAAAACCCACAGAGGAAGGTAAACCCCCTAATGGGGAATAATCTATACCTGGGATGAATATTCTTACAGATGAACCGTTCTCACCTGTCCGATGCTTAACAGTTAGCTTATACGCAGGGTACTTCAAATCTTCGTCAGACAATTGGATAGCAACGGCTGAGTGCTTATTCTTAGCACTTAGAGTTGCAGCGGTGGTTCGATAGGTAAAACGGGGCGCTTCCTCGACTTGCATAGGTTCTGGTGGGCTCTGTATCCGTAAAGAAGCTGCTAGCTTCTCTATATCAGAAAGGGAATTCGGTTTTTTATTAACTTGAGGAGTTTCTCTTTGAGGTCCTTCTCTCGTAAGAGGCAGACGTTGCAAAGCTGAAGCTGATATCTCCTGGCCCAATCCATAAGGGTATTCTATAAAGAATAGCAAGTTTGACCCATCTATTATTAACCTAAGATCTCTATTTGGTAGATTCTCCTCCCCACTCTTATCTAGAGCACGAACACAAAATTGTGGAGTGCGTGCTTCATTCACTTGATCTAAGGTATAAGAGTGACCCACTAATTGAGTTTTCATGAAATTAGCAATTTGTTGTTCTCCAAATTCAATAGAATAAGCATATCTCTCTTGTCCATACTTCTCTATAAGAGAACTTTCGCTGATTTTTAAAGCTTCAAATGAATAGAAGTCACTAAAATGTGTAAACTCAAAGTTCCTAACAATGGCTCTTTTACCAGAAAATTCAATCTCAACGGTCCCATTGCCCTTAGACATATCTCTTGGTCCAATACGATAGGTTCCAGAAAGGTGTTCAAATTCATTAAGCTCAGAATCCATAGCTGATGCATTAAAGCTTGCAAAAAACAATATAGATAATAAATATAACAACTTCATTTTAATCTCCTAAAAAAATTATACATCATGTAAATATGTAGACATTATTCTTTAATTGTCAACTGTTACGTACAACAATATAATGAACCCGTGATATGATATTTGTAATTAATCTGAGTTCTCTAATATCGTACGAGTCAAGGATCACACAAAACAGAAAGAACCACAAGAGACGAGGGTGAGATTTTTCTCTGAGTAAAGTTTTTAAACATTTAAAAATTCTCCTTAGTTTACATAAAATAAAAAATGAATTATTAAGATTTAAAATATATACTTAAACTTAAACCTTTTTCAACACAAATTGATTGAATTAAATCTATGACTTACGACTTTTCTTTAATGCCTTTGTAAAAGACAACCTCAATGATTTTACAGGTGGTATTTATGCGCTATGACTCCTTTGTTACGAATATATTTGATCCCATAGAAATCTTTGATTCCTTACAATATAAAGTCAAATTCTTCTTCATGGGGAGTCAGCTGCATAGCCCCCAAAAAATAAGTAACCCCGCGGTGCAAACCAACGGGGTCCTTATCTGTATTTTCTTGAGCCTTTTCGTAAGCAGTCAAGAAAAAGGAGAGTTAACGTCGAGAAGCGTTATTGCTGCACGTCGTCGGATTGCATTAGAGACCATTCATTGGCATTTCCATCAGTTTCAGGACCATACACATGAATTCCTGGCTGTGATTCACTGTCTACATTACCAAAAATGACTTCTTTTAAAGTTCCTTCAACGGATCGAATTTTGAAAGAATGAATATCACTCTTGCCACCCACAAAACTCAAAAAGGTTTTTATCGCTGACGGGGAAGAAGAATCAACACGTACGGCTTCAACCCAGGGGGAAAGATCAAAATCTTTGTCTTCAAAACCCACAGAGGAAGGTAAACCCCCTAATGGGGAATAATCTATACCTGGGATGAATATTCTTACAGATGAACCGTTCTCACCTGTCCGATGGTTAACAGTTAGCTGATACGCAGGGTACTTCAAATCTTCGTCAGACAATTGGATAGCAACGGCCGAGTGCTTATTCTTAGCACTTAGAGTTGCAGCGGTGGTTCGATAGGTAAAACGGGGCGCTTCTTCTACAGCAAGGGAAGGCGTTATATCACTGCTTGAAGAAAAAGGTTGCATTGGCTCCGATAATG
>JAGONT010000070.1 GCA_017992885.1 Alphaproteobacteria bacterium
ACTCCAGATCATTCTTCATTTCATTGCGAGCAAGGTATTTGAGTAGATAATAAAAATATTTTAAATTTTGGAATCGAATAATTTTTCAGAGATTGAGAAGAGTATTAAGATTTATAGCTTTTTCTTTCTTTTGCTGCGCTATAGATTTAAAATTTTCTGCATCTTTTCAGTGTCTTTCTTTAATCTCTAAAAATTGTCTGGTGAGGCGTATTCTCTTAAAAAATTAATGTACTTATTTAATGCTTCTTCATTTTGTATGTAATAAGAAGAAAGTAGGAATTCCTTTTTCTTTCTTTCGCGAGCCTTATGATTTTCTTGACTGATCAGATATTGTCTTAATCGTTCTGCAGCTTCGCTGTCTTTTTGATAAAAGCAGTTTCCATTTACAAGTCCATCATATTTTCTTGTAATTGCTTTACAACTTCCTACAGAAACGAGTCTGTCATTTAATATCCTTATACACTTTATCTCTTCTCCAAGGTCCTCATTTGGTGCCTCTTTTGAGCACCATGGATAACAAAAAAAGTCACGAATCGATGTAAAGACTGTTCTCGAAAGAACTGTGAGAGGATTTTGCTCCCTTGTAAAAACCCATTCGACTTTTCTTTCAATAGCCTCAAGGTTTCCTCGAGCTACGAGCCTCTCATTGAGCTCCCACGCTTCTGGTAGATTCTCTATATAACCATATTTTCCTTCTAATAATCCTTTGATTTTTCTTTCAATAGCTATATCGAATCCTTGCTTCACTAGTTGATCAACGTAAGCTACTGCGCTTTCTTGGGATTGTGAGTACCCAAAATACCCATATAAAAGTCCTTTGATTCTTCTTTCGATAGCTTTAGGATATCCTTCAGAAATTAGCTGATCGTTGAAATGTCTTGCCGCATTTGGGTCTTCTCGATAGCTATCGATCTCAAAATAAAGTCCAAAGACTTTTCTTTCACAAGCTAAAGGATATCTTTGAGCAGCAAGTTGTTCATTAAATTGCCGCGCAGCTTTTAAATTTTTTGGATAACCATGGTTTCCTTCCATCAGTCCTTTGAATTTCTTTTCAATGGCTTCTTTATACCCTAAAGCGACAAAGCGATCGTTATCCTGAGGGGTTTTTAATTCGTTGATTATTCTGTTAATGATAAGAGAGTTGAGAGCAGAGATAACCCCAATTTTAGGGTGAAGATAAGGGGGAAATCTTAAACCCATTTTTCTATAAAATGGTTCCCATAAACGTCGGTCATGAGAAACAGTTCGCCACTTTTTAGAAACAGAAGCTATTCTTGAAAGTGACTTTGGGGGAAGATGCTGAAAAATTGAAAACAATACATCATTACATGTAAGTACGTCTTGAAGTATTGAGGATTTATAAGCAAGGGATAGTTCATGTTTTGAATCGATGCCAATGGTAGCAACTCTTCTTGGAAAGGGTGACTCTTCAATTATCGTCGCTAAAAGAGAAGAAGTGAATAAAAAAGAAAACAAAAACGATAAAAACGTCTTCAATATATAAAAATCCCTCATCATAAAAAAATATTTTTCAAATATAAATCTATTCTTCAAGCCTCAAGAGTTCGGGGGATAAAATTAACGAACTCTGACTAAAGAAAGCTGTTGGTTGTTAATTTTAGATATTACCCTATGTATACAAGCTCATAGTCTTTTTATAAAGAGGCTATTTCTAAAATGTGTCCTTATTTTCGTCCATAACAGCAGCACGTCGTCAGATGATCATTCACCATCCCAATGGCTTGCATGTAGGCATAGATAATGGTTGAACCGACAAAGGTCATCCCCCGTTTTTTTAAGTCTTTTGATAAAGCATCACTTGTTGGTGTTTGAGTGGGAACTTCTTCAAACCGGTGCCAATGATTAAGGATAGGCTTTCCGTTTACAAACTTCCATAGGTAACGATCAAAAGATCGGAACTCTTGCTGAATTTTAAGAAACACTTGTGCGTTCTGCCGTGTTCCAAAGATTTTTAATCGGTTACGAATGATCTCAGGATTTTGGCGCAAATCTTCCAATTCATCATCACTCATAGAGGCAACTTTCGCAGGAACAAAACGATGAAAGGCACTGCGATATCCTTCACGCTTTTTAAGGATTGTTTCCCAGCTCAGTCCAGCCTGTGCTCCTTCCAAGATCAGCATCTCAAACAAATGTTGGTCATCATGGGACGGAATGCCCCATTCATGATCATGATAATCTGCATAAAATTCTTTGCCTAAATCTCCCCCGAAGCAGCGGATTTTGGAGTCACTCCCGGGCACTGTCATTCACGCACCTTTTTTCATGGTTAATAAGCCATTTCTTGCGGACGATTCCTCCGCCATATCCGCCCAACTCCCCATTAGTGTTGATAATGCGGTGGCAAGGAATAATGATGGCGAACTGATTGGCGCCATTTGCATTCGCAACAGCTCGAAAGGCGGATGATTTACCAATTTTTGCTGCCATTTTCGCATAGGATAGTGTTTCACCGAAAGGAACTTTCGTCAATGCTTCCCAGACAAGCTTTTGAAAAGGAGAACCCAGTAAATATAGAGGCGTTTTAAAATTTTTTAATTTGCCCTCAAAATACTGACTTAACTCCTGCTCTATTGAACAAATTGGTGGAGTAACCCCAGGAATGATGGCTGATTTTGTTTTTTGCCTCAAACGCTCAATCTCTCGCTCTAGCCCACGACGATCCACAAATTCTAAAAGGTAAAGAGCCTTCTCATTGGCAATGGCTATCATAGGACCCAGTGTTGTATCTATCCACGATGCTTTTAAGATAGTCTTCTCTCCAATTAAAGTTGGGGCCGCTCCCATAATACGGGAGAAAGCATCCCTAAACCCACTACTGGATTCATAGCCTGCTTCAAGCTGTGCTTCGATCACAGCCTCACCCTCTCTGATTTGTTTCATAGCGATTCCCATGCGTCGCGCACGGGCATATGCAACAAATGTCATATTAAACCGTTTTTTGAACTGGCGGCGTGCCGTTGACGCCTCAGCGGACAAATCCTGAAAATCCTTATCTTTCCATCGTTTTGAAGGATTTTCTTCAATCGCTTCGACAAGCCTTCGGACAAGTTCTGAAACGTGATGGGGAGGAGATAAGGGACGGCAACGCTGACAGGGACGAAAGGAAGCCAGAAGGGCTTGTTGAGTCGTTTCAAAAAATTCACAATTTTCAAATTTTGGCTTTCGTGCAGGGCACGTGGGTCGACAAAAAACGCCCGTTGTTTTTACTCCCACATAAAACACATTTTCATAGTCAGAGTTTTTATTTAGTAATGCCTGATAATATTCTCGTTGAATTTCAGCTTTAATCACCTTTTTCCTTACTCAATAAAGTGTCTTCAATCCTAATATAAACGACTTGCTCAAAAGCTGCCGCCGAAATTCAGGCATTTATTTTTTATTTTTGTTTAGGACATTTCTTTTTTTGACCAGTTGCTGAATCTTCCGCAAAAGATTTATCTGTAAAGACGTCCACAATCCAAATTTTTATGGAATTTTCTCTTATAGATAAAGCTTCATGCCTTCATGGCTGGCGGTAAAACCTAGTTTTTCATAAAAAATCTTCGAGCGG
>JAGONT010000012.1 GCA_017992885.1 Alphaproteobacteria bacterium
TGGGTGATGTGACAAGTGAATCTCAACCAGGGGTTACTGTGTATGCCCCAGAAAAAGATCGAGGAGATATTAAGACAAACCAATGGTCAGAAGCTCACGAACCAACACACTATTTCCGAAAAGCTGGCGCAAACTTAAACGCCATCCATAGGCATGCAACACTTAGCTTTAAGCTCCCTAGTGAGTTGGTGAAAGACGAGTCTGAATATAGATTATCTGTAACTCACCGTTCTGCTCCTGGTGCACAGGTAAAGATGTTTGACGTTGGTACGAATAGTTATTTACCTGGCCGTAATTTTCCTTCATCACCTGACTTTATTACGAGTTTCTTTCCTCTCGATCCAACCTTAATTAAGAACATGCAGCCTCATGTTTTTTCTTTACCTTATGCTGCGCCTCCCTCCTCTCTAATATCTTCATCCCAGGCGGTTTCTTCTGTACCTCATGTGACACCTTTAGCTCCTGTTTTCTCTTCATTCCCTATCGAACCTCCTCAAGCATTAACTGAACCAGGAGCTTTCCAAGAAATTAAAGAAGAAATTCAAAATCTTGAGGTTATTTTGTCTGAATTTGATCTTAGAGAAGAAGACCAACTTGCTGTTAGAAATCAAATTGCAGAGTTAAATCGTACCCTACAATCAGATATTAGGAGGGCTTCATCACATCTACAGGTGTATTCTGTTGGAGAAGAGTTAAAAGCTCTGCACGCACTCTTAACCTCTGCGGATGTTCATAATTTTGAGGATATCCTAAAAAGATATGCCCTCTTAACACAAGCAGAAGATAGAGGAATTGAATACTATGCATCTGAAGAAGAGCTAACGCAGCTTCTCAATGACCAAGGAGGCATTCCGTCTGCTTCTCCCAAAGAACCTCCACGACACGCCCAACCATTTGCATCTACAGAGTATACGGATTGGCTGAAGAGGCTCACAAGAAATGGTCACGCACTTTCACAATTCACAGGTATTGGAGAGAAACAATCTCCTCAGCCATCTCTGAGCGCTCCTATTTCAAAGCGCCCCCAACCTAAAAAACTTGTTATACCTGAGGCAGTAAAAGGCCTCCCACTTGTTTCTTTGTCATCACCACGGAAACCCATTTCCTCTCCTCAACCCTCTGCCTTACAGTCCCCATCACATTTATTTAGACCCTTTGTCGACGCCAAAGACAGAAAAAAAATTAATGTTAGGTTTGTTGGAAGTGACTTATCTCTTTGCAAATATAAAACACTGGCTAATGGAGACTGCGGAAATTTAGCGATAAATGTTCCTCGTGAAGAAGGGCTGGAAATTGTACGCGACTTAAGGCCGGAGCAACTTCCAGGCGATATAGCAGTGAATAATTTTCTCTTAGAAGAGGCTATGCACACATTGAGTATTCCTTATGAATCAAATTCTGTTATGACCTTGACATTATTGGGTCGTTTCAGCCCTAGTCCTTTTAATGTTCATGTTTGGCAAAAGAGAGGAGATACTTATCAAAGGGTTAACGGGGATCAAGAGTTATGGCAGGTTCCTCACGCTCGTGATGTGCATGTAGAATTTGATGGAGAGGGTCACTTTTCAACCTTAATTCCTAGATTCGACCTAGACGCTAGGAAACATGCGATCGAAAAAGAAAAAAAGACCAAAGAAGCTAAAGCTATTTTTGAGCTGTATTTTGGCGAAGAAGGCAGCGAAGAGCTATTGAAGCAAACACTTAATGGTCTTTATGATTGAGCCTATAGAAAAACGAAGGAGGTGAGAACTCTCACCTCCCTTTGTTGCTGAAATAAAACCGTTTTGATGGTATGTGATAGAGAAAATATATTATTTCATATGAGGATTTAATGACCATTAACGGCTGTGAACTTTCTAACCGTGGCGTATTGGAAATTGAAGGAGAAGATAAAGCCTCTTTCCTCCAAGGGTTGATAACCAATGACATTCACCTTGTAAATCGAGACCAAACCTTATATGCAACCCTTCTTACCCCTCAAGGAAGGTTTTTGTATGACTTTTTTATTATAGACAACAAGGACTCTTTCCTTCTGGACGCAGAAGCTTCTCGCATGGAAGCTCTTTTGAAAAAGCTCACCCTCTATAAACTTCGCTCAAAGGTAATCCTTAAACATCGTCCAGACTTAAAGGTTTTTGCCTTATGGGGAAATAATGTTGCGACCTTTTTTAACCTTAAAGAAGAACCAGGATACACTTCCAATGGTGTCTTTATGGATCCTCGTCTTAAAGAGTTAGGAACGCGGATGATAACGTCAACTCCTCCCAAGAATTTTCAACAAATTCCTCTTCAAAACTACGATCTCCATCGTCTTACCTTAGGCATCCCGGAAGGTGGAAAAGATTTAATTCCTGAAAAAGCGATTTTACTTGAATCAGGACTCGATGAACTGAACGCCATTAGTTGGACAAAAGGATGCTACATGGGGCAAGAGCTTACCGCTCGAACAAAATATCGAGGTCTCGTCAGAAAGCGTCTTTTCCCTGTCATCATTGAAGGAGAAGCTCCCGATCAAGGAACAGAAATTTTTTTCAATGGGGATTCCGTTGGCGAAATGCGGTCCCATAATGAAACTCATGGCCTTGCTCTTCTTCGTATTGAAGCTGTAAGAGCTCAAAATGAGCTTGTGGGAGGGAAGGCTCGTTTAAAGCCTTACATACCAGAGTGGATGCGCTTTGAAAAAACGTCCTAACCAATAGCCATAATTTCTGTAAAAGCTCCAGGAAGAAGTTGACTCATGGGTATGGCCACATATCCTTCTTTACCCTTATAAATGACAACAGTCTCAGGACTGCTAAATTCTTGAATTACTTGTCGACACGCACCACAGGGAGAACAAAGAATATCGGCTTTTGTTGTAACAGCAATAGCTTTTATTCTTCCCTTTGGTCCTTTTTCTGACAACATTTTGAAAATTGCAGTTCTTTCTCCACAATTAGATAAACCAAATGAGATATTCTCAATATTACATCCTGTATAGATATCCTCATCTTCTGTGATAAGAGCCGCCCCGACAGGAAATTTTGAATAAGGGACGTATGCTTTTTCTTGAGCTTCTTTAGCCAATCCAATGAGCTTGTCTTGTAAATCCTTTGATATCATGTTGAATCCTTTTATTTATTAACTCTCAATTTTTGAAAAATCCGCCACTTGATGAAGTGTTTGCCTAAGAAATGACAAAAGATGAAGACGGTTTTCTCGAACATCTTTTTCCATCGTATTCACCACAACTTTATCAAAAAACTGATCCACATAGGGTCTAATCATGGCTAAATCTTGAACAGCTTTAATGAAATTACATGTCTTCACCAGATCTTGAATCTCCAAAGATTTAGAGGATAGGTTTATAAAAAGAGCTTTTTCTTCAGGTTCTTTTAGAATTTCTTCTAAAACATGACCTTCATAAAGCCGTTTATCCTTTTCTTCCTCAATTTTTAAAATATGAGAAGCTCTTTTATAAGCGATGAGAAGATTTTTTCCATCTTCCCCATCCATTAACTGATCTAAAGCTTTTACTCTTAAGGCAAGATCTGAAAAGGTGGAATTTTCATGGGCAACAGTTAACACAGCATCCACATGATCATAAGAGCTTCCTTGGTCCGCTCGGAGGGAAAATTTAAAGCGTTCTAAAAGAAATTGCCACAAATCACGAACAGCCTGCTCTTTATTTTTTAAAAAAGGCGGCGTCAGTGTTGACCAAGAGTAAGCTTCATAGGCCCACTCCAAAATATCAACCAGGGGTAAACTAAAGTGAGGGTTAAAGGATAAAGAAATCAAGCCAAGGGCCGCCCGTCTTAAGGCAAAGGGATCTTTCGATCCAGTTGGTGTAATCCCAATAGCAAAAAAGCCCATCAAGGTATCAAGTCGATCCACCATGGAGAGGATCAAACTCGGTATAGCATCAGGTATCTTTCCCCCAGAAACCTTGGGCCAATAATGTTCTTCGATGGCTCGCGCAACTTCAGGTCCTTCGCCTTGATTGAGCGCATAATTTCCTCCCATTACGCCTTGAAGTTCCGGAAATTCCCCAACCATTTGACTTGCAAGATCGGCTTTAGAGAGAAGAGCAGCCCGACGTATTGGCTTTGGATCAACCCCTATTTTTACGGCCATACGGGATGAAAGGATGATTAATCGCTCAACTTTATCACAAAGACTGCCCAAATGTTGATGAAAAAGCCGAGTTTTCAAAGAAATGTTAAAGTGATCTAAGGGTTTCTTTTGATCTTGATCCCAAAAGAACTGTGCATCTGCAAGTCGAGCTCGTAAAACCCTTTCATTACCTGTAACAATGGTTTTACCTTGATCACGTGTTTCAACATTCGCAATAATGCCAAAGCAGGCAGCGAGTTTTCCTTGGTCATTGAGAAAAGGAAAGTATCGTTGATGGACCCGCATTGGGGTTGTGATAACCTCTGATGGAAGATTCATAAAGTGTGCGTCCACACCTCCCCTTAAGGCGATAGGCCATTCAACGAGACCTGTGACTTCCTCCATAAGAGAATCATCCTCAAGAGGCGTTAAATCTTGAGCAATATGGTTAATCCCCTTTTGGATGAGGGTGCGCCGTTCCTCCCCATCTAAAATGACAAAATGATCTCGTAATTTTTTCTCATAGTCCTTAAAATTTTCAACACGAAAAGGCTTAGGTGCTAAAAATCGATGGCCTTTTGTCCAATGTGAGGCTTCAACATCTGCATAAGAAAAAGGAACCATCTCTCCCTCAAAAAGACTAAGAAGTCCCCGGATAGGCCTTACCCACGTTGCGGACAGCTCTCCCCATCGCATAGATTTAGGCCAACGCATTTTTTCTAAAAGCGATGGAGCCAAGTGAGAAAGGATATCTCTTAAGGGCTGTCCCCGCACTTTTTGAGTAAAAAATAAGAACTGTCCTTTTGATGTATCCTTAACCTCACACTCTTCTCGCCCTATCCCTACTGTTTTTAGGAAGCCCGCAATTGCAGCTTGAGGAGCATCAATACGTGGCCCCTTTTTTTCTTCTACTTTCTCAGAAGTTTGCAGAGGAAGCCCATCTACAACCATTGCTAATCTACGAGGGGTTATAAATGTTCTTACCCTCTCAAAAGAGATCCCTTCTTCTTGAAGGAGAGTTTCAGTGAGAGCTTTAAGCTGGAGTTGAGCTCCTTTTTGCATACAAGCAGGAATTTCTTCAGAAAAAATTTCAAGGAGCCACTCAGCCATGGGCATTCTCCACCCAAAGTTCACAACATTTCCGGGCCAAAGTCCGAACACGACCAATATAATTAGCACGTTCTGTAACGCTTAAAACCCCTCGTGCATCTAAAAGATTAAAGAGGTGGCTCGCTTTAAGACAGTGCTCATAGGCAGGAAGAACAAGCTTATTTTCAACGAGCTGATTACACATTGACACGGCATCTTCAAAATGGCGAAAAATCATGGGGGCATCAAGATATTCAAAACTAAACGCTGAAAATTCTTTCTCCATTTGTTGAGCCACATCTCCATAGGTCATGGGTGTTGGGCCTACAGGATCATTCCACGACAAATCATAAACATTTTCAATACCTTGGAGAGTCATGATCAATCGTTCAAGGCCATAGGTTAGTTCTACAGGAATGGGATCACAGGAAAAACCACCGACCTGTTGAAAATAGGTAAATTGCGTAATTTCTTGACCCCCTCCCCATACTTCCCAACCAAGACCAGAAGCCCCCAAAGTTGGACTCTCCCAATCATCTTCAACAAAACGAACATCATGAAGGATTGGATCGAAGCCAATATACCTTAAACTATCAAGATAAATATCCTGCACATCATCGGGTGATGGTTTTAGAATAACTTGGTATTGATGATGACGATAAAGCCGATTGGGATTTTCTCCATACCTTCCATCTGCTGGCCTCCGAGAAGGCTGGACATACGCTGCTTTCCAAGGTTTAGGACCAAGAGATTTTAAAGTTGTCGCTGGGTGAAACGTTCCCGCACCCACTTCAGCGTCATAGGGTTGCAAAATTACACAACCCTGCTGCGCCCAAAATTCTTGGAGTTTTAAGACAACCGTTTGAAAGTCAGTTTTCATGGAACAATTTAGGTATCAATTTCACTTGTGTTAAGATTACTCAGCAATACCCATTAGGGTCAAGCGCATTCATTAGCATACCTTCTCTTACATTCTTAAAAATCCAACGATATCTTGAATTTCACTAAGGTGTTGTAAAGCAATGTCTCTTGCTTTCTCTGTTCCTCTCTTAAGAACTGAATCCAAAAAAACAGGGTCTTTTAACAAAACTGTCATACGTTGCCGAATTGGCTCCATAATCATAATAATTTGATCCGTTAACTTCTGTTTGAAAGGTGAAAAAGTCGAGCCTTCAAATTCAAGGCAAACGTCTTCCAAACTTTGATTTGTTAAGGATGCATAAATTGTTAAAAGATTTAAAGCTTCTGGACGACTTTCCATCGCTCCTGGGGTTCCCTGAATCGGGATAGGGTCTGTTTTTGCCTTACGAATTTTCAAAGCAATTAAATCTGGATCATCCAAAAAATGAATACGACTATACGCTGAAGGATCGGATTTACTCATTTTTGATGTTCCGTCCCTTAGGCTCATAACCCGAGCGGCCGTTTTTAAAATAACAGGCTCTGGCAGTTTAAAGTAATCGATGCCATAGTGACGATTGAAAGCCCCTGCAATATCGCGGGCGAGTTCAACATGTTGTTTTTGATCTTCACCTATGGGCACGTGAGTTGCCTTATAAACCAGAATATCTGCTGCCTGAAGAACAGGGTACGCGTAAAGACCAAGATTAGCTTGTTCTCGTTGTTTTCCAGCTTTTTCCTTAAACTGAATCATGCGATTAAGCCATCCTAAAGGCGTAAGACAAGCAAATATCCATGCTAACTCACAATGGGCAGAAACCGTACTTTGAGGAAAAATATAAGATCTTTCAGGATCTATTCCTGCTGCAATATAAGCAGCTACAACTTCCCGTATATGTTTTTGTAGATTGTCAGGATCTGGAAGAGTTGTGAGCGCATGCAAATCCACAATACAAAAAAAATTTTCGTGTTTGCCTTGCATCATAACCCAATTGCGAATTGCTCCTAAGTAGTTTCCCAAATGAAGGTCTCCTGTAGGCTGTATACCTGAAAAAATCCGATCCATTAAGTCCTCGATGAAAACATAAGTTTAAGTTCATTAAACCTTAAAGCGCCTATAATATGTGAAAGAATCAAAAAACCCAAAAGACCAAACCCTATAAGCCCGGCAACCGACAAACTTCTTACAACTTCTCCTCCTATAAGAAGAGGATGAAGGAGCGATTGAAGAGCTTTAAGCAGAATAATGGTTCCTCCACAAGTTAAAACCATACGAGTAGCAAACTTCCTAAGACGGACTTCAAAGTTCAAATACCCTTGTCGCCATAAGAGATACCCTAGCAAAACTGCATTTACCCACGCGGCAGCTGCCGTGGCAAAAGCAATTCCCACTTGATGGAAGGTGTCCATCAAGGCAAGACTGAGGGCAATATCCACAATAATTCCAGCACAAGCCGTACAGACGGGTATTATCGTATTTTGACGAGCAAAAAAACTTGAACTGAAGACCTTGATAAGAACGTAAGCAGGCAACCCCACGGCAAGAGCTTGAAGAGTTGCAGCCGTGGACGCTGTGTCCTTGTATGTAAAGGCCCCTCGCTCAAAGACAATCATGACAAAGGGCTCGGCTAAAAAAATGAGAGCAAGCGTCGCTGGAAGAGTTAAAAACATAGAGAGTTCGATAGCCTGACTTTGTGTTCTGTGCGCCTTATCCCAAGCTTCAACACGAATTTGTCGAGAAAGGATGGGCAAGAGGGCCGTACTCACAGCAACACCAATCACACTCAAAGGTAATTGATTCAGCCTATCTGCATAATTAAGATAAGAAATGGCACCCGTAGGAAGCCAAGAGGCAATATACGCACCGATAAAAAGGTTAATTTGTACTACTCCTGAGCCAAAAGCTGCAGGAGCTAAAATTTTAAAGAATTTTTTTACGTTTGTATCGAAGTGCGGCAGCTTAAAAGAAAGACCCATTCCTTCTTTCAAAGAAGGTAGCCAAACCCAAAGCCACTGTGAAACGCCCATCGCCATCACTCCCCAAGCAAAAGCATACCCTGGAGAAGAAAACTGATCATAAAAGCAAAGAACAACAGCAATAATAACCATATTGCCTATCATTGGTGAGGAAGCAACAATAGCAAATTTATCCATTGAATTTAAAATACCACTATAGAGGGCTGTCAGTGATATAAAAAAGATGAAAGGAAAAGTAATTCTACTGAATTCAATGGCATAATAAAGACGATCAGGCGTCAATTGAAACCCTGGTAAAAATATAGGCAAGAGAATAGGAAGAAAAAGTTCTATCCCCACCATGAAAAGAAAAAGAACACCTACCCAAAAAGTCAATATTTGCCTTGCAAAACTACGCGCTTCTTCTTTTCCTTTTGCTGCAAGAATTCCTGCAAACAAAGGAACAAAAGAAGCATTAAAGGCTCCTTCTGCAAAAAGACGACGAAAAAGAGAGGGCAATTTAATCGCAAACACCAAAGCATCTGCAGCAGCTCCTGCTCCTAAAAAAGAGGCAGTGAGAACTTCTCGGATAAATCCAAACACACGGCTACCAATCGTATATCCACCAACCGTTGCAATGGAACGAATGAGATTCATTTTTAACAACCTAATGATTTATATTAACTTCGTTATAGAATGTTTTTCTAGAGATGCAAGGCTCTCATAATTAAGATTTATTTTTCAATAGCTTTTGAAGATCACTAAAATAAAATGCACCGACAAGGCGTGCTACAATGATGTAAGCCAACCCTCCGCCTAAAACCCAGAACCCCACAACGCTCATACGCATAAGAGAAACCTTTGGCAAAGGCATCATAAGTTGAATCTCATAACAAAAAAGTCCCATGAGGAAAGAAGCGATAATAAGACGTGGTAAAATCCTTTTTAAGCGCTCATCAAAAATAATCCATTCTTTTCGCAAAAGAAGAATCCCTAAGGCCGTAGCATTAACCCAAGCGGATATGGCGGTTGATAGAGCGAGGCCAACATAACTGAAAGGGCCAATCAAAAGACAATTTAAGATAAAGTTTAAGCCAACCGCAGCGATGGCAACTTTCATCGGTGTTTTGGTGTCCTGGCGTGCAAAAAATTGAGTCTGAAAAATTTTTACGAGAACATACGCTGGAAGTCCTATAGAAAAAGCAGAAAGTGTATACCCCGTTGCTTGAGCATCTTCACTTGTAAAGGCTCCTCTCTCAAATAAAAGAGCAACCAGAGGGGTTCCTAGTATAATAAGCCCAACTGCCGCTGGCAAAGTGACAGCAAGAGCAAATTCAAGAGCTCTATTTTGAGTATAATTAGCTTCTTTAAAATGATGAGATTTAATGTGCTTGATAAGTTCAGGCAACAAAGCCGTACTCACTGCAATGCCAACTAATCCCAAGGGAAGTTGGTTAAGCCGATCCGCATAAAAAAGATAAGAGACTGAACCAGGCGAAAGCCAAGAGGCAAAAACCCCATCCATCAAAAAGTTAAGTTGAAAAACGCCAGCACTAATGGCCCCTGGGATTCCTAGAAAAAGTAGTTTCTTAGCCTCAGGTGAAAATTGAGGATAAGAAAGCCTCATTTCCATCCCTTGGAAGTAACAAGAAACCCAGAGCCAAGCTAATTGAAAAATTCCAGCAAAAAAAACAGCCCAAGCGAGACCTTCCCCCGGTGAGATCCATTCGCAAAAAATCATAAAAAGAGCGACACTCATCGTTAAATTTAAAATAATGGGAGTACCTGCAGGAGCTGCAAATTTTCCCATTGAATTCAGAATTCCACTCAAAAGAGAAGCCAAAGAAATAAAAAGAATGTAAGGAAATGTGATACGAGAGAGGGTAACCGCAAGATCAAATCGTTCGGGTGTTGCTTCAAATCCAGGTGCAAACAAAAAAACGGCCCAGGGCATGAGAGGTTCGAAAAGAAGAACAAACCCAGCTAAACTAAAAAGCAGAAGAGCAAATATTTTTTCTCCGTAAAGACGAGCCGCAAGGGGACCAGATGAAACGAGAACTCCAGAAAAAAGAGGAATAAAAGCAGCGTTAAAAGCTCCTTCAGCAAAAAATCGCCGAAAAAAATTGGGAAGTTTAAAGGCCACAAAAAAAGCATCCGTCAGACCACTAACCCCTAAAATACCTGCAATAAGGGCATCCCGTATAAATCCGGTCACACGGCTTAAAAAAGTAAATCCCCCAACGGTAACAATCGATCTATAAAGATGCATCGTACTTTCAACTCTATTTAGAGAGATAAGATATAAGGCCTTAGAAGAACCGTCAATGGGAGGTTCACCTCCTTGTAAAAGGCATATAATTTTACTGACTTTTATTTGTATAAAAGAGAAATTCATGTATAAAACAAAAAATTTATCTTATTATTAAGAAAGTTTAACATTTTTTAAATATTAAATGTCAAAATATAATCAGTAAAGAGGAGGAATATTATGCGGTATCATTCAGCTCCCGATCTTTGGAACAATCTTAACGGTTACAAGCTAACCACCGTAGAAATTCTTTATTATCTACCAGACTATCCCGAAGTTCTTCAAACCTTTATTTGGCAAAATTTAGATCACTCTCCAGATTTTCCATGCTTACATTCTTTTCTCTTATTTTGGGAAAAAAATATCGAAGGACGTCTTTTCAGTGTCAAAGTCAGTCAAGGTGAAAATAGTAGAAACCGTGAAATTAGGCTTATGAAGGACGAGTTCATTTTCCATTAAGCACTATCAACTTTCCCCTCTGAGAGAATTCACAAAAGGAGCAAGCCCTACCTGACGACGCCTTTTCAACCTTTCGGCTTGAAGAATTGATCTGACAGCTTGTATGCTTTCTGAAAGGTTTTGATTGATAATAATGTAATCATATTCTGCCCAATGACTGATTTCATCAGCAGCCTTATCCATTCGTATACAAACGGTTTCATCAGAGTCTTCCCCCCTGTTGCGTAAACGCGTTTCTAAAGTCTTTACCGTTGGGGGCAATAGAAAAACACTCACTAAGTCATTCATTGAAATCTGTTTGAGTTGCTGTGTTCCTTGCCAATCAATATCAAATAATACGTCTGTACCCGCGGCAAGCAACTTTTCAATAGATGCTTTAGGTGTTCCATAGTGGTACCCATACACATAGGCATGCTCAAGAAGCTGTTTCTCGTCTACCATTTGGGTAAAGGTTTCCTCATCCACAAAATAATAATCGAGTCCTTCTTTTTCTGATTCTCGTTTAGGACGCGTTGTCACTGAAATTGAAAGCTCTAAGGCTTTCTCGTGAACTAAGACTTCTTTTGCCAGGGTTGTTTTTCCAGCACCTGAGGGTGAAGAAAGGACAAGCATAAAACCACGACGTTTAATCGTATCAAAAATAACCTCTTTTATCATCGTCTTTGCATACCTTTAAAAACTTCTTTATACTAGTTTTCTTACATGAGAAGATCCTATGATGACAGTTCGAATTTATCAACCGTGTAAAACGGCAATGCAATCGGGGAAAAGCCAAACAAAGTCTTGGATCGTTGAATTTGAAACAAAAGATCCTAAGGTAGCAGATCCTCTTATGGGATGGGTCTCGTCTCGTGATATGACTCAAGAACTTCGTCTTACCTTTTCTTGTTTAGAAGACGCTATCCGTTTCGCAAAAAGAAAGGGTTTACGATATACAATATCTAATCCCACAAGAGTTTCCCTTATTCCTAAATCCTATGGGATCAACTTTACCTGTCCGCGATTACGAGGACGCTAAATTCCTTGCACTCAGAAAAAATCAGGTGTATATCAACCCCAGAGAGCAAGGATTACCTAGTCTGAAATGGGCGTATAGCTCAGCGGGAGAGCACTACGTTGACATCGTAGGGGTCACTGGTTCAAATCCAGTTATGCCCACCATTTCTTTCTGATGAATTATCCTTCAGAGTCAGTTATCTCTTAATATCCAGCCACCACCCAGCACACGATTCTCCTCATAAAACACACACGCTTGACCTGCAGCAACGCCGTATTCTGCATTCGAGAAAACAACCCGCGCATAACCTCCCTCCTCTAGATAAACATCTGCAGAAACGGGGGGACGAGTCGAGCGAACTTTAACCTCACAACGAAGGGGGAATTGACCTGTTTCTCCCAACCAATTCATGTCTTTAACCCTAATTTCTGTACGAGCTAAAGCTGCATAAGGTCCAACAATAACCTGATGTTTTTCAGGATTCAAACGAATGACATAAAGAGGATCACCTCCTCCAATCCCAAGACCTTTTCTCTGACCAATCGTATAATTGATAATCCCTTTATGTCTGCCTAAAACCTGCCCATCCACATGAACAATATCTCCCTCTTCTAGAGATCCTGGACGAAGTTTTTCAAGAACGCTGACATAAGATCCATTGGGAACAAAGCAAATATCTTGACTATCGGGCTTCTCAGCAATCTCAAGACCAAACCGAGCTGCATGCTGGCGCGTGTCTATTTTAGGCATTCCTCCTAAGGGAAAATGCAAAAAATCTAGCTGAGCTTGAGTTGTTGCAAAGAGGAAATAGCTCTGATCACGTGTAAGATCAACGGCTCGATGAAGCTCAGCTTTGTTATGCTTCATCACACGTTGTACATAGTGGCCGGTTATCAGGGCCTTTGCATTTAAATCACGGGCCGTTGTGAGAAGATCTTTAAATTTTACCTGTTGATTGCAACGAACACACGGAATGGGGGTTTCCCCCTTTAAATAACTATCGGCAAAATCCTCAATCACTGCTTGGCTAAAGCGCGACTCATAATCCAGAACATAATGGGGAATTTTCAATTTATCACATACTTGACGTGCATCGTAAATATCTTGACCTGCACAGCAGGCTCCTTTTTTGCTTAAAGCCATACCGTGATCATAAAGCTGTAAAGTCATGCCAATGACCTCAAATCCAGCTTCAACCATAAGGGCAGCAGCGACAGAGCTATCAACACCTCCAGACATGGCTACAACAATACGTGTGTCTTTGGGCGGTTTTTCAAAGTCAAAAAGATTCATCGACAACATACTCATTCTTTATTTGTGATATTTATGCAACTTTTTAACCTGTTGATCAAGTATTAACTCACTCTTCTCCATAGCCACCTGGCAGAGTTCTGCGTGCTCTAATGATTGTTTCGGGGCTCAAAGAAGTTGTATTGCAAAAGCCAAGGAGGACTGTGTCATCTCCTAAAATAGCATCCAACACTCCGCCTAAAAGATCTGGTTCACGTACACGTTTTTTGAGCTCATGAGGTGTAAGGCCCGAATTTAATAAAAATTGAGCCAGGCGTTCATCATCTCTTGCTATAAAAGACAAAGCTTGAAGAGCAATTGTTTCAGCTTGTTCTCTTTTCATGGTTAAAGTCCTTCTTTATTCATTATAATTTGACGCGCTTTTTCTGAGCAGTTCTCTAGCTCTTTACGAATTTGATGTTCACTCATCTCAACACGAGCCGCTTCTAAATCTCTAAGAATCTTATGAACAAGATCATCTTCATGAGACTTTTGAATTTCAATGGTAATGATTTCTTCCGCATAACGGTCTGCTCTTTCCTCAAAATACCCTAAAAAAGGAGCCACCCATAGACCCAATAAATGATTACGTTTTATCTTAATTCGAAAGGCAAGTTCTTCATCATGAAGGTATTTTGCTTCAAATCCTTTTTCACGTCGATTAAAACCATTCATGAATATCCCTGTTTTTTATAATTTTTATTTCTTTGTGCATTTTACATCACTTCAAGGTAGGATCAATATCTAGAAAAATGATAAGGAAAGAATCAAAACATGGGTAAAAATCGCTCTCCCTTAAATCAATCCTTTGATTTTGGTTTTGAAAATGTTTCTGCTACCGAAAAAACAGAAAAAGTAGCAAGGATTTTTGATCGCGTTGCTATGCGGTACAATCTAATGAATGACGTGATGAGCTTTGGCATCCATCGCTTTTGGAAATCCTGTTTTGTAGAAAGTCTTCCTTTAAAACAGAATGGAATTTATTTGGATGTTGCGGGGGGAACAGGAGATATTGCTGAAGCTATTTTTGAGCGCCTTAAAAAGTTTAAAATTCAAGCCCAAATTACTGTCTCAGATATTAATCCTGCCATGATTAACGTGGGTCAAGAACGATATCCCCATCTTTTGTGGCTATGCTCGAATGCTGAAAATTTACCCCTAGAAGATAATTCTATTGATGTTTACACTATTGCTTTTGGCTTACGGAACGTTACCTATCGAGAAAAAGCCCTTCAAGAAGCCCATCGTGTTTTACGACCCGGAGGAAAGTTTGCGTGTCTTGAATTTTCCCAGGTTTTTTCCCCTCTTGAAACATTGTATAATGCTTATGCTTTTCACATTATTCCAAGGTTGGGTGAATGGATTGCCAAAGATCGTCAGTCCTATCAATATTTAAGTGAAAGTATTCGAACTTTTTTAACCCGAGAAGAACTTTTAGCGTTGATGAAAAAAACGGGTTTTGAAAGAGCGCGATATGAGATCTATACAGGAGGAATTGTTGCGTTGCATACAGGGTATAAACTATAAAAACAAAAAACTTTACGGTTGCGAGGACTGTCAGGATCGTTCATGATAGTCCCGCTTTCAACATCGGAAAAAGGGAAAAGAATGAGTTTACCACTAGATTATAAGCCGAGTGAAGCTGAAACATACATGAATCCTCAGCAACTTGAGTACTTTCGCAACAAATTATTAAAATGGAGAGAAGAACTCCAAAAGGAATCCGTAGAAACTCTACACCATATGCAAGAAGAATCCTTAAACGAGCCTGATGTTAATGACCGAGCTTCGACAGAAACAGATCGTTCTTTAGAACTCAGAACACGAGATCGGGAGCGCAAGCTCATTCTCAAAATCAATCAAGCTCTCGAACGTATTGAAAACAAAACCTATGGATACTGCGAAGAAACAAGTGTTCCCATTGGTATTGCTCGCCTCGATGCCCGACCTATCGCAACCTTATGCCTTGAAGCACAAGAGCTCCATGAACGTCTCGAGAAAACTCATCGGGAAGAATAAGCTTTAGCCAAGCAATAGAAAATTCAATTTTAGAAAAAAGTATACGCAGTAAAAAGGTAAATTTATTCTATCGTAAATTTACCTTTTTGAGTACTTTATCTTGTCGTTCTTTAAGCGCAGCCATAGAAAAATCCTGAATAAGCTCTTCAAAAAGCTGGTGCCAGTTTACCTGAGCCTTCAACCGCATAAAAACAGATCCCAAGCCAACGGCAGCACGATCCATAAAAACAAATTCTCGAGGCGGTTTAATTCCTCCCTTACGTTTAAGTTCATCAAAAACAACTCCTGCGACTTGCCTCCCTCTCAGGCCAGAGTGTGTTTCATCAATGGGACGTACTCGATCGTCTAAAAGGGGCTCATATAAAAACCGCGCCCAAAGATTTAATGCTTCAATCAATTCATTGTTAATATTGGTAAATCCCCAGGTACGATAAGCATGAACAGCGCGTTCTTCATCTTCACTTTGAAGCGCTTTATAAAGGTCCAAAACGCCTTGAATGAGAGGAGCATCAAAGATACGCACACAGCCAAAATCAAGAAGATTTAGCTTTTCTTCTGCACTCCAGGAATAATTTCCCAGATGAGGATCCCCATGTAAAACGCCATAATGATAAAGAGGATAATACCAAATTTTAAAAAGATGGGCTGACGCTTTATTCCTTATGTCTTGTGAAGATTCCGTCAGTGTTAATAATTTTTTTCCCTCAAGCCAAGACATCGATAAAAGACGAGGAGTCGTAAGAGAATCCATAACCTCAGGAACGTCAGCAAAGGAAAAGGGAATGAGTATTTCCTTGAAAAGTTTGGTATGTTGAGCCTCCAGTCCATAGTTCAGCTCTTCTCGTAACCGCTCGCCAATCTCAAGATGAAGATTTTCCGTATCAAGCGCTCCACTATACATTTCAAAGGATTTCAAAATAAACTTCAGTTGAATTAAATCAGCTTCAACAGCCGAGCCCATTTCAGGATATTGAAGCTTACACGCAAGCTGACGGCCCTCGTGGTTAATAGCCTTATGCACTTGACCTAAGGAAGCTGCTGCTGAGGCCTGGTGGTCAAACTCTTGAAAAAGGCTTTGCCAACCTGGACCTAATTCTGCTTGCATACGTCTTTTAACAAAAGGCCAACCCATAGGAGGAGCATTGGACTGCAACTCAAGAAAAGCGGTTGCATACTCTTCTGGCAGCATATCCGGAACTGTGGCAAGAATTTGCGCAATTTTCATGAGGGGTCCTTTAAGGTTCCCCAACGTATTCTTGAGCTGTTCTGCGTGAAGAGGCTCATTAATAGAAACCCCCAGATACCGATCACCAAAAAGACGGGCCATAAGAGTCCCCACACCTGTAGTGACTTGGGCATACCTTTTCAGACGACCGGTAAAGGAATCTTCACTCATTGCTGTCGAGCGGTAAGAGTCGCAATTCGAAGAATATTCGTAGACCCAGAAACACGGAAAGGCACCCCAGCTGTAACAACAATCCTGTCATTTAACTGAGCAAACCCTTCTTTCTCTGCGATAAGACAAGCATTATGCACAGCTTCGGAAAAAGTTTTGACTTCCTGACTTTTGACCGAATGAACTCCCCAGACAATCGCCAGTTTACGCGCTATGGCTATCTCTGGCGTAAGGGCAAGGATAGGAGCTTCCGGACGCTCACGCGCAGCTCGTAGGGTTGTCGCCCCTGTACTCGTAAAAGTAACAATGGTTGCCGCTTGAAGCGTATGGGCAACTTGCCGTGCTGCAGCGGTAATGGCATCCGAAGTTGTTGCCTTGGGCTCGGGCAAACTTGCTTCCTGCATTTTGCGATAAAACGGATCTCGTTCGACATGGGTAATGATTCGATCCATAATGGTGACAGATTCAAGCGGATAATCCCCTGAAGCTGATTCTGCCGAAAGCATAACCGCGTCTACTGCATCATAAATAGCTGTAGCAACATCAGAGGCTTCTGCACGTGTGGGTGTTGGTGATTTTATCATCGAATCAAGCATTTGCGTTGCAATCACAACGGGTTTTCCTGCTTTGCGACAACAGCGAACAATTTGCTTTTGAATGCTTGGAACTTCCTCAGGCGGCATTTCAACACCTAAATCACCCCTGGCTACCATGATCGCATCAGAGAGTTGGACAATCTCTTCCAGATGTTGAATCGCTTGAGGTTTTTCAAGTTTTGAAATAATACCTGCTCGATCTTTAATGAGTTCTCTTGCTTCAAGAATATCATCAGGACGCTGAACAAAAGAAAGAGCGACCCAGTCAATCCCTAAATTCAAACCAAAAGAAAGATCCTCTCGATCTTTAGTCGTCATCGCGGAAATAGGTAAAGCTACCGAGGGAACGTTAAGACCCTTTCGATCGGAAAGCACACCCCCGGTCAAGACTTTTGTTTCAATGTGTTTTTCTGCTAATTTTACAACTTGAAGAGAAATTTTTCCATCATCGAGAAGAAGCTGAGAGCCTTCTCTTATAGCGGCAAAAATTTCAGGATGAGGGAGAAAAACGCGTGTCTCATCACCCGAAGCTTCCTGTTGATCAAGAATAAAAGTCTGACTCTCATTTAGAAAAATAGAGCGTTGTTGAAACGTTCCAATACGCAGTTTAGGGCCTTGAAGATCCATAATGATCGCAATAGGCCGGCCTGTTTTTTTTTCAAGCTCTCTGATAACCAGATGTCTTTTTCGATGATCCTCATGGCTTCCATGGGAAAAATTTAAACGAAAAGCGTCTACACCCGCCAAAAAAAGACTTTCGATCATTAAGGAAGTTGAGCTCGCAGGGCCTAAAGTTGCAATAATTTTTGCGCAACGGTGGCGACGCATTGATTCTCTCCTTGTTAATCCAAAAGAGTATCCTTTCTTTTCTTAAATTCGTAAATCCCTAATTGCCAGAATCAGAAAATCTGATCTATAAATGGAAATCACATGTTTTCAAGGAGGATCTTTATGAGTGATGTCGGTGGTGTCTCATCAGGACAATTGAAGTCGTTTATAGAAAGAATTGAACGACTCGAAGAAGAAAAGGCTGAACTTGGCGATCAAATTCGTGATGTTTTTGCTGAAGCTAAAGGATCGGGATTTGATATCAAAATTATTCGTCAAGTTCTTAAAATTCGCAAGATGGAAACCCAAGAACGGTTAGAACAAGAAGAACTCTTAGATCTTTATTTAGCTGCTCTGGGGATGATTTCTTCTCCAACCAATGAAGAGATCTAAGTTATTAAAGAATTCCTCCATGCGTATACGCGTAGGGAGGAACTTTCTTGTGTATCATCCTTCATGAGACTGTCGCTAAAACACCTTAACCGGTACATAATCTAATATGAGGTCATACCAGTGAGAAGGTGACGGTCCTATTTTGATAACCTCTTCGACTTGAAAGTCGACAACCTGACCTGCATAGCTTGGATGCAAACTCCACATAACTTGATCACTCTCATCATAGGTTCCAGGTACGACATAGCTAAACTCCCACCCGCGGACCCCACGGCTCAGGACTCCCTTTAATCCCTTCAGAACTTTGACTCATTTCTTCAAGAAGCCCTCGAGGCGCATCTAAATTTAATATCTTAAACTTACGCCCCCCCATGTCAAACGTCCTATCCGGATTCGCTAAAGTTTGTTGAATCCTTACGCTGCTCACTGTTCCAGAGCGGCCTGGGTCAAGAGATTCCTCGTCCATTGCAAAGGCTGAAATGTTAATTGTGATAAGAATAGTAAAAAGTGAAAATATAATAATATTTTTCATTTTAATTACAAAAAAATATTTAATATTATTATATTTTATATTAACAATAGTTGAAAATTAATTAATCCCAGAGCGTGAAGTGATAAGAGTTGAAAAAGAAAAGTTTTACAGTTCTTCCCTTCTCCGAGAAAAGTGCTGTAAAAGAGAGATGCTGCAGCTATAAAGAAGACCAAATAGGATTATCAAGCTTTGCGACAAGTTCTTTGTGAAGAGCTCGTTCTTCCGCGGAAGGTTGATGGGATCGAGGCGCCCGCTTTACTTTCTCTTTTTTTCCTTGCTCGACACATTCTTTTGTCTGAGAAGAAGAATAAAGGGATAATTCGGGTTGTTTTCCCCCAATAAGCTCTAGATAAACTTGGGCTAACAACTCAGCATCGATAAGAGCTCCATGCTTATCGCGCGCTTTGCTATCTACGGCAAAGCGTTTACAAAGAGCATCAAGACTTGCAGGAGAACCTGGAAATTTTTGTCGCGCCATCATCAGCGTATCAATTGCACGCGTGAAAGGAAGCTCGGGAAAATTGTGCTGCTTTAGCTCTGCGTTAATAAATTTCATATCAAATTTTGCATTATGAATCACAAGAGGATCATCCCCGATAAACGCCATAAAAAGAGAAGCAATGTCTTTAAAAGAAGGATGATTTTTCAAAAAATCATAGGAAAGACCATGAACAGCATAGGCCTCCTGAGGAACTTCTCGTTCTGGGTTAATGTAGGTATGAAAAACGCGGCCAGAGGGAATATAGTTAATAAGTTCAAGACAGCCAATTTCAACAAGACGGTGGCCTTGACTTGGCTCAAATCCTGTTGTTTCAGTATCTAAAACGATTTCTCGTGACATAAGGCTCTCTTTTCAATTGAGTGGGCCATCTTCCTTGCCAGGATGGAGAGGGTTTTTGTAAAAGTGTATTGAGTATGTCTCGAATCCTTTTTAAAGCACTTCCTTTTTCTCGTCCAGTCGGAATAATAAAATCAACATACTTCCTTCTTTGTTGATCTTTCATCTGATGAGAGGTTATCATTTGAAACTTCTGCGGGGTCATTTCTTTACGTCTTAAAACTCTCTGTTTCCTTAAAAAAAGGGGGGCAAAGGCCATTACTACAAAATGACAATAACGATCAAGGCCCACTTCACACAAGAGGGGAGCATCGAGAACCACAAGCGGAATATTAAGCATTTGATTTTTTAAAAGAAATCTTTTTTGACGCTGTAAAAGCTTTGGATAAAGAAGATTTTCAAGTTGGGTTAAGGTTTGAGAAGAAGAAAAAGTGCGATTTCCTAGTTTATTTCTATCGATCGATCCTTCAACAAAGACATCAGGCCACAATTCTTTGATTTTTTCTTGAATTTCTACGTCAGAAGCAAGAAGATCATGAATTTCCTGATCAGCACAATGTATGGGGATGCCCTCTCGATGCAAGTATTTGGCAAGACTTGATTTTCCAGCTCCCATAGCTCCCGTAAGCCCCACAATCTTCATCCTGTTGATCCTTTTAGGGATAAGGTGTGCGTTTTACAGGGATAACTCGGGAAAGTTTTATTAAAGATACCCCCTCTTTGGATAAAGATAAGATACTGGTATAACAATCCTCTGGTAACTTTTTTTATCATGAGGTGTGAACAGCTTAATTTCTTACGAGCATTTGTCAATTTTATCATCAAGATATCCTGAATTCAAAAGCTCCATATACTTGGAGAAAGAAGATAATTTTCAAGTTTTCCACAAAACACATAAGAACTGCAAACCCTCTATTTGTGGAAAAAATAAAGGTGTGGACAAGCGAAGGATAACTATTTATCCCCATGATTAAGAGGATATACTACAACAACAATCCTTTATAATTTATTAATAAGTGGAAAGAAAGATGGATCAATGACCAAATTTCTAGATCTTTTTCAAAAAAATATTTTTTCAGCTCCTCCTTTATGGTTTATGCGTCAAGCGGGGCGGTATTTACCTGAATATCGTGAGATTCGGAAAGAGGGAAAAACCTTTTTAGATCTTTGTTATACTCCAGAACTTGCTGCACAAATTACGCTACAGCCCCTAAAGCGCTTTGATATTGATGTTGCCATCCTCTTTTCTGACATATTGGTTGTTCCTCACGCTCTTGGACAACACGTTACTTTTGAGAATGGTCTTGGACCACAGTTATCGTCTCTAACCTTATCCTCATTTCAAAATGAACTTTCCTTTACTGACTTTTTTAAAAATGCAGACCCTGTTTATGAAGCGATTCGTTTGATAAAATCTCAATTGCCCTCCTCAAAAGCATTTCTTGGATTTGCAGGAGCCCCTTGGACACTCGCCCTTTATATGCTAGAAGGGGGAGGAAGTCGTGACTTTGGCAAAGCTAAGTGCGAGGCTTTTCAAAACGAGGTTCAATTTTCTGCTTTCTTGGACTTTCTCACTGAGGTTATTATTCAGCATCTCATTGAGCAAGTGCGAGCCGGTGTTCAAGCCATTCAACTTTTCGATTCCTGGGGGGGGCACTGTCCTGCGACGCACTTTGAAAGATGGGTTCTTCAACCAACACGTAAGATTGTTTCGTCTCTCAGAGAAGCCTATCCTTCGCTTCCTATTATTGTTTTTCCCAAAGGTGTTGGGGGACAACTTTTGACATATGGAGCTATCTCTGGTCTTTCTGCCCTTAGTCTGGATACAAGTGTTCCTTTGTCTTGGGCGTGTGAGAAACTTTCTCAGCACCTTGTTTTGCAAGGAAACCTAGATCCTCTTTTGCTTGTCTCAGGAAAAGATCCCTTAAAAAGATCTATTGAGGCGATTCATCGAGAAATGAATGGCAGACCCTATGTTTTTAATCTGGGCCATGGGGTTCTTCCTTTAACGCCGGTTCAACATGTTGAAGAGTGTATACAATGGGTTCGAGGGTTAAAATGAAAAAAACAGCGGTTGTGCTCCTTAATTTAGGAGGACCCTCAACTCAAGAGGAGATAAGATCCTTTTTGTTTAGTCTTTTTTACGATCCCTCGATTCTCACGTTTCCCAATCCTTTTCGCTATTTCTTGGCCTCTTTATTAGCCCGGCGTCGATTGAAAGAGGCTCAGCATATTTATTCATGTTTAGGGGGAGGATCGCCTCTCTTAAAAAATACTAATGCCCAAGCTTTGGCTTTAGAAACTGAGTTGGGAAAAGGGTTCCGTGTTTTTGTGGCCATGCGACATGCCTCTCCTTTGTCTGACGAAACGGTTAACAACGTTAAAGCCTATGCTCCTGATGAGGTTGTTCTTCTTCCTCTTTATCCCCAATACTCAACAACAACAACGCAATCTTCGTTTAGAGCTTGGGCAAAAGCGGCACAGGGGTGGAAAATAAAAACGCACTTTGTTCACAGCTATCCGCAGGAAGAGGGATTTCTGGTTGCCATGAAAGAGCTTGTGCTGCCTCACTATTGGGAAGCTCAAAAGAAAGGAAAACCAAGAGTTTTAATGATGGCCCATGGGTTGCCAGAAAAAATAATCAAAAAGGGAGATCCTTACCAGCGTCATGTGGAAGAAACAGCTAAAAGTCTTATTGCAAAGCTTGGGGTTTATCCTCTTGATTCGGTTTTATGTTATCAAAGTCGCGTTGGTCCTTTAAAATGGATAGGTCCTTATGCTGATGAAGAAATTGTAAAATCTGCAAAAGAAAATCGTCCCCTTGTTGTTATCCCCCTCTCCTTTGTTTCTGAGCACTCAGAAACGCTTGTGGAGCTAGATATAACCTATCGTGATCTGGCCCTTAGGGAGGGATGTCCCGCGTACCACCGTGTTGAAACGGTTCAAACCCATCCGTTGTTTATAAAGGGGCTTGCTCGACTTGTAGTTCACTCTAAACTTAACGTTTAAGGAGAGTTTGATGTTTGCAGAGTACTATTTAACACTTAAATCACTGCATATTCTGGCTATTATTGCTTGGATGGCTGGGCTTTTATATTTACCACGGCTTTTTATCTATCATTTAGACTTTGAAGTCGGCTCAAAAGCGTATTTAACATTTTGTACAATGGAAAAAAGACTCTTAAAAATTATTATGCTTCCCGCCATGCTTCTAAGTTTTTCTTTTGGCTTTCTTCTTGCCTTTACCACAAATTCATGGAATGCCCCTTGGTTCCATATGAAACTTTTTCTTGTTCTTTGCTTAGCTGCCTATCATGGATACCTATCAAGAATAGCAAAAGAATTTTCTCGTGGCGAGACGCCGGTTTTATTGAAAAATACATCCAAAAAGATGCTGTGTTTACTTAATGAGGTGCCATTTTTGCTTGCTATCTTTATTGTTTTTTTGGCTATTTTGAAACCTTTTTAAAATTATGCTTGAAATTTTGAAAAAAACTAGGCATTGATGTCTGTATCCTTATTTACAAATCCCAGTGAAATATATGAATTTAAAAACTTTAAAATCCAAAACGCCTGTTGATCTTCTCAGCTTAGCTGAAGAACTTGAAATTGAAAATGCAAGTACTCTTCGTAAACAAGATATGATGTTTGCTATTCTCAAACGAATGGCTGAAAAGGGTGAAACAATATTTGGTGGCGGGGTTGTTGAAATTTTACAAGATGGATTTGCTTTTTTAAGATCTCCTGAAGCGAATTATTTGCCAGGACCAGACGATATCTACGTTTCTCCAAGTCAAGTGCGTAAATTTTCCTTAAGGACGGGGGATACAGTTGAGGGGGAAATACGTGCTCCAAAAGATGGTGAGAGATATTTTGCTTTATTAAAGGTTAATACGATTAATAATCAATCACCTGATGCGATAAAGCATCGTATGAATTTCGACAATTTAACACCCCTATATCCTGATGAAAAATTAAACCTAGAACTTGATGATCCTACTTACAAGGACCTTACACAACGTGTCATTGACCTTGTTGCTCCCATAGGAAAAGGCCAGAGAGCCCTCATTGTTGCTCCCCCACGCTCGGGTAAGACAGTTATGATGCAAAATATTGCTCATTCTATAGCTGTTAATCATCCTGAAGTGACATTGATGGTTTTGCTTATTGATGAGCGTCCTGAAGAGGTAACAGATATGGCCCGTTCTGTTAAAGGAGAGGTTATTAGTTCTACATTCGATGAACCTGCAAGCCGCCATGTTCAAGTGGCTGAAATGGTTATTGAAAAAGCTAAAAGGCTTATTGAACTTAAACATGATGTAGTTATTTTGCTTGATAATATTACGCGTTTGGCTAGAGCTTATAATACGGTTGTCCCTTCCTCTGGAAAGGTTTTAACGGGTGGAGTTGATGCCAATGCCCTTCAACGTCCGAAAAGATTTTTTGGTGCTGCAAGAAATATTGAGGAGGGAGGATCTCTCACGATTATCTCTACTGCTTTAATTGATACTGGCTCTCGTATGGATGAAGTTATTTTTGAAGAGTTCAAGGGGACAGGAAACTCTGAAATTGTTCTTGATCGCAAGCTATCTGACAAACGAACCTTCCCAGCGATTGATATTACAAAATCAGGAACACGTAAGGAAGAGCTTCTTATCGATAAGGACCTTCTGTCGAAAATGTGGGTTCTGCGTCGCGTTCTTATTCCTATGGGAACAACTGATGGAATGGAGTTTCTTCTTGAAAAGCTGAGAAATACAAAAAACAATGCTGAGTTTTTTGATTCTATGAATTCCTAAACTCTAAATTGTTTCACGTGAAACAATGAAATTAGATGAAAATGATCAAATTCAAAAAATTTTATCAAAAAATGAGTTTTTTCTTTACAAATCTCTTCTCAAAAATTGGCAACTAAAAGTTAATTTGGTCGCTTCCTCAACAATTCCCTATCAGGAAGAGCGCCATTTTGTAGACTCACTTCAACTTCTTTCTTATCTACCCTCTGATATGAAATCGCTTGTTGATTTAGGAAGTGGTGCCGGATTTCCAGGTCTAGTTTTAGCCTTAGCACGACCGAAAACGCTTTTGGTTACTCTCATTGAGTCTGACTTAAAAAAATGCTTATTTTTAGAAACTGTTTCACGTGAAACAAAAGTCAATGTCATCATCCTAAGATCACGCATTGAATTGCTAAAGGAAGTGTTGAAATATGATATTATTACATCACGAGCTTTGGCTCCTTTGCCTCTTCTTTTATACTATGCAACTCCCTTTATGAGGGAAAATTCCATATGTCTCTTTTTAAAGGGAAAGTCTTTTGAAACAGAAATTAAAGAAGCGAAAAAAAAATGGAAGTTTGACCTTGAAATTTTTCCAAGTATAACCGATTCTGCGGGATGTATTCTTAAAATTGAAAATCCAAAAAGGATAGGCCTTAATGACAAAAATTGTAGCAGTCGTTAATCAAAAAGGAGGTGTTGGAAAAACAACAACAACTCTAAACTTAGCGACAGCCTTTTCTACCATTGGGAAAAAAATTCTCGTCATTGATTTTGATCCTCAGGGGAATGCAACAACCGGTTTAGGTGTGTCTAACAAAAAAAATATTGTAGGAAGCTACGAAACCCTAATTGGTAAAAATCAATTTGAAAATGGCTATCAAGAAACATGTATACCTAATCTTTATCTTATGCCTGCAAGCATTCATCTTTCAGGAGCTGAAATTGAGCTTGTTAACATCAAGGGCAGAGAAAAACTCTTGTCTAAGGTTATGAAAGATGTGGAAAAATTTGATTTTGTATTTATTGACTGTCCCCCTTCACTGGGACTTTTAACATTGAATGCCCTTGTAGCAGCTGATGAAGTTCTTATTCCTCTTCAATGTGAATTTTATGCTTTGGAAGGATTAAGTCAAATTCTCTTTACGATCAGTCAAGTGCAAAAAAAATTTAATCCAGGTCTTAGCCTTCAGGGCATCGTTTTAACAATGTTTGATGGGCGAAGTAGCTTATGTTTTCAGGTTGCCAACGATGTACGACAACATTTAAAAGATAAGGTTTATAAAACTTATATTCCTCGTAATGTTCGCGTTGCAGAAGCTCCCTCGTTTGGAAAACCAGTTGTCATATATGATTATAAATGTCAAGGATCACAAGCCTATCTTCAACTCGCAAGAGAAATTTTAGCACAAAAAGGAAAGTTAGCTGCATGAGGGAAAATAGAAAGCAAGTTTTAGGGAGGGGGCTATCCGCCCTTTTAGATTCGAGTCAAGATGAGGAGAGGCAAGGTATACAGGTTTCTTCTTATACTTTACCTATCGAACTTATCCTTCCTGGTCGCCATCAACCTCGGGTTTGTTTTTCACAGGATGAGCTTAGCGCTTTATCAACATCGATCCAAGAAAAGGGGGTTTTGCAGCCTATATTGGTTCGAGTCCATCCTGAAGAAGAAGGTAAATACGAAATTATTGCTGGTGAAAGAAGATGGCGAGCGGCTGGAAAAGCAGGACTTGAGCATATTCCTGCTTTTATTAAAGATTGTTCAGATAGTGAAGCTTTAGAAGCAGGCTTGATTGAGAACATTCAGCGTCAGGACTTAAATCCGATAGAAGAAGCTGAAGGATACCGGCGGCTAGCTGAAGAGTTTAGTCATACACAAGAGTCCCTTGCGCGTATTTTAGGAAAAAGTCGTAGTCATATTGCCAACACTTTAAGACTTTTAACTTTACCTTCTCGGGTAAAGGATTATTTAAATGAGGGAAAACTTTCAGCTGGGCATGGAAAGGCTCTTGTTGGAATAGAAGAGGCGGAATATTTAGCTGAACTCATCATTGAAAAAAATCTTAATGTTAGGCAAGCGGAAGACCTTGCCAAGAAAAAGTTAAAGCAAGAAGACTTTATAAAATTTCCAAGAGAAGCCAATCCAGAGAAAGAAATTTTGAAAAAACATCTTTCTGATCTTCTTGAACAGCCCATTGATTTAATCTTAAAAGGAATGGGGGGAAAGATTATTATTCCATTTAAAAACCCAGCAGAACTTGATTATATTTTATTAAAATTCAATAAGATAAAAAGTAAGCTTACTGATGATGAATTGGGATAAGTTTATAAAAGGCGTAAAAGCTCGTGACGCGTATGCGAAAGAATTTGGCCAGAAAATTTGATATGATACTCAAGAGAAAGGAGAGTTTCCAACACAGATTGAACATCATCAGAAGACCATTTGGAAAGAGCCCTTTCATAAAGGGGTTGCTCTTTAAAAAAAATAGAGGATTTGAGCGTCTTCCAGGGAATTGAGGAAGATGTTTTTTGATAAGGGATAATTTCATATAATGTTTGAAAAGAAATAAGAAGTAATCTAAAAAAAGAGATGAGTTCAGTAATATTTATCTTAGAAAAAAAACTTATAGCTTCATTTTTATTTCTTAAAAGAATTGCATGAATAAGGGGGGTAAGAGTCTCAGGTAATGCAGACTCTTTGAGGAAAGATTCATAGTGAGCTTCGGGTACATCACCATAAAGCTTAATTTTCTCAAGTATGCTTAAAAGCTCCATATAATCGTTCTGATAGGCCCTAAAGAGGAGCCTTTTAAATGATATGGGTAAATTCATTTCCTCAACTAGATACTCAAATTCAGAGGATATTAATGGAGAAGGATAAGCTGAAATTGCCAATGAAGAACTAGATTGATTAAAATGAAGAACAAGAGGGGATTGAGCGCGCGCTTTTTCAGAAGTAAAAATAAAAATATCATCTTTTAATTTATCAATATTTTTTAAAATTTTATCAGATACATTGGGAATAAGTGTCATCTTTTTTTGGTTATTAAAAAGGGAAGCCTGTGTACCAGACTGACTTAAAACTGTCTCTTCAGTCTTAATTTGAAGAGGTAGAGATAATTTTCTTTGTATAAAAGAAAGAGTTCTTTCAAAAACAATAGAGTCATTTCCATAGATAAAGAAAAAATTATAATTTTGGACAGGAGTTTGAAAAAGTGACGGAAAATTAATTTTCATGGATGTGAGTCTATATAATTTGTAAGATAAAGAGTAATTTTATCAGATAAAAGACGTATGGCTTCCCTTCTTGCATAAACAGCTGCGACAAGATCAGAGTAATAATTTTGGTTTAGGATTGAATAGGAATTAACCGTCCTTACAGTATGAGTATACAAAACTTTATTTGTTTTGGCATCTTTTAAAATAAGCGAAGCGGTGAGGATAGCTTCCATCCGACTTGTTGTTTCGTCTCTTCGAATACCTGTACTTCGAATAGCATCGTTTAAATTAATTTCAAGCGTATACTTAGGGTGGGCTGGGCTCCCCTCAGGAGTTAAACGATCGACAAGATAATTTCTTAAAATTTGACCATCACGATCCAAAATTGTCGCTATTTTAATCGGGTAGGAAATGTCACCACACTGGTTAGGTGTATAAAGGGGATGAAATCCACAAGCTGTGAGAAGACAACAAAGACTTAGAAAGCTAAGAAATTTAGAAAACCACATTCACGACTCTCCCTGGAATATATATAAATTTTATGAGGCTTTTATCTTGAATTTGTGCCTTCACAAATGGCAACTCTAAAACAAGCTCTTTAGCTTCATCTACCGTGAGATGAGGCGAAGCTTCAAGCGTTCCTCTCATTTTTCCGTTAAGTTGGATGGCAAGCATCATTTTTTCTTCTACCAGTAAGCTGGGATCGGCTTTGGGCCAGGGTTGATTAATGATAAAGGAGGAATGTCCCAATTTTTCCCATAAGCTTTCAGCAAGATGCGGGAGAGCAGGAGAGAGGAGTAAAACAAAAGTATGAAGAGCCTCATAAAGTGACCAATTTTCAGAATGTTCTGAGGGAGAAAATTCTTCAAGATGATTAGAAAATTCTCTTAAATACGCAATGTAGCGATTATAATGAAAGCGTTCAATACATTGGGTGACATGCGCTATCGTCTTGTGGGTGTGTTTACGAATTTCTAGGGCTTCTTTAGTAAAGGTAAGGGGAACTTTGGAAAGATCTATATCTTGCAAATTTATTAAATGAGAGATGATAAGCCGCCATACTTTATTTAAATATCGCCAGCTTCCTTCAATACCAGCTTCACTCCAGTCAAAATCACGCTCAGGGGGACTATCTGAAAGCATAAAAAGTCGAGCTGTATCAGCTCCATACTCTTCGACGATTTTAGCTGCAGGGACAACATTGCATTTAGATTTACTCATCTTTTCAGAACGGCCAACCTTTACAAGACTGCCATCAGAAATTTTGACGAAACGTCCTTCCCGTTTTTCGACCTCGTGTGGATAAATCCACACACCAGCTTGATCTCGGTAAGTTTCATGACAAACCATTCCTTGGGTAAGAAGATTTTGAAAAGGCTCAGAAAGATCCCAATATCCACATTTTTTTAACGCCTTTGTAAAGAATCGAGAGTAAAGAAGGTGAAGGATAGCATGTTCAATTCCGCCAATATATTGATCAACAGGCATCCAAAATTCAGCCATTTCTTTGTTAAAGGGCGTAGGCTCATGGGGAGAACAAAAACGGGCAAAATACCAAGACGATTCAAAAAAAGTATCAAAAGTATCTGTTTCACGCTCAGCAGCTTGCCCACATGTTGGGCAATCAACATATTTCCAAGTTGGGTGTAAATCCAATGGATTTCCAGATTGATCAAAAATGATATCTTCAGGTAATTTTACGGGAAGCTGCTGCTCAGGGACAGGAACGATTCCACATGTTGGGCAATGAATAATGGGGATAGGGCAACCCCAATAGCGTTGGCGAGAAATTCCCCAATCGCGAAGTTTATAGCTGATTTCAGGCTTTCCTAGTTTTTTTGAAACAAGCCGAAGAATAACTTCCTTTTTTGCCTGTTCCACCGTTAAACCATTCAAAAAACTTGAATTGATAAGAACGCCATCACCTTCATAGGGAAGAGGTTCATCGTTGGGATCCTTTATAACAGGAAGAATAGGAAGTTGATACTTTACGGCAAATTCATAATCTCTTTCATCATGAGCAGGGCAGCCAAAAATAACACCTGTTCCATAGTCCATAAGAACAAAATTAGCAACATAAAGGGGGAGTGTATGATTTTTTAAAAAAGGGTGTTGAACAGTAAGATTTGTATTAAATCCCCTTTTTTCAGCTGTCTCTATTTCCTTTTGACTTGTTCCCCGTGCACGACATTCAGTAATAAACGTTTGAAGAACAGGATCATTTTTTGCAAGGTGTTCTACAAAGGGATGGTCAGAAGAAATACCAAGAAAGGAAGCTCCAAAGATAGTGTCAGGGCGTGTTGTAAAGACCTCTAAAATTTGGTCGGTTTCGATCAAAGAAAAAAGGATCCGCGTGCCTTCAGAACGACCAATCCAGTTGATTTGCATCGTCTTAACTTGTTCTGGCCAATGGTTTAAGTGCTTAAGATCATCAAGAAGATCTTGAGAAAAATCAGTAATTCTTAAGAACCATTGAAAAAGTTTGCGACGCTCAATAGGAGAACCGGAACGCCATCCTTTGCCATCAATAACTTGTTCATTGGCTAAAACTGTTCCTTCTACAGGATCCCAATTGACAAAAGATTCTTTTCGATAGGCAATTCCTTGTTTTAAAAAGTCTAAAAAAATCTTTTGTTCATGGGAATAATAATCAGGAGAACATGTTAAAATTTCTCGGCTCCAATCATAAGAAATTCCTAACGATTGAAGTTCTTCTCTCATCAACTGAATATTCTGAAGAGTCCATGTTCTTGGATGAACCCCATGTTGAATGGCAGCATTTTCAGCAGGAAGCCCAAAAGCATCCCATCCCATAGGATGAAGAACTGAATATCCTAAAGCACGTTTAAAACGAGCAAATACATCTCCAATAATATAATTTCGAACATGGCCCATGTGAAGACGTCCCGAAGGATAAGGAAACATTTCTAATACGTAATATTTCGGACCTTTTTCTTTGGCTTTATATACTGAGGCTTGCTTCCAGGCTGCTTGCCATTTTTCTTCATTTTCGCGAAAATTGTACCGAGTGCTCATGTTTAGTTCTATGGTTTTATTGTTTTGCTACGAAAATGGCGAGCTCTTACTAAGATGGCATTCTCTAAATCTTGAACGGTTTGTGTATTTACAGGTTGATCTATCCATTGACCGGATTGATCGCGTTCTTGACGAAAAATACTTACCCTTACTCCATCAGAACGAAGTTGTCGGTCTAGAATAAAGATATTCATTTTTAGCCTTTCCTGAGGAGATTGAGGGGGTGAATACCAATCTGTAATAATGACACCTCCAAAAGGATCAGCTGACGCAATAGGCATGAAAGAAATCGTGTCCAGCGTTGCTCGCCACAGGTGGCTATTGACTCCTAATCCTGTGTCTTCTTGTTCACGCTTTTGCGGTCCACCAAAATGTAGAGTATCATCGCCTAAAAATTTTCCCGCATCACTGATTCGGCGGTCTTCTGAAGTTTCTGTTTTGAGGTCAGTTTTGGTAAATTCGGAAGAACAGCCATAAAGCCCAAAGGCTGAAAAAAAGATTAAGAAAAATCTTAATTTCATGTATTTTCCCTTCTCTTGTGAATTTTCTATGGTATGCCCCTTGGTGAGAAGGACGTCAAGGGGATAAAAAAAGGGAGAATTTCTCCTCCCCCCTTTTTCTCTAATAATTCATTAGCTTAAAAAACAAGACGCGAACCTAAAATAAACACATTTGCATTATTATTTTTAACAGGTCCTACGAAATCACCGCATTTATCAAGGACTTTGTTAACTCGTGCTCCCTCAGCAACAGCTGCTGGATTTTTCATTTGCAGATTAGCATATTCAAAGTAAACACCTAACCCAGGGGCTAGCTTGTGATCAATTGCTGCCATAATCCCATTGGTCTTCGCCTTAGTCTTATGAGTGATGCTTACATCAGTTATTTTCTTGTCCTTATCATAAGTAACCACCCCATTTAAGGCTTTTCTCCATGCATAATAATACCCTGCACTGAGTTTTGTGGCGGCTGACCATTTATAGGAAATGCCGAAATCAACCCATTGGCCGCTATTAGATTTAGGTTGTTTAAAACCTTGAGAGCGGCCATTATTGCCATATTCAGCGCTGAAACCATAATCTGAATAGTTAAAGGTGGCGCCAAAAGCATAAGACGCTACGTTCTTTCGTAGAGGGGCACGGCGGTATTCGGAATGGGTTTTTGCAAAAATAGAAGTGGCCGACAAAGCCATTTCAAGGCCATTTGTAAACTTATGAATAAAGTTTATACCACTGGCAATATTATCTGTACCAAAGGGCTCTTTAGGACTTCCCTCGCTTCTTCGCGCCTCAATTTTTTGTTCTCCCCGATGCCCCATCCGAGGTGTATAAGAAATACCAACTTGGGCGCCTTTCCACCGAGGGGAGAGATAGGTTAATTTGGTATCCCTGTTTGTATCCCCCACAAGATCAACGGAATGAAGTGTTCCCGTGGTATAATTGACAACACGGTCATATCTTCCCCCATCAATGAATCCCGTTCCACCCCATTGATCCCATCCACCAAAAGCCATGCTGCTTTCCACACCATAGGTATCACCGAGATAGGCCTGACCCCATGTGCCGCCAAAATAGAGGTAATTTTCCCGCAATGTATTTCCACTATTCACGTCACCGTTCAAAACAAAGACAAGGCCATACTCCATTCCTGGATCTGTTTTTCCATCAACAGAGATTTTCAAACGAGAAGAATCAACAGTAAACAACTGGCCTCTGCCAAACTTACGACGTTTGCAATCGCTGTCCTTTAGATCCCCCGCTTGAAAAATTCGCTTATTTTTAAAGAAAAAAGAGTTAAAAGAGGTTTGACCTTGAAACTTAATTTGAGGGGTGGCTAAAGTTGGCGTTGGACCAATTGGGTCAGCATTTGCTTGAATATTTAACATCATAGCGCTTAAAAGAACCGTTGAGCCAAGAAGGGAGCGAATCATTGTTTTTCTCCAGATATAGGGCTATATTAACAAGTCACTTGATCCTCAGTCTAGAGGATAAATTATATTCCTATCAAAAGACCACTTGATAGAAACTGTCACAATGATAAACTTTTGTGGAAAATGATTTTTAGAAAGAATGTGACTCACATGTCACAGTTACGAATATGTTAAAAATAGGTCTACAAATTCATGAGTTGATTATGCGAGAAGCGTATGAGGAGCTTCTGCCGCAAGCCGGAATTTCTATAAAAACAGATGAAATCGAATGTGAAGGCCTTTTATCAACCCATTCTCAAGGAAAGAGTCACCTTCCTTCCCTAAATCTTTCAAGCTTTTTAAGGCCCACAAGATTTTTAGATGTTCTTTCTGCTTTAGAAAACCTTCCCTATAGCCAGCAGATCTTTTTCTGCCATTTTTCCTTAGAGTTGAGAGAGAAAATTCTTAAGAATTTAAAAACTCACAGCTTAAAGCGATTAACGGAAAAGGAATGTCAGCTTTTACGCTTTTTTCATCAAAATAAAGGACAAGAAATCACAAAAGAGAGGCTTTTAAAAGAAATTTGGGACTATCATCCCGAAGCGGAGACCCATACACTTGAAACGCATATTTATCGCTTGCGCCAAAAGCTTGAAGAAGATCCCAATAATCCAGAAGTTCTTCTCAATGGTAAGGATGGTTATTTAATTCAATAATTCTGATTTTAAATAAAAAGTTACTCAATCATTACAGCTTTATCAACAAATATTGTCATTTAAATCCTTGCTTCTCTGCCCAACAAGCCACATCGACAACATCCTCAGGAACAGTTGTCATATGCTTTCGATATCCTCAAAATGTTCTTCTCTAAACCCCTGAGATCCTCGATATTGTGGTAAAACAGATGTATATCCTAATAAAGCAAAATATCGTGCGTCATTTAAAGAGTCATGATTCCATTGGTCTCTTGTTTGAGGTCCACCACGGACGTGTAACAGTTCCTGGTGTGGGAGTTCGCGCTGTAGAAGGTCTTGTCACATAAACAGGAATGAGAGGCCCTCTCGGCTTTGGTAAGTTGTTGTCAGTACAGGTTACGTTACAAAAAATTAGAGGGGCCGTTATAAGGGCTCCTTTTTGTCTTGTTTTTAAAATTATGAAATTTTTCCAGAAAAGCACCATAGGTTATTTATGGTGTTTTTCTGGGATGAGTAGAATTCTAACTATTAGGTCTTATTAAAGGGCGTGTTGCTGCCCACCTTCTAGCCCACTTTCTAGGTTGAGTTCGCTTAGAAATGTTATTATCAATAGCTGATACTGTTGTTTTTTTCCTCTTAGAATTAACCCACTGTATATGCCATGGTCTGAGATGTAAGCATTCTTTTAGGAAAGTATCTTCCGCGGCACTTAAAAGTTTGTCGTTATCTCCAGCAGGGAAGGCCTGATATTTACCTTCTCTATTCCAAAGTTCAGCCCGACTAGCTTCTGGGTTTGGGGAAACAAAAGCATGTATTACAGAACCAGTTTTTTTAAGAACATACCAGTCATATCCCTTACCTTCTTTCATTGATATAAGGTGAGCGACTTTCTGAGGCTCATTTTTTGGCTGAGAAGAACATTGTTTCTTATACTCTTTTTCAGTTTGGTTATAGATTGAAGAATTTGCTCCTAACATCTTAAGGGTAGGTGCACTGTTATGTAATGTTTGATACTCTTCGCCAACGCGTGTTATTTTTGCTCTTCTAATTGTTGTAGGAGATGTTTGTTCAAGAGTCACATATCCTCCTTCACTAGCTAAAGGTAAAATTATCTCATGTTTTGAAAATAGCAAAGAAGGATTTGAAACAGTGAGTAAGCAAGCAAGGGAAAGAATTTTAGGGGTGTTTTTCATGACATTTCTCCATTTGTTAAGTAATGGCTATCTATACCAACACCAACACTACCAGGTTAAAATACTTGTGCTGACCTCGTCAATACTCTTTAATATTTTTAATTTTCTGCAGGAATGTCATCTCATTACCTGAGTTCGAAGGATGCCGTGTAATATTGATTCTAGAGAGCTGCACAAGAGCCAAAGCATTAAGACAAGCAGCGTGAAACAGCCCTTATAGTAAGGGAATAATAGTATGACCTGAGCGACTTTAAAGAGCACGAATTAAGAGGCAAGATAAAGAGCTCATAAACAATAGGAAAGGGCCATACCATCACTCTCTCTTTTTTGGTTTAGAATCTTCTGAGTTTTTTTGAGTCTCTAGTGTCTTCGGCTTTACGGATTTAAATTCGAGTTTTTTCTGTACTCTAAAATCTGAGTTCCAATCTCATAAGCTTTGCTGGTATGTTCATTCAGGAAAAAGCGGATACAGCTTGCAATAAAAAAAGCCAGGAGCCAATGAGCCCACTTAAAGAGATGCTGAAAAAGTTTGGAGTCATTTTATAATTCATGGAAAAAATATCAGGAAAAATATTAACTAATACACATCCCGTATTTCATATAGATAAATTAACAAATAACGAGGTATCTTCTCTCATAAACTCTGGAGTATGGAGAAGTGAATGTCCAGTTCCTATTAATCGGCTGAGAATTGTGAGATTAAGTTATTGGAATTTTGAAGATAAGGAACATTCTGATGGTCAAATTATGGTGTTAGATGCTGTTGCTGAACCTGTTTTAAAGATTTTTAAAGCTCTTTATGAACAAAAATTTCCTTTAGCTAAAGTTCGTTTGGTGGATCATTATAAGGGTAATGATACAGCATCTATGGAAGATAATAACACGTCAAGTTTTAATTGCAGAGCTATTATCGGGGGGACAAAATTGTCTTTGCACGCTTATGGGCTTGCAATTGACATTAACCCCGTCCAAAATCCCTTTGTTGAATTTCCTGAGGAAGAAGCTCAAAAATCTCTAGCTTTATATACACCTACTCACGGGAGGCAGTATGCAAATCGTTTGCTATACCGTCCTGAAAAACTCTTCCGTCCTGGAATGGCAGAGCAAGTTGTTTCAATTTTTAAGGATAACGGTTTCACAGGTTGGGGAGGATATTGGGATACTCCAATTGATTATCAGCATTTTCAAGTTCCACGTGAAATAGCAGAATATCTTGCAAAAGTAGACTCTAAAGAGGCAGTAAAGTATTTCAAGGCTCGTTTGCGACGATTGTAAGATCATAAGCTGGATTAATTTAGACAAAGTGGGACACTTCTTGAAGGAAGTAAGGTTATCCGTTTTGATGGAGTTGCAAAACTTAGATCAAAACGGATAACCTTATGAACTACACTAACGAAAGAACCCTCAAAAATAAAGTTGGGCTGTTAAATTTAGCAGAAGAGCTAGGTAACATTTCAAGAGCCTATAAAATTATGGGTTTTTCTCGAGAGACAGTTTATCGATATCTTCGAGCGAAAGATGAAGGAGGCATTGAGGCTTTATTGGATATGTCCTGCCCTCCTATAAGTGGTCCAGAAATAATCTCGTAACGAATTCATTGAGGATGGAGAAGATATGAGAGTTAAATGAGATCAACCAGAAAGAGGGGCACGTCATATCAGCAAAGAAACACCATAATTCAGAGGTAATCATTCGGAAATTACGGTAAGCCGGGATTCTGGTTCATGATGATTAATCTTGTAGGACATTATGTGTTTCAGATGCCACCTCTTACAAATGGCGTAAGGGGAATATGGGGGGATGCAAATGGCTCAAGCCAGGTACCTAAAGAGCTTGAGAAAGAGAACGATCGCTTAAAGAAAGCTGTTGCCAATCTTACAGTGGATAAACTGATTCTCCAGGAGATTGTTCAGGGAAAGTAGCTTGGCTCCCCGAGCGCCGCCTGTTTTATGATGTGTAGAGTTATGACTTTGTCTCTAATCGCTTAAGCAGGGGAAAGAAAATCAGGGTGCTGACCGTGATTGATGAATAGACTCGAGAATGTCTTACGATTCGTGTGGATTATCAACTTAAAAGCGACGATGCCTTCGATGTTCTGAGTACTCTTTTCCTGACCAAAAGGCTTCCTGATTATATAAGCAGCGATAATGGAAGTGAATTTACAGCTCATCCTCTTCAAAAATGGCTAAAAGACCTGGGAGTAAAAACAGCCTATATTGAACCTGGATCTCCTTGGGAGAATGGATTTAACGAGCGCTTTAATGGGAGTCTCAGAGACGAATGCTTAAATCTTGAGTATTTTCACACTCTCAAGGAAGCTCGAGTGATCATAGATTAATGGGTTGATGAGTATAACCACATAAGGCCTCACTCTAGCCTAGGGTATCGCCCACCATCGCCTCTTATTCGCTTCAAAAACAAACCCTATGAGCTCGCTCACTACAGCGCTATTTGAAAGCGCGCTCGCGAGCTCTTTATTTCTCATCTACGAGATTTCTTTTGGACCTATTCTCGGGGGCTTGACAGCTTATGGCCGGGTTGTGTCCTGCTTTACGGCCACTTCTTATACGATTCTTTCTAACTTGGTAAAGGTCTCGAAAAGGGGGGAGAGAAGAAGAATTTGTAGAATTCAACCCTAAACGTTCTTTAAGTTAGTTATTCTCTCGGCGAAGAGCGTCATTTTCTTTTGTTAATGTTTCGATTTTTTGGTACAAATCTTTTATAATAGAAAAAACCCATCCTGACACTTTTACTGCGTGTTTCTTCTTTATTTACTTCTTAACATTTTAACACCCTAAAACCAAACTTTTTTAAACGCTGAATACATACCTAACTTTTGTAAATTGAAAAAAGTACTGTACTTAAATTAACCTCTCTGAATTTATTGATAATAGAATTCGAACAATCCTGTCTCAAAAAGTAATTTCGACAATATCTTTTTCTAAAATAGATTTTCTTTCACACTGTTCTTGAGTGGATCGCATTAAATCATAGTTTATTTTACAAAATTCCACAACCCCATCTTTCAAAACAATGTTTAACGGTTGGCGTATTTGGGTCATAAAATTCGTAGCTGGATAGCCATTTTTCCAAGAAGGGAGATTTTGTGAATATATATTCTTAACAATCTGTTTCTCATCTTCTTTTACGAAAAAAGTCACTTTTTGAGGCATACCACTCACCTTCTTGTCTCCCTCGTATGAATAGGAGTATTTAAAAGGAGAAAAATCATCACTTATCTCTTCAATAGCAAGAGGCCGTATTGAAAGAGTAATCAATTGCCTCTGAAACCCACTTCTATCTAAAGTTTCTAGTACTTTTTTAATAGGTCTGCCAATACTACTCGTATAAAGAAATACCTCTTCACATAAATAAGGTTTTACAATTTTTTCGATATTTTCTAAATTAGTTCTTTCATGAATATGCATCATCATACTTATACTTGGAATCACAAGAGCAGTGCAATCGTATATTCCGATGGCAGCTAATTGGTTAACACCATCTATTGCATATTCATTTTCTAAGATAGTTTTATACCCCTGTAAACCAGACTCTGTAGCTTCTTGCATAATGTCAGGATCTTGCAATGGTAATAAGCGTAGATTTACTCCATTCAAGTAAGAATGATGACTGGCGAGGCGCTCTTCTTCTTCAAAAAGGATTCCATGAGTTGCATGAACACAGAAATTTTGAGCGCTTAATAATAATGAGAAAGAAAAGAATAAAATTGTTTTCATAAAAACTCCAATTAAAAATATTCTATTTTCTTAATATATTTATTTTATATTTCTTATGCAAGAAATAATTTCATTGTTTTTATAATGACTTAAAAACAAGTAGAAATATTTTTAATTTTCAAAACAAAGATACTCGATCATTGAAATAGCAGATAGAGTAGTTTGCGTCCGACGACACTCCTTAATAGACCACTTTCAAAACTATATAGATTAAATCAATATCAAATGTGAAGAGTGTATTAGGTTCAAATACGCTCTTTGAATCTATCTAAAATCGAAACTGGTATTTAGTCTCATAGCCCCTCCTTTGATGACGAATTTTTGTGTTAAGCCCCCGAGAAGAGGTCCAAAAGAAATCTCGTAGATGAGGAATGATGAGCTCGCGAGCGCGCTTTCAAATAGCGCCGTAGTGAGCGAGCTCATAGGGGCGATAATGGGAGTGAGTTTACAGCTTATCCTCTTCAAAAATGGCTAAAAGACCTGGAAGTAAAAACAGCTTATATTGAACCTGGATCTCCTTGGGAGAATGGATTTAACGAGCGCTTTAACGGGAGTCTCAGAGACGAAGGCTTAAATCTTGAGTATTTTCACACTCTCAAGGAAGCTTGAGTGATCATAGGTCAATGGGTTAATGAGTATAACCGCATAAGGCCTCACTCTAGCCTAGGGTATCGCCCACCATCGCCTCTTATTCGCTTCAAAATCAAACCCTATGAGCTCGCTCACTACGGCGCTATTTGAAAGCGCGCTCGCGAGCTCATCATTCCTCATCTACGAGATTTCTTTTGGACCTCTTCTCGGGGGTTTGACAACCTTCACGCTCCATATTATTAGATTAAAATTTGAGATTGTTGATTTAAATGATAAAATAATTAATAAAGTCTTAATACAAAGTGCTAAAGAATAAACCTTCTTATATAGAAAAAGATTAGAAAAAATTGCATGAAGAATAAAAACCATAAGATAGTCCTTAAACGTTCTTCTGAGATTCTCTTGGAGATTGTGAGAAACAAAAATTTAAAAAAGGGGTTAACCTATCGGTATATTTTGCAAATTTTAGGTGACCGCGCATTTGGGGTAGCCATATTATTTTTTGCTTTACCAAGTCTTTTACCGTGTTCAGCTATACCTGGAGTTGCTATTGTTTTTGGTCTTCCTATTGTTATTTTTACATTAGGAATGGTTTTGGGGAGGAAATCTCTTTGGCTACCAAAATCCATTGGGAACAAGAAAATTTCGCATTCAAAAATTTCTGAGATTATCTCTGCCGTGCTACCTTATATTTTGAGATTGGAGCGCTTTTCAAAACCAAGATGGGTCTTTATGACTTACCGGATCATAGAAGTGATTAATGGTCTAACTATTCTTTGCTTAGCTTTCTTACTCATGCTGCCTATCCCTTTTAGTAATTTTATTTTTGGAGGGCTGCTTGTAATTTTTAGCATCGGAACTATAGAAAAGGACGGTCTTCTTATTTTTATGGGTTATCTTTTTTTTATAGCGTACATTTTCTTTATATATTTAGTGGCATTAAAAGCTGTTGAAGCTTTCTTGTTTATTAAAAGTTCTGTATAAAAATTAAATAATATAAAAAAGAGGCACTTTCATGTCCTATCCCTGGTGGTTCTGGGTAGTTTTTAATATATTTGTCTTGCTTTTACTCGTCCTGGATTTAGGAGTCTTTCATCGCAAGCAGCACACAATTCATCTTAAAGAAGCTCTGGGTTTATCTTGTTTTTATATTGTCTTAGGCCTCATTTTTGCTTGGGGGATGTACTTCTTTATAGGTGCTCAAGAGGGAGTAGAGTTTCTTACAGGTTATCTCATTGAAAAAAGTTTAAGTGTCGACAATATTTTTGTATTTGTCCTCATTTTTAGTCATTTTCAAATACCCTCTCAGCATCAACATCGTGTTCTCTTCTGGGGAATTTTAGGAGCTTTGTTAATGAGAGCGTTCCTTATTCTTACAGGAGCTTCCCTTATTGCATCTTTTCATTGGATTATCTTTGTTTTTGGAGGTTTTCTGATCATAACAGGCCTTAAGATGCTTTGGGTTATAAACGTTCAGCCAGATCTAGAAAATAACAAAATTATTCAATGGCTCTATAGGCACCTTTCTATTACAAATGCTCACCATGATGGCAAATTCTGGATTTATAAGAAGAAAATTGTTTTCACACCTCTCTTTCCTGTCCTGATTTTGATTGAGGTGAGTGACCTTATATTTGCTATTGACTCTATTCCGGCAATTTTTGCCGTCTCTAAAAATCCATTTATTGTCTATACATCCAATGTGTTTGCTATTCTTGGCTTGCGAGCCTTATATTTTGCCCTTGTAGACATTATTCATCGGTTTATTTATTTAAAACACGGGCTTTCCCTTATTCTCATTCTTATTGGGATAAAAATGATTTTAAATGGAATCTTTGGTGAAGATTTCATTCCAACTCACTATGCTCTTATGGTAACAGCTGTGCTCCTTATAGGGTCAATAATTGTGTCTTTAATTAAATCTAGAAGACTTCTTTCTGTTAAAGAAAGAAGAGAGGTTTTAACAGGGTGGGTTCCTGGAAGTGGGGTTAGAAAACGGGGTAAAAGAAAAAGAGAGATTTGAATTTATAAGAGATAGTAAAATTTAAATTTATTATAAAATTGAACAGGTAGGACAAAGTAAAAATGGAATATATTTGAGACATCTAACTAAAGATAGAAAAGCATCCGAAAAAATAGTATAAAAAAGATCATGGAGGTGAGCCATGATAAAGAATTTCTGCAAAAAATGTGGGTCAGAAAAATTTATTAAAAATGGGTTTGTAAGAGGGTTACAACGTTATCGATGTCGAGATTGTAGATGCAAACTTCACATATACAAAAAGACGCGGAATTCATCCAGCTTTAAGAGCGTTTGGCATTGCTCTTTATGGGATGTGTGGAGTTTTTATGTATAAAATAGCTAAGCTATTTGGCGTAAGTAACGTTGCCGTTCTTAAGTGGATAAGGAAAGAGGCAAACTTAATTGAAGAGGCTTCTTCCCATGCCGAGAGTAAGATCGTTATGATTGATGAAATGTGGCATTTTGTGAATGGAAAAAAAAGAAAGTTTGGATCTGGAGAGCCGTTGACGGCGTATCACGTCGACCTCTCGGATGGGAATTGGGCACTCGTGGCGATTCATGCTGCAAAAGGTTAATGTCTGTAACCTGGGAGGGTTAAATCCCTCGCCTTTAGGCGAAGACTTCAGTATAAAAAAGGAATGCAAGAATACCGAAAAGGTTCACATTGTCTATTTGACCTAAAGTACCACTTAGTGTGGATCACTAAGTATAGAAAGCCTGTATTGTATGGAGAAGAAGCGCAGCAAGTACGAGATGTGATACGGAAGGTATGTGCTGAGTTAGAGGTAGATATTTTGGCAGGAAATATAAGAAGAGACCACGTGCACATGTTAGTATCAGTTCCTCCGCAGCTATGTGTTTCTAAGTTAGTGCAAAAGCTAAAAGGAGTAACATCAAGAAAGTTACTCATGAAGAGTGAGCGGTTTCGAAAAGAGTTTTGAGGCAGACATTTATGGGCACGGGGATATTTTGCTGTTTCTACAGGAAACGTTACCGATGAAATTATCGCAGAATACATAAAGAATCAGGATGAAATTGAAAGGCGTAAAAGTTCCGACAACTTTCAAGTCGGCTTCTAGCCGAATTTAGGAGCTACCGCCTTCTAGGCGGTAAGGGAGTCCACTCGCTTCAGACATGCCCAAGAATTCTTTGGGATCCTTGGTAGAAAAACTAGCTGGTCTTAAGCAGCGGTCTTACCGTGCTCAATCTATGTCCCCAAAATGCAGGGTCACAGCTAAATCTGAGGCTAATGTTGTGAACGAGGGGTATCAATTTTTTTTTTAGATGGTTGGGGATGCAGAAAACATAGGGGTTAAAACGACAATTTTATTTGAGAGACAGCCATTGAGCCCTCACTCTAAAAGTATACCCGACGAAATTTAGTTTACTCGCTTTAAGCCTGAAACCCTTTCTAGGGTTGGCTCCCCGGGACGGACTCGAACCGCCGACCCAGTGGTTAACAGCCACTTGCTCTACCGACTGAGCTACCGGGGAATGTAGAAAGCTTTATAGCAAAACCAAATTGACTCGGCTAGCTTTTTTTTTGGAGGCCGGGACCGGAATCGAACCGGTATATAAGGATTTGCAGTCCTCCGCATCACCACTCTGCCACCCGGCCACCCACAAAAATCTATACTGTTCCTACAGCAAACGGTCAAGGCGTTTCTAAAGCTTAATTTCTAGAAGACTCTATGGAGTCTTGCAAAATGGCTTCACTAGTTACAATCGCTCCCGTTAAACTATTAGCAAAAGCTTTTTCAATAGCCACGTCCATACACTGACCAAAGAGACGAGGAGAAGCTTCGACATAAACAGATTGAAGGTAAGGGGTTTTTCCTAAAAGTTGACCCTCTTGTTTTCCTTTTCGGTCGAATAAAACAGGTAAAATTTTGCCAATATATGTATTATTAAAGGCCTGTTGTTGAGCATTTAAAAGATCTTGAAGACAAGCAAGACGGTCGGCCTTGATTTCTTCAGGAATTTGATTCTCCATGATTGCCCCTGGGGTGCCAAGACGCGGACTATATTTAAAGGAATAAGCTTGGGCGAATCGAACTTCACGGGCTAAACTAAGGGTGGCTTCAAAATCTTGATCTGTTTCACCTGGAAAACCCACAATAAAATCTGAAGAAAGGGCTATGTCCGAACGATGGACGCGCAATTTTTCAATAATATTCAGATAGTGCTCTCGTGTGTGTTTACGATTCATGCTTTCTAAAATTCGAGTTGAACCAGATTGAATGGGGAGGTGCAGGAAAGGCATCACTTTAGGAATATCACGATGGGCGATCATTAATTCATCATCCATATCTCGTGGATGAGAGGTTGTATAGCGAATTCGCTCTAGACCGTTTAATGTGGCTAAATACTCCATAAGTCGTCCTAGGCCCCATTCTTGGCCTTTTGGTGAAAGTCCGTGATAGGCATTTACATTTTGGCCTAAAAGAGTAATTTCTTTGACTCCACCCTCTACAAGGCGCGTCGCTTCTTCATAGATGGCTTGGATAGGACGGGAATATTCAGCGCCACGTGTATAAGGAACGACGCAGAAAGTACAGAATTTATCACACCCTTCTTGAATTGCAATGAAGGCTGAAGGTCCAATATTTGTATGATCTTGAGGAAGGTGATCAAATTTAGAATCAACAGGGAACTCCACATCTAAAATGCCCCGTCCAGGTCCTTTTTGCTTATCTTGAGATCTTTGAGCTCGAGCAATCATTTCAGGAAGTCGGTGATAGGTTTGAGGACCTAGAACAATATCAACATAAGGAGCACGACGCATGATCTCAGCGCCTTCTGCTTGTCCCACACATCCTGCAACCGCCAAGATCATTTTCTTATCTTTATGAGGACGAATCCTGCCTAAATCAGAATACACTTTTTCTTCTGCTTTTTCCCGTATATGACATGTATTTAAAATAACCATGTCTGCTCCTGCAGGACTTTCCACAAGAAAATAGCCTAAGGGCTTTAGAATATCCGCCATCCTCCCTGAATCATATATATTCATTTGACAGCCATATGTTTTAATGTAAAGGCGCTTTTCCACCATAATTAACTCATGTGCTTTGCAATCGGTCGATCAAAAGCTTTTATAAGACCATTTTGAACGGAATGAAAGCTGGCTTGAGAAAGTTCTTTACGTGAAGTAAATTCTTGAGGCTTAAGAGGAGGGTGTAAATCAACAATAACCTGAATGGTCCCTAACTGAGCAATGAACCAAAGATGAGTTAGCAAATCTATATCTGGACTAAACCAGCCACAACTTTTGCGTATGAAACGAGGCATAGGAAGGCGATCCCATCCTGCATAAGTCACTGTTATGGGTTGCACTTCAATGTTTCTTTTCACAGCAACATCAAAAAAAGAGCTCCCAAAAGGAAGAATACGACAACCATCAGAAGTTGTTCCTTCTGGAAAAAGGATAAGACTTTCCCCTTTATCAATATAGCTCAAAAGCTTATCTGTGCCGTATGAAATAGCATTCTTACTTCGATCGATATAAATTGTCCCTTGGCGAGTTGCAAGCCAACCCATGATAGGCCATTTAGCAACCTCTTTTTTGGCAACAAATCGGGCGGGAATAAAGGTTCCTAAAATAAGAATATCTATGTAACTTGAGTGATTTGAAATGAAAAGAGTAGGTTTTACCTTTGAGAGTTCACCTTTTATAATTAGCTGATGTCCGATACATTTGCGCCAAGTTGAAAGATAAAAACGTCCAAAGCGAAAACCTAGGGGTTGGTTAAGTTTTAGCAAAAGCCAATAAACAGGTGTATAGGTTAAAAAAACAAGAATTATCAAAAAAAATCGATACAGTGCTAATCCACGTGCTTTGGGCATTTAGATGTCCTTATGAGGATTATATGATGGACCATACCTTTGTGAATAGCGTTCAGTCACGGTCTCTCTTTTGACAACGATGCATACATCAATGGAATTAAAGGTATAGTCAATAAAAGCTCCATCTCCTACAAATCCACCAAGACGTAAGTACCCTTTAATAAGTGGCGGAAGTTGACGCAAAGCTTCTTTTTGATCGATATATTCTTGAGGAATGAGATTCATATCTTGAAAATGAGCAGGAATAACATGAGCTCTAAGTTCAGGCGGCGCTAAATGATAATGATAAAGATAAGACAAAGCTTGACGGTATATTGATATATCTGTGCCGATAAAGCTTGCACATCCAAAGCACAAAGCAACCTGATTTAACTGAATATAAGCGCCAATGCCCCGCCATAACAGCTGCATTGTCGGCTTTGTTCGATAATCTTTGTGCACGCAAGATCGACCTAATTCCATAATTTGTCCTGGATAGGCGATAAGCTGACTGATTTCAAATTCAGTGGCTGTGTAATAGCTGCCATATTGTTGTGCGGCTTCTCTGAGCATAAAGCGATAGGTGCCAACAATTTTGTTATGAGCATGATCAATGACAAGAAGAACATCACAAAAATTATCAATATGGGCAACGTCACATTTTAAAAGCGCCATTGTTTCGTCAGGTTGTGCCCCACATTCTTCGTAGAAAACTTCGTAACGTAATTTTTGTGCGGCTTTTATTTCTTCTTCTGATTGAGCAAGACGCACTTCTAAAGTGCCCCACTTCATTAAAGGAAGTTTTTTTGAAAAAAGATCGAGGGGTGCAGATGTGAGACTCGGTATCATGGTGTATTTATTTTCTTCCGATCAGCTTTAAAGGGAACTCCGTATAATTCGAGACGGTGGCCCATTAAATTATACCCTAAATTCTCAGCGATTTTTTTTTGGAGAGTTTCAATGTGTTCATCGTGAAATTCAATAATCTGGCCTGTGTGAAGGTCAATTAAGTGGTGGTGATGTTCGCTAGAAGCTTTCTCATATCGTGATTTCCCATCTCCAAACTCATGTCGATACAAGATATGCGCATCTTCAAATAAGCGCAAGGTCCGATAAACAGTGGCAAGACTAATCTTGGAGTCAACTTGATTGACACGGCTGTAAACAGCTTCCACGTCCGGATGATCTTTAGATTCGGATAAAACACGCGCAATAATGCGTCGCTGCGGCGTCATTCTTAGCCCTTTTTCTTGGCAAAGGTGCTCTAAAGAAGAGAGGATCATAGGCGCCTTTAATAAAAACACCGACGCTATTTAACATTAGCGTCGGTGTTTTGCTAATGTTTTTTAAGCAGCAATGTCTTGACGACGCTCACGACGTGTGCCGAGTCCGATGTCTTTTGCAAGATTACTACGGCGCTTTGCATAATTTGGAGCAACCATAGGATAATCAGGAGATAATCCCCACCTTTCGCGATATTGATCAGGTGTCATATTATAGGCTGTTTTCAAATGACGCTTCAACATTTTTAACCGACGCCCATCTTCAAGACAAACGATATAATCTTGTTGTACTGATTCTTCAATGGAAACGACTGGATCTGGCCGATCTTGCAATAAATATGAGCGACCAGAGCCTATATTACGGAGACTGGAATGTACTTGCTGAATAAACCCAGAAAGTTCTGAAACTTCCATTTGGTTATTTGAAACATAAGCAGCAACCACTTCGGCTACCAATGCCATGATGTCTAAAGACTGATTTCTTTCTGTCATTTTCTATCTTTCCTTTTAATCAAACTCTACTTTTCTATATTACATTTAAAAAAAACAATCAACATTTTTTTGTATTTTTAAAAAACAGTGCAAGCACAGTTCACAATTCATTTTTGTCTAATTCTTTTAAAAAAGTGTAAGCAGAAATAAGTTTGTTCTCTTTTCGGGGGTAATATTGTGGTCGTATATTTAGAAAAATAAAACCATTCCTAATATAAAAATTTTTCCCAGGGTTATTATCTTCAGCAACCTCAAGAAATAATTTTGTAATATTCTTTTTTATAAGATATTCGCAAAGAGTGGTTAAAAGATGACTTCCAATACCTTGTCTCTGGGAACAGAGAGCAACGACAAGAGTTAAAACCTCAGCTTCTTCTCCTATTTCTCGCCAGAGAATATAACCAGCAAGCTCATCATTTTTTCCTATTTTTAATCCGTTTACCAGCGGATTTTGAAGAAATTCTTGAAAATCTCTTTCTCTCCATCCCTTAAAAAAAGCATTTTGATGAAGATAAGCTGCTTTTTTGCAATCTTTAAGAGTTAAAGGCTCGATATGCATGGTTTACATGTAACATCAGCCTCTCTTACGTAAAAAGGCAAGGCTTTTGTAGCTATAGTTGGATTTTTGAAAAAGGCATAAGCTAAGGCTTGAGCCCCTCTCCAAGAGGGAGAGACTTCTTTATAGGAAAGATTTTCAAGAAAAGAATGAATTCCTCTTCCCGCTAATAAAGGGGGATTAAGGGAAAGGATAATTTTTTCTACCTCTTCGCGTACGAAGCTTTGGGGTGGGTGAGATGTGCCATTTTGAAATCGCTTTCCAAAAATATCCTTACGTCGACTTTCAATTAAGATAAGGATGTCAGTTGGGCATTCAAGGCTCACGTATAAAGCTGTAAAGCCGTCAATCCCTTTTATCGGAAGGCTTAAGCCCATAGCAAATCCTTTGGCAAAGGCAAGGCCAATGCGTATACCTGTGAATGAGCCAGGGCCATTATTGACAAGAAGTTGATCAACGTGATGTTGGCCCACAACCTGTTTGACAAGTTGAGGCAAACTTGAGGCCTGATCAAGTCCAGCACTTTTTTCTTGAAATACAAGTTCCTGTCCATCTTCCCACAGTGCTACGGAAGAGTTCCATCCTGCTGTGTCAATCGCTAAAATTTTCATGCGCCTTTCCAGCGGCGATGAAGCCAAAGCCATTGCCCTGGTCTTTCCGTTACCCATTCACTGATCATGTTATTAATAGAAAGAAGTAAATTATACATGTCTTCTTTTTGATTACCTTGCGGTGTAAAGTCAATGGGAGGATAAAAAGTTACACGAAATTTTGAATCATGAAGACGCTCAGAACGAGCAGGCATAATAGGACAGTTTTGATTGAGATACATCTTTGCAATGCCTGTGGCGGTCATGGCCTCGTGCCCTAAAAAGGGAACAGAGATTCCTTCTCCCATTTTTTGATCGACGAGCAGAAGAACATGCTCTTTCTCTTTGATAAGGGAAAGAAATTTCTTAGGTCCGCCACTGCCCTTTGTAATCACGTTTTTAATCGTAAATTTTTGACATTTTAACATGAGAGCATCAACCCATGGATTATTGGGTGGTCGATACATTTGAGTCAGATCAAAACCGATGGATTGAGCGGCTAAAGGAATCATTTGCCAGTTACCTAGATGTGCGGTAAAAATAATACCTGGCTTTCCATCTTCTTGAAAACGCTTTAAATTTTCAATTCCGACAACCTCTATATTGTGAAGAGACTGGCCATCCCAAAACACGTGCGATTTCACATATTCACCCAAAAGACGACCATAATTGTTCCACATCTCGACAATAATTTTTTGAATTTCAGTCTGCGAGATGTCAGGAAAACATTTTTTTAAATTAGCCTGTGCTCTGTTGCTCACACGAAGTCGAGGGCCTACCGTTGTGGCAATCCACCCTCCAAAGGACACACAAACTTTAAAAGGTAAAATGTAGTGAAAAATAACAAACATCATCCCAACAAAAATACCCTCAAGGAAATAACGTATTTTTTTTAAAAAATTAACCTTCACATCGTCTCCTTTAAAGAAGGGATTTTTTGGAGTATAAAATTAAACATCCCTTCAGGATCTTCAAATTGAATATTGATATCTAAAACATGGATCCGTCCTTGCCAAGAGGCTGGTATTTTCACCGCATCTTTGCGAGTTGTGATAAGAATAGCTTGGTACTCTTTTGCTAACTTGTCCAGACGGAGAAGATCATCTTGTGTATAGTGATGATGGTCGGGAAAGCTTTCTGTTGCGATGAGATCGATGTCTAAGTCACTTAAAGTCTTATAAAACTTTTGAGGAAACCCAAGGCCACAAAAAGCAATGCCTCTTTTGGAAGGAAAAGAAACATGATCAGGGATGCTTCGTGCCTTAAATAAAGGGTGAGGAGTTGCTAACTCTCCCTTGCCAATTCCAATGAAGGCGTCGGAACGTTTAAATCCTTCTTTAAGAGTTTCACGCAAAGGTCCAGCAGGGATCACATGGTTATTTCCAAAAGATTGGAAAAAATCAATGACAACAAAGGAAATGTCTTTGTGAAGGCAAGTTGTTTGATGGCCATCATCCAAAATAATAAGTTGAGCTCCATTTTCAATGGCCTTTTGGACACCAAGCGGACGAACTTTTGCAACCCATGTCGGGCTATGCTGAGCAAGAAGCATCGGTTCATCCCCTACATCTATAGAGGTGTGAGAGGAAGGATCTACCTCTAAAGGTCCCGCTTGCCGTCCCCCATAACCGCGTGTAACAAAATGCACTTTAATACCGTTTTGGTTGAGGAGGGTTGCAAGAGCAATTGCTGTGGGTGTTTTTCCTGCTCCTCCACAGACAACATTTCCGACGCTTAAAATGGGGATTGAGAAGCGTTGAGGTTTTTTGAGTGTACGCAAAATTTTTCCTCCTTTCCCATATATCCAACCCAAAGGCTGCAGGAGAGTAGAAAAAAGGCCAGGAGGTTGATACCAAAAAAAAGGAGCCTTCATTCTTCATTTTTCCTTAATGATTTAAGGTAGGGAGCTAGAAGCCTGATTAAACGCTGAAGGCCTTCTTCCCTGTAGGACTTAAGAATAAGCGGTTCTTCATAACTTTCTTTTTGTTTTTGTAACCAAGGATGGACTAAAGAGGAAAGTTTGCCTTCTTCTTGAAGACACGTGCTTAATCCTAGTGCAGCAAGAGATTCATAGAGTTGTGGGTTCTTAAAAGTATGTGGCCCATGAAGGACATACGTGCCTAATTGGGCAGCTTCAATAGGGTTATGCCCTCCTTTTGGCACAAAAGTGGCTCCCATCAAGACGACTGGTGAAAGAGCATAAAAAAGCCCCATTTCTCCTAATGTATTTCCAATATAAATTTCAACCTCTTTGAGAGGTTTTTCTTCGGTCCGAAGAGCTGAAGAGAGTTCTTCTTTCAAAATTAGGTGTTGAAGAGAAGACGCTCTTTCAATATGACGTGGGACAAGAATTGTTAACAAATCAGGATAGTCTTTTTTAAGCATTTTATGTGCTCTAAGGACTATTTCGTCCTCTCCGGGGTGAGTACTTGCGGCAAGCCAAAGAGGGCGACTCCCCACTTCTTTTTGAAGAGCATGATATTTTTTTAAATCTATCTCTAAAGGGTCCATCATCAATTTGACATTTCCCATGACAGAAACTGTTGTTGCGCCTAATGCTTTGAAAAAAGAGGCTTGCTTTTCTGACTGAACGCCACATAAGTCAAGACGAGAGAGAAGAGGTGAAATGACACTTTTAAGATTTTGCCAATTTGCAAAACTCTTGAATGACATTCGACCGTTTAAAAGTATCGTTGGAATTCCTTTTTCTTGCGTTTCATAGATAAGATTAGGCCAAAGTTCCGATTCAATCCAAATAGCAAGATCAGGTTGCCAGTGGTCTAAAAATCTTTGTACAGCTTGAGGTGTGTCTACAGGACAAAACTGATGGATTATATTTTTAGAAAGTCTTTTTTCAATAACTTTTGCTGATGAGACAGTCGTTGTTGTTAATAAGACATGAACGTCAGGATATTTTTTTAAAATTGTTTTAATAATGGTTAAGGCTGCAACCGCTTCACCCACACTCACAGCATTGACCCAAAGAAGGGGTTTTTCAGGACGAGGTAAACTTGCTATACCAATGCGTTCTTTAAGTCGGCTTTTATCTTCATACCCTTTGTACGCTCGCCATCTTAAATAGCCCAATACAAAAGGTGCACCAAGCCAAGAACAACAATAATATCCACTGCGTAGGAGGCTCATGTTAAAAGGCCCTTTTCAATTTCACGCCCACAATAAAGATCTGCTTTTCGTGTAAGATCTTTTAAAGAATTCTCGAGTTCTTGCCGCAATTGCTCATCTGATTTAGGGGAACCTGCAACTTCAATCATTGGACCATACATAATGACACCTTTCCCAAAGGGGAGAGGGAGAAAAAATCGATCCCAGCTTTTCATCGAGAGGCCTCGGGTTGATGAATAAGAAATGGGCATGATTCCTGCTCCGCCCAAACGTGCCATTTGAATAACACCAAGGCTTGCATAATATCGCGGTCCTCGAGGTCCATCGGGAGTAATTCCCGCCGATTCTCCTCTTTTTAAGGTTTTCACAATATTCAAAAGAGCCTTTCGTCCTCCCCGCGTCGAAGACCCCGCAACCCATCCATAGCCAAAATTTTGTGTCGTTCGTGCAATAATTTCACCATCAGGATGGCTTGAGATAAGCATATGTAATTTGTGAGATCCAAACCACGCTTTAAACATCATCAAAAGGCGACCATGCCAAAAACAAGCAATCACGGGCTTATTTTGACACCAGTAAGGATCAGGATACTCTTTTCCTATATGCTTCCATTTTCCCGTTAGCCAAACGAATCTTACATAGTGGGCGATACAAAAACCTGCTAGACGTCTTGCCAGGGATGATCGTCGAATTTTCTTAAAAAAACTCATGAAGCTCTCCTTTAAGAGGCCAACGATAGTGTGTCTGAAGCAAATTGAAGTTCTACGAGACGTGCATAAGTCTTATTATTTTCAAGAAGTTGTTGATGCGTTCCTTTCTCTGTGACCCCTCCCTCTTCGATCACATAAATTGAATCTGCATCGATTACCGTAGACAATCTGTGAGCGACAACCACGGATGTTCGTCCGTCCATAAGCCGATTGAGGGCTGTTTGGACGTGTCTTTCAGATTCTGTATCAAGGGAAGACGTGGCTTCATCCAATAAAAGAATAGGTGCGTTTTTAAGCATGGCTCGTGCAATGGAAAGACGCTGTCGTTGACCTCCTGAAAGGCGTATACCTTGTTCTCCCACCAGGGTATCATATCCTTCTGGAAGCTGCATAATAAAGTCATGGGCTCCTGCAGCCTTAGCTGCATGGAAGATGTCTTTTTCAGAAGATCCCAGACGTCCATAGGCAATGTTTGCTTTTACCGTATCATCAAATAATATAACTTCTTGACTGACAAGAGCAATTTGAGATCGTAACGAATCGAGAGTCACTTTTCGAAGATCAATACCATCTATCAAAATTGCCCCTTCCGTGACATCATAAAAACGAGGAATCAGGTTCAAAAGGGTTGATTTTCCAGATCCACTCGGTCCAACAAGAGCGACACGTTGAGTGGGTAAGATGTCTAATGAAATGTTCTGAAGAGCCCTTTTTCCATTGGGGTAGGAAAACCCCACTTGATTAAATATAATTTGACCCTTAGTAATTTTAAGGTGTTGGGCTTTGGGGGCATTTACCACGGTAGGTTTTAAATCAATAGCCTGAAAAACGCGCCAAGCGGCTGCCAAACCTTCTTGTAAATTTGCATTCAGATTAGCGAGGCGCTTTAAGGGTTCATAAGCGAGCAAAAGAGCCGTAATAAATGAAATAAAAGTTCCTGTGGTGCGATTCCCAGCAATGACTTGGGCTCCTCCATACAGAATGACGATCACAATGGCAATGCCCCCTAACGTTTCCATGATTGGGTGAGAAGCAGAGCGGACACGACCCCCCTTTATATTCAGGCGACTCAAACTATTAATAAGACGATGTGCACGTGTTTGTTCATAGTTTTCCATAGCATAAGATTTGACAATCCGCATGCCTTGAAAAACCTGATGCAGAAGAATCGTAAAGGCGCTCATTTCCTCTTGTGTATTAAAGGAAACTTTTCTCATCTTTTGACCTATTTTCACAATGGGAAGAAGAGCTAAGGGAAAGATAAAAAAAGCCAAAGAAGCGAGTAACCAATCTTGATAAAACATAAGTCCAATCAAAAAAAACAAGGAAAGGGAATCTTTTCCCATGCCTGTTAAGGCTGTCGTCACCGCATTTCGCATAAGATTAACATCATTAGTGACTCTTGACACGAGTTCGCCGCTCGAACGGGCATGAAAATAGGCAAGATCAGCGCCAATAAAGTGATCAAAAAGCCGCCTTTGAATATCCCCAATAATTTTTTGCCCCACATAAATCAAGCTCACTGCTTCCCCAAAACTTGAAAAACCTTTGAGAACAAATATGCCGAAGACCAACAGGGCGACTTGAAAGAGCATGTCTTCATTCCGAGCGACAAACACATCATCAAAGAGGGGCTGAAGCATTTTTGCGAGCATAGCCGTTGTCATTGCGGCAATGGCCATACATAAAAGTCCAGCACAGATATACCATCGATAGGGTTTGATGTGTTCGCACCACAAGCGCTTGACAAGGGAGACACTTGTCTTGTCAGAAAAAAGATTTAAAAATTTCATGGAATAACTCAACTCATTTCCATTTTTTTAGTCGATTAAATGGGAAAATACAATACCTAGAAACAAAAGGAATCCAATACTTGTGTTTGATTCAAATTTTTTCTGACAATTCATCGCGTTATCTTCTTTTAAAAAGAAGATTTGCCATCCCATATGCAGGGCGATAAGACTTAAAAAAAACCAGTAAACCCATCCTAAATGAGCTTCCTTCCCTCCTAGGCTCCACAAGATAAGACTTCCTCCGTAACATAAGCTTAGAAAAAGCTTAGGAACTGAAGAAACAGCCAAAGCTGAAGATTTTACCCCTATAAAAAGATCATCTTTCCGATCTTGGAAAGCATAGATTGTATCATATCCTATCGTCCAAAAAATGGCTCCTCCGTAAAAGAGAAGGGGTACAACCGAAAGATGAGAGTTAAGGCTTAGCCAACCCATGGGAATACCCATGTTAAACGTCAAACCTAAAAAAAATTGTGGCCAATACGTCAAGCGTTTCATCCAAGGATAGAGAAACACAAGGCTAAGAGCAACAAAGCCTGTCGAAATAACGGGCCAGGGAAAGGAAAACAGGATAAAAGCACTACAACTCAAAAGACCTGAAAAAATAAAAAGAGCCTTCTTTAAAGAGAGTTCTCCCGCCGCCAGCGGACGTAGGGCTGTACGTGCAACTTTGACATCAAAGTCTTTGTCGATCATATCATTATACACACAGCCGGCGCTACGCATCAGCATGGCTCCAACCGCAAAAAGAAGAAGCAGAAAAAGAGACGGCCAGGAAGGGCTTGCCAAGGCAATGCCCCACCAGGCAGGAAACATTAAAAGCCAAATCCCAATCGGACGATGAAGACGCATAAGCCTCAAAGAAGCATTTAATGACATGAAACCCTTTAGCTATAAAGTGTAAGCCCCTCTGTCGTTAGCAAATTAAACGACATTTTTCAATAAGGAGGTGTGTGCGAAATTATTCTCTTTTTAACGCAATTTTAACTCAAATTTTATATATGTCGAGTTGTGTGACGACCCTAGAGATAAAAAAAGAAGGTTTCATGACCCCTCATCTACCCTCAAGGAAGAAAATAAAATGAGAAAACTATCTATACTCCTAAAGCTATCCATTCTGTTACACTCTTCTTGTGCTTTTGCAGAAACTTTCATTTGGAAAGTAACGAGTACAGGTGATGATATAAGTAAGGGCGGAACCTTACGTGAAGCGATCTTAAATGCAAATGCAAAAGGTGCTCCAAAAGGAATTATTGATTCTACCATAACCAATATCATTCAAATAAACATCCCCGGAAATCCTGATCCTACAATCACACTTTCAACAGAACCTCCTTTAATCTTTAGTAATATGGAAATTCAGGGCAATGCAGGAGGTGGTACTTTAACGTTGGACGGGAAAAAGGATGGTGTTAGACGTGGTCTTTTTATTAGTGGTCTCCCCGATTCAGCTTTTAATTCAGATGGCACGAGTAATCAAACTCCCCAATCCATTTCTGTTGCAGTAAATAACGTAAACTTTCAAAATTTTACGGCAAAGGGGGGGGAAGGTTCTGGAGGAGGAATGGGAGCGGGGGGAGCGCTCTTCGTAAATAAAAATGCAAATGTAACTCTTACAAACGTGGCTTTTGAAAATAATGCAGCTCGAGGAGGAAATGGAAATATAGGATTAAAAGGTGGTGGAGGACTTGCAGGTAAGGCAAATATCGGAGGAGCTGGTATTGGGGGAGATGGAGGGCAAAGCGGTGGCGGAGGACTTGGGGGACCTGGAGGAGATGGGAATTTAGGTGGAGGGGGTGGTTTTGGTTATGGAAAGGCTAAAGCTAGCGGCCCCAATAGTGGAGGCATTGGGCAAATCTTATCTTCTCAAGGCTTAACACAGGCAGGCTCAGATAAAAACGGTCGAGGAGCAGGTCAAAATGGTGGCGGTGGCGGAAGCGGAAATGGAAGCAGTACCGAAGGACAGCCAGGAGATAAAACTGGGAATGGAGGTAATTCTGATGCTAACTCGATTGCTGCAGGAGGCGGTGGAGCAGGAGGACAAGCGGGTCAACAAAACAACATCGGCGGAGTAGGAGGAATTGGTGGTGGAGGCGGCGTTGGCTTTGATGGAGGAAGCGCCGGCGGTTTTGGTGGAGGAGGTGGCAGTGGTTACCCCAATATAAATAAAGGAAGCGGAGCACCGGGTGGGTTTGGCGGCGGTGGGGGCGGTGATGCTGGACATAATGGAACTGGAGGTATAGGTGGTTTTGGTGGTGGGGGCGGTTCAGGTGATGGTTTCTCTGCGGGAGGAACTAGCGTTTTCGGTGGAGGTGCAGGAGCTAGCTTTACGGCAGGATTAGGTGGTTTTGGGGGAGGAAGCTCTGCGAACGGACAAGGTGGCGGTGGAGCTGCCATGGGAGGATCTATATTTGTCGTCGAGGGTGGCAATCTAACCCTTCAAGGTTCTTCGGGTTCCATGTCTGGGGGAGCTCTTAAAGGAGGAAGTGCAGGGGGGAGTAGCGCAGGAAAAGGACAGGAATTTGGAAGTGGTCTCTTCCTCCAGGGCAATAATGGAACACTAACTTTTAACCCTGATGTAGGAGTAACACTAATTTATAGTGATTCCATTGCCGACCAAACGGGATCAGGAGGAGAAAATAATAATGCAGGAAGTCGAGGTCTCAATTTGGGAAAAACTGGTGGTAGTGCTGGAGGTTTGACGCTTGGGGGTGCGAATACCTATACAGGGGAAACAACCATTAAAGCAGGAGCTCTGAAAGGAAATGTTCCTCTTAAGTCGCCTTTGATTTTATCAGGAGGGCAGTACGTTCTCGATGGTAATAGAACCCTTGGATCTCTTGCAGGAACAGGTGGAAGCGTACTGTTGGGAGGAAATATCCTAACCGTTGGAGTAGAAAATCTCTCCACTACTTTTGCGGGTGTTATCGAGGGGACAGGGAGCCTTGTTAAAGAAGGAACGGGAGTTCTTACTTTGTCAGGTGATAATACATATAATAATGAGGGAACAAGAATAAATCAGGGAACTTTAAAGATAAGTTCTGACAAGAACTTAGGAGGATTTGGGTCCATTGACTTCTTTGGTGGAACACTGGAAACGAGCCAGAGTATGACAATTAATCGAGACGTGTTGTTGTTAGAGAAGAGCGGAACATTCGATATTGATGAAGGAACGACAACAACACTTGCAAAGCCCATTTCTGGAAATGGTAATGTTCCTCTCGTAAAGACGGGCAAAGGAACCCTTATCTTGGGATTTTCTGGAAATCCTTATACAGGAGGGACAGTAATCAATGAGGGGATTCTAAGTATCAATGCAATCAACAAGTTGGGCACCACTGATAAAGGTCTTATTTCTTTTGATGGTGGAATACTTGAAACGACACAGAGTATGACGATTACTCGACAATTTCGCTTGTATGCCCAAGGAGGTACGATTCAAGTTACACAAGGTAACACAACAACGATTTCAAGAGGTATTGATGGGATTGGAGGCATTGATGGAAGTGGAACCCTTACAAAAACAGGAGAGGGTACTTTAACTTTGTTAGGAAACAATATTTGGACGGGAGGAACAAAACTAAATGGGGGAGGGCTTATGGGCGTTCTTCCTGGACCACTGGAAGTTAATGGTGGGACATTCCAAATGAGTAAAAATCAAAATTTTAAAAGCCTTTCCGGTACAGGGGGAACGATTGATTTAAAAAATTTCACATTAGAAATTTCAGGAGTAAGCCCCAGTTCTGGATTTGCGGGAAGTATTATAGGCACAGGAGGACTTAACATAGAACCTAATAGTTCTTTGACGCTTACTGGAAAAAATACCTACACAGGTAAGACTATGATTAACAAAGACGGTACGCTGACAGTGAGCCTTCCCTCTCCTCAAGAATCTGGTGGAGATGTGGGCTTAGACGGAGGCTCTCTTATCTTTAACCAAACTCAAAAAGAAGGGACTTACGCAGGAAATATCACGGGAAATGGAAGTGTAACGATAAAAGGAGGGAAAACCGTATTTCTAAAAGGAGTAAATTTTTATAGTGGGAATACAATAATTGAGGAAGATGGAAAACTTATAGTAAGTATGAGTGGGTCGGAAGGGGGACTGACTCCTAGTATTGAAGGCATTACCGACAATGGCCTCCTTACCTTTAACCAGTCAGTTTTTGGGGAATTTGCATTTAAAATTTCAGGGAAAGGAAAAGTCATCCTCGACGGAGAAGGAACGCTTAAATTAGGAGCTAATAATTTAAATGACTATACGGGAGGAACGGCGATTGATGGAGGAATATTACAAGTAAATAATGATAAAGGCTTAGGAGCTCCTGCAGGGCCCCTCATGTTTAATGGAGGAACTCTTGATCTAGGCTTTGCCACTGGAAGAAATGTGACGCTATTCGAAAAGGGAGGGACAATTCAAGTTATCCAAGGAAGAACGGCAGAACTATCTGGACCTATAAGTGGAGAAGGATCTCTTACGAAGTCAGGTGATGGCCCCCTTATTCTGAGTGGCACAAATGTCTATAAGGGAGGCACAAAAATCAATGAAGGTAATATAAGCATAAGTTCAGATAATAATCTAGGAGCGTCTTCTAGCCCGCTTACTTTCAATGGAGGAACGTTGCAAACAACGCAGAGCGTGACAAGTTCTCGGTCTGTAGCCGTCAATACACCGGGAGGAACGTTCCGGATTGATGGAATGGCAAACGTAACGACCTTTTCAAATGGATTCAACGGTGACGGTCCTCTTAGCAAGACTGGAGAGGGAACCCTTGTTATCGGAGGAAATACCTATAATGGCGATGTTGACGTAAAAGAAGGAACGCTCACCCTTAATAAACCTTTGAGTACGGCGGCGCCTGTTCTTTTATCCCAACTTAATGTTACTGATGGGATCTCATCTGCAGCCAATAACCAAAAGAGTAATATCAACGTTTCGGCAGGAGCGAGTCTTAACGGAGATGGTATCGTTGCGAACAACTTAGTTATAGCGGGAGACGTTTCACCAGGAAATCTTAAAACTCCTTTAGCGACGATGATGATTGATAAAGACTTAACCATAACACCCACAGGAAGTCTGCACATGCAAGTGAGCAGAAATAACCAATCCGATCGAGGTGTTGGGGGTGATCTTTTTCTCAATGGAACGCTCAATGTGACGAAGATCGGTTGTTTCCCTCGTGCAGTGAGGAATAAAACATTCACACTTTTGACAAGCCAGGGACAGATTCAGGGCCGATTTGCGACTCTTATGTCGAGTGATCGCTTAAAGTACAATGTTATCTATACAAATAATGCAGTCAAAGTCTTGGTTCTTGCTCTCCAAGACTTTGCCGATGCCTTCCCTCCAGGAGACAATAGTAATGCTGAGAAGACAGCAGCCTACTTTGATACCTTTGCTGATTCGACAACTCCCGGAACAGATCTTCGTCGCATGGTCTTTCTGTTAGATGGGTTGTTGCTCACAGGACATAGGGCTGCTGTGCAGAACGCCTTTAACCAGATTCAGCCGTCTCAATATAAGGAATTGGGGCAGATCTCCTTTTTAAATAATGAATTGGTGAATCGGACGGTAGGCACCCAGCAACAGAATTTACGGGAATCCTTGTGGG
>JAGONT010000071.1 GCA_017992885.1 Alphaproteobacteria bacterium
TGAAAACTGGTGAGTGGGGCGAGTGGGAAGACAAATCACTTGATTTTAGACAAAAAAGAATGGCAAACGCTTTTGCTTTTTACGCTAATAATATTTATTCTGTTCAAGTTTACAATGACAATGGTCAAAAAGTTTTAGGAATAAGAAGGCATGACCAGTCTGCAAATATTTCTTGGTCAGACAAGCAAAGAATCAAAGACGAGCTATTTGGAAAAGAATCTTTTTTTGTTGAATGCTTTCCTCCTAAAAGTAAATTAATCGATCAGGCTAATTTGTTCTGGCTATGGGAAATGATATATAACGAACACTGCTTTGACCTAGAAAGCGCAATAAGATTGGAGGAGAAATTAAAATGAGCTGGCAAATATGCGAGCATTGTGGGTGCTTAAACGGTGATAGTAGAATCTTTTGTTTTATATGTTTAAAGAAGTTGAAATGAGAACAGCGCAAGACAATCAAGACAGGATAGATGCGCTTGAAAAAGAAATCACTGAAAGGGATGCTAGGGTTTCGGAATTGGAAAATAAACTCAAAAAATACAGATCCGACGAAATAGAGAAAGAAGTTGAAAAGCTTGAAAATCAGAACGCGATAATGAAGGAGTGTTTGGAGTTTGAGTATAGAATTAGTGCATTTTTTGACAACAACCAAATGATACTGAGTCAGCATCATAGAATTGGAAAAGCGTTGGGGGAAATTAAAGAATTGGAAGGTGAAGAATGAGTGATAGTTATTGTTGCGAAACATGTGGGGAAATGTCTTCTATCTCTTGTGACTGCTTTTTTCATGATGACATAATTAAGTACAAAGAGCTTGAAAAAGAAATTGCCTCGCTGAAAGAACTCGTTGTTCAAGCTACCCCTTATGTGGAGTATGCAGTAAAGTACTCGACTCCATTATCACAAAAACTAAGTGAAGAGTGGTTAGAAAAAACTCAGGCAAGGAGAGAGAAGTGAATAGATATTTAGTTTTTGGATATTGTCAGCATTACCCTTATGGTGCGAAGGGTGATGTTGTAGGCGATTTCGCTAGTTTTGATGAAATAAAACAAGTTGAAGATATTTACGATTATTTAAAAAATGAATTCTTAGACATTTTAGACATGCAAGAAAAGAGATGGTTAACTGATGTTGAGATAAAAGAAGGATTAAGGAGAGAGAAGTGAAAGATTATTGGTTAACTCAATTAACAGTACAGATCGTTATTAACGCCTTATTTGCAATTGCCTGGACGTTTAAGGAGTTTATTAAGTGAAATTTAAAATAGTAATCGACTGCGAAGACGAAGAAGAATTAAAAATCATTACCAATGCTAGAAAAAACTCTCAGATAGTAGGCGAGCTGTATTGGAATGTTTTCAGAAATAAAATCAAGCATGGCAATGCAGAAGAGTCTGAAATGTATGCAACGGTTTGGGAAAAGGTTAATGAGTACATAGAGGAGAATGAATAATGATGGTCGTGAGCTTAAATTCAGAGATGGCGATGGGAGTCATCAAGGCGTGGTGCAAGCGCAATATCGCAAGCGAAGGTCTTGAAGTTGACAAGTTTGAATGGAAGGAAGGAAACTTAGATATATACCTAAAGGAGAGTGAGGAAGATGAATCATCTGAATAACTATTTAATAGAGGTTAACACCTACCCTGTATTTAAGAAGAAGCGGATGAAAAGATTTCTTGATAAAAATATTGGCAGGATGATCTTGGTAAGCTTTATGCTTTTGTCGCTCAAGATCCTTGCTGAGTATGTCGCTGAATTGATCCTATTTTAGTTTGCAGTTGCCCTCTTTTATGGCATTAAGCTCTTTTATTTTTGGTCGGATATGTTTTGCCATGTCCGAGACGTCAAAGCCAGATAATCCCTCGCAGAAGTCAATCGGGTAATCCTCTTGCTCTCCCCCGACGCCTTCGAATCCATCACATTTATTAAGTGGTAGCGTCTTCCAGGAGTTAAGATTAAAGCAGCGAATGCGGCAACGATTAAACTGTAGTGATAAGTCTTTGAGAATAAGGTTCTTGATTTTTGCTGATTCGACCTGGGCACAGACTATTTTATCCTTGCAACTAGTTAAAGATATCATCAATAACAGAATCGTAATTCCCTTCATGGTTATCCTCCTTTGCCTTGTTGATTCGTTTAACAAGAATATTCCCCTCGACACGGTTGTATAGGTATCCCAGCTTAATAAAACTTGCTCTGATAATAGGCTCTGCGACCTGTTCAAATAGGTTTTCGACGGCAAACTTAATCATCCAAGCACGAATCCCACCCAGGGCAGCGCTACCTAGTAGTTTAACGAGGGCGGATTTAACCGCCTCTCTCTTAAGCATATCAATAAAAACTTGGAGGATTCTACTCACGCTTAAGCTTTTAATTCTTCGACTTTTTCAGAAATAAGCTTCTTGATTTCGGCCTTTACGATAGGAAGAATCATCGCAACAACGGCGTCGTCAATCTTGTTCTCTGACTTGGCTACTGCATTGTTAATCGCCACTTCGACAACGTCGTCTAGTAGAAGATTAGACAATTCAACAAGGTCAATGCACTTAATAGCTTTTTTAATTAATGGTTCCATAAAATATCCTTATTTTTGTCCCTGACGAAATTGCCGGGCCTGTTTTAGTTCTTGATACTCGCGCTCCTCTATTCTTATTAAAGATCCCTTAATGTCCTTTAGGTTTGCTGAGTTTTCGTAGTTGATCTTTTCCAGGTTGTTTATCTTGTAGTCATGCAACTTAACCGTTGCCATTGAGGCTTTAGAGTCTATGAAGAAGTTAAAGAAAAAGATTATGCCGGGAGTGAGGATTCCGGTCAGTATCAAGCTAGCTAGTGCCATTGCAATTTTGTAGTTTTTGATTACCCAAAACATACTCCTCCATGAGCTTTATATTATTTCAAAATGTTCATATCCACGTTGTTCGATATCCCATCCACTACTCCATTATCTGCATATTGCCAGGCAATCATAGAGCTCCATGGGCCTTGCTTATCTTCTGGTTTTACCGAAGTATATCGAGCATACCAAAGAGGGTACTGTGCGAACTCTTGTCCAAAATCACATGACTGAATAACTGAGTGGTAAGTATAGAACCAAGGTTTGATTCCAGTAATTAGCTCAATATGAGACATAAACTTAATTGCGTCTTGTTTATGAGCCTTAAGGTCATCCATAGTCTGAACCAATCCCTTGATTGAGCATGTTTCATAATCAAGCGCTAGTATATCTCCTGGCTTGAGTCCTTCACATGTTCTAATAAAATGGCTTGCTTGAGTAATTGGATCAACATTTGTTCTATAGAAATGGTAAGCGCCTCTTTTAATGGCCAGAGATTTTAAACCTAACCATCTAGACTGAAACTTTGAATCAACAAAGCCCTTTCCTTCAGTTGCCTTTAAAAGAACAAGCTCCATTCCAATTAGTGATGGAAGACTAACTTTCTCATTATGATGAGATAAGTCTACACATTTCACGTCCACTTTAGAGCGCTCAGGAGCACTTTGAGGCACTTTTTTAAACACATTTTTTATCTTGCTAAAAATTCCCATTACTTTAC
>JAGONT010000043.1 GCA_017992885.1 Alphaproteobacteria bacterium
TAAAAACAAATAAGATAAAAAAGCTATATGTCGGGTAAAGGACTGGCGCGGTATCTGCTATTGACCCGTTTCCAGCCCCTCCCCATAGGAACCTTTCAATTACACACATTGCGCCAGGAGAAGCCTGCTGCGACACGAGGTTATTTAAAGGGTCTGTGAGGGATGAGGGTGAAAACATCCTCATCTACTCGGCAGCCCAGAAAAATTATTTCGTATAAGCCCAAAGTACTCACATAGTGCATAGTTTTCTAGGAAAGAGACAGGAACATTCTCTTCTACTTTTCAACGAATCTTTCGACTGAATGAAGAGATAAAATTAAATAATCAATGAGTTTTGAGATATTTTCTTGTAGTTTGTAGCCAAAAAATAATAATTATCCTCTCCCTCTCGACACTTGTTGATATACTATTGACATTAATAATATAAAGCCTTTATCTTCTCTCAAAGAGATTTAATTATATCTAGCGGGCACTTGATTCAATTTCTCCTACAGTTGACAAAATAAAAGCATAAATAATTAAAAAATATTTGGGAGAAAATATGTTTAAAAAAACAAGAAATGAATTGAGAGCTTTAGGTTTTTCCAATGGGGACTACTTTGATATGCCAACATCAGAAAAAAATTTGAAGAGTGAGGTTATTTTAGAATTGACATCCCAACAGTTAATTCAATAGAAATATTAGAGGCACTCTTAGAGGAAAGCTATAAAATTGGGTTTGAAATAAATAGAGCTCACAGAAACATATGGTATTTTTAGACATACAAAGACAGAAATAAAGAAAATGATTCAAGCGTGTCACTGCTATGGTTGCGATCTTGTCATGTCAACGGGGGGCTGAGCATTTTGGTCAATATTTATTAATAGCTATCATAGGAATATTAATTGCTCATAGCATTAAGGTATTTTCTTTGGTTGATAAAAGAAAATAATGACGTTCTTGGGTCGATTCGGACATATCACGTGCTAGTGCATTCATCTAAGGGTTGTTAGCGGTGTCCAGCTGCTGGTAATTTATTTGATGTAAAGCATGTATGTTTTTTAGATTATTAATTATTAATAATTTTTAAAAAAGATTTCTAGAGAAAATAGAGAAAGGTAAAGTAAAATTTTATGAGCATTGAAACCCTTATTAAAAAAGCATTTCACAATTCTTTTAAAATTGATCCCTCAGAATTTAGTTCGGATTTGGCTTTTGGAAGTATTATGGAGTGGGACTCTCTAGGACATGTAGGTCTTATGTGTGAGCTTGAAAAAACCATAGGTATTCAAATTCCAAATTCTCAATTTCCTCAATTAAACTCATACGAAAATATAAATAATTATTTCTATAAATTACATACTAACCAAAATATGGTGAATAAAAAAATTAAGACTGCTAATGCCACTTCCGCTAAAATTCACCATGGTTTAAAAGAAATTTATTATGACACTTCTGAGATCTGCCTTATTGATATAGAGCAAGGTCTTTATTATAGAGGCTACCATATAAATGAGTTAGTTTCCTCCTATTCATTTGAAGAAACTGCTTACTTATTACTCGCAGGTAAATTTCCTTCCCCTCAAAAACTTCAAGACATACATACAATAATTAGAAGAAATTTTAAGGTAGATGAGGATATTATTTTCTTAGATAAAAATATAAAAAATATTAATATAATAAATTTATTTAAATTTTTTATTAGTATGCAAGAAAATAAATATGAAAATTTGGATGATTATATAGAGAACGTATTTGCTCTATTAGGAAAGCTTGCAGCTATATTAATATTTAAGAAGAATAAATTGGAAGGAAAAGAAAATTTAATACCATTAGAGCCATTAGAAACTATTTCCTATAATCTAGCAGCTGCTTTTTATCCAAGTAATATAGAACAAGCAGAAATATTTTTTAGAAAAGATTTAATTATACATGCAGAGCATGAATCAAACGCTTCTACTTTTACGGGAAGAATAACTGCAAGCACAAAGGCAAGTGTATCTAATGCCTTAACTGCTGCAATTGATACCTTCTCAGGAGACCTCCATGGTGGAGCCTTAAATAAAATTGACGAGCAACTCGATATTTTAAAAGGGCTACCCTGTAATTCTATTGATAAATACATCCGAACGAAATGGGATAAAAAAGAGTTAATTTATGGCTTTGGCCATAGAGTATATGTTGGTGAGGATCCACGCTCAGTAATTTATAAAAATATTTTATGTGATTTAAAGGAAAATGGTATTTTTGATAATTCTTTAGAAATTGCTAAAAATTTAGAAGCTGCTGTTAAGAAAGTTTGCAAAAAAGGATTTAATCCGAATGTTGATTTATATTGTAGTGTGTCTTATCGTTCCTTGGCCATTAACAGAGAGTTTCATGTACCATTATTTATTATATCAAGACTTATTGGATGGCTGGCCCATATATGGGAGCAAAATAATAATTTAACTATCATAAGGCCGAGACTTTGTTATGTTGGTAACCAACCAAGCCTTTAGCTAAAAACAGTAAAAGTTTCAGAGAAAAATGGAAAAAGCTTCATCAATTAACAGGCGCGTTGGGTTTATAATTGTTCTTTCAAATATTTTTAATGCTATGGCTGTTGACATTTATTTACCGTCTCTTCCTCTCATTCAGAAATATTTTAATACAAGCGAATATAAAACACAGTTAATTATTGTTGGTTTTTATTTTGGTGCGGTTTTATCGAGGCTATTTTGGGGTCCATTTAGTGACATACTAGGAAGACGTAGAGCAATTTTAGCAGCTTATTCAATTCAAGCTTTTTTCCAATTATTGTGCATATATTCTCCCAATATTGATTGCATCATTCTTTTTAGGGTGTTGCAATCTTTGGGCTCAGGAGTAACAGGAGTGATTGGTACTGCTATAATTGCTGATTATTATACAGGAAATGAAAGGGCACGAATGTTAAACATTGTTGAACTATCATTTATTATTGCTTTTATTTTTGCTCCTTCCTTTGGTGTTGTACTCAACGAAATTTATGGTTGGCAGGGAGGATTTGTTTTTATATTTCTCAGTTATATTTTTAGTTTTCTTTTATTTTATTATTTTTTGCCAGTGGATATCATAAGAAAACCGCAGCTTTATATTAATATAATTCCAAAACTATTTAATATTTATAAGAATGATTTTAACTGGAAAATTTTAAAGTTCTCATTTATAAGTGGGATAAGTGCAGGTCTTTTTATGGGATTTGCCATTAAAGCTCCATTCATATATTTTTTAAAATTTTCAATATCAAGCTATGAATATATTATCTTTCAAATGTCTCCTTTTGTAATTAATTTTGTGATTTCGGTAGCATATAAAAAGATTATTGATAAAATTTCCATAACAAAAACAATTTCATTGTGCATGTATGCATTAGTATTATTAAGCATTTTTAGTTTATGTGTAGCACAAGAAATTATTTATTCTACTAAGTATACATATTTTTTTATTATGTGTTATATATCTGCGATCATGCCATTTTTAATAGCTGGAGGTATTACATTGGCTCTCAAAGACGTTATAAGCAAAGGAGCGGGGTCTTCAATAAGTGCTTCCATTCGCAGTTTGTGTTTGTTCTCAGTTATGTATGCTACTACAATGATTAGCACAGAAAGTTATCATATATTTTATATTATACCTTTTTTAACTATATCATTAATTATGCTATGGTGTTCTATAAAAAATACAGCCTAATATTATTTTATATATAAAATACCAAATATATTTTTTTAAATTGATAGTGAAATTTTTGCTTTATTAAAGCAAAAATTAAAAACCCCACCAGCCTTAATAATATCCTCCTCATATTCATTTGATACGTCAAGGATCAAGGGAATAACCTTTTTAATTCCATTTATTTCTATTTCACATTCAGCGTGGGCATTAAATTTTATTTCCTCAGTAAATCTAATAGTTATTATTTCTTTACCATTCAATTTTAGAGAACTTTTCGTATAAGGCTGAATTAGTTTAAAAGGAAATATTCCCATTCCTATAAGGTTAGAACGATGTATCCTTTCAAAACTTTCTGCTATTATGCATTTAATACCAAGAAGGTACGGCCCTTTTGCCGCCCAGTCTCTCGAAGAGCCTGCCCCATACTCTTTGCCCGCAAAGACAACAACTGGTATATTTAGTTTTGAATACCTCATAGCTGCCTCAAAAATCCCAACGTCTTCAGGCTCCGGAAAAACTCTAGTATAAGGACCAGCCTTAACTCCATCAATTTCATTTTTGATGCGAATATTTCCAAATGTAGCGCGCACCATGATTTCATAATTTCCTCTTCGAGATCCCAAAGAATTAAAATTATTTTGGCTAATGTTTTTAGAATCAAGGTACTGCCCTACTGGACTTTCAATGGGTATTTCGCCTACTGGTGAAATATGATCCGTTGTTATGCTATCTCCAAGGATCAATAGGATTCTCCCTCCATTAACTATAATTTTTTCTTTATTTTCACTTTGAAAAACAAAAGGTGGCTTCTTTATATATGTGCTTTCCTCTTCCCATTTGTAGGTTTCACCAGGTGTAATTTTTAACTCGCTCCATAGCTTTTCACTATGGCTATTATTTTCTTTGTTGGAGATAAAAATATTTTTTGTCACGTATTTATTAATGTACTCAGCAATGTTTTCTTTAGTAGGCCAAAGATCTTTTAATAAAATATTTTTTTTATCAAATACACCAAAAATATCCTCTTCTAAATTTTTAAATACACTGCCCATTAACGCATACGCAATAACTATAGGAGGAGAAGCTAAATAATTTGCTTTGATAAGTCTATGTATTCTTCCTTCAAAGTTTCTATTTCCAGAAAGAACTGAACATACAGATAAGTTCTTATTTATAATTTCATTTTCAATATCTGGATTTAGATCACCTGAATTCCCTGAACAAGTTGCACACCCATAACCAATAACATTAAACCTAAGCTTTTCCATATAGTCCATTAGACCGCTGATTCTAAGATACCTTTCAACGGTTGTTGAACCAGGCGCAAATGAGGTTTTTACATGAGAAGGAACGGTTAAACCAAATTCATAAGCTCGTTTGGCTAAAAGAGCTGCGGCAAAGATCACTTCAGGGTTTGATGTATTAGTACAGCTTGTGATAGAAGCAATAACAATATCACCATTTTTAATTTTATCGTTCGTATTATAAGTATTTTCTACGTTTTCGAGAGTTTTAATAAAGCTATTGGGAACTTCATTTAAATTGATTCTGTCTTGGGGCCTTCTTGGTCCTGAAACACTAGGTTTTAAAACTGACAGGTCAATTTCAAGCATTTCATCATAATTCTTCTTATGTTTCTCTTCATACCACAGTCCTTGACATTTTGCATATTTTTCTATGGAGTTTATATGTTGAGGGGGATTCCCTATATTTTTCAAAAAGCTTAATGTTTGCGCATCAATAGGAAAATAAGAACAAGTTGCCCCATATTCTGGAGTCATGTTGGTCAAAGTTGCTCTATGAGGTATAGGAAGATTTTTAATCCCTTCTCCTACAAATTCGAGAAACTTCCCAACTACGTTTATCTTCCTTAATTTTTCGGCAAGATATAAAGATACATCGGTAATATGTATTCTGTTATCTAATTTCCCTTTTAGCAATATGCCAACTACTTTAGGAAAATCTATTAATATAGGCTCTCCTAGCATTACACTTTCTGCTTCTAATCCTCCAACTCCCCACCCCAGTATTGAAAGGCCATTTATCATTGTAGTATGGCTATCAGTACCAATAATATTTTCGCTCATAAGAACGGGTATTCCATTATGAGGCTTTGAAATAACAACTCTTGAAAGGTTTTCCAAATTTATTTGGTGACATATCCCATATCCTGGTGGAATTATATTAATATTGTCAAACTTTTTTCCTATCCATTTCAAAAACCTAAATCGTTCCTCATTTCTTTTGTACTCTGTCTCAAGATTAAACTTGGATGAATCTGAAGTTCCTACTTTGTCTGTTTGAAGGGAATGATCAATAACAATATCTATTGGAATACTTGGTTGAAAGCTAAGAGATTGATTGCTAGGACTGATATTTAAAAGACGCTCATGAAATGCCAACCAATCAACTAACAATGGAATTGCCGTATAGTCTTGCATGAGGATGCGATGTGGTTTGAAAGAAATTGTTTCTTTAGTGTTATTAATTAAATCAGAGAATTCTCTTTGATTTTTAGCAAAAGATAATTTTTGAAATAGATAATTTTCATATAAAACTATTTTACTATATGGAATTTTTTTTATGTCTATTATTTTTTTTATATCTATATAATAATATTTATTATTTTCTATTGTAAAGTGATTTATATGGTTATTGTGCATTTGTTTTAGCCTTATTTAAGAAGATTACGCAGTAATTTTTTATCAATTTTGCCATTAGAATTAAGTGGAAATGTAGAAACTACATGGAAATTTTTGGGTATCATATAATATGGTAAGGTTTCTTTTAACTGATTTGTTAGTGCTTTTTGATCTATTGAGGAAGATAGAATAAAAGCGCATAACCCTTTGCATTGACCATTTTCAAAAGGCCACGGAATTACAACAGCTTCCTGAAATAAAATATTTTTTAGTGTGTTTTCTACCTCTAAAACTTCAACTCTAAAACCATTGATCTTTACCTGTTCATCTTTTCTACCAACATAAAATATAATATCCTTTTCAACTTTAACAATATCCCCTGTATTGTAGTATTCTTTTGTGTATTTATTTATTTTTTCTCTATAAAAAATATTTTTATTATTAGTAAGATCAAGATAACCATCAAAACGTTGATCACCTAAAACACAAAGCTCTCCCATTAGCATACCATCGTCTGCTATTTCTGGATTCTTAAGTGTATAACTTAAATGAGGATAGGTATTACCTATAGCTACACCTCCATGGTAATTTAAATTTTCACCATTTCTATTACATCTGTAGCGGGCGCAACTAATTGTTAATTCCGTTGGGCCGTATAGATTTTCAATTATAGTATAGGGACAAACATCAAACCAATAATTTACTAAATTCGAGTCTAATATTTCCCCGCAAAATAAAGATAACTTAATGTTAGATAGCTCATTTTTTGATAAAATAGAGTTGTTTCTATACATACTTAAAGCTGAAGGAGCAGAAAACCATATGCTTATCTTATTTTTTTCCAAGAAAGATCTAGGAGAAGTAATATCAAGATCTTTAGGAACACATAAAGCTGCCCCTATAGATAAAGGCATAAAAATGTCAAATATTGATAAATCAAATGTATGTTCAAAAAATTGGGTAAATCTATCATTTGGTTCATAATCGTATATATTTTTGTTATATTTGATAAAACTTGCTACATTCTTATGACTAATTGGAACGCCTTTAGGGTTTCCCGTACTACCAGAAGTAAACATAATATATGCGTGGTTATTCTCAGATACAACACAGAAATTCTCAAGTTTTTTTTGGGAATCTATATTTATCTTATTTATTGTTTTTATGTTCTTTATTAAAGGTATTTTCCAGTCGCATTCAGGCAAAAAAAGGAGAGAAGGATTAACATCTTCACTTTTAAGCACTTTTAATAAGCAGTCAATGGAAGCATTATCGACAATTATCACTTCTGGTTTTGAAATTTTTAAAATAGAAATAAGTCTTTCGATTGGAAATCTAGGATTAAGGGGTATAAAAGCTGCTCCTAGAAACAAGGAAGTTAATTCTCCAGCATAAACTGGAAGGCTTTTGCGCCCTAAAATTCCTATTCTTTTTAGTTTAACGTTACTAATGTTATCAAAAAACTCATTAATATTGCCTGCCCAAATTTTTATTTCTTCATGTAAAATTTCATAAGAAATAGAATAATTATCAAAAATTATGGCATCATTTTTAGGGTACTTTTCAGAACTTTTAATAAAATACTCATGAAGTAAGTGCATTCTTCTTTCCTTTGAGCTTAAGGACTTCGTTGATTCTTTGTCCTAAGGGTTCAAGTTCATCGTCAGACAAGCTAATTGGATTTACCACTAAGTGCTGAAGACCTTTAAAGTATTGTAAAAATATAGGAGGATTTCCATTTATCAATTCTCTTAAAATATCTTTCGGCTCAAGTCCATCCCAATTATTATTAAACTTTACTATTAGCACTGGGATAGAATAATTAAATGCATCCTGCATTATTTCTACTGTTATGTTCTTAATCTCAGTTATAAGTTGTTTAACTACATTTAGTCTATCAATATAACATTGTATTAATTCTTTAACATCTAATGTTTCGAGTCTTTTAAGAGCTGTATAAATGCCTACCATGTTTTCTTTTGAAACTTTATGGGGGCGCCCAATAGCATAATTAGGACTAGCATTTGCCAGCGCTGCTTCTATCAGATTTTTTCTTCCAAAAAGTATACCAGTGGACTGCGGACCATTGATAAACTTGCCTCCACTTATTGTAACAAGATCAGCTCCCATATTTATATATTTCTTAAGGTTTTCTAAGGGGGGCAACATCGCTGCTGCATCCACTATAACTGGTATGCCATTTTTTTTTGCTACTTTTACAACTTCTTCTAAACTTAACCCGACAGGATATATGCGGGGCCCAAATAAGTATGCGATGGCAGCAGTTTTGTCTGTAATTGCACTTTCAAGTTCTTGTATATGGCATGAATTAATATTTCCAATTTCTTTAAGTTTTGCCCCTGAAAAAGTATAGATATTTGTGTAATCCCCACAATGGATTTTTTGAGTTATAATCTCGTTTTTTAAACCAAATGTATTAGGAAGCGCTTTAATTGAAGATAAACAATTACCTGTCATGCATGCTGCAGCAGATAGTACCATTCCGCTTGCAGCACCACTTGTAACCATCCCAGCTTCTGCGCCAGTTATTTTTGCTATATATTGTCCAATTTTCCGATTTAATTCTAGAACATCAACAAAAGACTCTGCAGCCAAATTCATAGCTTGTATGACTTCATAAGATAATTTTGTTCCTCCATGAGTCGTTTTTGTTCCCCCTGCATGAATAACTGGTTGAATTCCAAGTTCTTTATATATCGAATTTTTCCCTGCTTTAAACATTTTTATTTACCCCCTGTTTTAAACATCTCTATTCATTATTTAACTTATCAAAGAAACTATTAAGATAAGATGTAGTATTTGATATAACTACTACACCAGAAATAGTTCTAATCCCACGAGGTACCATTCCGCGAAAAATTCTTTTTGTAGTATTAATCCAGCTGTTGCCTTCAGTTTCATAGCACAACTTTATCGTTTTTAACATGCTTAAATCCTGTTCCATAGAGCGAGCTTGCTGAATAACTTTGATCGTATCGAAGGGATGGGATGCAACAGCAGCAATTAATCCTGAAGTTACTCCTGCGAATAACGGTGCAATATCCGCTCCAATACCTCGTTCTTTTTCAAAATAGTTTCTGATTAATGGAGTAAGAGCAGAAAAAGAAGTTGTATAAATTCCATCACGAATTGCAACGCCAGGTGTTCCACGAAATAAACGTATATACCCTTTCTTATCTATGTAATTTCTATATGTTTCCCTAAAAGTCATCTTATTTTTGTGTTCTAAATTTCTTAAAAGCTCAGTGGGACCCCCAAAGAGTGAAGGGAACATCCCGCCAACGAAAGATGAAAGAATCATTTTTGTAGGAGAATCATCTTCATGAGCATTATGGGATTTTTTTTGTAAGAAGGAACTTATAGCTACTCTAGAGGCTGTAAGAGGAATCATAGTTAGTGTATTTGATACTAGCCCCCGATATAAGCTTTGGGGTTTAAAACTTAGAGATTCTCCATTTTGCATCATAATTTTTATTGCCCAAAGAGGATGATTAATAACTACATCCAATACACCAGCTGTACATCCCGAAATGACGCCTTGAGAAAAGCTTATTTCGCTGCGTATGTGCTTAGGCTTACCAAGTGCTTTTGCAGTATTTAGTAGGATAGAAGAATCCTCTTCCTCTAACCCAGGATTTGCTTGAAGGGTTGTAGTTGTTACCATTAAAAAAATAATTTGGGAAAATTTCCTCATCGTATTACTCCTTTTATCCTCCTAAGAAGAAAATTTAACTTTAATGTTAATAAGACATTGCTTTATAAATTATATATTTAGTTTTCCACTGTAGCTATCTTAAAGAATGCCTATTATTTTCTAAAATAACATCTTTGCAACCAACGCCAATACTTTGGATCAATTTCAAAGGCATCTCTGGCATGCATAACCCTCCAATTATTAAATAAAATAAGATCCCCTTCACTAAGATAAATTCGCTTGTAATACCTTTCTCTAAAATCTTTGGAAGTAATTACCTTACGCAATAATGTAACGACTTCTTCTGCTTCAGGCGTAGTTCCAACTGTGCGCTCTGGATTTAAATTCAAACGAAAAATAGTTTCGCCTTTCTCCGTATTTTCAATGATAGGAAGTATTGATTGGGATTTTGAATTTCCATGACTTGGACCCGATGACATTATAAAAAGGGGTTGTTTCATTATTCTTATTATTTTTTGCGTATTCTGAGGGTATAGTTTCTTAATATAAGAGAGCATATCATCGAAAAATATAAGACTTGTTGCAACTTTTGGATCCCCCCGAAGACATAAAAGTGTGAAATATTTTAAAGGAGGCACTTGATAAACATTTTCAGTATGAGGAAAAAGCTCAAGGCTTGATCCATAACTCGAACGTTGAGATTTATACTGATCATTTTTTATAGAAATGATTTGATTAATAACTGTCCCATCCTTTTCTTCTTTTTTATAAAATGGAGCCGCATCTAGAAAATAACCAAGTCCAAGTATGGATGCTTCACTAACAAACCCTTTTGCATTTTCAAGATTTGAATCCGATAAAAACTTAGAGGGAGGCCTTGTACTATCTTTTGGAGTTATTGGTATATGGGAATCAATTGGGAAATTATGAATAATGATTAAATCGGCTCCTCCCTCATCCATAAGTCTTATCTCTTTTTTTAACTCATTAGGCAAGAGTTTTTCCAGCGTTTTTCCTGCAATACCTGAATATATGTGAGGATTCTCATAAGGATCAATAAGAGTATGCTCTACCATAACTTCAAATTCTTTTCTTATGTTTTTATCTAAAGTGAATTCTTTTATTATTTTATGATTATTTTCGTTTGCTGCAGATTCTAGCGCAAAAGAATGCAATACAAAGGACGTTATTACAAATAGATATAACAATAATATTTTACTTAACAAATAAGTAAGTGATTTTGCTTGAACCATTTTAAGCCTTCTCTAATTGCAGAAAACTGTATAACTATTTTTACCCATGCCGTCAACTTGTTTAAACTGTTGTTGAGGACCACACCGGTGATTTGAAACAAATAAGATTGAGAACAACGCGAATTTTAGAGAAGCTAATAGTCAACAAAGACTAGAACGAGACCCCTTTGAAGAAAAGAGCAGAAAGAAAGTGATCTTGCCTCGTTATTGATGCTTCTTAAAGTTGTTCAGCCCATACCAGATATCTTGAATAGTATGTTTAGAGACGATAACCTTGACTCTAAATAGAGGGAAATAGAGTGAGTCCATACCTGGTCTCTACTGGAAGATCGCTTTAATGCTAGCTCATTTCTCTCCTTTATGTAGCTTAGTGGGATAGGGTTAACACCCTCGCCTTGAGGCGAATACTTCAGTATCATTCCTTTTATGGAATATCGACGCGGATCACATAGCCTATATGACCTCAAGTATCATATCGTATTTTGCACGAAATATAGATATCGGATATTAACGGGGCAGGTTGCTACAAGGGCTCGAGAACTAATTCGTGAAATATGTGCGGCAAATTACGTGGATATTGTAAGTGGAAGCCTTAGCCCTGATCACATACACTTACTCATTTCAGTTCCCCCAAGCCTCCCTGTATCAAAGATTGTGCAGTACATCAAAGGCAAAAGCAGCAGAAAAATGCTTCAATAATTCGAGCATTTGAGAAAACAATATTGGGGCCAGCATCTATGGGCGAGGGGGTATTTTGTGGTAACCGTTGGAAATGTCAACACAGAAGATGTTCAGCGTTACATTGAGCAACAAGAAGAACATCACAAAAAGGATGACTTCAGGATAGTGCAACAATTTTTCTGTAAATTTATCTGACCCTCTATTTTTGAGTTTTTAGTCCTCCAAGTTCAAATATTTTCTTTCCGTAGCCCAATCTTGATGAATCTCCATCAAGATAGCAGATACAAGTCTTAAACAAGCGTCCTCATTGGGGAAGATAGAGACTACTCTTGTCCTCCTATAAATTTCTCTGTTCACCCTTTCTAAGCCATTTGTTGTCCTTATTTTTTTCCTGTGTTCCTCTGGGAACTGGAAAACAGCAAGGCCTTCAGGAATATTGTTCTCCATCCATTGGCTGAGCTTAGGAGCTACCTGCTTGTATTTTTCAACGGTCATGTTTAGTAATCGTTGTGCTTCATTCTCATTTGGTGCATTAAAGACGGCTCGTATGTCACTGGACACTTCTTTACGCAGTCCTATTCTTGGCACATAAGCTTGGGCATTTTGTTGAAGGTGAAACTGGCAGCGTTGCCATTTCACTCCAGGAAAAACTTTTTTTCTTGCAGCTTTTAGCCCTTCATGAGCATCACTGATAATCAGCTCTACCCCCTGCAATCCACGCTTTATAAGAGAGGAGAAAAACTCCCGCCAATGAACTTCTGCTTCTGAGGCAGAGATAGAAATTCCCAATACTTGCCTTTTTCCTTCTTCATTAACTCCTATCGCCGTCAGAACAGCCATATCAAGGATACACCCTTTTTCCTGTCGCTTTTCATATTGAGCATCAAAATAAACATACCTACACGGCCCTAAAGATCTTTCCCGCCATTGAGTCATTTCCTCATCAAGGAGCTTCGTCGCTCTACTGACCTCTGATGAGGTGACCGATAATCCACATAACTTCTGGGTAATTTTCTCGACTTTACGAGTAGAAACTCCTGTCACATACATTTCGGCTAACGCTGCTCTCAACGCTCTTTCAGAACGCATCCCTTTCTCTAAGGAAGATGGATAAAAATCGCTTTCTCTAACTTGGGGAACATTCACATTCAGCTGGCCAACACGGCTCTTTATTTGCTTAGGCTTAAAGCCATTTGCATACCCAACACGATCTTCTGTTCTTTCATAGGGTACAGCCTTTAAGTGTTGTGAACGCTCAACTTTCATCGCTTCATTGAGAATAATTTCAACAGCTTGCGAAAGCCCATCCAGACCCTCCCTATTTATTATTTCCATTACTGAGCTCAGCTCGTTATTATCCTTCATGTAAATCATTTTCTTTCTCCTTTGTTTTGGTGAGGATCAGAAAATGATTTACGCTGTTTATCGCCTTAAATCCAATTTACAGAAACTATGATACGCTAACTGACTTCAGAATATCAGAGTTTTAGGGTTTACCCTTATAATCTGCTTTGCAAGCGTTAACTCAAACCACCGGCTTTAGCCGGTTGTAATTGATTAATTCTTATTTCGAACGGTAGCTAGGTCGCCTAAGAGAAGGCAGATCGTATATCTGGAAGAAAATGGAGTTTACTATGAGTAATAAAATGGGGGTACCATGACTAATATTCTTGGCATTGATGT
>JAGONT010000013.1 GCA_017992885.1 Alphaproteobacteria bacterium
AAATAAGGAGGCATTTAAGCCTCTTTTTTCTTATAGCCCCCTTGATAATATTAATGAGCCGACCGTGGTCAATGGCTTTAATTTTTCCTTCAAGCTCTAAACCTAAAAATGCCCCTAATTCTAAAGCGAATTCCTCAAATTGTGGTTCAAGATATTGATTTCCTTTAAACCACCATACAATGTCATACTGAGGATAGCTCTTATAAATATAGTGTTTTGCGATCTGAGACTTACCAAAGCCTGAAGGTCCAGAGAGAACAGCTGTTTTTAAGGGCGCATTTTTAAAAAGCTCAGCTATGTTACACAGGATTTCATCTCTCCCAACAAAGTTGTAATTCTCGGCAGGAACATTCCATACAGAGGGAATTGAAACAGCCCAGCTCCTTAAGGGAAAGATCAACATAAGAATAAAAATCCATACGACTTTATGAGGGAAAAAGCGGAATAACATTAGGGAAAGATGTTTCTGCAAGAGAGCTTGAAATCACGACCCTTGTGATATTCAAACCGTTCTCAGCTCTTGAGGTTTCATATTTCAAACCATTGTCCTTGCACAAGTCTTGAAAAACATCCTCCTTTACAAAAAGAGCTGGATATCTTTTCATAAGCCCTTCCGTTGTATCTTCAAGGGGATAACCATTGTCTTGAACCTCAAGTTCAAGAGCATCAACTTCCTTCTTGACTATAATTGAAGCCTTTCCATTTTCAGAAAGGCTATGAATGGATTTACCCATAATATTCATCACAATAAATTTTGTAAAAAGAGGATCTCCCTGGAAATTCAAATTCTTAGAACAAACAAGATTGATAGTTACTTGTAGTTTATAAATTTTCTCGGCAAAAAGAGATTGAACCTCCTCAAGTAAGGCTCTTAGATCTATAGGAACATTTTTTACTTTTGATACCAAACCACTGGATAGCGATTCTCCAACTTTCAGGCATGATTCAATAAGTTCAACTTGATCTTTTTTTGAGTAAGAACTCTTGGGGTTTTTGAGAGACTGTTCTACAACGCTGAGAGTGTTTGTGATATAACCAGCTTGTCCATTTTGTCGTTTGATCAAGCTTAGAAGATGGTTTATGTAAGATTCATAGGAAGCTTGAGAACTTTTATAATCCTGGTGGCTGGCTAAGAGCTGTTCTTTTAAGCAGTTTTTTTCTGTAGTTGATTTTAAAAGAGTAGATTCAAGCTCTTCTTGCTTAGTTTTGTGAGCATTTTTATTACGCATGTTAATAATGTAAGCGCAGGAGACGATGAGAATAATACCAAAAGTAGTAAAATAATAAAAAAAAGCGTAGCGTTCCTGGTTAACAAAGACAAAACTCCAAAAATTATTAGGTACCCTTGCATAAATGAAAAAGGGAGTTTTTTGAAGAAGATTACTTTCTTCATTCTTAGAAAGCTGCGGAGGATTTAAAGTCACGGTTTCCATATTCCCTAAAAAGATTTTAAAATCTATAGGATCAATTTGAATTTCCAAAATCCCCTCTAAAGTATCTCTCTCACTAAAAACCGTTGTTTTACTGACAACAACATTTTCATCAATGGTAATAATTGTTTCTTTGTCTGCAACATGGACGTCGGGTGCGGATTGAGAATAAAGAGGAAAAGATCCGAATAAAGTGATAACCATCTGGGGAGGAGAAAGTTTATTGTAGAAAACTTTTTGGATTTTTGGGAGGGTACCATTTGGGTTTAAACGCGGTACAGAGCTCAAAATGTTTTGAATGCGCTTAACATCGCCATGAGAGGCGATAATGCGTGTGACTGTCAACCGAGAGAGTTTTTTGAGATTCTCTAAGGCTAGTAACGTTTTTTGCTGAAGCGTCTTCAATTCTAACTGTTGAGTAGCTTGATAAGCTGCTAGATATCTCTGATGCTCAATAAAAACATAGGAAACAACAGGCACAAGGGAGAAGGATACAAAAGCAGATATCCATAATAAAGTAGGTTTTAAAATAATTTTAAAGTCCTTGGCAATTCCCATGCAGCAACGATTGAACCTCACTTAGATTTTACCTAATTGAATGTTACTGCTATAAGAAATAAAAAATCAAATAAATTTTTCTGCCAACACCTGAAACTATTTAATTTATCGTCATAATTCTGCATATATTCTTTATAAATCATGCATTTAAGAGTATTTTATATTGGTTTTTTACTGTCTTAAAATTCTTAGGTTTGACTTTAAGGCCATTTTTTTAGGAATTTATTCATATGTCATTATGCAAAAGCTTTAAATAGCTTTGAACGACAGTGTAAATACAAATTAATTTAGGTGGGACAGGGTTTTGTGTCTAAAGATGACAACTTGATGACAATGCAAAAAGAGCTTTTTGAATGGATCTCCAAAAACTCAAGCATTTTACTTGGTGCCCGCTGCCAGACTCGAACTGGCACGACCGAAGGCCGACAGATTTTAAGTCTGTTGTGTCTACCATTCCACCAAGCGGGCACCCGTGAGACCTTAATCACTCTGCTCTTTCAAATCAAGAGGATTTAGAACGTGAAATTCGTCTTTATGATTTATAATTGTTTTTGGTTTGTGTCCAAAACGGACAATCAAAGTTTATTGGAAAATTAAAAAAATTATTTATGCTCTTTTTTCAAAAAAACGATGGAAGTTTGAGCCATTATCCTTCGAGATAACAGTATTTTGTTAGTTAAACATACGTATATGCCTGGGTCGTGTACCATTGGGAGGAGGAATTGAATCAGGGGAGGCAGAGCTGCAAGCTTTTTCAAGAGGAGGTCGAAATGATCTCAAGAGAACGTTAGGTGACAAGATTAATACTGTTTCCCCAGGTGTCAGTCACAACTTCAGACTCTTGATTTGCTGATTTAGGAATCTTTTTGTTTTTATTTTAACCCTCGTCTTAGGAAGAAATTTCTACTCTCATCCCTTAGATCTTCTTCCTTCAAACTTCAATATAGCTTCTTAACGGTCGAATTTTTAGCTTATTCCTATCAACTTTTAGACGAACATCTGTTTTGCGGTTGAAATATTTTTCGAATTGTTCCTAAGTTTGCGTAGACAAGCGTAGTTTCCTCAAATATTTTTTGTTTGATTCGCTTAATTAGACACATGCACGACTATCCACTTTTGTCAGTTCAGATAAGGTTCACTCTTAAAAAAGATCTGGCTCAAGTGCTGCCATAATTTGGCAAGGAACGCCATAAGCTTTTGAATAAGCAGGAATATCATTCAGAACAACGGACCAAGCTCCAATAATTCCCCACTCACCGATCTTTTTATTAAGGATAATTTTAGTGCTAACCCCTAAAAGACACCTTCATGCACATGCGTACCTCCTGTGATAATCGATCCGGGAGACTATATGGCAATAAGTTCCAATGAAAACATCATGTTCAATAATAGCGCCTGTATTAATAATGGAATGATAACGTTGGATTGTGTTTTTATACATCTCTAATCTCATGAAAAATATAGGAAAAAATAAGGACAAACCTCTTGACCTAACGCTATTAGAGAATTGAGGCTAATTATCTCAGCTTTGGTAGCAGAAGAAAAGAAATGGCATATTTAGAGAAAAATAATTTTTTGTAAAAAGTTGACTTGTTTTTAATCTCTTCAGGTTCTATTTCCCGCCGCTTGTGACGCAATCTAATTCAGTTGTGTGTTCTAAATACCCCGGTGGTTTGCCGCGGTGTATTTTATCTATTTTCTTTTAAGGCACTCTTATGATTATAAAGTTTAGCCGTTTCTTCTAATCCCTCTTTCACGGAAAAAGGGGGAGTCCACCCAAGCACTTGTTGGATATGGCTAATATCGAGCTGTAAGGATCCCGTAATTTTTTGAAGCATTTCTTCTTTACCTAGAATTTTAAGTGCATAATCAAGAATTATCAAAGGGAAGGGGAATAGCTTTGGATGTTTATTTAACCCTTTTGCCAAAGATTTAATAGCAGTAACTGTTGAAACATCCTTAAAATCACTAACAAGAAAAGTATTTCCTGGTGCTTCTTGGTCAATGACGCATCTTATTAAACAATCACAAAGGTTACTTATATATATCATACTCCTTAGATTTTGTACGCCAGAAAATGGTAAAGGTAGATTGTATTTGATAGCTTTTAATAGCAGATCAATATTTCCAGGGGCATTTTCTCCATAAATCAAGGGGGGGCGTATAATGACGATATCTAATGCATCTTTTTCGTACAACTTTTGCAAAAATATTTCTGACAATAATTTGGAATGACCATAAGGTGTACTTGGGTTGTGGGGAGTTGAGTGAGTAATAATTTCTCGAGAAGAAGAAATTCCATATACGGAAATAGAACTTATATACACAAACCGTTTTACCTTATGTTTTACACATTCTAAAGCCAGTTTTTTTGTAATTTCCGTATTAATATCGTAATAGTCTTTATCAGGCCGACCTTTTGCATGGGCAAGGCCTGCTGTATGAACTACCCCATCTATTCCTTTGAGAATTGACCCCCAATCGGAATGATTGATAAAATCTTTCACAATAAATTGGTTCTTTACGTTTAAACCCTCTTGAGCTTTGCGAAGAAGGCCATAAGCTTTTAATCCTTGACGTGAAAGGTGCTCACATAAGGCGCGGCCTACAAAGCCATTTGCGCCCGTGACAAGAATGTTCATTTCATTATTCCTCATCATAATTGAACAAAATTCATTGGAAGATTAATACATAATTAACTTGTAAATGAAAACATCATTTTTGGGGAACCTTATTTTTAAAAAAATTGATATTATATATTATAAGCATTAATGTCATTTGCATTGAATTGGAATGGAGTTTAGGATTAAGGTTATGAAAAGAATATTTGATCTTATTGTTGCGTCTGTAATTTTTATTTTTTTGATCCCTGTTATTGTAATTATAATATTTTTAATTAAATTAACGTCACAAGGACCTATTTTTTATTGGTCAAACCGCGTCGGAAAAAACAATATCATCTTTAAAATGCCTAAATTTCGAACAATGCAGGTTGGTACACCTGCACTGCCGACTCATTTAATGGAAAATGCCAATTGCTACCTAACTTCAGTAGGCCCATTTTTAAGAAAAACATCCCTTGATGAGATACCACAGCTGTGGTCCATTCTAAAAGGTGATATGAGCTTTGTGGGTCCTCGGCCTGCTCTTTTTAACCAAGATGATCTCATCGCCCTCAGAACAAGCCTAGGTGTACATCTTCTGATCCCAGGCCTCACTGGATGGGCACAAATTAATGGGCGCGATTCTCTTCCTATTCCAGAAAAGGTTCAATGGGACAAGGAGTATGCCGAAAAACAGTCTTTTTTTTTCGATCTTTATATCTTCATAAAGACTTTTCAAAAAATTCTTTTTGAGAAAAATGTTAGTCATTAGGTAAGTACGTAAGTTGTTGACGAAGGCTTTTAAGCTTTGAAATGAGGAAATCTCAGGGGCGTGAAGCCCTCTGAGGCTATTGTATGATTTCTTGATCGCTAGCTTTATCCTGTTGTGTTTTTTCTTCTTGGGCGGGTTCCTGTGCAGCTTGACGTTGATACAAATCTGCGAAATCTACCGGTGTTAAAAGTAGGGCAGGGTAACCGCCTTCTTGCGTTGTCATAGCAACAATATTACGTGCAAAGGGGAATAGAATACGAGGGCACTCAATCATAAGAATCGGACGAATATATTCTTCTGGGACTTCGCTTCCAATCGTAAAGGCGCCCGCATACTCTAAGTCCAATAAAAAGACTTGTGCTTCTTTCCTTTTTGCATCTACCCGAATGCGTAATACGACTTCAAAAGATTGTTCAGCTATGTTATGGGCCTGGGCTTCAATATGGATTGAAATGGACGGCCTCTCTTCATTATTCATAATGTTAGCCAAAGGAGCCGGGTTTTCAAAGGAAAGATCTTTTACATATTGAGCATTGACAACAAGAGGAGCCTGTACTTGAGTTTCTGGTGCTGCGGTACCGTTTGCTTTTTTATCAACCATTTTTTTTCCTTTCAATGTGTTACTTTCATACTATGACATAAAAACAAGAGAAAACAAAACATAGAAAGATTTTTATTATGTCTTCGATGCGATAGGATCTAGCAGATTATTATTACCTATGATATATGTTTTGTACTTAATTAATTAAATTAAAAAGATGATGAAAAAGCTGCAAATTGTTGTTTTGGCTGCGGGCCATGGGACACGAATGAAGTCAGATCTCCCTAAAATTCTCCATCCATTGGGAGGACGTCCGGTCTTACATTATGTTCTTGACTTAGCCCATCGAATGACTCCTCAAGAGCTTGTTTTAGTCGTGAGTCCCTTTTTGAAAGATATCCAGACCCCTTTTGTCCATAAAACTGTTGTGCAACACCCCGCGCAAGGAACGGGTGATGCTGTTAAGTGGGCTCTTCCTTACTTAAAACCTGAGGGATACGTTCTTATTCTTGCCAGTGATACGCCTCTCATTCAGAAAAAAACCTTAGATCAAATGTTGGCGATGGCTTATAATCGTCCTGAGATAGCTGTCACTTTATTAGGAATGCGGCCTAAAGATAAAAAAAACTATGGACGTCTTGTTCTCAACGAAAGCGGTGAGTTAGAAGAAGTCATTGAAGATAAAGATTTAGCTCCTGACCAAAGGGATATTCCTTTATGTAATTCAGGTGTTGTCCTTGTGCGTGGTGATCTTTTAGAATCCCTTCTCTCAGCTTTGACAGCTAACAATGCGAATAAGGAATATTATCTTCCAGATCTTGTAAAAATATCTCGCCAAAAAGGGTATGTTTGTGCCGTTGTAGAAGGAGAGACGTCAGAATTTTTAGGTATTAATACGCGTCAAGATCTTGCTCAAGCAGAGAAATTTCTCCAAAAACAATGGCGAAATAAAGCAATGGAGGAAGGAACAACCCTCATAGACCCTAAGACTGTATACTTTAGTTATGACACAAAATTAGCAACTGATGTTAAACTTCACCCTTTTGTGGTGTTAGGCCCTGGCGTTGAGATTGAAAAGGGTGCTGAAATTTTGTCTTTTTGTAAACTGAGTGATGCCCATATAGGCCCATATGCTATTGTAGGGCCGTTTGCTCATCTGCGTGATAAAGTTCATTTAGCAGAAAAGGCAGAAATCGGTAATTTTGTCGAAGTTAAAAAATCTACTTTTGGATCTAAAGCAAAAGCGAAGCATTTAAGCTATATTGGAGATACGTATATTGGTGAAAAAGCTAACATTGGAGCTGGAACAATCACCTGTAACTATGATGGATTTAATAAGTCCAAAACCAAAATTGGCGAAGGAGCTTTTATTGGCTCTAACAGTTCTTTGGTGGCTCCAGTATCGATTGGAGATTATGCTGTTGTGGGGGCTGGGAGTGTTATCACTCAAGATGTTGAAAGTCGGGCTTTAACGATAGCGCGGAGTCATCAAAAAATCCTCAAAGAAGGGGCCGATAAGTTGAGACGAAAGCATAGTCAAAGAAAGGATTTTAATTAATGTGTGGAATTATTGGAATTGTTGGAAATCAACCTGTTGATCAAAGACTCGTTCGTGGTCTTGAGAAACTTGAATATAGGGGATATGACTCTTCAGGTATAGCTACGATATTTAAAGGAAAAATCCAAAGATTACGTGCAGAAGGAAAATTGATTAAGCTTAAGGAAAAACTGTTAAAAACCTCTCTTCCAGGCTTTAATGGCATAGGCCATACGCGTTGGGCAACTCATGGTCAACCTACTGAATTAAATGCTCATCCTCATGGAAATCCCAAAGTTGCTTTGGTTCATAATGGAATTATCGAAAATCATGGGGAAATACGTCAAGACCTAGAAGCAAAGGGCTATATTTTTGAAAGTGAAACCGATACAGAGGCTGTGGCACATCTTATCGCTCATTATTTGGATAAAGGACTTACTCCTCAAGAAGCGGTAGCAAAAGCTTTAAAAAATTTGAAGGGAGCATTTGCTCTTGTGATTATATTTACAGGCTATGATAACCTATTAATTGCCGCACGTCAGGGGGGAAGTCCACTTGCTATTGGTTATGGAAAGGGTGAAATGTATCTAGGGTCTGATGCTATCGCTCTTGTCTCTTTATCTCAAAAAATTTGCTATCTTGAAGATGGGGATTGGGCTGTATTATCCCCAGAAGGAGTTTCTATTTATGATAAAAATGATCAACCTATTGAAAGGCGGATCCAACAAAGTCTTATTAATGATAGTGCTGTTAGTAAAGGATCGTATGATCATTTCATGTTGAAAGAGATTTACGAGCAACCTCACGTTATTGAAAAGACCCTTCAATCCTTTCTAGGTGAGGGGGCTCTTAATCTATCTTCTTTGCCGTGGGAGTCAACTTCTCGGCTAACAATTTCTGCTTGTGGAACAGCCTATTATGCGGGTTTTGTTGCCAAATATTGGTTTGAAAAAATTGCGCGTCTTTCTGTAGACATTGATGTGGCTTCAGAATTTCGCTATCGAGCTCCTCCCCTTTGCAAGGATGGACTTAGCCTTTTCATTTCTCAATCAGGAGAAACGATCGACACTTTGGCGGCTCTTGAATATACAAAATCTCAAGGTCAAAAAATTGTATCTATTGTCAACGTACCCGAGAGCTCTATTACACGCCAATCAGATGCAGTTCTTTTAACGCATGCAGGACCCGAAATTGGGGTGGCTTCCACAAAGTCTTTTACAACACAACTGACTGTGCTTGCTCTTCTTGTTCTTGAATCTGCTCGTAAGCGTGGTTTCATAGATGAATCTTCCTTCGAGGAAATGATCTTAAGCTTGAGATTTCTTCCTGCATTGTGTGAAGAAGTTCTTTCACTAGAAGCTCCTGTAAAAGTTCTTGCTCAAAAACTTGCTAAAGCCAGGGATGTTCTTTTTCTTGGACGAGGAACGAATTTTCCTTTGGCTTTAGAAGGTGCTCTTAAGTTAAAAGAAATCAGTTACATTCATACAGAAGGTTTTGCTGCAGGTGAAATGAAACATGGTCCCATTGCTCTTCTTGATACAAATGTTCCTGTTGTTATTATTGCTCCTTTTGATGATCTCTTTGAAAAGACAGCGGCTAATCTTCAGGAAGTTATTGCTCGTGGAGCTCCTGTCATTGTGCTTACAGATAAAAAAGGAGCCCAATATTTAGGGACCTTACCTATTGATTTGTTAATTTTACCCCTGACAACAGCACTTACAGCCCCTATTATCTATACAATACCTCTTCAGCTTTTAGCCTATCATACAGCCCTTCTTATGGGTACGGATGTAGATCAACCTCGTAATTTAGCTAAGTCTGTAACCGTAGAGTAAGGGTATTAAAATCATCAAAAAAGGTGCTGTTTTCCAATAAAGATGCATCTTACTTTGGTAAATGCAAGACTATGAGTATAGAGTTGTGAGGCTCGTTTACTTATAAAAAGCAGATTGATTTTGCTAGTTACACTTTTTATATTATGAAATATAAATAAAATTTTATTACTATATAATATTTCTGTAAAAATTCGTAATTATTAAAGAAATAAATCGAGGTTTTTAATGCTTTTTAATTCTTATGCTTTTTTTGCTTTGCTCATGTTTGCTTTCCCCTTGTATTATTTGCTAAATGCAAAAGGACGTTATATTTATCTGCTCATGTGTGGCGCTATTTTTTTTGGTAGTTTTCTGCATCTTATTATTTTTTTGTTTTCAGTTATAGGAAATGCATTTGGTGCATTGATTCTTCAAAAATTGCGTACGGAAGAAAAATCCCCGAAATATTTTTTTTATTTACTTGTATTGTTAAATATTTTATATTTATCTTATTTTAAGTATTTATTTACTGGGTTAATGCCGCTAGCGATATCTTTTTATACATTTGAACAAATTACTTTTCTCTCTTATATTTCTTTTTCTGAGAAAAGTAAGAAATCTCCATTTTCATTACGTGATTACCTTCTTTTTATTGCTTTTTTCCCTCGTCTTTTAGCAGGGCCTATTTATTACTATGAAGAATATAAGGATAAACTCCAGAGAATGTTAACCCTAACAATCCCATGGGAAGATATAGGACGTGGTTTTGCAATTTTCAGCCTAGGGCTATTTAAAAAAGTTATATGCGCCGATCGTATGGCTCTTATTGTAGATCCATTTTACGTTAACCCTGAAATTTTTAGTACAGTTGATACGTGGTTTGTTACGTTAGCCTATAGTCTACAAATTTATTTTGATTTCTCAGCCTATTCTGAAATGGCGTTAGGCGTAGGTATGATGTTGGGAGTTACTTTGCCTTTGAACTTTAACTCTCCTTATAAAGCTACCTCGATTATTGACTTTTGGACCAGATGGCATATGACTCTCTCTCGCTTCATAAAAGATTATGTTTATATACCTCTGGGCGGAAACGAAAGTAATAAAACGCGTAACATTCTGCTTACAATGTCTATAGCAGGACTTTGGCATGGATCTAGCCTTAATTTTCTAGCTTGGGGAGGTTTGCATGGACTTCTTATCGGATCGAATCACATATTAAGACGATATTGTTCTTCTTTTACTATCCCTTCTTCTTTAAAGGTGCTTACTGTCTTTATCCTTATTAATACGACATGGATTTTGTTTCGGGCACCCTCTTTTAAGAATGCATACCTTGTGTTTCAGCAATACGTTGGATTTTCTTCAGTTACTGGATTTCATTTTAGTAAATGGGATGTCATAATAACTCTATTTTTCTTAGCTGGGATTTTTACTTTACCAAACATTAACGATCTTTTTTTTAAAGGTCATTACATACGGTTTAAAGAGAGTATTTTATGGGGGGCGCTATGTCTTTTTTCTTTTTTCTACGCATACACGAACTTAAAGCATGAAACACCTTTTATCTATTTTAACTTTTAAGATTTCCCCAAAAGCTTTTGTAATGGTTTTGTGGGTACTATTTTTTGTACCTCTTATCATAATAATAGGTCTTAATTTATGGGTAGATCCTTATTTTATTTTTCGCAAATCTCCTTTTGAACCAAGACTTATGTCAATTGATCATCATCAAAGGTTTGCCAAATCCTTACAAGTAATTACACGTCAACCTCATACTATTCTTTTGGGGAGTAGTAGAGTTTATAGAGGATTCGATGTGGGAAATGATTTTTACAATATGGGGATTTCTAGCCTAACATTAACAGAAGCCGCCTCTTATATAGATCATATCTTACTCTTTACGTCCGTGCATACAATAGTTTTAGGTTTAGATTTTTGGATGTGCGACAAAATAACGCCAACACTAGCCGGTTGGGATAAAAATACTGGAACACTTTCTTACGGTATACAATCTTTCTTAAACGCGCTCTTTAATACAGAAAAAATGTTTGAAGCCTTCAAAACACACTTTATTGATAAAAAAAAAATATTGGGAAATGAGGGATGGACTTATGAGGGATTTTTTCGTACGGGAACTCGGTCAAAAAATGAAACGCAACAGATGCTTCGTTCTTATGAAAAGGGATTTCTTAAAACGAAAATAAATTTGAAAATGCTTGATATTCTTGAAGAAATAATTCAGCGTTGCCAAACTAAAGGGGTGAAATTATATATTTACATTTCTCCATTGCACCCCGAGATAAAGGCTATATATAAGCAGTCTCATAATGCTTCTTACTTTGATCCTTGGAGAGAGAAAATTTATCAAATTTGCAGCAATAGTAATATTCAATTTTATGATTTTTCTGATTTTTTAAGGGATTCCCCTCCTCTCTCTAATGGATCAAATGAATTTTGGCTTGACCACTCTCACTTTAGTCCGAAAGTGGGGACGATCATTCTTCAAACTTTAGGAGTTATCGGGTAGACATTAAAATCTTTCAAATGATGCGAGAGTGTCCGCTAGTTTAAAAGCGTATGAAAATGGTCAATCAAAGATAGCGTTGAAGCTCTATCAATAAAGTTATTTTTAACTTTCAAAGGTTATCATTTGAAATGACGATTATAGAGGGAGGAGCCTTTAATGAAAGTTCTCGTCGCTGTTAAGCGGGTTGTGGACTATAGCGTGAAAGTGCGAGTGAAAGCCGATGAAACAGGTCTTGATCTTGCTGGCGTAAAAATGTCCCTTAATCCCTTTGATGAGATTGCCTTGGAAGAAGCCTCCCGTCTTAAAGAAAAAGGGGTTGTTTCTGAAATTGTTGCTGTGTCAATTGGAGAAAAGTCATGCCAAGATTCTTTGAGGATAGCCTTGGCACTTGCAGCTGATCGGGCGATACATGTGGAAACAGCTTTTGAAACACAACCTTTAGGGGTTGCCAAAGCTTTAAAGGCTATTGTTGAGCGAGAGTCTCCTCGCTTGGTTATTCTCGGCAAACAAGCCATAGATGATGATTTCAATCAAACAGGACAAATGCTTGCTGCCCTTTTAAGTTGGCCCCTAGGAACTTTTATCTCTCAGCTAGACGTTACAGGGGAAGACATCGAGGTTGTGCGAGAAATTGATGGGGGGCTTGAAAGCCTTACCATGTCCTTACCTGCCGTTGTAACAACTGATCTACGTTTAAATGAGCCTCGATATGCCAGTCTTCCCAACATTATGAAGGCAAGACAAAAGCCGCTTGATGTTTTTACAACCGAGGATTTAGGGGTAGATTTAAAGCCTCATCTTAAAACCCTACGAATTACAGAACCTCTTTCCCGTAAACCCGGAGTTAAAGTTGCAAATGTTGATGAGCTTTTAGATAAACTTTATCACGAAGTAAAGGTTATTTAATGGCGCTTCTGATTATTGCAGAATTTGACCAACAAGTGTTATCATTATCTACGCTTGCGACACTCACGGCCGCAAAAAAATTTTCTGTTCCTATCCATTTTGTTGTGATGGGAGAGAATTGTAAAAAGATAGCGGAAGATGCCTCAACATATGAGGGTGTTGAAAAAGTATGGATCGTGGAGGATTCTCTTCTGGCTCATTTTGTAGCGGAAAATGTGCAAGACACTCTTTTAGAATTGGGCAAAGAGTATGAGTTTATTCTAGCGCCTTCAACAACTTTTGGCAAAAACCTTCTCCCCCGCATTGCAGCTTTATTAGACGTTGCTCAAGTTTCAGATGTTATCGCTATTCTAGATGAAAATACCTTTGTAAGACCTATCTATGCAGGAAATGCCTTGGCTACCATTATTTCACAAGATCCTATTAAAGTTATGACAATTCGTTCTACGGCTTTTGAAAAAGCGCATAAATCTTCCTCTAAAGCTCTAATAGAAACTTATCCATTTAAGGTTCCTTCTTCTCCTGCTCCTTTATTTATCAAGAGTGAAGAGAACCTATCTGTAAGACCAGAATTAACCAGTGCGTCTATTGTCGTGTCTGGCGGAAGAGGACTGCAGAACAAAGAAAATTTTTCTCTCCTTGAAGCTCTTGCAGATAAACTAGGTGCCGCAATAGGGGCTTCAAGAGCCGCTGTGGATGCAGGTTTTGTGCTTAATGATTTTCAAGTGGGGCAAACAGGAAAGATCGTTGCGCCAAATCTTTACATTGCTGTTGGAATTTCTGGCGCTATTCAGCATGTTGCAGGCATGAAAGAAAGTAAAGTAATAGTTGCCATTAATAAAGATCCAGAAGCTCCCATTTTTCAAATAGCTGATTATGGGCTTGTGGGAGATCTTTTTACTATTTTGCCTGAGTTAACTGCAAAAATAAAATCTCTCAAAAAGGTGTCTTAAAAAGTAAGAATGAGAGGAAAACAAAATAAGGTATCCTCACGTTCAATGAGTATATAACTTAGTAATCTGAGTAGAGGGAGAAAAATGATAGAAAAGATTGGTATTATCGGTGCAGGTCAAATGGGAAATGGAATTGCCCATGTCTGCTTAGTTGCGGGATATAAAGTTTTTTTAAATGATGTTTCTGAAGAGATTCTGCAAAAAAGTTTTTCCACCCTTGATCGTACAATGGAACGACAAGTGGCACGTAATAAGCTATCAATTAGGGAAAAGGAAGACGCTCTCGCCCGTCTTCAAGTTTTTGTAGAATTCGAAGAATTTAAAAAATGTGATTTAATAGTTGAAGCTGTAACAGAGAATGAAGAGATTAAAGCCTCTGTCTTCAGAAAACTTACCCCTTTTCTTTCTTCTGAGTGTCTTCTTGCGACAAATACGTCGTCAATTTCTATTACCGCTCTTGGAAGAGTAACGGATCGACCTGAAAAATTTATGGGTATGCATTTCATGAATCCCGTGCCGATTATGCAACTTGTTGAGTTAATTCGAGGCATTGTAACATCGGATTCAACTTTTAATTCTATCCAAGACGTTGTTAAACGACTTGGCAAAGATTGTGCTGTTTCTGAAGATTATCCAGGGTTTATTATTAATCGCATTCTTATGCCCATGATTAATGAAGCTGTTTATGCTCTTTTTGAGGGGGTTGGAACCATTGAGGCCATTGACAAAGGTATGCGCTTAGGCACAAATCATCCTATGGGACCCTTAGAGCTTGCGGACTTGATTGGGCTTGATACGTGTGCTTCTATTATGGATGTTCTTTATCAAGGGAGAGGGGGTAGTAAGTATAAACCTTGTCCACTTTTGATTAAGTACATTGAAGCGGGATGGCTTGGACGCAAAACAGGCCGTGGATTTTATGAGTATAAAGGGGAACAACCTGTTCCCACACGATAGGAAGATTTATGAACTCTGTTGACCCTATAAGCTTTGAAGAAGCACTGAAAGAACTTGAAACAATCGTGCGTAGGCTTGAGGAAGGAAAAACAAGCCTTGAAGATGCTATCAGTTCTTATGAAAGAGGAGCAGCTTTAAGAGTATATTGTGAAAAAAAACTAAAAGATGCACGTCTTCGTGTCGAACAAATTGTTGTTAACACAGATGGAACCCTTACGACAAAGTCCGTTGATCCTCTTGAAAAATAAGGCTATTCTTCAAGATCTTCAAGATGTAGTGTGTGGCGTTGAAGAGACGTTAGAGTGCATTCTTTCATCTTCCCCCTCTCGTCTTCATGAAGCTATGCGGTATAGCGTTTTAGGGGGTGGAAAACGCCTTCGCTCGTATTTAACTTGGGCTTCTTCCCAGTTGTTTCATGTCCCTCCTCAAGAAGTGCTCCGAACAGCAGCAGCTATTGAACTAATTCAATCTTATTCTCTGATCCATGATGATCTTCCCTGTATGGATAATGCAGATATAAGGCGAGGAAAACCAAGTTGCCATAAATGTTTTGGTGAAGCGACAGCGATACTTGTCGGTGATGCGCTGATTCCTCTAGCTTTTCAAACACTTGCTGCTCTTGACGTTTCCTCTAAATTACGTCTTGATCTTATAGATGGATTAGCCCAAGCCATAGGGTCATTAGGTTTGGTAGCTGGACAAATGATGGATTTGGGGCAAGAAGGATTTCATCATACGTTAGAGGCTCTTCTTGAACAACAGCGACTAAAAACAGGAGTGTTATTTGGTTTTGCTGCTGAAGCAGGTGCAATCTTAGGAGGAGCTTCCATTGAAGAAAGACAAACCTTAAAGTCTTATGGTCTTCTGTTTGGTAAGGCTTTTCAAATGAAAGATGATTGGCTAGATGCTTGTGGAAATGAGCAAATCATTGGCAAACCTTGCCATCAAGATACTAATAAGTTTACATTTTTAAACTTTCTTAGTCCGGAGTTACTTGAAAAAACGGTAGCGTCTACCCTTCAAGAAGCCATTGGAACTCTTTCTTCTTTTGGGAAACGAGGTGCTCTTTTAAAAGAGTTTGCGATTTTTTCTCTTTGTGAAGAACAGATGGATTGATCCATTTTATCTATAAAGAGGGTTCTTTCCTTTCTTTCAGGAAAAACAATCTTTTAAAATAAAGCTGAAAAAAAGATGCGCACTTGAAAAAGAGTGTGCTAAGTAGTAGTACACTTTTTATGAAAAATTATGGAGTTGAAGAGCAATGTTGTCAAAGTTACTTGGTAAGCTTTCCTCAGATATGGCCATTGATTTAGGGACGGCCAACACGCTTGTATACGTCAAAGGTCAAGGGATTGTTCTCAATGAACCTTCAGTAGTTGCAATTTCTACCTCACGAGGCAAGAAGCAAGTTCTTGCTGTGGGTGAAGAGGCTAAACTTATGGTCGGACGAACACCAGGAAACATTCAAGCAATACGTCCTTTGAGGGAAGGCGTTATTGCAGACTTTGAAGTTGCAGAAGAGATGATTAAGTATTTTATGCAAAAAGTTCATAAAAGACGTAGTTTCATTAGTCCTCGCGTAATTATCTGTGTGCCCTCAGGTTCAACTGCTGTTGAAAGAAGAGCTATTCAGGAATCAGCGGAGAGCGCAGGGGCGCGAAGTGTTTATTTGATTGAAGAACCAATGGCAGCTGCCATTGGAGCGGGTTTGCCAGTAACGGAACCTACTGGTTCAATGGTTGTAGATATTGGTGGAGGAACAACAGAGGTTGCTGTTCTATCTTTGGGAGGAATTGTATATGCGCGTTCAGTTCGTGTTGGAGGGGACAATATGGACGAGGCCATTATCAGCTACATTCGGCGACAACATAATCTTTTAATTGGGGAAGCAAGCGCGGAAAGAATTAAAAAAGGTATAGGGTCTGCGATGCTCCCTCAAGATGGACAGGGACTTACGATGGAGATTAAGGGTCGAGATCTCTTAAATGGTATTCCTAAAGAAATCACAATTTCAGAAAAACAGATCGCGGAAAGTTTGAGTGAGCCCGTTGCTGCGATTACCGCGGGTGTTAGGCTTGCTCTTGAAAATACAGCTCCTGAACTTGCTGCTGATATTGTGGATCGTGGTATTGTATTAACAGGTGGTGGCTCTCTTTTAAGGAATCTTGATGTTGTCCTACGAGAAGCAACAGGTCTTCCAGTTATTGTTGCAGAAGATGCTTTATCATGTGTTGCCTTAGGGACAGGAAAAGCTCTTGATATGATGGATCATCATAAAAATGTTTTGATCAGTAGGTAGGGGGTTTGTGGCCTTCTTTGTCCGACATAAAAAACATGCTCCCTTAAAGCCAACAGCGAATCCTTATCCTTCTCGTTTTCAAAGATGGCGCCAAAGTCTTGGTATAACGTTTATTCTGATTTTACTCGTAGGAGGAGCATTACGGTTTTACAGGCCTCTTTATGATATTTTTCGGCAAGAATTTTTTGAAGGGGTAGGATGGGTTCATAGTGTGTTTGTTCATCCCTTTCATCAAACTCGTGCATTTTTCAAAGATACTTATACTTTTATGCATCTTAAGGAAGAGCATGCTTGGCTTAAAGCAGAAAATGAAGCGTTAAAATGGAAACTACAAGCTTTATTTCCTCTTCAGCATGAGAATGCGGTTTTAAGACAACATTTAAAAATTGCCTCTTTTGAAAAATATGGCCATCTCACGGCTCGTGTTCTTTCAGAACCCTATGATGGGTTTCACCACTTTTTTTTGATTGCCTCTGGTCAGAAGGAGGGACTTGAAAAGAATCAAGCTGTTCTTGTGCCTGAAGGAGTTGTAGGCCGCCTTGAAAAAGTTGGGCGTTATGTATCACGTGTTTTATTGATGAATGATGCTAGTTCTCGAATTCCTGTTATGACCACAACATCTGAACAAAAAGCTATCCTTGCGGGTGATGGTAGTTTTTTGCCTACACTGGTGTATGTTGGTGATATTCGAAAAATACAACAAGGAGAAGAGATAGTTACTTCTGGTTTGGGAGGAGTTTTTCCTCCAGGTTTACCCATTGGTCGTGTCGATGACATTTCCAATGGCAAAATAAAAGTTAAACCTCATGTATCCTTTCAAAATCTTGAATGGGTTTATGTATTACGCATGAATGCTGAGGGGTTTTTTGAAGAGATTGCGAAAGCCCTGGAGGGAGAATGAACTTTCTTCTAGGTCCTTTAAAAATTATTCCCTTTTTTACCGTTGTTTTTATGATGATGGGAGGGTGTTTGTTGAGTATAGGGGGACATCCTCTTTTGCCAGCATTCTTTCTTATCCCGATTTATTATTGGCTTGTTTTTCGTCCAGATTGGCTTCCTTTGTGGGGTCTTGTGGTGGCGGGTCTTATTTATGATACGTTGATGGGAAATGAAATGGGATTTGATTCCCTTCTTCTCATGCTGAGCGCTTTTTTAGCGCTATATATTCGCCCATTCTTAACTTCTTATCGTTTTCCTTTAATTTGGGTTGCTTTTGGGATTTATAGTTTTGGCTATTTAATACTCTATGGGCTATTCCATACAGGAATATCATCTCTTTTTGCGTCATGGATTTATGTTGTTGCTTTATATCCTTTGGTGGCTCGGATTCTTAATCACATTCATTTAACTCTACAAGCCTATGTCTGAAAGAGAACACACACAATTTCTTGGTCGAACTCTTTTTCTAGGAATTCTACAGTTTGTGCTCCTCCTTCTTCTTTTAGGTCGCATGTACTATCTTCAGATTTTTGAGGGAAATTACTACCATCTGCTGGCAGAAGGTAACCGCATTGCAACACGGCCGCTTATCCCTTTAAGAGGGCAGATATATGATCGGCATAAAAGTCCATTGGCCCAGAATGAAGCCAGCTTTCGTGCTGTTCTGTTGACCGATAAAAAAGATAAAATCGAAGAAGTTCTCGATACGCTTTCGGGGCTTATTGCTTTATCCTTCGAAGAAAAAGAAGAGGTGTTAAGATTAGCCCAGAAAAAGCGTGGGTTTGACTCTATTATTGTTAAAGATAACTTGAGTTGGCCAGAAATTTCAGCCATAGAACTTCATGCGGCTGACTTGCCAGGCATTTCTATTGAAGTTGGATCCATACGTAAATACCCTGAAGTTCTTAACGGAGCTCACCTCTTGGGCTATATTGCCTCTCCTTCTGAGAAGGAACAAGAGGAAGATTCTGTGCTCACAATTGCAGGGCTTAAAGTAGGAAAAGTAGGACTTGAGAAATATTATGACCTACGTTTGCGAGGTCTTCCGGGTCATAGTGCTTTTGAGGTTAACGCGAAACGTAAAATCGTTCGTGATCTTCATCAGGTGGCAAGTATTCCTGGAGAGGATATTTATTTAACGCTAGATGCTCGCCTTCAGGCTTATGCTCAAGAAACCCTTTGCAGCTATGAAAGCGCTTCAGCTGTTGTGATTGATATTCAAAATGGAGATATTCTAGCCCTTGTTTCCACGCCTTCTTTTGATCCAAATCTTTTTCCTCGGGGGATTAGCCATGTAGACTGGCTTGAGCTAATGGATAATCCTTATGTTCCTTTGACGAATAAAGCCATCTCAGGTCTTTATCCCCCAGGATCCACCCTTAAGCCTTTTGTTACGCTTGCCGCTCTTCACTCGGGTGTAATAGATGAAAACTCTACGATTCATTGTCCGGGGTATATGTTTGTGGGGAATCATAAGTTTCATTGTTATCGTAAAACAGGTCATGGGTCCGTCAATTTTTCTCGAGCCGTTGCAGAATCGTGCGATGTCTTTTTTTATGAAATTGGGAAAAAGGTAGGTATCGATCTTCTCTCAACAGTTTATCAGGATTTTGGACTCGGAAGGGCAGGTTTTGAAGGATTACCACATAGTAAAAAAGGACTTGTTCCCACAAAAGATTGGAAAAAAGAAGAAAAAAATGCCAATTGGACAGTAAGTGACACAGTTCAAACAAGTATTGGACAAGGATATATGTTAGCAACTCCCCTTGAACTTGTAGTGGCGATGGCCCGACTTGCAGGAGGAGGAAAACGGATCGTTCCTCGTCTCGAAGATCAAGGAACGGTTTCATTTCAAGACATGGGGTATGAGCAGAAATATATAAAGGCTATACTTGAAACAATGAATGCTACGGTTAATAAACCGTCCGGAACAGCCTTTCGATGGCGAATTCCCATAGAAGGTATGGAAATGGCTGGTAAAACAGGTACAAGTCAAGTTCGACGTATTACATTGCAGCAGAGGAAAGCTGGCCAAACAAAAACAGCTCATCTCCCCTGGAAATATCGAGAGCATGGTTTATTTTTAGGATATGCTCCCGCCCATAAACCTAGATATGCGATTGTTGTTGTGATTGAGCATGCAGGAGGGGCAAGCCTTGCTGTTCAAGTGGCCCGAGATATTTTGTTGAAGGCTCAATTCCTAGAAAAGGAAACTGTTTTATGACAACTGAAATGGTATCTTCATTGTTGCAAAAACTTTCTCGCCTTAACTGGGGAATCGTGTTGCTTATTATTCTTATTTCAGCCATTGGGTGGATACTTTTAATATCTGCAGCTGGTGGAGATATTCATCTTTGGGCTTTTAAACAAATCCTTCGTTTTGCTGTAGGCGTGTTGATTATGTTTTCTATTGCTCTCATTGATTTAAGATGGTGGCTGCACTTTTCTTATATTTTTTATGGGTTTGCTCTTGTTCTTTTATGTGGTGTCGAGCTTTCAGGGTTTATTGGGATGGGCGCTCAGCGTTGGATTGATCTTTATATCATTCAACTGCAACCGTCAGAGTTGATGAAAATTGCCTTAGTGATGGCTCTTGCGCGATATTTTCATAGCCAATGTCTTCCTCTTCCCTTTCACAAGCTTTTCTTTCCGCTCTGCTTAATTTTTATTCCCGTCATATTACTTCTCCGTCAACCAGATTTAGGGACGGCTATGGTTCTAATGATGGCTGGCGGAGCCCTCTTCTTTCTAGCTGGTGTTTCTATGTGGATTTTTGGAATCGTATTGCTCAGTATTGGGTCCAGCCTCCCCATTTTATGGAGCTTCCTTCATGAGTATCAAAAGAAAAGAGTTCTAATGTTTTTTGACCCAAGCCAAGATTCACTTGGTGCTGGATATCATATTACCCAATCAAAAATTGCACTTGGTTCAGGGGGAATGTGGGGTAAGGGGTATATGCAAGGAACGCAGGCTTCTTTAAACTTTTTGCCTGAAAAGCAAACCGATTTTATTTTTACTCTCTTGTGTGAAGAATGGGGATTTATGGGAGGTTCTTTTCTCTTATTTCTTTATGCTCTTTTAATCGTAGCTTGTTTTCGCATTATCCTCACGACGCAGGATGATTTTGGACGTTTTGTGGCAGCTGGAATGACTCTCCTCTTTTTCCTGTATGTCTTCATTAACGTTGCTATGGTCATGGGACTTTTGCCAGTTGTGGGAATACCTCTCCCTCTTGTTTCCTATGGGGGGACAGCCATGCTGACTCTTTTGATGGGATTTGGATTTGTACTCAATGTTGGCCTTCACCGGACACTCAAAATTCCTCGATTTTCAATAGGTATGTTTTAATATCTTTGCTCCATTCAAAGTTAAGGTTTATTCCTCAAGATGGTATTCTTTCATCAAGGCAGAAGGATAACGATCTCCTTTAGCAAATCCATGGGGGAGACTAGTTGTAAGAAGATCTAGCTCTTCCGAAGTTAAGGTTATGTCAACGGATTGACAATTTTCTTCCAAATAGGTGCATCGCTTTGTTCCAGGAATGGCGGTAACATGATGACCTTGAGCTAAAATCCACGCTAATGCCGTTTGCGCAGGCGTACAGTTTTTGGCTTTTGAGAGAGTTTCTATTGTTTCTACTATTTTTAAATTATGGAATAAATTTTCGTCATGGAGTCGAGGAAAATGACGGCGAGCATCGTTCGTCTCCAATGTATCAAGAGACTTAATCTTGCCTGTAAGGAAACCTCTGCCAATCGGACTATAAGCCACAAATCCGATACCAAGAGTTTTACAAAGAGGAATCACTTCTTTTTCAGGTCCCCGGCTCCAGAGCGAATATTCCGTTTGGATCGCTGTGATAGGGTGAACGGCATGAGCGCGACGAATCAGATCAGGGTTGACTTCAGATAAACCAAGATAACGAACCTTACCTTGCTTGACGAGATCATCTATAGCGCCAATAGTGTCTTCAATAGGTACTTCAGGATCAATGCGGTGCGCATAATATAAATCAATAACATCCACACCCAATTTTTTTAAACTATGTTCACAAGATGCTTTGACGTACTCAGGACGACCATTAATACTCCTTGCCATGGGGTTATTTTGATCTCGAACAATCCCAAATTTTGTCGCAATGATAAGACGATTACGGTGAGACTTTAGAATTTTGCTAATGAGCTTTTCATTGTGACCGAATCCATAAACGTCAGCCGTATCAAAATGAGTAATGCCGAGGTCAATGGCCTTTTCAAGGGTGGCCATAGATTCTGCTTCATCGGTATGGCCATAAAACTCAGACATTCCCATACAGCCAAGGCCCAACTTGGACACTTCTAAACCAGTGGTACTTATCACTTTGGTTTGCATTATTGATTCCCCTGACAATTTTTGAGTATGCATTCCAATTCAAGATCGTATTTGTGAGGGTATGTAAGAGAAAACAATCATTCAAAAGCACTGTTACAAAACCTAAACTCTGAATTTCTTGTTCTCTCTTGCTTGCTGCTCCTTTTTCTAGACTCGCAAGCTTTTACCCAACAATCTTTACTAAATATTCAGCAACGCTTTCCGTTGTTGTATTAATGGCCCGCAGACCTTTCTGCCAGTTTGCTGGGCAGACCTCTCCATGTTGCTCTGTGTGTTGGAGCGCGAGAAGCATTCTAAGCGCTTCTTCGACGTTTCTTCCTAAAGGAAGATCATTCACAACTTGATGGCGAACAATCCCCTTACAGTCGATAAGAAAAAGACCGCGATAAGCAATTTCGTCTGAGCTCAATACATCGTAACTTCTTGCAATATGTCCGCCTAAGTCCGAGATAAGACCATAGGTTACACCTTCGATGCCGCCTTTTTCTTTAGGCGTATTAAGCCAAGCTAAGTGAGAGAAGTGGCTATCCACACTGCATCCAAGAACAACACAGTTGTTTTTGGTAAATTCGTCCAAACAGGCTTGAAAAGCATGAAGCTCAGTGGGGCAAACAAATGTAAAATCTAAAGGATAAAAAAAGAGGATGACATATTGTCCTAGATAATCCTTTAACTCAATATCTTGGCATGTGTTTTTAACAACACATTTTGTCTTAAAATTTGGGGCTTCTTTTCCAACAAGTACGCTCATATTTTTGGTCTCCTTTTAAAGTTTAGTAATGATCTTCTTATAACTTAGGATGGTAAGTTCCTTTTTACAATAGAGAAGCTTACACTTTCTCAGAGAGCCAAATCGCCAAGCGAGAGGCGGCTTTAATGGTTTGGGTAAGTAGGGTATATCCCGGAGCTTGCTCGGCACCTTGCTCAAGCGCTAAGTTTCGATGTTCTACCTCTTCTTGTTGACACTTAAAAATAAGCTCACTCATTTCTGGGTAGTGATCCCCTAATTGGATGAGTTGTCTCTCATAATGTTCATCGATGACCTCTTCAACAGCTGCTGTACAGGCCATCGCCGCCTTTTCACCGAGAAAAGCTGTTGCTGTGCCTAAGGCGTATCCCGCAACGTGCCAAAGAGGCTGTAGGAGAGTCGGACGGACGCGATTTTTGACAACCAGTGATTCAAAGGCTTGCAGATGAGCGAGCTCTTGGTTTTTCATATGCTCTAAAAGCGGGGCAGATGTGCTGTGTTTTAAAACAGCGAGTTGACCTTCGTAAATGCGCTTAGCACCATATTCTCCCGCTAAATTAACCCGTAGCATAGAGGCAATTTGGCTTTTTGCTGAAGGGTGGCTAGGGAGAATTTTCATTTATATTTATGTTTACAAACCCATTTCCAACATAAGAGGCTCGTAAATAGGCAAATAAGAGCATTATAAGCGGCGAGAGACAGTCCAAGGAAGCTCCATGTTACCTGATCGCAGCGGACAAAAGGTGTTTGCAAAAGCTGTTCTTTCAAAGCTTGAACAGAGTCAAGGGAACTCAAGTCAGTAGATGAGCAAAAAGCGGGCAAAGCGATCCAATGTTGTTGGATGGCGACATGATACCCAGCAAGAAAAGCTCCCCCCATAAAGATAAATCCTAGCGCCATAATAGCATAATATTTAGAATGTTCGGGAAGTGAAATAAGGCTTACAAAGGCTATCCCCGCTGTTCCTATGAAAACATTTCTTTCATAAAGGCACATTTGGCAGGGATGAATATCGAAAAAATGTTCCATGATATAAGCCAAGGCTAAAATGACGGCAGAAATAAGTAAAATTATCATAAGCATTTTTTGCGATGATACTTTTTTAAGATATTTAAAGCACATAAAACCCTCCCTTTTTATGCACTAGCCTAAAGCATAAATGACGGCAAATCCACCTAAAAGAGCTGCAAAAGAAGCGAGTGTTACAAAGGTAAGGTTTTTCTCAATATAACCTTTAATAGAGGGACCAAAATACCAAAATAAAAGGGCTAACGTAAAAAATCGGAATCCTCGAGCAATAAAGGACGCAATTGTGAAAGATGTAAAGTCAAGTCCCGTCACGCCACATGCAATAGTTACGACTTTAAAAGGGATAGGGGTGAGGCCCTTGAGGGCGACGATCCAAAAACCCCATTCGTTGAAGCTATCTTGAAACTTATCAAAGGCTGCTTGTAGGCCATAGGTTTGAAGAATGAACTCACCTAGGGTTTCATAAAGACCATAGCCAATAGCATATCCAAGCCACCCACCCACAACAGATGTAATGGTACAAACCCAGGCGAGTGTCCACGTTTGGTTTTTACGGCTGAGAAGCATGGCGATGTAAAGAGGGTCGGGAGGAATGGGAAAAAAGGAACTTTCTGCAAATGAAACAGCCCCTAAAATCCAAATAGCATAAGGATGATTTGCAAAACTTAAAATCCAATTATAGATACGTTGTAACATTAAGACTCTCTTGACTAAAATTATAATGAAAGCCTTAACATAGCCTGTGGATAAATTCAATTAAAATAGCCTTGACTGTCAAAATGAGGGAAAAGTACTTCCTTTGAAAGCTTAGCGTTTTTTGGATTTTTGTTGATTAAACACTGAATGACCCCGCCGACAAACCGGCGGGGTCAGGCCATTCGCAGTGCGTCAATCGTAGATAAGACAGATTGAAGCTCAACTTAATCACATTGTCGCTTAGATTTGTAATCTCCATTTAAGTTTATATTAGTAAACCCACATCCCTCCGCTGAATCTACTTTGGAGAATAAAGGATAAGTTAAACGATTGTTATGTTGCCACTTATATACACAACCAGCATCACCATTCGCGAAGGAATCAGGTTGCTCTTCCAAAAATTTTAAACAATCTTTAGCTTGTGCAATAGGCACCGTAAGGAATGTGCAGAAGATATATAGGCTAATGAGACAAAATTTTTTCATGGCAAGTCTCCCTAAATTTAAATGTTTTTGCTTTTTCTAACTCTCAAAATTTAACAGTTTATTCCTTAATTTATTATAAATGGAGACCAATTTTTTTCTAGGAGAGGGAAAGGTGTAAGAGGGAGAGGGGCAAAGATATTGTCTTATTTTATTCCTTTAATCTTAGCACTTATTAAATGACAGGGTGTTATTCTTTAAACAAAAAATTATGTGTGAGAAAAAAATAAAAAATAGTTTTAATAAATTTTTAAGAAGATTCTGAAAGAATTCAAAATACAAAGTGCCACATCTTTTGTGCAAGAGGAAAATGCTCTTTCATGACAAGATTGTAGGCAATGAGGAGAGCCGGATTCTCTTTTTTTGAAGAGAATCTTTACAAGCCCTTACTTCTGCCCTACTTGAGGGGTTGGGGAATGGGCAAAGTGTCGATGGTTGTGGTCTATTATTCATCACCATTAATTAACACTCTTATAAGGGAGAATTGAAGATGAAAAAAGTTTACTTATTAAGCACAATAGCATTGCTGGGGCTAAGCGGATGCACCACTGTTGGATACGATGATGGTGGATTATTTGGTGGAGCTCCTTATGATGGTGGCTACTACGATTATGGCGCAGGACCTGGCTTTGGCTGGGATGGCGGCTGGGGTGGCTGGGGTGGTAATAACGTTTATCACCATCATTATCACCACAATGGGGGTAATTTCCATGGCCACGGTGGTAATTTCCATGGCCATGGCGGTAGTGTCCACGGTGGTCACGCAGGTGCTGGTCATGCAGGTGGTGGTCACGCAGGTGGTCACGGCGGTGGCGGTCATCGGTAATTACTATTCACAAGTCACTGCTGAAAAATTTGGCAGTGACTTGTTTTTCTATAAAGAAATTGGGGTGTGATTTTGAGAAGAAGGGGTTTTAAAGCTTCCAATACACTTGATCGTCAAACCAGTTGCAATAAGGGCCAGAAGAGTTCCAAACATCATATTGAGTGAAAGCCCATAGACAAAAGCTTCGTTGATCCAGCTTAAAAGCTGAGGAATTTGTTCAGGAGGAAAGTCTTTAAGTTGGCTCGCTGAATGTTCAACCTTAGAGATAATATTAACAAGATCTTGATGCTGTTGAGCCGTTAAGAGCATTCCCTGCTTTTGACTGCTTTGTAAAAGATGTGCTTGACCAAAAAAAACGACAAAACTGGTAGAAAGAATAATACTTAATGTGTTGCCAATCATCATAAACATCATGAAAACGCCAGAAGCAACGTTCAAGTCTTCTTGGGGAACGGCACGCATCATTGCCGTACTACAGGCTGTAAAATAAGCTCCTAACCCTGTCCCCACGATGAATAGAGCCGTGATAACATAAAATAGGGAAGAGTCTGTCTTTAAGAAAGAGAGCATTCCGACGCCAATAGCTGTTGTTAAAGCCCCGAAAACCATAGGGGTTTTAATGCCAAAGGTATCAATCATTTTTCCACCAATAGGGGATAAAAAACCCATGCTGATGGTCATTGAAATAAAAATAAGTCCTGTTTCATAACTTGAATAATGGAGTGTGTTTTGCAGGTAAAGGCCCATCAGAACAAGAACCATGGAAAAGTTTATAGTGACGAAAAATTCACCAAAAGTAGCTCCCATGTAGACTTTGTTTTGAAAAAGGTGGGGAGGAATCATGCGTACCTTAAGCTTACGATCTCGCATAAAATACAATCCAATGAGTAAGGCTCCAAAGAGCATAACGCTCCATAAGCGAAGACTATCGAGTCCCCATACTTCAATTTGATTGAGAGAAAATACACACACGCAAAGTCCACATCCTAAAAGAAGCGCCCCCACAAAATCAATTTTGTTCTGAACCTTGGGGAGAATGTCTTTTGCAGCATAAATTCTAAGGGTGCTAATGACGATAAGTCCTAAAGGAATGTTAATATAAAAAATCCAGCGCCAACTGAGCTCTTCAATGATTAATCCGGCAAGAGTAGGTCCTGCGGCAAGCCCAAATCCAGCAAAAGATAAGATGATTCCCATGGCAAAACCCTGTTTTTCAGGGGCAATGGTGGTGAAAACAAAGGCCCAGGCGGGTGCCGAAAAAACGGCCGCACCAATGCCTTGAAGAATTCGGCCTAAGATAAGGATTTCAAGGGAATTCCCCAGACCTGTTAGACAAGATCCTGCCATAAATAAGATCAGTCCGGCGATCAGCGAGTTACGTTTGCCATAATGGTCCGCAATACGGCCTGCTGGAATGACAAAAGCGGCCCAGACAAGCACATATGCACTTAAAAGCCATTGCAAACTGTTAAGATCGGCACTGATTTCTTCTGAAATAGGAACAAGCGTGAGGTTCACGGCGGTATAGTCAATATTTAAGAGAAAGATGAGCATCCCAATTGAAATAAGGATGATCCAAGAGCGAAGAGGAATGGAAGATGTGAGGGTTTGCATGTGAATGGCCTCTGGTGATGGCTTGTCTTTTTGAAAAAACTTACCAGTTTATTTTGTTTCTCATTAAAACCCAATATTTTTAATCAAAAGTTTAGGTTGAAGCAAGGGAAATTATGGTTTGACCTTACGTTTCGTTAGAAGAGCACTTTCCACAAGTTTTGTGGACCCTTGCTGGTTCTTTTGTTGTTTCTCCTTGTTCTGTATTTGTGCAAGAAGATTTTTTTATACGCAAGCGATAGTCTTATCTATTTTTTGCTATATTCAAAAAATCTCTTGCCTTTGTTTCACTTCTCACTCTGCCTTTCTCCTTACCATCCATGAGTTTGCTTCAGGCCCCCAAAAGAAGGTGTAACCTGTGCAAGGATCGTGATGAAATAGCACTTATCTATTCGATCTGTGTTACGAGGAAAAGCTGTTACTCAAGATAACCATTCTGAGGATTTCTCACAGACAATGTAAGGGAGGGTAAGTGGTTTGGCTTAACAATTTATGTTTTAGAGCTTCTGACTTTAATCGGTCTAAGTTTTTCCCATACCCACGTTGCAATATTGATAACTGTTAAAAGAATCAAGAGAGGATAGAGGTAAAGTAAAATGGGCATTAAGAAAGAGACAATTCCACTGAATCCTAAATTTGACATGAGAAATGTTATGGCAACAGTTAAGCTAAGGCAGAGTGTGTGCGATAGACGATTTTTAAAGATTTGTTCATACAGAAAGTCCGTAAAAACGGTTGTAAGAGCAATGACGGTTGTGAAACAAGATAGAATAATGGCTATAGTTACAAGGCGACCTCCGAAGTTTCCGAGTGTGAGATAGGCAATCACACTTAAAAATTGTTCAGGAGCATGCTTGCTAAGATCTTGAGAAAAGGTTGCTCCTAAATAAACAAGCGCCAGATAAACAATAAGTAAAAGACTTGAGCCCAGAAGCATCGCATAAAGAGGTAAGATGAAAGTTCGATTTTTGTTTCCCCCGTTTTCAACAAATTTTAGATGAAAATGACGGGCAATAACGGTGGCAAAAAAGAAAGCCGCAATTAAGTCCATCATTTGATATCCTTGAAAAACACCATCTTGGAAAGCGTCAAGTGAAGACATAGGGCTTGGTTGAGGAGAGTGAGCGAAAAGGAGTCCAAACAATAAAATAAAGCCAACGGACAAAATTTTGATCGGGGCTAAAACGGCTCCAAGAAGGGGAATAATTTGATTTCTATTGAGGCAAAGTAGAAAAACAATCCCACTCATTATAAGGCTGAAACCGCTCAAGGGAAAAGTTGGAGCTAAAACTGAGAAACTTCCAAAAGCAACCGTAATACAGCGAGGAAGAGCGCCAAAGGGACCTAACAGAAGTAACATAAAGGAAATAAGGACAAAGGCTATTACCTTCCCAAAACGATCAAAAAAATTCTGATAACTTCCCTGGTAAAGTAAAATTCCGAATAAACCTAAGAAACGAACCATAATTCCTGTTAGAGAAATAAGGACAAAGGCTATTACCTTCCCAAAACGATCAAAAAAATTCTGGTAACTCCCCTCATAGAGTAAAATTCCGAGTAAGCCTAAGAAAGGAACTATAATTCCTGTTAGAGAAAGACCGGCAAATGAAGAAAGAAAAGAGCTATGTGTTATTTTGCCGGCAAGAAGAGGAAAAACAAGATTACCAGCTCCAAAGAACATGGCGAATACGGCGAAGCCTCCTGTAATAATAGCTAGTATTTCTTTTAATGTTAAACCGAAACATTGATAACCAAGCATTTTATTGAATCCTTTGAGATTCTGTCGAACATTCCTCCCTCAAGTTTGAAAGATAACTTATAAGATCATGTATTGACAAATATAAAAATGGGGCAGATTAATATCCTCTAAGTGTATAAAATCCACCAGAGTTATTAAAGAAAAATCGAAAGTTTTTTGAATTTTTTTTCTATTTCATTGATAAAAAATGATAAAATTGAAAAATTTCTGATTTTTAGATAGAAAAAAGATGATATCTTTAGCACTTCTTTTCAGGGGAGCACTTGGAAAAAATTATTTTCTGGATTTTACCTAAATTTCATCCCATTCTTGTGTCAAGAATTGAGGATATGTAGAGTTTACGTTGTTTTGGGAGTGAGAGGTAAAATTACCTTAAGTGATGTTTCATATTGTTAATACCATAACAAGATCTATTCCTCCTTCACGTTTTTCAGGCTACACTCCTTGTTGGAGAAAAAAATGAAACGAAGTCTATTATTTCTTTTTGGAAATATACTCATACTTGGGAACTTGTTTGCAGTTAAACTGTTAGCTGCAGGTGTTGAAAAAGAAAAACTGGTTGAAAGTCCCATCAAGTCCATAAAGGTCAGTGAACTTAATGCCAACTTTTTTTCTGCTATTTACGATTTTCTTAAAGATACAGGGTCAGCATTATTTGAGGGATTTTTTTCTCTGAAAGATTTTGTAGAGACGGGAGAATGGCTTGTTATAAGTTTACAGGCATGTGAGACGCGTCCTCTAATGGAGGCATTTGGCATTCATTTGATCATTGCTTTTCTCATAGCGCTGGCTATTTCACAAGTTCTCTCCTTTTGGTTGACACCTAAAATTCATGATCTTTTGCGGTCTAAAGAACAGACTTCTCCCCAAAAGCGGAAAAGACTCTTTCAAGCGGCTCTTCTATCCATTGTTTCTCCCCTTTCATTTGGGTTTTTTTTGTATACTATTTTTCGACTCATCAATCCTCATGATGTCGTCTATCTTGAAGCTATATGGACTATGAGTTCGGGTGCAGTAACGATTTGGATTCTTCTAAACCTAGCCCATGTATTCTTAAAGCCGTTAACCCCTGAGCATCAGCACATTCCGCTTGCGCGAGAGGTTCTCGCGACAACTTATGTCTGGATTTGGCGTATCAGTATAGTTGCTCTTTTTGGGTTTTTTATTCTTCAAGTGGGAGATCTCATTCAATTGCCGGTTGCAGGGAAAAGGCTGTTCTTACAAGGGTCATGTCTTATCATTGCCATACTCACCATTATGATGATGCTGACTCTTTATGAAGAAGTTAATGAGTGGATTAAAAAGCAAAAAAGTGATTCGAAGCTTTCTCCTGTAAAGAAAGCGATGCTTCCGTATCTTAAATACAGCTATATTCCTATTATTGTCTTCATAGTCATTAGCTATATGAGTTGGGTTACGCCTAAGTTTGATCGTTTTCAAATAGTAATGTGGAAAAGTCTTTTAACACTTTCCGTGTTTCCTGTTTTGCGACTTTTAGTCTTTTGTTTACGTAGCTTGCGTATTGTTGTGACGTGCAAATATTTAAGACATTTTTCGCACTTCCTTGCGCGCCGGGCCATTTTTTACGGACGTCAAATTGATTTTATGATCATTGTTCTTTTAAACATCACCGCTTTAGTCGTTATTCTTGATTTATGGGGTCTGAATCCTTCTTATTTTATTTTCTCAAAGATGGGACGGCTTATCGCTGAAAAAGCTTTTAGCATTTTTATGATTATTACTGTGGCGCTCTTTATTACGCGTACAGGTAATGATCTTCTCTCAAGATATTTAAGTGAAGATAAGGGATTGAATGAGGCAGAGAAACAAAGAGCTGCGCGATTTAAGACCATTTCTAGTGTAAGCCGAAACGTTCTTCGGATTGCTATTTGGACTCCTGCTATTTTATTGATTCTTGTTGAACTTGGTGTTGAAATCATCCCCATTCTTGCAACAGTGGGTATCCTTGCAGCAGGACTTTCTTTTGGCGTACAGTCTCTTGTGAAAGACTTGGTGACTGGCTTCTTTATGCTTCTTGAAGATGCTTTTGCCGTTGGAGATCTTGTTGTTATTAATGGGCAAATGGGGCGTATTGAATCTTTAACAGTTCGTGTCGTGCGTCTTCGGGCAACAGATGGGGCACTCTACACCTTTCCTTATGGAAATATCACGAGTCTTTGTAACCAAAATAGAGATTTTTCAGCAGCTGTCATGCTTTTCCGGGTGGGACTAGAGACAGATCTTAATCAGGTATTTGGAATTTTAGAGAAAATTACGACAGATTTGCAAAAGGATAAAAAAACACGTTCTCTTGTTGTTGGACCGATTGAAATTGATGGTGTTAATGAGGTGAGTGACCATTCGCTTGAAATTAGAGCTGTGTTAAAAACAAAACCTGGGCAGCATTATAAAGTGAAATGGGCATTTAATCGCCTTTTAAAACAATACCTTGAGTTAAATAAAATTCCTGCGGCAAATCCACGTCATATTTCCTATAACTATACCGTTGAAAAATAACTGATCTTTTTTAACTCTTTTTTAACTTTTTATAAGATGTGAATTTTAAAGAGTTATTTCAGCTTGACTCAAAAAAAACATAAATATTTCAATTTATTGAGTGGGGGTGGCCTTGGTTTAAAAAAAATGATATCTATATAACATGAGTACGGTAATTTAAAAGTATAGTTTTTTATCCTCTCTAAGATGTTTAGGTAGAATAGAAACTCTTAAGACAACACAAGAAGCGGAGGGTTAAGTTAAAATGGCAAAAACGTCATCATTTACATGTGGACACCACGTCGTTTATCCAGCACATGGAGTTGGAAAAATTAAATCAATAGAAACTCATGAAATTGGAGGATCTTCTCTTGAAATGTTTGTGATTAGTTTTGACAAAGATCGTATGACTTTGCGTCTTCCTGTTGCGAAAGCCAAAACTTCTGGCTTACGACCCGTCTCTACGACTAAAGAAATGGCGCATGCTATTAATGCCTTAAAATCACGTGGCCGTGTGCGGCGCTCTATGTGGAGTCGGCGAGCTCAAGAATATGAAACAAAAATTAACTCAGGAAATCCTATTTTTTTAGCAGAGGTTGTGCGAGAACTTTACAGAACAGCTAACCAGCCAGAACAATCTTATAGTGAGCGGCAAGTTTATCAAAATGCCTTAATGCGCCTCGCAGGTGAAATTGCAGCTATTGAGAGCATTGATACAGATCACGCGATTCAAAAAGTAGAAAAAGTTTTAGAAGCTGCATAACTTTTCACAGTTCCTGATTTTTCTTGATTTTTTAAGAAAAGTCAGGGACGTTTGGTTTGAAATAAATGCCAAAGTGAAAAGAGACGCATGAGTATTCAACAAACAGATGTTGCGATTATAGGGGCAGGACCAGTGGGTCTTTTTGCCATTTTTGAGTGTGGCATGATGCGTCTAAAGTGTCATGTTATTGACTCTTTAGAAATGGTAGGGGGTCAATGTACGGCTCTTTATCCCGAAAAACCAATATATGACATTCCAGGCTTTCCCAAAATTTCGGCTGAAGAACTTATTCATAATCTAAAAAAGCAAGCTGAACCCTTTGATCCTATCTATCACTTGAATCAACAGGTGGTGAATTTTAAAAAAAATGCAGCGGGACTCTGGCGCCTTGAAATGTCAATGGGGGACGTTCTTGAGGCAAAAGCGATTCTGATTGCAGCGGGTGTAGGGGCTTTTGGTCCCAACCGTCCTCCTCTTGAGGGACTTGAAGATTTTGAAGGGAGAAGTGTTTTTTATTATGTAAAAAACCGACAAGACTTTAAAAACAAAAAAATTGTGATAGCGGGGGGAGGGGATTCAGCTGTTGATTGGGCGCTTTCTCTCTCTGAGATTGCGCAAAAAGTCACAGTTGTTCATCGTCGTCCCAAGTTTAGAGCCGCTCCTGAAAGCGAATCTCGGCTTAAAAAACTTGCTGATGAGGGAATTATTGAATTGGCTATTCCTTTTCAGTTAGAAGGCATTTCCGGACAAAAGGGTCAGCTTGACACTGTCATCCTCAAATCCTTAGCAGGCGATATCAAAGAAATTTCTGCAGATATTCTTCTGCCTTTTTATGGCCTTGCCATGGATTTAGGTCCCATTGCTCATTGGGGACTGCATCTTAACACGACTCATATTCAGGTTGATCCAAAGGATTGTTCAACAAATATTCCGGGAATTTATGCTATTGGCGATATTGCAACTTATTCCCACAAGCTAAAGCTTATTCTAACGGGTTTTGCCGAAGCGGCTCATGCTGCTCATGCCATTCGCACTTTTATCCATCCAGGGGAAGTGTATCACTTTGAATATTCAACCACCAGTGGTGTGCCGTCACTTGCAGTGTAAAAAATTTGTACATCATCGGTAACGTTAGCCCCTAATTCGGTGGTGGGCAGAAACTTGGCGATGCCCTGCTCAGAGTGAGCTATGATTTCTAAGGGTTGATGCCGTCAACCTCAGGGATTTAGATTCCTCTCTTTCCTTTTGGTTCAATTAAGGGTATAGAAGAAACGATTTTTAATTTGGAGACTTACCCATGGAGCGTACCTTATCAATCTTGAAACCTGACGTTACCCGACGAAATTTAACTGGCGCTGTTAATGAGCGTATTGAAGGGGCGGGACTTAGAATTATCGCACAAAAGCGACTGCACCTGAGCCTTGAACAAGCTCAAAAGTTTTATGCTGTCCATCAAGAGCGTTCATTTTTCGATGAGTTATGCACCTTTATGATTTCGGGACCTGTGGTTGTGCAAGCTTTGGAAGGGGATAATGCGGTTGATAAATACCGTACGGTCATGGGCGCGACAAACCCTGCTAATGCAGAGGAAGGGACGATTCGTCGGGATTTTGCCGAATCTATTGAAGCCAATTCAGTTCATGGATCCGATAGTCTTGAAAACGCTGCTAAAGAGATCGCTTTCTTTTTCAGTGAACTCGAAATGATTGGTTAGATCATTCAGCAACATCCATTCGAGGTCGCTCTTCTTGCTAAAAAGGGAGCTGTTTAGCTTCTTTTCGGTCAAAAATTAGACAATCTCCTCTTTTTCTGTCAATATACCTAGAAATGAGGAGGTACAATCATGATACTTTTAAGCACTGCATTTGAGAATTTTGAGGCTATTCCAGTCAAATATACGGCCGAAGGGGAGGATCTCTCTCCTCCTTTAAGATGGCAAGATGTTCCAGAGGGGACGCGGTCTCTAGCCCTTATCTGTGAGGATCCAGATGCACCCCATGATACTTGGGATCACTGGTTAATTTATAATATTCCCCCTTCAATTGAAGTGCTTGCGGAAGGACTTAAAGAATTACCCCATGAGATTCAAAGTTGTCCAAATAGTTGGGAAAAAACAGAATATGGAGGCCCTAATCCTCCCAGCGGGCAGCATAGATATTTCTTTACTCTTTATGCTTTAGATACAGTTTTACAATTTCCTGAAGGGGCAACAAAGACCAGTCTTTTAAAAGAGATACAAAATCATCTGCTTGCGGAAGCTACTTTGGTTGGGGTGTACAAACGTAAGAAAAAAGATTGAAACGAGGAGCCTAATTAATTTTTAGGCTTTTTTGTACGCTTGTGCTTGCGCTCATCTTCATCTGCTCTCATTTTTTGTTGTTCAATCCAATTGCTTTCTTCAAGGGCTCCGACTTTTCTCAATTGAATAGCCCTATCCTCTTGCCTAGATTCTTGCTTCATCATGCAGTTGGCAAAATCAGGCGTTCCTCTTTCATATCCATAATCATCACACCTTGATTGATAGATTTCTAATTGTTGAACACGGGTTAAGGGGGGCTGACATCCTGATATCAAACTTAAAAGAGGGAGTAAAAGGTTAACTTTTCTCATCACGGACGACTCCTTTCAGCGTGGAGCGGGTGAAGGGAATCGAACCCTCATCTGAAGCTTGGGAAGCTCCTGCTCTGCCATTGAGCTACACCCGCTAATAGGTCAACTTTATACTCAAAACTTGGAGAACAAGCAAGAAAATCTCAGAACGGCTTGAGTATTAAAATAGGATGTCTTGAAAAGGTGCTTTTCTGCATAAAAAGAGAAGAAAAAAATGATTTAAAATATCTTTAGTTATTTAATTGGTGACGGTTTTTCTAGTGAAAGTTATTATTCGTGTGGGGGGCTTGCTAATGCCTTTGTAGCATCGGAGTCATACTGTTGTGGAGCTTGAGGAATAAAGCACGTGACCTTTGTTCCTTTATTAAGGTCTGAGAACAATTTAATATATCCACCATGAAGTTCAATGAGGTTTTTGACGAGAGAAAGCCCGAGTCCTGCACCCATATGTATTATATTCTTGCCTCGTTCAAATTTTTCAAAAAGACGGGTTTGGTCTTCAGGGACAATCCCTACGCCTGTATCAATGACAGAAATTTCAAGCATACCTTCCTTAATCTCAGCGGTAAGGGTTATTTTTCCTTCTGCAGGGGTAAATTTTATGGCATTATTTAATAGATTAAACAAAGCTTGCTTCAATCGCCTTGAGTCTAAAAACCAGTCTCCGATATCTTTATCACATTTAAGAACAATGTACTGCCTGTTGGCTTCAGCACGTTTGGTTATAAGAGCGGCAACTTCTCTTAAGAGGGTAGAGATGTTAATATTTTGAGGAATAAGGGTTAAGTATCCGGCTTCTATGGAGGCTAAATCCAAAATATCATTTACAAGATGCAAAAGCTTGTTTGAAGATTCTAAAACCCCGTTGATATAATCAATTTGTCTCTCATTAAGATTTCCAAAATATTGATGTGACAGAATTTCTGTAAAGCCAATGATTGTATTAAGAGGGGCTCTTAGTTCATAAGAAACATTTGCAATAAATTCTGACTTAAGTCGATCAGCTGTTTCGAGGGCTTCATTCCTTTCTTGTAGAGCCTGTTGAACGCGACACGTGTCTGTTGCATCAGTATAGCTTAAGAGATGGTCTCCGCTAGGCAGGGGAAGATATCTAAAGTTAACAATCATACCATCTTTTCGCTTAAGTTGCCCTGTTTTGGGAACCCGATCTGTAACATTTTCGATAAGTTGAGCTTTATAAGGTTCCCAGTTTTCTTCATAATCAAAGAGATCCTTAAGTTTTTCTATGATAGTTGTCAGATGTTGTCCCGGTTTAATATCCTCTCCTTCGAAACTCCATAAACGGATGAAGCTTGGGTTAAAAATTCTAAGGCGATTGTCACTGCCAATGACGACAACGCCTTCGAAAAGATTATCGAGTGTCGCTTGGTAAGCATCCAAAAGTGTTTTATTTTTTCGTTCGAGTGCTAAATAGTCTGTCACATCTTCAAACATAAATAAAAGTCCACCCATGGGGTGAGGAGCACTAAAAATACGTAACGTTCTTTCGTCGGGGAGATGCATCAAAACTTCTTGTGGGTCCACTTGTTCTTTAAGTTGCTGAAGACGGCGCTTTTTATAGGCGGGAAAGTCTGCATATTCAGGAAGCTGGCGTCGACTTCTTAGTTCTTCAAGAACTTCATCAAGCCGTGGTCGAGCCTTGAGAAAGTCCTCATCAAAACTATGTAAATTTACATAAGCTTGATTATAATAATGAAGCATTCCTTCAGCGTCATAAATGGAAATGGCCGTCGATAGATGGTCGAGAACCTCATCATGGGCGTGAATAAGACGTTTAATTTCCGTCCGAATATCATTTAATTCTGTAATATCGTAGGCAATTCCCAACGTTCCTTGGTCATTAGCATTAGGAATTTCACAAATGCGAAAATAACGCCGATCTCCATCGGCGATTGCGACACTTTCAAAGTTTTGGTTTTCTCCTGTATTTAGAGCTTTGCGTGCTAAAATTCGAGCGAAACGCGATTGGATGAGCTCAATCCCATCTTCATAAACTTTTTTACAAGAAGCTTGGACAGCAATTGAATAGGCAGAATTACAATAATTTATTTTCTGATGTTCATCTCTGTGCCAAATGAGTATAGGGAGGGCGTCTAAAGTTGTTTGTAAATTGGCAAGGAGAGTTTCATTTTTTTGTATAGTTTCTGCATGCAGACGTTCTCTATGAATTGTATCCGTGATATTCTTAATCCATAAAATGGATTTTCCAGCCAGAGATTCTCCTTCGAAAGCATAAATAGCGTCACTTTCTTTCCCATGGACGTGAATTTGAAAGGATAAATTTTCGCGAATCAACCTATCTATAGCTAGCTCTATTTTTGCAAGAGAATCAGGATGAAGAAAATTTTTAAGATAATAGAGGGAGTCTACAGGAAAAGAAGGAGCGCGATCAATAATTTCGCGTTCTTCACATAAAGCCCATGATTCTCCCCTCGTGAGCAGAAGTTTCTTAAATGTTTGGGCTGTTTCTCGAGCTTTTAACCATAAAATACAAAAAAATCCAGCAAAGGCAAGGAAGAAAGATGCCCAAGAAAAAATCAAAAATAGCCCGCCCCCCCAACAAAGGGCGAGGATAGACCCTATAGATATAAATAGAGCTAGGTTCTTTATTAAATTTTTGTATGGCTCCATGATGCTTATTTAGTCATAAATGATTCATTTTCACAAGAGTAAGTCTCAGAAATTCCTGGAAAAGAATAAGGAGGACAAAAGATGAAGTGGCGAACGAAAAAAGCTAAATTTTTTCATATATTATGAGTTCCTAGGTATGCTTTAAAACATAAGTCCATAAATCTTTGAGAACACGAGAATAAAGATCGCGTTTAAAAGGAATAATTAACTCTAGCAATTCATCTCTTTCAACCCATTTCCATGAACGAAATTCAGGATGATACGTGTGAATGTTAATTTCTTTATCTTCACCTCGAAACCGTAAAGCATACCAAATTTGTCTTTGTCCTTTAAATTTGCCATTCCATAAACGGCCTGCGAGTTCTGTAGGTAAATCATATTGATACCAAGTTTTTGATTTTATTATAATTTCGACATGACGCGTTCCAATTTCTTCTTGAAGTTCTCGAAGCATGGCTTGATCTGCATCTTCATGCGGGCTAATACCTCCTTGGGGCATCTGCCAAGCTGGATCTTTATTGTCTAAGCGTTGACCTACTAGTATTTTATTTTCTTTGTTAAGAATCATCATCCCTACGGCAGGTCGGTATAGGGGATCTCCAAATTCTTCATCAATAAAACGCATATAAGCTCACTTTGCTGTTTTTCAAAACGAAGTTTATATCCTTTTTAAAATTTTATTAAAGATAATTTAAAATTTTTCTCGAGCAAAGGTGTTATTTTATTTCTGGTGAACTGAGAAATTTTCATAAATTATTTTAATAAAATAGTGGATAGATGACTTATAATAAATCTAAGTAATCTGTGATTTGGATAAGAAATAGATCTTTATTTTTACAAACAAAATACTGCGTTATTTCTCCTCTACTGTCATCCTGAACCCCGGGGAGAAGGGATTCAGGATCTTTTGACATCACGGAGCTTGGCCCGTTCAGGGCTTCTCAGGATGACAGCGTTTAGGGATGTGAGGCTCTTACACATGTATCTTCCTTAACCTCAATTTTGGATAAGGGAAAGAATATGGTAGGCTAAGACCCTCTTAAATCGCTTAAGAAGTAAGAGGGGAGCTTAGCCAATGAGATATCAATATCACAGCTTTATTTTTTCCATCGGTGAATTTTGCAAAGTTTATAAAGAATGGGAAAAACATCGATTAATCGATACAGGAAGAAAGCATTACATTTCTTGTGAGATGAGCTTGAACTGTTAACCATCATGGTTATGTTTCACCTAAGTCCTCGTAAAGTTTCATATCTCAAAAGCTTTTTAACCACTTTTTCAAAGAGGCTTAAAGTTAATCACAGGAATAAAGCGAAATATGAAAAACTATCTCATATCTTTGATTAAAAAGCTTTTTTTTAGAAAACGCTTTTTCATTGAAACAATCTTTAATATCCTTAAGTTTCATATGAATTTGCCTCATACTCGTCATAGATCGCCCATAAATTGCTGTGTTAATATTCTCTCTTGCCTCGTTGCCTATCAACTCAGGCAAAACAAACCTTCCTTTAAATCTTTTCCCTTGCTTATTCAAAATTGAGGTTAATAATAATATTATACTTTGTATTATTAAACGACTTTAATATGCATAAAAAAATAGGACCTCTTTGAAAAGTGAGGTCCTATTTCTATGGAGAATTCTAAGTTGTTAATTTATTTCTTTTCAGATGGCGCAGCTTCTGTATGGGCATTTTCCGAAGGCGTTTTTTCCGCAGAAATTTTTTCCGAAGGGACAGTGAGAACATGCTGAATAGCATGAATAACGCCATTGGATCCTTCGATGTCAGCTTTAGTAATTTTAGAGCCATTAATTTTGATACCTTCGTCACTGACTTTAATTGTAAATGTTTTTCCGTTGGCAGCTTTGTCTGCCTTCATTTCTTTTAATTTTTCAGCAGTTAATTTTGCAGGAACGATGTGGTATTGAAGAAAGTCTTCTAGCTTTTTTTTGCCTTCGTCCGTTTTCATCCATCCTGCTATCAGGCCGGGGTGTTTTTTGTCAAAAGCTATAAATGCTTCGTTCGTAGGGGCAAATATGGTGAAAGGACCCATCTCATGTAGCTTTTTGTCTAAACCTGTAATCTTTAAAACTTCTATAAATTTGGTAAAATCACCATTCTTTTCTGCAATAATAACAATATCATCAGTTTCAACAGCTAATACTTGCTTTGAAAGTAAGTTTATATTAATTAGTAATACACTTGTTACTATAATAAGTGTTTTTAAAAAATTTATTTTCATGATTTTTCTCCTTGATTTGATTGTAATGTTCTTTACTCGTCGATTGTTAATTATCAGGAGAAAAAATTTATTTTTTGTTAATTTTGTGAATAAATTTATATACTTTAAAGTTAAAGAATTTGTGGAGTGCCCGCAATTCCATCCAAAAATTGTCTTAGAGAACCTTCACAGGCTGTCTTGTTCGACCGGGAAAATATAAGTGATCGATTATTTTGTAAACTCTATATTCAAAACAACGTTAAGAAGAAATATGGCGCAGTTTTTGGACTCACCCAAGTATAATTATTTATCTAGAGCAATCTCAATCTGTTCTCTCAAAACATGAATCATCAAAGTTTGCAACTCTTCCTCAAGATAAGGGTGCATGGGAAGACTTAAGACGTGATGAGCTGAAGATTCACAAGTAGGTAAGGCTCCCCCTGTTGCTGTGGGATAATGTTTATAAGCAGTTTGCAAATGCAAAGGTTTAACATAATAAACAATCGTTGGAATACCTTTGTCTTTTAAGTCATTAATGAGCTTTCCGCGATTTATTTTCTTAGGTAAACAAATTGTATATTGAGCCCAAACGGAACTAGTTTCATTCATCACAACGGGGGTTTGAACAAGATCACTTAGCCCATTTGTATAACGATCTGCTATGCTTTGCCGTGCTTTAATCTCGTCATCAAATATTTTTAATTTTTCAATAAGAATAGCGGCTTGTATCGTATCTAAGCGCCCATTCATTCCTATGCGCACATTGTCGTACTTATCTGACCCTTGTCCATGAACACGCAAACTCTTTATTTTTGCGGCAAGTTCGTCATCGTTTGTAAAAATGGCTCCCCCATCTCCGTAGCAGCCTAAAGGCTTTGCAGGAAAAAAGCTTGTAGTGGCCATATCTCCAATATTTCCCACGCGCCGTTTCTTATAATACGCTCCAAAAGATTGGGCCCCATCAGCCATAACCCATAAGCCATGCTTCTTTGCTAACACGTCAATGACATCATAGTCGGCTGGTTGTCCAAATAGATCAACAGGAATTATACCGCATGGGTTTAACCCTTGTTTTTTGGCAAAGAGGATTCCTTGCTCTAAACTTTCTGCATCCATATTAAAGGTATCTGGGTAAGAGTCGATAAAAATAGGTGTTGCTCCCACCCAAGCTACAACTTCTGCTGTGGCGGCGAATGTAAAGCTAGGTACAAATATCGCATCTCCAGGTTTAACGTGTTTTGCCATTAATCCTAACGCAAGAGCGTCTGTTCCATTTGCACAAGAAATGGAGTGCGTAGCACCACAAAATTCCGAAAGATTTGATTCAAATTCTTTTACCTCTGGTCCCATAATGTAAAGACCATGATCAAGCACTTTTTGAATGGCTTGATCAAGTTTGTGTCGGATCTTAGATTGCTGGGCTTTTAAATCAATAAAATCTATAGATTGAGAAAGTTCTTTAAGCCTTAACAACATGAGAAAGTGCTCCTAATTCATTTTTTATTGCATTACGTGTGTCGACAACAAGCTTACTATTCTCGACAATTAAATCATAATTAATATCATCATGATCTGTGCAAACAATGACCGCGTCATATTTTTGCAGTTGCTCTTTGGTGAGAGGCACTGATTTTAATCCCGATAAGCTTTTATGTTCTGATATCTCAGGAATCTCTGAGACATGAAAATCATAATAATCAACAATTGCTTGACGATTCTTTAAATTCTCAAAAATGACAAGAGAAGGGCTTTCCCTTACATCATCAATGTTCTTTTTATAAGAAATTCCTACAATGAGAATATGCGTATCTCGTAGTCCCCTTGCAAATCTTAAGTCTAACTCTTCACGTAATCTTTCAATCACATAACAAGACATACTACCATTAATTTGTCCAGACAATTCAATATATTGAGTCGCCAACCCATATTCGCGAGCTTTCCATGTGAGATAAAAAGGATCTATAGGAATACAATGTCCACCTAACCCAGGTCCAGGATAAAAAGGCATATAGCCAAAAGGCTTTGTTTTTGCAGCTTCAATGACTTCCCAGATATTAATCCCCATGCGATGGTAAATAGTTTTTAGCTCATTAACTAAACCTATATTAACAAAACGAAAAATGTTCTCAGTTAGTTTAACGGCTTCAGCAGTTACAGAACAGCTAACTTCAGCAACTTTTGGAACGACTTGAGTATACAATGTAATCGCCAAACGACGGGAAAATACATCATCGGCACCAACGACTTTTGGGATACTTGATGTTTCAAAAAGACCGTTGCCGGGATCTTCTCGCTCAGGGGAATAAGCTAGAAAAAAATCTTGACCTGCAATGAGGCCGGTTTTTTCAAAAATAGGTTTCAATAACTCTTTCGTTGTACCTGGATAGGTTGTTGACTCAAGAACAATCAGTTGTCCAGGACGGAGTTGAGTAGAAATGGCTTCTGCTGCTGCGACGACATACCGCATATCAGGTTCGCGATTTTTTGTAAGCGGAGTGGGAACACAAATTAAAACCACGTCCATTTGAGCAATATCTAAGATATTATTGGTGGGTGTAAATAGTCCACTTTCATTTAGTTCTTGAACATTTTGGTTTGAAAGGCTTTTAATGTAGGACTTACCCTTTTTGAGAGTTTCGATTTTTCGAACATCGGTATCTAGCCCGATGACTTGATAACCTTTTTCATTTAACGCTCTGACTAAAGGCAATCCGACATATCCAAGCCCGACAACTCCAAGAGTAGATTTTCTATTAAGAATGTCATATTCTAAATTTTCTATGTTTATACCTGTATTGAGATCTAAATTTGTTTTATGCTGCATGATTTTTTGACCTAATTTCTTTCATTTCTACTAATTGATTATCGATGACTTGATATTGACGACCTTCTCTAGGACAAACAAAATGTTTGTCAAGACGTTCACCTGAATGGCTAACCCACCCAATTTGCCTTGCAGGTGTTCCCACAACTAAGGCATGAGGAACAACATCTTTTGTTACAACAGCTCCTGCTCCTATAAAACTGAAGGCTCCTAATTTAACGCCACAAACAATTGTCGCATTAGCACCGATAGTCACACTTTTTTCAACGTAAGTTTTAAGATATTCATTTTTTCTTTCAATTTCAGCGCGTGGCGTATTGACATTTGTAAATACGCAAGAAGGACCGCAAAAAACCCCGTCCTCAAGTGTTACACCTTTATAAAGGCTAACATTGTTTTGAATTTTGCAGTTGTGACCAACTTTTACGTCTGGGCCGATCATAACATTCTGACCAATAATGGTATTCTGTCCTATTTCGACACCTTTAAGAATATGACTAAAATGCCAAATTTTTGCTCCTGCGCCAATTTTAGCCCCTTCGTCAATATAAGCGGATTCGTGCTTAAAATAGGGTTCTGTATTTTTCTCAGTTTTCAAGAGGTGATGCTGATCCATTGATTCTTGTGCCATGCTAAGAACTTCAAGAACTCTTATAGCCTCAGCAGCATTTGTTATGGGAGATGTCCCCTTTTTAATACATTCAAGGAAATGCTCACACTCTTTTTTCAAAGGTTCATCTGGATTAAGAGCTATAGGGGTAGCTTCAACTTTTTTAATGATTGAAAAACCCTCTTGCTGTGTGATTTCATGAGGATAAATCTGCAATTTTTGTGACCACTCTTGCGTGTCATCAAAAACAGCCATACCTTTATCACCAACAACAATCAACTTTTGTTCTTTAAAAGGGTTTAGCCAAGACACAAAAAGATGGGCTTGAATACTTTTCTTAAACGTAATGTTAACGGTTGCAAAGTCACTAATAGTGTCATTTATACAATACGCACCTGTTGCACTAATTCTTTCGATAGGAGATGAAACTAATCCTAGAATCATTGAAATGTCATGAGGTGCAAAACTCCAGAGAACGTTTTCTTCTGCACGAATTTTCCCAACATTCAGCCGGTTGGAATAAATGTACTTTAGGGTTCCAAGAGTATTGTTTTGAATAAGGTCTTTAAGTTTTAAATAAGCAGGATGATACTGGAGAAGATGTCCTATCATTAAGATGCATTTTTTCTGCTCAGATAATTGTTGAAGTTTTTGCGCGTCATCTAGACTTAACGCAAGAGGCTTTTCAACGAATACATGTTTTCCTGCTGTTAAAAATTGCGTAACATGAGCGGCATGTAAGGCTGCAGGTGAAGCTATTACGACACCATCAATTTCTTTTGATTGCGCAATGTCTTCCATAGTCATAAGGGGAGGATTTCCGTAAAGAGCAGCTATTTTCTTTGCTTGCTCCTTATTTGCATCACAAAGGGCAGCTAAAGCTCCCAGTTCAGCAAACTTTCTTACAAGATTTTGCCCCCAATAGCCACATCCAATGACTGCAATTTTAGGATTTTTCATTTTAGACTCTTACCAAGTTAAACTTCCTCCAAATCATATAATAAGTGAGAGAAATATTCAAGAATGAAAAAGGTTACCTGCAAGATTACCAAGAGAATCTTAGAGACTACCTTTCAAATTTTTGTGTAAGCCATTGCTTCTTATTGATTATTGTTGAGCCACTCTCTTGGCTAGACTAGGCCTAGCTTCCTTATCATTCTCCAAGTGACTTATTGACTAGGTATCAGACGACTTTAAGGTTTTGCTTTTGGCCTTCGACACCTTGCGAACCTCTTGTGAGGCTACTTATGATGCCCCTTAACGTACGAACTTCTTGTTCAGTTAAGTCAAGCCTCTGAAAAATGTTTCGAATGTTGCGCACCATCTTAGGACGCTTTTTATGGTGACGTAAGAAGCCCGTACGATCAAGCTCTTCTTCTAAGTGATTAAAAAGATTTGCAAGGTCTTCCCTTGTAGCTAAATGCGTGCGACCTGTTCGTAAAATTTGAGTAGGATAAGAGGACTTTTGTACAAACCATTCATAGGCAACCACAGCTACTGCATGAGCGATATTGAGAGAGGGAAAGTCAGACTTTGTTGGAATCTTAATGAGAGCTTCGCATAAACTAATGTCTTCATTGCGAAGCCCACACCTTTCTCCACCAAATAAAACTCCCACCTTTTGTCCCAGCAAAGCTGTTGATGCAAGATCTTGAAGAGCCGGTTTAGGTGTATAAATAGCTTTAATCATGTTAGGAACACGACTAGAAGTTGCAAAAAGACGATTTAAGTCTTTGATTGCCAAAATAGATGAAGGATATACTTGTGCATTTTCGAGGATCTTATTAGCACCCGCCGCGAGAGGAACTGCTTCAGGATTAGGCCATCCATCACGAGGTTTTACGAGCCGTAAGTCGGTTAAACCAAAATTTAACATTGCCCTAGCAACAGCACCTATGTTTTGGCCGAGCTGGGGCTCAATGAGAATAATCGTTAAAGTATTTTCGTCCACAAACCCTCAATTTAATGTTGTCTCCAAGTGGTTCCCTGAGGATTATCTTCTAAAACAACACCCGCTTTTAGAAGCTCATCACGCACTCGGTCAGCTTCAAGAAAATTCTTTTTTTCTCTTGCTCGCGTGCGCGCCTCAATAAGCGCTAAAATTGTAGCTTCGTCAATCCCTGTTTTTCCTTTAAACCAACTTTCAACGTCTTGCTGCAAAAGTCCAAGCAATGCGCCGCTGGCTTTTAGGATAGAAGCTAATTGATTTTTTTCGTTTTCACTCGAAGCTTTATAAAGCTGGGTTGCGAGTTCATGGAGTACAGAAATAGCCAATGGAGTATTGAGATCATCTTCAAGGGCCGCTTTAATAGATTTGCAGACCTCACCCCTTTCATTAAGATCTCGTCCTCTTAGGGCGTTATAAAGTCGATCGAGACTTTGGCGGTTTTGGAGGATGATCTGATCATTCCAATCCAAAGGCTGACGATAATGAGAAGACAAAAGAATGAAGCGTATCAGTTCTCCAGGCATAGTTGTTAATAGATGATGAACGGTAATAAAGTTTCTCAAAGACTTAGACATTTTTTCACCATTTACGGTTAGCATGCCATTATGAAGCCAAGTACGAGCAAAGGTTTGAGGCCCGAAACAAGCCTGACTTTGAGTTATTTCATTTTCATGATGAGGAAAAATTAAGTCTTGTCCTCCTCCGTGGATGTCAAACGTTTCTCCTAAATATTTTAGAGACATAGCCGAACATTCAATATGCCAGCCAGGGCGTCCTCGCCCCCAAGGACTTTCCCATCCTGGAACACTCTTTTCAGAGGGTTTCCAGAGTATAAAATCTTCTGGATTTTTTTTGTAAGAGGCAACCTCAACTCGGGCCCCGGCAATCATTTCTTCTTGATTACAGCGAGAGAGCTGCCCATAATTAGAAAAATTCTTGACGGAAAAAAGAACATGAGAGGCACTCTCATAAGCGTAACCTTTATCAAGAAGGATTTTAATTAATGAGATCATTTCATCAATGTGTTCAGTCGCTAAGGGTTCGACATCAGGAGGAATATTTCCTAGAGCCTTCATGTCTTGGTGAAAATCATGAGTCATTCTTTGAGTCAAATCATAAATCTTTTCCTGATTTTCAATCGCCGAATTGATGATTTTATCATCAACATCTGTAATATTGCGTACGTAGGTAACCTTTGGGTAAAGGCTGCGTAAAAGCCGGCTTAAAACATCAAATATGACATATGGTCTAGCATTTCCAATGTGAGCAAAATCATAGACCGTTGGACCACAGACATAAAGGCGGACATTCTTAGAGGTCAACGGCGTAAAGAGCTCTTTTTGGCGTGTTAAGGTATTATAGAGTATCAATGGCATTTTTTTAATTTCTAGCTGTTTGGAGTCGATGAAGAACTTTTGATCGACCCATCAAGAGAATCAGGTCTTTTAGCTCAGGGCCATGCTCTTGACCCGTTAGAGCTTGCCTGATGGGCATAAATAGTTTTTTCCCTTGAAGTTCTGTCACGGCTTTAACTTCATTCATCCATGTTTTAAAAGTACTTTCGTCCCAAGGGGTGGGAGGTAAATAGTGCTCAGCAATTTCTAATAGGCTTTTATTTTCCTCACGAAAAGATCGATGGCCATAACAAATGCTCCACCATTCCTTAACATCTTGAAACTTGATAATATTTTTCTGGATAAGACTCCAAAATTCAGGGGGTACTTCTCCCATGTTCATTGCTGCAAATCGTGGGCGCACTTGATCAAAGGAAAACATTTGAAGTGTTTTTATATTTATGCTCCATAAATCTTCTGGATCAAGCTTAGGTGTTGATCTGCTAAACTTGTGAATAGAAAACTCGTTTAAAATTCCCTTCAGACTTAGATGGGGAGTTATAGGGTCTGAAGTCCCTAGCTTTGCTAAAAGACTATTGATCGACATAGGTTCAAGACCCTCTTCGCGAAATTGCATTACACTAAGGCTTCCCGATCGTTTGGACAGGCCTTCGCCTTTGCGGCCAGAGATAAGGGCAAGATGCCCAAATTGTATGGGGTGAGGCTTTCCCTGAAGGGCTTCCATGATTTGAATCTGTATAGCTGTATTGGTGACATGATCTTCTCCCCGAATGATATGAGTAATATTCATCTCTAAATCATCTATAGCTGTTGCAAAAGTAAAGAGAGGGGAGCCATCTTCTCGAATGACGACGGGATCACTTAAAAGGTCACCTTGAAAAGTAACTTCCCCACGAATGAGATCGTTCCAACGAATGGTGCCCTTTTCCATTTTGAATCGCCAATGGGGTTTTCGACCTTCTGTCTGATATTTTGCGATTTGAGCTGGTGTTAACGAAAGAGCCACTCTATTGTAATGAGGAGGTTTTCCCGAAGAAAGTTGTATTTTTTTCTGTAAATCCAATTCTTCTGATGTTTCGTAACAAGCGTAAATTTTCCCTTGAGCTTTTAAGTTGTCTGCCATCTCGGCATAAAGTACAAGGCGGTCTGATTGCTTAACCAGCTCATCATATGTAAGACCTAGCCACTGTAAATCTTCTTGAATTTGATCAACGTATTTTTGTTGAGATCTCTCTAAATCTGTATCATCGAGTCGTAAAACAAAAGATCCGCCACAAGCGCGTGCATAGAGCCAGTTGGTAAGGGCCGTTCTGACATTTCCTAAATGGAGATACCCGGTAGGAGAAGGAGCGAATCGTAATTTTGTCATCGTTGTATCTTTGCAACTTTCTAAAAAAAATTTTCAAACATGGTTAATTTTTAATGCAGTTTACTCACATCAAGTTAATCATAACTTAAATAACATTTAAAAAAAGAGGCAAAAATGAAAAACTTTCTTTTATTCTTCGTTGCAGTCATACAAATGCTATATGGAAGTGCATGCGCACAAATGAATACACCACCCGTTTGTAATGAATGTCCAAAAGCTTTCCAAGGTTTTAATGTGGGGGCTAACATAGGCTATGGTGTAGGGGGCACTACAACTAAAGTTAAGAGATTTGGAACGACCATAATAAACAATGTTTTAGTCACTCAGGGTTCTCAGGCAAGTAATCGTGTTGATGTAAGAGGCGTTGATGGGGGCTTAAGTATTGGTTATCTTCATCGGTTTTGCAACTTTGTCTCAGGTATCGACTTTACAGCAAATTGGGTAGGGTCAAACACATCAGCAAAAAGTGTTTCAATGACGACAGCAAATGGCGCCAACATAGCTGGATCAGTTACGGCCAGAGCTTCTTATAAGGTACGTTTAGAAAATTCACTCCAACTTGCTGCGAAACTGGGTTGGGCCATTGATCGCACGCTCCCCTTTATAAAATTAGGATGGGATAATTCTCAGTGGCAAATTTCAGGCAACGCAGTTTTAGGGAATAACAGCCTTACTCGTGCTTCAAAAGATAAGCGGTTTAATGCTTTTCTTTGGGGTGTGGGCGTAGATTTTCTTATGACAAGAAATTTTACGCTTGGTCTTGAATATACGGGAACAGTCGCAGGGAGTAAAAATATCATCAAGATTAATGATGCTGCAGTTTCCTTAAAACCACAATATAATAAATTTGCTTTAACAGTTAAGTACATTTTTAGCTAAAAAGTGACAGACGCATTTGGGAAAAGAGAGAGCTTTTTAAGGAATTTAGTAGGATAAAACTTACAAATGCTCTCTCCTAAGTATTAACGATTGAAAGATCTTAGGGTCGCTGGACTGCCCCCTGGTGTTTTTTTCTTAAAGAAATATTATTTGAGATACCACAGGTGTAAACCCATGAGGTTTCGTCATCTGATTTTTTACACGTTCATCAGGGTACAAAAGGCGAAGCAAGTGGAAAAGAGTTGTTCTTCCGTTTTCTATCATTAAAGAGTTTGGGAGAAAGATAGATGCAAGCGTATGTTGTATCTTTGCAACTTTCTAGAAGATTTTGTTAAAAAAGTGTTAATTTTTTATCTTCTACACATAAAGCATGTTATTCGTTCTGTGAAAACGTTCAAGAAAGGATATGAACATGAAAAAGATTTCTTTAGTTGCACTTCTCTTAGCTACGGCAGGTAGTGCTGCCTTTGCAGAAACACTCGTCCCTGGTTGTCCAAAAGCTTTCCAAGGTTTTCACCTTGGCGGTAACATCGGTTATGGTGTTGGCGTAGCAAATCAAAAGTTTTTTGGAACGACTGGCACTGTACAGTCTGGTTCTAAGAATAATCTAGGTATCAAAGGTGTTGACGGTGGTATTGGTGTTGGCTATACGCATCGTTTAGGCAACTGGGCTCTCGGTCTTGCTTTTGATGCAAACTGGGCAAATTCAAAGGGTCAACTTACTACAGCATTTGATGCAGATGCAGCTGCTGCTAACAGTGTACAGGGTGTAAGGACTCTTAAAGGACGTTTGAAAAATGCTCTCCAGCTTTATGCTCGTACGGGTTATGTCATTGGTGGGCAAGTAATGCCATTCATCGGCCTTGGTTGGGATAATGCCAGTTGGAACCAAAGCGTTAGACAAACGCAAACAGACGCAGCAGGCGTTCCACACGATTTCTCACAAAGCAGAAGCAAGCGCCTTAATGGTTTCATGTGGAAGCTTGGAGTCGATTTCTTGGCAACCAAACATGTTGTTCTTGGCTTTGAATACACAGGAACAATTTATGGGAAAAAGACATTTGCAGGAGTTGATGCAGTTAATGGACAGACCATTGCTGCATCTTTCAGACCACAATACAACAAATTTGCTTTGACAGCTAAAATTGTCTACTAATATATTGTTGTTGTAAAACTTATTCTTATGAAAACCCCTGCCCTATGGCAGGGGTTTTTACTTTATAAATCTATAAAAAATTTTAAGATTATAGACTGAATTATAAAAATAAATTCTCATTTAAGTTATCTTTCTACCCTTAGTTTTAACTCTTATGCTTCCTCAAAGCCCAACAAACTTTACCATAAAATCAGCAGCAGCTTCTTTGAGTTGAAGGCATTTTGGTGTATGCTTAATGATTAAACAAAAGCCATCTTATATATGGTGGAAATGAATGGCTTAGCAGGGAGTTTGTGAAGAGGACGAGAACCTTAAACTGGCCTGTATGCTTTTCGTATAAAGAAAGAGAATAATGATGAAAAGAGAAGGATATTATCGTAATCCAACGGTTTGGAAAGATAAGATTGCTTTTGTAGCTGATGACGATTTGTGGCTTGCTCCGCTTGCAGGAGGAAAGGCGGAACGGCTTACGGCTGGGACTGGGGAAGCGAATGATCCTATGTTTTCTCCTGATGGTCAATGGATTGCCTTTACAGGTACAAATGAAGGGCACTCTGAAGTTTATGTTATGCCATCAATAGGTGGAGAGGCTCAACGTCTTTCTTATATTGCTGAAGGATCCATGGTCGTTGGGTGGAGTGCTAATAATGAGATTATTTTTTCTTCAAGCAAGAATCATCCTTTCCGCGTCCGTTCTCTCTATAAAGCAAATTTTAAGACAGGCGCTATAGAAAAAATTCCCTGCGGGCCCGCGAACTTTATTTCTTTTAATGCTCAGGGAAAGCAAGTTGTTATTCAACGCCATGGTCATGGGTACGTATCATGGAAGCGATATCGTGGGGGGACTGCTGGAGAGCTTTGGATTGATCACAAAGGAAATGGAGAGTTTCAAAAGCTCATTGAAATTAAAGGTAATGCTTTGCGCCCTTTGTGGATTCAGCAGCGTATTTATTTTATTAGTGATCATCAGGGACATGGAAATGTTTATTCATGTACATCAGAAGGGACAGATCTTAAACGTCATACATCCCACGAGGATTATTTTGTTCGAGGATTAAGCCATGAGGGTAAGACTTGTGTGTACACGGCGGGAGGAGACCTTTTTAGACTTTCTTTAGAGACTCAATCCTCTCAAAAGATTGAGATTGAGTTTCCCTCTTCATTTTCTCAACGGGCCCGGAAGTTCGTTAATGCATCTGCGTATCTTTCTGCGTATTCCTTGAATAAAAAAGGATCCCATCTTGCGACCATTATAAGAGGAAGGCCTTTCTCTTTCGCTAATTGGGAAGGGGCTGTTCATCAATTTGGTGAGAAAGATGGTATCCGCTATAAGCATATTCAATGGCTGCATGATAATAATCGCTTGTTAATTGTGAGTGATCAAGAAGGAGAAGATCGTCTCGAAGTTCATGAATTATTTCCTCTTAAATCTCCCAAAATCCTTAAGAAAATGGATTTGGGTCGAATTTTGTCCCTCAAAACGTCGCCAACCCAAGATGAAGCTGTTCTTGTTAATCATCGTTGTGAACTTTTTCATGTTAATTTAAAGACACAAAAACTCCATCTTATTGATAAAAGCACCTTTGGCGATATCAGCGGATTGGATTGGTCTCCTGATGGAAAATGGATTGTTTATGATTATCCTTTAACGGATCGCTTAAGAGCCATAAAACTCTGTGAAATAAAAAGTTTTAAGACCTATGTGATTACCCGCCCACTTTTAGAAGATTTTCAACCCAGCTTTGATCCTGAAGGAAAATATATCTACTTTCTTTCAAAACGTACCTATTCCCCTTGTCCAGATAATCTTCAATTTGAAATGGGTTTTCCAAAAGGAGTAAAACCCTATCTTATTTTGCTTGATGAGTCCTTAACATCTCCATTTATTCCACAGCCAAAAGTTGAGGATAAAAAGCTAAAAGAAGCAAAGAAGCCAGAGGACGTTAAAAACATTAAAATTGACCTCACGAAAATTGAAGAGCGTATTCTCGAATTTCCAGTTGCAGAGGGGGATTATGCTTTCATTCGAGGAATTCCTGGCAAAGCACTCTACTTATCTCGTCACCTTCATAGTTCTGCAGATGAGGAAGAAGATCCCACGACACGAGGAAATTTAGAATGCTATGATTTTGCAATGAAAAAGGAAGAAACGCTTATCCCAAAAATTTCTTTTTATTCTCTTTCAGGGGATTCTCAGTGGCTTTGTTACTATGGAGCTAAACGGTTGAGAGTCGTTAAAGCAGGAGAAAAACCTCAAGATAATGATTCTTCATATCGTAAAGGAGGCTGGATTGAGTTGAATCGAGTTAAGGTTTCTGTCAATCCTCCTCAAGAATGGGCGCAGATTTTTGATGAAGTGTGGCGCCTACAAAAGGACTTTTTTTGGACGGAAGATATGTCAAAAGTGGATTGGCAAGGTATTTATAAACGGTACCGTCCCCTTTTAGATCGCCTCGCAACACGCGGGGAGCTTACGGATCTTATTGCAGAAATGCATGGCGAGTTGGGGACGTCTCATGCCTATGTTTTTGGCGGAGATTTACGTTATCCTCCCCAGTATCCTCTCGGAGACTTAGGCGCAGATCTTACGTATGACAAGGTTGAGAAAGCGTATCGTATTTCTAACATTGCAAAAGGAGACTTGTGGAGGCCTTCTCAAACGTCTCCATTGAGGTCTCCTGGGTTGGGGATTCGTGAGGGAGATGTGTTGCTAGCCATTAATGGTCAAAAATTAGATGAGATAACATCTCCAGAAAAATTGCTTGTTAATCAAGCGGGTAATGTTGTTTCCCTGTTGATAAAAGGAGAGAAGAAAAAATCGCAAGACGTTTTTGTAACGACGTTAATTTCGCAGACTCCAGCACGCTATCGGGATTGGGTTGAAAAAAACAGAGCGTACGTGCATGAGAAAACCAAGGGTCGTGTGGGGTATATTCACGTTCCTGATATGAAATCCCAGGGATTTGCCGAATTTCATCGAGGCTTTTTAGCAGAATTGAATAGAGACGGTCTTGTGGTAGATATTCGCTACAATGGAGGGGGAAACGTGTCATCTCTTCTTCTAGAAAAGCTTAGTCGAAAACGTTTAGGGTATGATCAGAGTCGTTGGTGGGGAGCTATGCCTTATCCTTTTGAGTCCCCCATGGGGCCTATGGTTGCATTGATCAATGAGTATGCTGGATCAGATGGAGATATTTTCTCTCATAGCTTTAAAATGCTTAAACTGGGGCCTCTCATTGGCAAGAGAACGTGGGGTGGAGTGATTGGAATGTGGCTTCGCCACGGTCTCGTAGATGGAGGTTCAACCACACAACCAGAATTTTCTTTTTGGTTCCATGATGTGGGATGGAGCGTAGAAAACTATGGCGTTGACCCTGACATTGAAGTTGAAATTACCCCTCAAGAGTATGAAAAAGGTGTTGATCCTCAGCTTGATCGTGGAATTGAGGAAGTTCTCACTATTTTGAAAGCTTCTCCTGCTCTAAAGCCGTTTACAACAGAGCGGCCAAACCTAGCGCCCCCTAAACTTGAGGACGCATAGAGAGATTTATAAGAGAATTTCTAATGCGCTATCAAAAACAAGTTTGCGAGCTAGAGAAGGTAATGTGTCGTTGTTCTCGTCATCTGAATGGAGGCGGCGATCTAATTCTTTTTGAGCGTTCATTTTCCAAAAAGCCTGCTTATAGCCACTGAACATTGTTCGATCAATGAGGGATGGCCCTCTTCTAAAATGAAGGAGATTAATTGCGATCCGTTGATCGGGTGTACAAATCTCTTGAGCTTCTTCAACGCTAAGGTCTGAATGAATGAGACGGGGTTGTTCACCTTCGACTTCTTCGAGAATAACACAAGCATTTCTCCCCATATGGCAGGTTTGAGTCATTGTCACAAGAGGGTCGCTTTCTTCATTAGTATCTTTTTGTGTGAGATGATGTAAGTGCACAGCGTAATATTTTTGTAAGTGAATAATAACTTTAAATTGGCTTTCATCAAGTAAGTCCACATTTATGCTCTTTGTAATGCCCCTGTAGGCAATTGGACATAAGCCTCTCAAAGCTCTATCCAAGTTTGTTTCTAATATATAATGGCCATTAGAGTCTTTAGTGAGGACTTTATCATCCCAATTCCAGAGTTTTTCGTCATAGTAAATGGTTTTTCCGTCGAAAAGAGTTTTTGTTAAATGGGACTTAACAGGATCAGAAACGGCTGCAAGAAGTATTTTCCGTGCAACGGGCGAGAAAATAGGATACGGCAAAGTCGCTAAAGTAGTTCGTGCCTTTGAAAAAGTTCTTTTCTCTCGTGTGATCGGACTTTTCTTTTGTGGAGGAGAAGCAGGAAATGAGCTTTCTTCTGAAGCTTTTCTCTTTTTGTTTTCACTTGGAGGTTTTTGGTTTTCTTTGTCATTCTCTTCACGAGCCATTCTTTTAGCCAGACGAGAAGGATTTCTGCGAGGAGCAGTCACATCTTTCCCTGCAATTCCTTCATTTAAAGAAAAAACACACGCACAAGCGACTAATACTAAAGTTCGTAACAACACCTTGGACCATCATCAATAGAGTAATAACCCTATGGATATGGGCTTTAAGAAAATGATTCACAATAATAATTTTTGAGTAAAAGATATGTTGAATATAGATACAAAAAAATAAAAATTTAAATAAAATTTAATTTATATTTTAAATCATTTTTATCATTTTAATTGAAAAGAAATGGAAATGGTTTTTTGAAGGGAACCTTGCGTAAATCTCCAAAATTGGACAGCTTCTAAGGCGGCGTCATCCAACCGAGCATGGCCCGAGCTTTTATGAAGAGTTGCAGCTAGTACATGACCTTCTGCATTGGTTTTGATTTTAATGGCTACAATTCCTTCTTGGTCTCGTTTGCGGCAGATCCAAGGATAGGAAGGCAGAGGACAATAAGCTACTCTTTGCGATGAGCTGGTTAATAAAGCGTTGGAAGTTACAGATTGTCGCTGGTCCTCTTTCTTCTTAATCTCGTGAAGAGAAGGACCACGAGAATTGGGAGCGTCAGCAATGTTAAAATGAGCAGTCTTTCTCTTAGATGAGGGAGCTGCCGAAGCCTTCAATGTTCTTGTTTCCCCTTTAAAGGATTTGCTTGAGCTTTTGTGCTCTTTTTTTGCGGAAGAATAAGACTGAGGATGGGCAGGTTTTGGGGGGGCTTTTTCTAAGGAGTTTTGCCAAATAACGTTAATGGCATGTATATCGAGTCCAGGTGACTTTAAAAATTGAGGAATGAGAAAGATAGCAAAGGCTCCATGAAGGCCAAAGGAAAAAAAGATGGCAAAAAGGAGAGAACGATCTCTCATAGTTTTGTCTCTAACCCTATATAAAATGCTCGACCGCGTGTACCATATCCAAACAATTCTTCATATCGTTTATTGGTAAGGTTCTCAATACGTCCAAAAAGAGAAATAGAATCGATAATGTCGTAGGCTCCTCCCACATGGATGATGCCATAAGGAGCCAGCTTGCGTTTCGTGACGCTATCTTTTTGCGCTGAGACTCCATAGCCTTGAATAAAGAAAGAAAGTTTGGGTTGTGCTTGCCAATAAAGGCCCCCAGCTCCTTTAAAAGTTGGGATAAGAGGTGATTCTTTATCACCCGGAAAATCGCGGGCATGGGTTAATGTAAACGCGGAACTGAATTCAAGATTTTGGATTAGCTTTAAGGAAATAGCAATTTCAAGACCACGGGTTTTCCTTTTTGCTCCATTGACTCTTTGCCATTTGGTCGGGGCAACCTGGCGTGAGAGAGTGATTTTATCAATGTGCGTTAAAAATCCAGTAAGACTAACTTTGGCTTTGTTTTCTAAAAATAATTGGTCAATGCCAATCTCAAAGCTATGGCTTTTTTCAGGCTTTAGATCAGGGTTAGGAACTTGCCAAAGACCTTCTTGAAAAAGATCAGACAAAAAGGGTGGCTTAAAGTTTGTTCCAACACTTGTGCGGAAAAGGGTAGTCGGTGTTAATTTTTGATCAATGCCGATATTAAACGTTATTTGGTTTCCTATGAACTGATATCGATCGACGCGAATACCTCCCTTGATAGCTGTTGGATCGAAAGGTTTAAAAGTATGGATAAGGTAAATTCCGCCGTGAGAGCGTTTGTGAAGCTGCTTATCCCTGGCTCTTTCTTGTCCGGTTTCTAAGCCTCCCATAAGGGTATTTTGAGAATTAAGCTTAATCTCAGATTTATAAAAAAGGACAGGATGCTCGCCGAGAGTTGCATTATGATCAGAGGGCATTTGTGTGCTCCGTTGGAAACGAGAGTAAGCAACTTTTAACGAGTGATCTATCGTCTCACTCCCCCATTTGTTTTCAAAGCTGGCAAGAAGAGTTTGAATATGCGTAAAGTTCTTGCTACTAAAGGGAAGACATACTTTTTTTTCAGGGATAGACTGAGGTTCGTCAAACTGTACCTTACCGTTTATGTACCGGATAAGACCTTCTATCTCCCAATTGTCCGTAAGAGCATATCCAATACGGGATGAAAAAGTGCCATTTTTGTAGTGATCACTTTGACGATTTCCATGGAGACGGTTTGTAAAACTAGCGGGTCCTCTTTTAAAGCCGGCAGCTGTGAGAGAAAATTGAAGAGGGCCTTCTTCCCCTTGAGCAGTTGTTGTTCCATAAAGTGTGCGGAAACTCCCTCCTTCTGCTGTTGCGTTTAAGGAGGGCTTTCCTTGTCCCTTTTTAGGAATAAGTTGAACAACACCACCTAAAGCTCCTGGACCATAAGCAAGGTTTTGCGGACCAGGAAGAACTTCCACTTGCTGAAGGTCAGCATTTAAATAATCCGTAAGATCAACATTTCCCCCTGTAGCGGGGTTATTGAGATAAATTCCATCGACTAAGACCAAGTTCTGAGAAGAACGTGCCCCTCTGATGGAAAAATCTGTCAGGCGCCCAGGGGTTCCACTGGAATTAAGGATAATACTGGGAGCATAGGTCAGAGCGTCTTTAAGGAAGATTTCTTGATAATTATCAATGATTGTATCGGTAATGATGGTTTCGTAGCTTCCCGTTCCAGCAGTAGGTGAGGAGAGGGAAGTGGCGGTGACTTCGTAAACGGCATCAGCCTTAAGAGGAGAGATAAAAATGTGCATCAATACGCACAATAGATTTAAAATACGCATCGGTAGAGAACAAGGTATCTTCAAGATCAATGAGTAGAGGTTCGGCTGAACTAAACGTAATTCATTAGAATCATTGCAAAGGTATAAATGTAGTGAACAAAAGGACACACGTTCTCCATATCAAGTGTTGACAATTGCTTGTCATCACCACTGACGGAAAGCCGTGACTTTTGACGCACCCCCGCGCAAAAGATTGGTGACTTGTTATGGTAGGTCTCCTGACTCGGGCCTCATAGCCTCATTCTCCCCCTTCCCGAAGTTAATCTTCAGTGGGTATGTGGAGCTGACTCTTCCCTTACAGTTACGGGGGTAGTCACGGATTTTCACCGTGTTCCCTCTTCGGCATATAGCGCCATAACTTTCTTAGGCATAGAATCTTTTAAGGGGAACGTCAAGATTGCGCATTTTCTTTCTAGCAATTTTTTTGACGTATGGTGGAAAAAAGGATAATAGAAAATAAGCTACCTTTTCTAAAAAGATTCCAAGCATAATGCTTAATAAACTTATTGATTAAGCTATAAAAAAGGCAAAAATACATACTGAGTGTCTGTTTTTCTTTGTTTGTGATAATGTACATAAGGAAAGGAGCGACGATGACGATGTGGCCCGATGTTATAGAGTTAAGAGATTTTTATTCGACACGTCTTGGGCATGTCGCTCGGCGAATGATTCGGCGAAAAATTCGTGAGTTATGCCCGACTGTGAAGGGGCTGAATATGATGGGACTCGGTTATCCCACCCCTTTTTTAAGATATTACCGAGAAGAAGCGCAACGTCTTGTCGCTTTCATGCCAGCAGAACAAGGAGCGCTTTCGTGGGCGCGAAAAACGCCTAATATTGTTGTATTGACAGACGAAACCCAGCTTCCTCTTGCGAATAAATCGGTAGACTTTGCTCTTGTTGTTCATGCTCTTGAGTTTACCTCTGATCCTCGAAAGATGATTCAGGAGGTGTGGCGCGTTTTGGTGGATGGGGGACGATTAATCTTAGTTGTGCCAAA
>JAGONT010000014.1 GCA_017992885.1 Alphaproteobacteria bacterium
TGAATTGAAGCCCCAGTAAACGGCGGCCGTAACTATAACGGTCCTAAGGTAGCGAAATTCCTTGTCGGGTAAGTTCCGACCTGCACGAATGGCGTAACGACTTCCCCGCTGTCTCCAACATCAACTCAGTGAAATTGAATTCTCCGTGAAGATGCGGAGTACCCGTGGTCAGACGGAAAGACCCCGTGCACCTTTACTACAACTTTGCAGTGGTATTAGGAGCATCATGTGTAGGATAGGTGGGAGCCTATGAAGCTTTGGCGCTAGCCGGAGTGGAGGCAACCTTGAAATACCACCCTTGATGCTCTTGATATCTAACCGAGTTCTGTTATCCAGATCCGGGACCCTGCATGGTGGGTAGTTTGACTGGGGCGGTCGCCTCCTAAAGAGTAACGGAGGCGCGCGATGGTGAGCTCAAGCTGGTCGGAAATCAGCTGTGGAGTGCAATGGCATAAGCTCGCCTGACTGTAAGATCGACAGATCAAACAGAGACGAAAGTCGGTCATAGTGATCCGGTGGTTTCCCTGTGGAAGGGCCATCGCTCAACGAATAAAAGGTACGCCGGGGATAACAGGCTGATCTCCCCCAAGAGTCCACATCGACGGGGAGGTTTGGCACCTCGATGTCGGCTCATCACATCCTGGGGCTGAAGCAGGTCCCAAGGGTTTGGCTGTTCGCCAATTAAAGTGGTACGTGAGCTGGGTTCAGAACGTCGTGAGACAGTTCGGTCCCTATCTGCCATGGGTGTTTAAGAATTGAGAGGATCTGTCCTTAGTACGAGAGGACCGGGATGGACGTACCTCTGGTGTACCAGTTGTGGCGCCAGCTGCAGCGCTGGGTAGCTATGTACGGACGGGATAACCGCTGAAAGCATCTAAGCGGGAAACCCACCTCAAAACTAGTTCTTGCTAAGAGCCGTGGTCGACCACCACGTTGATAGGCCGGGTGTGGAAGAGGCGTAAGCCTTGAAGCTAACCGGTACTAATCGCTCAATCGGCTTGATTCGCATTCAGTTGATTATCAGAAGCTCTAAGGAGCGACAAATTCAGTGTCTAGGAAGAAGGTTCAGTTTCTTTTAGAAATTCTATGAAGTTTATCATTAAAGACTGACTTTCAATTGCTTACAAAGAACCAGTAAGCTGGTGGGTATGGCGAGGAATCCATAGACGATCCCATCCCGAACTCGACCCTAAAAGTCCTCAGCGCCGATGGTACTGTGGCTTAAGCCACGGAAGAGTAGGTCCCCGCCAGCTTTCTGGTCCTTATAGACAATTATTTTTCTCTTTATAAGCCCCATGTTAATTATTTTTTACGGCTATCCAGTTTATGCTCAGGATATTTAGAGCTAAAATGTTAGCTAGCCCTACGAACCTCAGATTTCAAAAAACATCTTTTATTAGCAGTTTTCTTTTTAAGAAAACCCTTTCTAGGACAGCAAAAACCCTGTGATGGCTTGGCTTACGAGCTCAGGATGTTCAGTAACGCTGTTGTGCCCACCTGGAATGATCATGAGTTGAGCCTCGGGAATGCTCTTTGCTAATTCTCTTTGTTCAGCAGGAGTGGTAAATAAGTCATTTTCTGAGGCAATCACCAAGGTTTCTTTTTTAATTTCATGGAGCCAAAGATGCGAATCAAATCTACCCAACGCGATAGCTTGTCGGCGTTGATTGTCTAGCGATTGGGGAAAAGGATTATTTTTCTCATTACGTTTAATTTTTTCTACATTTGCAGGGGATTGTAGATAAGTATTAGAAAAAAACCAAGGTAAAGCAACATCCAACAAATTTTCGCGCGAAACATTTTCTTTTCCTAATTTCATCAGTGTGTGAAGAACCATCATAGGAGAAGTATGTATTTTTGCCGATGTATTTAAGAGAATAATCTTTCCAAGTTTTTCTCCATATGATCGGGCTAGAACCTGCGTGAGCGCTCCTCCCATAGATTGTCCAACAATATGAGGGTGTTTTAACTGCAATTGATCAATTAACATCATAATAACATCAGCCATTTGTTCTAATGTTAATTCCCCCCTATCGTCAGTTGTTTGGCCTGATCCTAAGTTATCAATAACAAGAGTTTGAAAATGAACACTCACTTTAGATTGGATTGGCTTCCAATATGTATGGTCACAACCATACCCCGCAATTAGAACGAGAGGTTGACCTTGCCCTGTTAATTCATAATACATTTTAATATTCGGGTGAATATGCATAAAAGCCACTGTTAAGTTCCCTGTGTCTTTATTTATGTGCTGTTAATGTAGGCTTCGTATCGTTAAAAACTCATTAAAAAATAGTCTTTTTATTCTTATTGAATTGAAATCTATCAGTAGCATGGGACATGATCGAATTGCTTAGAACGGTAAGTGACAGCTAAAAATAATTGCATTTTTATAGCGATGGCTATGATGTGTTTAGCAGGAGGCTATCTTCTCAGTTCTTATTGAAAAAGATCTCAAAAAATTCCCACATTGACCATCTGTTAAGGAGTTTTCTCTAAAAGTAGATTTAGCTTTGAAGAAGATATTGCTCCAATACATCATCTGAAGGTATAAAAAATGAGCATCATTCCCACAATGATGCTTGGAAGTTGATTTCCGTGGCATGCTTGACTGGTACTGGAGCGCTTGCTCAATTAAACGATAGAATAATTTTCCTCAGGAACTTGAAGTTCTGCGATTCAATCGAAACGTAAACTCATCAAGATAATACTGTAAGTGATCCTGGCAGTAGCCCCTTGATGAGAGTACCAAGTCACTATTTTTTTAAGAGCACAGCTACACGATGAGCCAATTGGTGTAGCATCTCTCCCTTCAGAATTTTTGTGGCTAGGCTTATGAGTATAACCACGCTTTACCAGATCGTTGTAGCCCTCCCATCCGTCCGTTCGTCCGTAGAATGCTCCTTTGGCCTGGCTGTAATTGTACATTCTCTTCGAAGGTGTGCTTTGCTTAACAAATTAAGCACACTCACGTCATTCTCTGCTTTTGGTTGTTCATCATCAACTGTCCAGATCAATTGTTTATTGATCGTGTACCCTAAAAATTTAAGTGTATTCACTAAACGAGAATCATAACCTCAGCGCGAACTGTTTTAAAGGCATAGCCATCCTGTAAGGAATTTCACAGGAGAATAGGTGAACCTACCATCTGCGCCAATGATGCCAATGATGCCAATGACCGACACCCCAATTTGGGACACAGAATCCAGCCCAATTGCGATGATGTCCCCAACCACATCCTCCCCTTACAAGCACAATATTGTCATGAGAGTTGGCATCTATCTGTGGAGATAGAGTAGTTGCAGCAACTTCATGGTTGTTAAACGTTAAAATAATGCCTAAAGTCATTGTGGTCATTAAAAGCTTTTTCATATTAATCTCCCTTTAGTATTACAAAATGCTCTTTATAATTATTCTATTGTAGAATTAATAATAAATTGTTAAGTAAATTATTTTTTTATTAATTTAAATTATATCAGTTAGATGGATATGTTATTTTATCTTTCTCTAATGCCATTTTCTTGACATGCCATGAGACAGAAACGTAAAATTATATTACGAAATTGGAATAAGGTATTTAATGTTTCAATTTTCGATTTCATTTGTAAAATTTTTAAAACTTGCCATCTGAAATGGTTTTTGGCAATTCAACACTCTGGAAAAACACGCTTTACTGTTTCAGTAACTTGTACGAAGGCAGTATTTGTTAAGGGTTCTCCATGGGCTGTGAAGAGATGACTAAAAGCCAGCGTCTTGAGAAGTCTGTAAAAATCAGTGGCGTTTGTCTGAGTTGCCCCACGCCAGATAGGTGAAATGTTTGCCGGCTTTACAAGCCCTTGAGCGTGGAAAGATTGAGCCGTTTCGTCGCTGTAAAAGTCATCCGTGGAGGTTATATTTTGGATGCTGTCGCAAGAGATGAGGATTCCTCCATCCCTTGCGATGTGTAAAATGCCTTCTGGGAGTTTTGATGTTGCAAAAGTGAAGAGAGAACACCCTGGGAAAGGCATGCCGCCCTCGGGTATTAAATTGCGATCAGATTCCAAGCCATTCTCATAGGTCATTCCTTTTAAGGTCCAAAGCAGAGAGGTTGGATAGTAATTTCGATAAAAGGCATCATCTCGACCATGAAATGCCCCAATTCTGACAATGTGGGTGACGTTTCCCAAGAGATCCAATTTTCTAAGGCCTTCATTATCTAATCTAACTGTATTGATCAAAGTTAGCTGAGAGGCATTGCGTATGATTACCATATTGCGACTTGTTTGAATTTCATTCCCTTCATGATGAATTTTGTTTGTTCCTGTTACAAAGAAAACATCTTTTAAAATTTCACGTATGTCTCCATGAGGCCAGGCAGGGGTAAATTGAAGAGATTGTGTGACTGACATGGGCGTGCTCCTATCGAAGTATCAACCAATTCAGATCAAATCTAACGGTTGATTAGTTATCGCAAAAGTTAGGGACGAGGTATCTTAAACCGCAATGTTCATCATAGAGATGAACTTACAACAGTCCTTAAATCTGACACCAGAAATGATTTTTGGCAACTGAATCTACCCACATATCAGACTATTAAACTAACCTAACCTGAGAATTGTATTAAGTTTATTATCTGCTACCTTAATTTTTTTTGTTGCTTGGTTATACAACTGTATAGCCTTTACCCTATTGGTTATTGATAGACCGTCGTCAATTCGTAGAATAACGCTTTTCCAAAATCTTTGTCAGGAACCTTACATAAATTGCCTATTTCTGATGAATGTGATCGCCCTTAGGGCGATCACCCCACCGGGAGGTGCTGTATTCTACTCCAGATTCGCGCAAGGCTTTTCAAGTCCACTGATCGAACCAGGGGAATACTTCAGATTACCCATAGAGTAAGGCTTGTCTTTTTATCCAAAAGTGAGTTCACACCTTTTTAACAAAAGAAGTCATGTTGCAAGCAAAGCCATCTCTTTCCTCAATGTCTACTGGAGAGCGTGTTTTCTCTACTCACCAAAATCGTTCTGTTCTTTTAATTTTTTAAAACAATTTTCTTTTTCATCAAATATCTCAATCACGCCTTGAACCAGATCAAAGTTCCAAGCATGAAGGAATAAGTTTCCACCCGTCACTCGCTCGGCAATCCAGGGAAATGTTTGTAAGTTTCTGAGGGAATTTATAAGGGAATATTGACCACAGAGTGTATTTTTTTCATCAAGTGTTGTGTCTTTGTGGTATTGGAGAACAGCCTCATGCGCGGGTTTGGCAAGTTCCATCCACTTTGAAATAAAACCTTTTTGTTCACATGTTTCTGGCGCTTGTTCTAAAAGAGCTTGAATGCCGCCGCATTGGGTATGACCGAAAAGGATGATATGTCGAATTCCAAGACCACAAATTCCAAATTGCAAAGCCGCACTGGTTCCGTGGTAGGATTGGTCATCCTCAAACGGCGGAACCAAATTGGCTACATTGCGGATGACGAATAAATCTCCTGGTTGGCAGTTCATAACAAGTGCAGGATCAACTCGTGAATCAGAGCAGGCAATCATAAGAATTTTCGGTCGCTGTCCCAAGCGCACAAGGTCTTCAAAGGTAGAATTTTTTTCACTGAAATAATGATTGCGAAACTGTCGGTATCCTTGAATCAAGTTTTCTATATCATTTGGCATGTTGTCCTAATTAATCATTGTAAAGAGTTATTAACTTAAAGTAATCTTAGATGCTTCGTCCAAGAAAAGACAGGGCGTGTTAGGTCCAAGAAGTCCTCATGAATTTTCATCTTATTGATTACAAATAGTATTAAACGTAAAACGGTCATCGGAAAAGACTTTTCTGTTATCATTTCTATGAGAAACGTTAGAAAGTCAGGATATTGAACAAACTTCACGCTTTTGTTCAATCAGCATGAGATCAAATCAATTATAAAATAGATAGTGTATTTAAAATTTTAAATAATGTTTAAATGAAACTCCTTGATTTTCTATTTAAATAAAATTATTGTACTTTCTTCTAGTAAAAAAGGAGTTTATGATGGTAAAAAAGAGTATTGTGTTAATGAGTGCTTTTGTACTCGGTGTGACCTTAGGATCAGAAGCTGAGGCCGTAAAAAAAATAACAACGGCAAGTTGGGGACCGATGGATGAGTTTGTGACAAGGACGCCTGGTGTCAAGAAGTCTAAGCCCCCAATAGAAAAATCCGCTGTTTCGTCTGAAGACGAAGAGAAAATTTTGTATGTGTCTGCCATGTCAGGCAGCAACTCTAAGGACCTAACTAGATTCCAAAAAGCCTACGTTTTGAAAACAAGAGGATCTGATTGAGAACTATCAGAGTCGTATCATTAATCGAGGATACACCCCAGGAAAGCTTTGAGAATTGCTAAAGTACATTGGGGTGTACTCCGATCATATCTTATTTTGATTCTGGATAATGTTATTATTTACGGTTAAGGTGGTTAATCCTTGTGCAAGAGTTCTTTGTAGACCGCAATTGTATTCGAAGACATTTCCTCTTGAGAAAAGCGCTCCTTAACGCGTTTGCGTCCCTTTGTTCCCATTTTATCAAGCTGCTTTTGAGAAAGATCTAAAGCCTGATCCAGGGTTTTTGCTAAAGCGCTTGCGTCTCCAGGAGGTGTTAACCAACCAGTTACCCCATTTTCAATGAGTTCACGTGCAGCCCCATGATCAGAAGCAATAATAGGCTTTTGCATCGCCTGTGCTTCAGCCATCAGCCTTCCAAAACCTTCTGGAACAAGTGAAGGGCAAATAATGATATCTGCGAGCTGGTAAGCGATAGGGATGTTCTCATAAGGGGGCACCCATTTGACGCGGTTTTCAAGGTTTAATTTTGACGCCAAACGAAGAAGACTGTTTCGGTAAGATTCATGTCTAAATGCAGATCCAACAAATATGGCCATTACATCTGTATGCTTCATAAGAGCGAGGGCCTTAATCAATAGATCCTGTCCCTTTGTGCGGCTGATTCTCCCTGGTAAAAGGAGAAGGCGGGTGCTTTGCGGTACTTCCCAACTGTTACGTAACTGTTGTAAGGACTCATCTGAAATTATTAAAGGATCAAAACGAGTATAGTCTATACCACGTGGGATAAGGCGTATTTTGGAGGGATCAAACCATGAGAACTTACTATATTTTCTAATAAGATGATCCTTGATAAATTGTGAGATGGCAATAATGCGGTCTCCCTTTGCCATAACAGAATTATAAAATGTTTTAAAGATTGTCTGGGAGCTATATGCAGCATGGTAGGTTGTAACAAAAGGGATTCCCAGAGACTGCGTTGCTAAATAAGCACTCCAGGCAGGAGCACGAGAGCGTACATGAACAATATCTACGTTTTCTTTTATAATCAGTTTTTGCAAAAGTGCTGAGTTTTTATAGATTTGAAGGGGATTTTTTGTATCAAGTGGCAAATGTCTGAATTCAATTCCCGACATATGTGATTCAGCCTCTAATCTCCCTTTTCGTGAGGCAATCAATGCTCTTCCTCCAGCTGCTACAATAGCTTTCGCTATTTCAATCGCCTCAATTTCTACACCTCCATTTTCAAGTGCTGGAATCACTTGCAAAATCGTAGGTCTCATATTAAATGAGCATTGGAATAACTCATTTGAATAGGTTGACAATGAACCACTCTCCTTCTTCTTGTACCTCCCACATATTATCTAAGTTAGAAAGGGAAAGTACAAATTTTATAGCCTATAATCGTTTCGATAAAAAGAACAAAAATCTTTCTGAAGTTCTTTTTTTAGGGGGATTTAACTCAAACATGAGGGGAACTAAGTCTACTTACCTAAAATTTATCAGTGAAAAACTTAATCAAACCTATACGTGTTTTGATTATTTTGGGCATGGTGTTTCTTCAGGGGTTTTCCATCAAGGAACAATTGGCTTATGGCTTGCCGATACACTTGCGATGATTGATCATGTTACAAAAGGCCCCCTTATTCTTGTAGGATCTAGCATGGGAGGTTGGTTGATGACACTTGCAGCCCTTGCTCGTCCTGAGCGTGTACGTGCGCTTATAGGAGTGGCCTCTGCTCCAGATTTTACAGAAGAGCTTATCTGGGCGACCTTAAATGAAAGCCAACGCAAAGATTTTATACGCCAAGGGATCATTCAAGCTCCCTCTCAATATGAGGAGCAAGGTTTTCCGATAACACTCCAACTTGTTGAAGAAGGGAGAAACCATCTTGTGCTGAATAAGTCCATCGATATTCATTGTCCTGTTCATCTTATTCATGGTGCTGCTGACGTTGAAGTCCCATGGACGTTTTCAAATCGCTTGGCTCAACGTATCAAAAGTCCTGAAGTGACGTTGACTTTAGTTAAAAACGGGGATCACCGGCTGAATGCCCCTTTTGCTTTAAGTCGATTGTATTCTTTGTTAAATGAAATCAATCAGTCGATATCTCATTGACAGAGTCCCTCATAGCCAGCTAAAAAACGTATGTACGTATATGGAGGGGTGGCCGAGAGGCTGAAGGCGGCGGTTTGCTAAACCGTTATACGATGTAAGTCGTATCGTGGGTTCGAATCCCATCCCCTCCGCCAGTTTTCAGGAATTTTTGATAAGAAATTTCTCCTTAAAGTGGCCCCATGGGACACTAGAGAATAACCAAAACATCCGAAAGAGACATTGACGGCCCGCTGCTCATCCCTAAATCGCAGGGCTTTTCCTCTTAAATTTGTGCAAACTGTCCCGCATCTGTCCCATACCACAATAAATATCCTATATTTTGGCATTTTTTCTACAAAAACATAAAGAACCTAACGGTTTAAGGCTCTGTTGCCGTTTCACTATAGGCTCGTCTCATCAATGATGGATGATATATGGCCGCAATCGAAACGTGACGCAATGCTGATGGGACCGTTGGCTATAGAGCGAAGGTTCGCCTAAAAGGCTTACCATCTCAATCTGCTACTTTTGAGCGTAAAACGGGCGCAAAAGAATGGGCGAAACAAACAGAGGCCAGTATATGAGAGGGGAGATACTTTAAGACCGCTGAAGCCAAAAAGCATACGGTTTCAGATCTCATTGACAGATACCTCCGTGAAATTGAAAAGAAAAATTATAAGCGTTTTGTGGACGTTAAAAAGTTGTTGAATTGGTGGAGAGGAGAACTCGGACCTTATCTCTTATCTGACCTGACGAGAGCTCTCATTATTGAACAGTGAGATAAATTGCTCAGCTCAATGAACGAAAGGATCTTTAGGTGAATAGGACGTTTGCACAAAAAATACATGAGGAGGATGTTGACTCTTACAAAAAGTGGCTATGTGACACTAGTCCTATAAATGTTCGACAAGGACTGGATGTATATCACTTCCCTTAACAACATATTAAGTAAGCTGATGGGGACATATCGTCTTCAGGACGCCCTCGTGAAGATCAACAAGAATCGTCTTCTGAAACAGGAGACGATACACACCCAGGCAGAATTAGAGTTACCTCTGACTCTGGTGTTGTGACTGTAGATAATGTTGTCACAATTGACCATGATTACGAATCCGATATATTAGGTTGCTTGTTTAATTAGACCTATGGTATGAAAACTCCTATCTTTAAATGGTCATAAATTATTTGGAATAAATGATGTTAAAAAAGTTATACCCCTTCTTAATTCTACAACTTTTAACTACAACAACTTGTTTGCCTCTCTTTGCCACGATTTCCCCAAAAGTACCTCAAGACCCGCATCAATTTTCATTGGGCCTGGAGTTTTTTCATTACAAATATCGTGAACCGGGACTGATGGAGTATAAGGGAGTTCTTTACGGGGCCAATGCAGCTTATAATTACACTTTTAGTGATAACTTTTTCTTACAACCCGACCTTAGGGTTTCTTATGGTCGTCCTCATTACAAATCTAATGAGACGGGTTCCCATAAAAGTATCCCTAGCTGGCTTTTTGAAACTCGGTTCATTTTTGGAAAGCGGTTTGAACTAGCGTCGACAACAGAATTAGATCCTTATTTGGGGCTTGGCTACCGCTATAAGACAGATAATTCTGACGGTAAAAAAACGACGACTGGTCATCTAGGTTATCGTAGAAAATCTCACTATTTATATCTTCCATTGGGGGTAACCCTTCACCAGCAAATCAATTGCGATTGGTCGTTTTCACCAACAGCGGAGTTTGATTGGTTTTTATATGGCTGGCAACAATCTTATCTGACAACTCCTACAAAAAAGATTAACAATACCCAAAAAAGAGGCTATGGACTTAAAGGAGATCTTATGCTGACTAAAAAATTTGCAAAAAGCAGCTTGTCCTTCGGCCCTTTTATTAATTATTGGAATATAAGAGACTCAAAAAGTGTAAACTTTGTTGCAACCAATGGAGTAGGAGAAATTGTTGGAAGAGGAAAAGTTATTGAACCTCACAATAAAACAATTGAGGCGGGGATTAAGCTAATTTACACTTTTTAACTTATCTCTGTAGTCTGAAAAATAGTCCTTCCTCATCTCGTGGGTCATGGAGTTGGGGATAGGGTTTTCTTTGGAAAGATAGATCGATATGATATAAACAAACGTATCCCAAAAACCCGCTTATTATTGAAGAGCACCTCAAGGACGTGAAGCTCCTTACCCTGGACAATCATTCCGCTCTGTGGCGAAAAGGGCGAGAGAATGATGCAGAAAGTTGGATTCCCCTGCTGGAATGGTTTCTGACCTTACGGAGGCGGGGCATTTCTGTCCTTCTCATTCCATCCCCTGTTCCACCGTTCCCTTCCCTAGAGAGTGGAACAATGGAACATACATTAAATCAGCGGAATACCCCACGGAACGTCAACGGAACATTTTCTCTAAAAGCCTTGGCAAACAAGGTATTGGAGCAGAACAAAAAGGGGGAAAACCTGGAACAGCGGCATCAAAATCTGTTCCACCTATGCCTCATAATTCCTCTGCTTGTGGAACAAATGCAGAGGTTGGCTGCAAAGGTGAGGCAGATAATCTTCTTTATGAATTCAACGAACATGTTGCCATTATGGAATATGAGGGTGGCTTTATGCGCCAAAAAGCTGAAGGATTAAAACAAAATAAAGAGAAAATCAAAGTTGCAGCAGAAAAAGAAACGCGCACTGGCAACACTGGCAGATTCAAAATGGACGCGAATGTGTCTGTTTTGTCAGTTCCTCCCGGAGACCTTTTTGATAAAGAATCCCTCCTTTATGATTTTAAAGAACGCCTCGCCATTGTGGAGGTTGACGGACCAAACGCCAATAGAAGCCCATCGCATCGCTTATGTGGATGCCTTCATTTCTCTTTTATCGGCCCTGGCTGAAAATGATCCTTACCAAGACTGGTTGCCTCAAAAAATCCAAACAGCCCTCGCAACCTTAGAGGCGAAGAATTTTCAGACGTTGAGTTGAGATTTCTCTTATAAAGCAATCTTTATAAATTCATTCCCCAATATTTGAAAACATGCTGACATCTGATTTTAATGGTTTCCTGTATTTTATCAAAGATAGGAGAAGAAAGCCCTCTTTTTTCTAAGGCTTTTGAAAGAGCTTGTGCTTGTTTAGGAAGTCTACTTGCAAACTTCTTAAGATCTTTCTCCATCGTTTTTTTTGCAAGCTGGGTGTCTGGAACAAGTTGAACCCAATGCCTTAAATAGACGTCTTCTGGATTGTACTTTTCTCCTATTTTCATCGCCATTTTTTTGTTTAATTGGGGATAAACAGCTGTACTCAATAGATCATAGGCAGGGGCTAAGCGGGGCTTTCCTTCCAGATAAAGGAAAGAATAATTTTTGGCATGAGCATCTGCGTTACCAATAAGATAATTGAAGATAATGGTATGAATAAACATAATCTTATCAAAGGCGGGACGAATGCTGTATTCTTCAATTAAGTCCAAGCATTTCTTTATAGAAGGACCGCCCTCATTTTCATATTTGAGTTCTGGCGGAATACTGAGAGCTTGGCAAAAGTCTTCTTGATGGAGTCGGTGATGATGGTCTGCTGTTCTGTCATATCTTTCAATCAGAAGATAGGGGAGGCCATTGGCATGCCTTATTTCGACCGAAGAGACAGTTAAGTTCATGTTTTTGGCTAAAAGCATACAAAAGTATTCGTTAAACACACTATCGAGGATGTCTGAAATTGGTGGCTTAATAATATGGGTTGTCGGAGATGTTCCTTTTGTAAGGGCTATTTTATTATCAATAAGGGCTACGGCTAACTTATCTTGCGCTCCTGCCAAAGACATACGCACATCTTTTTCTCCCGCAAGCAACGGTCGCTGCGAGAGTAACAATAATATTTTATGAAGGTCATGTTCCTCTAAAAATTCATAGTCCTTTGTTTTTTGCGGAGAAGGAATTTGATCTTCAGGGTAGAGAGAAATGGCGCCAGCACATTCTCCCCCAATGATTTCTAAGATAGCAAAAGGATTTTTTTCTGAAACACCCAATAACCGAGCCACACGATGCCGGGCAAAATCATCGGGTAGTAAGTTGGAGAAAAAAGGCCGAACGATTGAATCCGCATAAACTGTATTGCTTAAGGGTAAAGAGGCTGAAAGGGGAAAAGCATTTTCCGAGGTTAGATAATGAGCATCATATAAGAAGTTTAATGGTCCACTATCGTCTTGGGTAAGCTTTCCAGCCAATCTTTCATCAAAGTAAACAGAGAGGGTGCGTGTCATAGTAGGTTACTCTTCCTTTTGTCGAAGATAAAGCTCAAACCCAAGCATGGTGAGTACGCGGAGTGTTTTATCCAGATGACAACTTTCTTTTCCCGATTCTAAGTCAAGGACAAAGCGACGTCCTGTTCCCGAAACGCTTGCTAATTGTTCTTGGGTCAATCCTTGAGACTTGCGGGCTTCCCGCATAAACTGGCCTAGGGCTCGTGTTGTTTTGATTTCTTTCATTGTTTGCTCCTGATCAGGTACATTATGGAGTATTAATGGATAAATTCAATAAGAAAATTCCTGATCGGGAACAACTAATTTTTTGCTTTTAAAACTGAAGATTTTATCTCACACATATGGTTTAAATTAAAGAAGGATTGAAGCATTTGGAGGAAGTAGAGAGAAGAGGGGAGAAAAATTGGATATTAATGAAAATAATCTAAACTTGATTGAAAGGAGTTCTCTTATATAAAAGAACCCCTTTCTCATAAAGTTATTTGTTGAAAATAAATTAAACCAATGACGTATTAATTTTCCATTAAAAAAGAGAATTTAAATATTCTCTTTTTCTATATTATCCAAAGATCTATTTATCCTGTGGATTTCTTGGGTCTTTTAGATCATTAGGGTTTTTTGGATCGTTAGGATTCTTAAGGTCGGTGGGGTTTCGAGAATCATTTGGATTCCGAAGATTATGTGGGTTTCTTGGATCTTCAGGAGTCTTAGGACCATTTGGGTGTCTTGGATCTTGGGGATTCTTAGGATCGTTTGGATTACGAGTATCATTCGGGTTTCTTGGATATGGGGGATTCTTAGGGTCGCTGGGATTTCGTGGGTCATTTGAATAAGACATATTTTTCTCCTTTGTTAAATGCAAGGCTTGCGTATCTTTGTCATTATAAATAGTATAAATTAATTTTTAGTAAATTATTTCACTGTCAAAAACTTTTGATAATATTAATTAATAGATAAAATATATATAAAGCAGACTTTTTTAATATGGATGTAAGCAAATAGACCTATGGAATGCTTACATTCCAAAGATGATCTGTCTTCCAATCTTACCTTCAAACCGATCAGACAGATCGTTTCAATTCATCTACAAATTTCAGAGCCTCACGTCGAACATGATCAGCAAGGCGTGGATCAATGATGCTTTTGGTACGAGCGGCTTCATTATCCCTTACAGCCTTTATTTTAAAATCAAGGATTGTCTCAGCAGCTCTCAAAATTGCATCCGTCACTGGATTTTTTGCACAAGAGATTTTATAACGGTTTCTGGCTCATGAATCATTGCTGACGCGATATCGCCCATACTTCCTTTGTGGAAGCGAGAAAAGGCTCCGCTTGTTTTCGTCAATTAACTCAAACTCATCTGGGTCAAGAAGATGAACCACGAAACGGGCGTGTTCATCCATAATATTCGTCCAGAACGTAGTGACTTCAGAACGATGTAATTTAGAGTTTCCATTTCCCACTATATGGTAAGGCCCTCATCTGTTTTAAAGGCTATTTCTACTACGCCTTGAGGATCAAACTGGGCTATGAATTGTTTATACCATTCAATCCGATTCTGGCCTCCTGCCATCGTTAGGAGTAATTGCTGACCGTAGAGCGCTATATCTTCTATGATTCGTTCATGCTGGTAATATGCCAAGAGTGTCATATTAACTTCGGCCTTTCCATAACCCTTATAAAACAACTCCTTCTCGTGCGGTTTATTCCAAACATTAGCAACACCTCCACCAATAAACATGAGGTCACGTTCTTTAGGCGCTATGATAGGGTCGTCCCAATCCACTATATAGATGGTGCCATTTTTATCTATTAATACATTACCTCCATGAAGATCAGAATGGCACAGCACGAAGTGAGATGATTGGTCTTGGACCTTTTCGGCCAACTGTTCAGCTCGATCGACCAGTCGATGAATAGTAGCCATATGCTTTTTCATAAATGTCAGTAAGTTAACGGCAATCCTGTCACCGCTCGGTTCAGATTCAATAAGCGGATAGAGTGACCGCACGGCCTGTCGCCATTTAGGTGAATAAGATTCCCGCCGAATCTTTGCTTGGATTGAAAGTGGCACATTAATTTCATGAATTTGTCTCATTACTTTGCCGAGCGTATGCCATTGATCATCTGTTAGATCACGCCTAAACCCGTCCCAACCATCGACAAAGGGGGATACAGTCAGAGTAAAGTCGTCAATAGGCTGTGTTGCTTGACCACGGATTGTTTTAATGAGGGGAATAATTTGTTGACTTCCAGTATTACCTAACAGCTCAATGATGATAGCGCTGATGTCATGGAGTTGGCCCCGTTTTAACTTTACGAAATAAGATGCTTGATTATACGCTTGGGCTTTATATACTGACGCATGCATATCTGCCCCCAGAGGAAGGAATGTAAGCGTAACACCTTCAATGCCGTAATTGATCTTTAGGCAATCAATAATGCGTTGCTCTGAAAGGGGTGATTTTTCTATCATCTTAGAAGTATACAAGAAAGCTGGGGGAACCCACTAATATTTTCGTCTCTTTTAAAATTAAAATTTGTTAAAACGCTCTTTTATTAGAGGAGTTTAAATAGGAATTTTCTTCAGATCTTAGAGCCTTTAAAGGTCTGATTCAAAGCTATTATCATTGGCTTAGATATGTAGTGTACTCCGCTAACTACCATATCTATTAGCTAAATAACTTTGCTGTTTCTTGAGAAAATCTGCATAGTAGTTTTTATCAAAATAAAAGAAGGAATCTCTTGAATTAAGAATATAAGCTCATTAAAATAAGCGTCATATTATGGATTAAAATACTTTTATTCAAAATAATAAACATTCTAAGTTAAGGGAAAATTATTAATATGTCTTTTTTAAAATATATAACTCGTTTATTTTTTATTATATGCTTTAACGCAAGTATAATAAACCAAGCAACTTCCACTTCAGTTTGGGAAGTCTATGATCAAGTTGATCAGACCGAAATAACTCACCATAATATACATCTTAAGAATGGTGAAAAACCGTATAAATTTAACTTAAGTACTCAATACGCTCCTTATGACTCATATACAGTGAATAAAGGGAGTCCTTCAATTGAGGGAATGTCACAACCACGATGTATTCCTTGCAGAAAATATTTTAGACTGAAGAAGGCTCTCTCTGATGCTGAAGAAATTCTGGGTGTATGTTATGGATCTTGGCTTGTCAAAGTATATGGACAAGTTGATGTTCTTTCGAAAGAGGAACATCTTCATGAAGAAGGATTCTCCTATGGACGTGAATTTGATCTCCACTACTTTGGGCAAGAATTCGATCGTTTTCCTTCTGCAGAAGAAAAGGAGAGAGAGCCCCTGCCAATCCCAGCTTGCAAGAGTTGTCTTCATTTTCTTAATTTAAACCATGCATTGTCTGATCTCATGGAAAACCCTTAGGGTATTTTCTCAAAGAGGGATTGTGTTGGCATCACTCCATACAGAAGTGAAGAGCAAGAAGAAATAAAGAAAATTCTGATGTTTTTGAACATACATTGGTGTCTCTTTATTATTTTTAATTGTTTTTTAAGTATTCAAACTTGTTTTGGCTGATTTGTCAACTCTATGTTAAGCATCTGTTGTGTCGGTCTTTTTTCAGTAACGATAGCTCAGAGTAAGGAGTACAAATGGCAATGTAGATACGATATAAGGGGGGGGTATTAGTATAATGTTAAGTACTTTTTATAAAACGTCCGTGAATGAATGTGCTTGATATGGTACGAAAAAATCAAATGCTAAGCTGAAAAAATAGTCTTTTTTTAGGTCTAGAAATGTGCTAATTTTTAAAATCCTATATTAAAATAGGACTAAAAAACAAGGGAGTATCAAATGAAATTAAACGTAAATCTTTGCTTAGTTATTGGAGCTATTGTTCTTGGAGTTTCTGGGCAAGTCCAGGCTAAGGTTGATAATCACAACAGTGTTGATGTCACCCGTGCCACAGTAAGTAGCGATAGTGCTGCAGGAAAAGCGATAACTTCTGAATCCGCGCCAAAAAAGGATTTAGACCTGGGGGGGCAGGCTCAGTCGCACTCTGACGTTGCTTTAGATAAAGAAGCCGCGTCCCATTAAGATAATGTTTCGTGGAACAAATCTAGGAGAGACGTGAATGCGGAATAAGCTTCAGACTCTCTAACAGAAAAAATATAAAACGAGAGAACCCATCTTCAATGATGGGTTTTTTTATGCCAACATCACAACAGCGTCATTGATTTTAGAGTGATTTTGAGCTTTTACGCAGTATTCTTTTTAAATTTGGAGGCAAAAAACCCATCCGTTCCATTTTGATGGGGTGTTAAAGATAAAAAGGGATTCTCATTGAAACCACAGAATTCTAAAGAAAAATTGGGGTTTTTTTCAAGAAATGTGTGAGCAACATCCTCATTTTCTTCGCATAGCAAAGAACACGTAGCATAAACAAGAAACCCTCCAAGCTTGACGAGAGGAGCAGCTGATGCCAGTAATTTTTTTTGAAGATCGGTCAATTCTTGAATATCTTGAGGCGTAATATTCCATTTTTGATCTGGATTTCGCCTCCATGTGCCGCTTCCGGAACAAGGGGCGTCCACCAATACCCGATCAAATCGTTCTTTTTGCCGTTTCAGCCATTTGTCTTGAATTCCTGTGATTTCTCGTAATTCCACATTAAAAGCCCCAGCTCTCTTTAGACGTTCTTTGGTTCTTTTTAGGCGCCAGCCTGCTGTGTCCGTTGCCACAACACGTCCCTTGTTTTCTAATAGAGCCGCAACAGCCAATGTCTTTCCACCGGCACCTGCGCAGAGGTCTAAGATGGTTTGACCTGGATGAATATCCATGACGTTGACGATGAGTTGAGATCCTTCGTCTTGGACCTCGATAAGGCCATCTTGGAAGGCAGCAGCTTGTGTAATATTCTGTCTTTCCTTTATCCGTAAGCCCCAAGAAGATAGTTTCGTTAGCATAACTGAAAGACCCGTCTTCTCTAAGTTTATCAGAGCTTCCTCTCGCGTAGCTTTAAGTGTATTGACTCTTAGATCAAGAGGAGCTTGATCGAGAAAAGTTAACATTTCAGCCTTTAAATTTTCTCCAAACCGGCGTTTTAGGAAAGGAAAGAGCCATTCAGGAAACTCTCCCTCAATCCAAGGAGGAAGACTTTTAAGATCAGGAAGGCCTTCGAAAATAGCTTTTTCTTTATCTGAAAGGCGGGAAGGGGCATATTTTTCACCTGAAAATAAGATACCTATCTTATCTCGGGGGGTCTTTTCAAAAAGCCATAAATAGGCAAGCAAACGAATACGTCCAGCGTTAAGCGTATTCATCAAAAGGGGAGAAAGCCCTCTTTCAAGCGCCCACCAATCGCAAGAGGCGCGATGGCGGATGATACCATAGACATAAGCCGCAATAGCTTGGCGATCCTTCGCTCCGATATAGCGGCGGGTTTTAAAATATTCATGACATACTTGATCTAAAGGTTTTTTATGACTCTCCTGGAGAGTTAAAATTTCAATCGTACTTGTTAGTCGGGCCGACTCTTTCATGGGCGAAATCCTATAGCAACAACATACATTTCTGCTGAATCAGCTCGGCTAGCCGAAGGTTTGAAGTGAATCACTTTTTCGAAATGCTTCTTCAAAAGGACTAAAAGTTCTTTTTCGGTGCCACCGCGCAACACTTTTACAACAAAAGTACCTCCTGAGTGTAGGACTTCTTGAGCAAAAATAAAAGCTTCTTCAGCCAAAGACATAATGCGTATGTGATCTGTTTGAGTATGACCGGTGCTAGGAGCAGCCATATCACTTAAGACCACATGAACAGGGCCTTTGAGGATCGCTTTTAAATTTTCAAGGATGAGAGGATCGCAAAAATCTCCACAAATTAAGTGGGCCCCTGTAATGGGATCCATAGCGTTTAAGTCAATACCAATGATATGACCCTTAGGTCCTACACGTTCAAGGGCGACTTGAATCCATCCTCCAGGAGCAGACCCCAGGTCAACAACATGAGCACTTGTCTTTAAGATTTTGAATTTTTGATCAATTTCAATAAGTTTAAAAGCGGCGCGGGAACGATATCCTGCTTCTTTGGCTTTTTGGACATAAGGGTCGTTCAGCTGGCGCGTTAACCATAGTTGAGAAGAAATCTTTCGACCTCGTGCTGTTTTTAAACGGACAGTTAAAGGACGTCCTGCAGATTTTTTTTGAGTCATGACTGGATCAAGTCTAAAAGAATTCCTTCACGAACTCCTCGATCAGCGACATGGAGAGGGTTAATGGGAAACACATCATAAATACCTTCAAATATGGCCATTCCTCCCATCACTAACTCGGTCCTCATCGGGCCAATAGCAGGGTGTAGCAAACGATCTTCGGGAGTCATGCTATAAAGGTTTGCTATTGTTTTCTTAATCATTTCTGGCGTCAATTGGAGCCCATGTACTTTCGTGTGGTCGTATCGATCCAAATTCATATAAAGCGAGGCTAAGGTTGTGACTGTTCCTCTCGTTCCAATGAGCTGAACGTTCTTTTTTCTAAGCTGAGGATAAATATACGCTTTGTCGCTAAAAGATTTTATTTCCTTAGCGACAGCTTTCCGGATTTTATTAAGAAAAAGAGTAGGATTTGGCTCATGCCGTAAGGTTTCACCAACGGTGACAACACCTAAGGGTAGAGATGTCCATGCAATAATTTCAGGAAGTTTGTGAGGAAGGATTTCGAGCCACATGACTTCCGTGCTGCCTCCTCCAATATCAAAAGTAATGGCGTAGCGAGTGCTGGAATCAAAGAGATCAGCGCACCCCATAATGGCAAGGCGCGCTTCTTCAGCTGTGGAAATGACTTCAAGCTCAAGGCCTGTGTTTGTCTGAATTTCTTTTAAAAATACGTCACGATTTGAGGCATCTCGACAGGCAGCGGTAGCAATATAGCGGCTGCGCTTAAGGGGGTAAGCTTTTATTTTTTCAGCACATATCGTAAGGGCGTTAACAGCTCTTTGTGTCGCTTCTTTGGAAATATGCCCTTTGGTGGCCAATTCATCTCCAAGGCGAATGACTCTTACAAAAGAATCAACGACCTGATAGCCTTCAGGAGAGAGCGCGGCGATGAGTAAACGACAAGAATTTGTCCCTAAATCTAGAGCTGCGATATGCTCTTGGGGTTTTTGTGTGGTTTCCGGATGTAAAAAAGATTCAATCATGATTACACCATAAATCGATAGGCCGCTGACATCAACGTATTATATGGGGGTAAATTTCCCAATTTTAAAGAGAATAAAGTTTATTTTTTTTACCGTATTTTAATTAAAATAAGTAAGAATACGTCAGGTCCTCTGTTGTAGAGGTGATCAATAAAATGAAAAAGGAGAAAAACCAAATGAGTAAATTAATATTAACTGCTGCTGCTGCTGTTTTTAGTCTTGTCACTTTTGAAGGAGCTTATGCTGGAGAAAAAGATGTTGCCACAACAAAAGGCTATGCTGCACCATCAGATGCGGCTCTTAATAAAGGAGATGTTGCCACAACACCAGATACTACCCCAGAAAAAGGTTTTGCTGTTGATCAACAAAGTCTTTCTAACCCTAAAAATGAACCAGAGGGGAAAGTTACTGGTGAAAAACCATCGCATGGTAGTGCTGTAAGATAGTAAGTTGTAAGCTTATTTTTTATTGTAATACAATTAAAATTTCGAATAGGGTTGGTTTGCGCCAACTCTATTCTTTTTTAGAAAAAATCTGGTAAATTTTAATTAAATTGTAATAAATAACTTGGGGTTGGTTCCTGCTTATCTCGCGCTTTTACCGCATTGTTTGGGTTGTTGCGGGATTGTGTAAACTCTAGATTAAAAACTGCATTTGTCCTATAATCACTAGATAAAACAACCTTTTTTAGAGTTTATCTTAGTGACACTAGACTTGTTAAAGACAGAAGAACGAGTAGGTGTTGGGTTGAGGCAACCCCATTATGCGTATGTTTTAGAGAACAAGCCTGCAGTGGGATGGTTTGAGGTGCATAGCGAAAATTTCTTTGGAGAGGGTGGTCCTGCCCTTATGCTTTTAGAAAAAATCCGTGCGGATTATCCTCTGAGTTTTCATGGAGTTGGACTTTCCTTAGGATCAGGAGAGGGGGTTGATAAAGCTCATTTACACACACTCAAAAAAAGGATTGATCGATTTTCTCCTTTTTTGATTTCTGAACATCTTTCTTGGTCTAAGGTTCAAGGACGTTATCTTCCTGATCTTTTGCCGATCCCTTATACGAGAGAAGCCTTAAGCCTTTTTTCTCAACATATTGATGAAACACAAACCTATTTAGGACGAGAAATCCTCATTGAAAACCCTTCGTCCTATTTGGAATATAAATGCTCAACTTTTTCAGAGACCGATTTCTTGAGTACTCTATGTCGCACAACAGGAGCAAAAATATTACTGGATATTAATAATGTGTATGTTTCAGCTTTTAATCATGGATGGGATCCGCGAGCGTATCTTCAAACCATTCCTTCAGAGCTTGTGGGGGAAATTCATCTTGCGGGACATAGTGTCCGAACATTTGCTGAGGGATCTACTTTTCTTATCGATACACATTCCACAAATGTGTGTGAGGAAGTATGGGCGCTTTACCAACAAGCGATGCAACAGGGAATTTGTGCCCCTGTGCTTATTGAGTGGGATGAGGACATTCCTGATTTTGCAACGTTGAAAGCAGAAGCCCTAAAAGCGGAAAGTTACCTTTCACAAGAAAGAAAAGATTATGGTTAGTCTTCTGTCTTTGCAAAAGAAATTTTTAGAGAGCTATCAAGGAAGAAGTTCTTTTGCAAGCTATCTAAAAGGGGAGGGGCCCTCTTCCAAACATCGCTTGGAAATTTATCACCATAACATTACGTTCGCGTTACGAAAGGCTTTGGCTATAAGCTATCCTTTGACATGGAAGTTAATTGGGGAGGAGTGCGCAAATGGGGCAGCTTATGCTTTTATACAAACGGGAATGTTTTTTCCGGTGGCGGGAACTTTAGATGAATGGGGCTCTGCCTTTCCTGATTTTTTAGATCAATTTTCGCCGACTCAAAGTCTTGCCTACCTTTCAGATTTTGCCAGATTGGAGTGGTGTCAGCATGTGGCATACAGTGTAGAAGATCAACGATCCTTAACGGCTCATGATTTTAAGGATATGGCTCCTGAAAGCTATGCCAAGCTTTGTTTAAAGCTACATCCCACTGTGCAGCTTTTCTCCTCAGCCTATCCCTTAGATCAAGTGATGGCTGTCGTAAAAGGGGAGGTTGACACTGTTGAGCTTGAAAATAGAAAAGCGAATGCCTTGATTATAAGGCCCTTCCAATCGGTTGACATCCACTGGCTTTCGGAGGCTGAATTTACTTTTGTCCGATTCATTCATCAAGGGTATCCTTTAATTAAAATTCTTGAGAAAATGGGGAACGCTGCAATCCAACTTCATGAAATTCTTTCCTTTTGCCTTCAAAAAGGGTTATTTTTAGAGTATACTTTCACCTCAGAACAAGAGGAGAGGTGAATAATGTTTTCGCAGCCAATACAAAGATTTTTTTTGGTGAGAGCTTATTTAAGCGTTCTCTTTTTCCTGGAAAAATATATAGGCCCCTGTCTTTTCTTAATTACTCGTGTATGGATTGCGCGTGTCTTTTGGGATTCAGGCGTTTGTAAAATTCAAAGTTGGCCTACGACACTGATGCTTTTCAAAAATGAGTATAAAGTTCCTGATGTTTCCCCTGAAATTGCAGCCTATTTGGCGACTATAACTGAGCTTACCTGCCCCATTCTTCTCGTTATTGGTTTAGGGGCACGCCTTGCGGCAATTCCGATGTTTATTATGGCGATGGTTATTCAATGTACTTACCTTTGCTCCAATGAGCATCTTTGTTGGGCCATGATTCTTGGTTTTATTATCTGTTATGGTCCCGGCCAACTTTCACTTGATTTTCTTATCCGAAAACGGGTTTTGCGAACGGACAGTGCTTGGAAGAGCTTTTAAGCTCGGACGTTGATGAGAATTATAGGGGGAAAGTATCGAGGGAAGATTATTAAGGTGCCTTCCCATAGGGGGACGCGTCCTACTGCTGATAGGACCCGAGAAACTATTTTTAATATTCTTCTCCATAATCCTGCTTTTGGACCCGAAATTTTAATTAATAAAACGGTATTAGACGTTTTTGCGGGGACAGGTGCCTTAGGGCTTGAAGCGTTCTCAAGAGGTGCTAAATGTGTCACATTTATTGAAAATGAGCGAGAGGTTGCTGCCCTATTAAAGTCAAACATCAAAGCGTTTAATCTTCCTGAATCATCTATCTTAGTCGATGATGCATGTCACCTTGACACACGTTCTCTTGTGCCTTTTGAGCTTGTTTTTTTAGACCCTCCCTATCATCAAGGATTTCTTCTTCCTTCTTTAGAAAAGCTTTTTACACAGGGGTGGTTGGCAAAAGAAGCTGTGGTTATCATTGAAATGGCCAAAGAAGAATCTTTGTTGTTACCTCCTTTTCTTTCTCTTCTTATCGAACGTATTTCTGGGGCTGCAAAAATTTTGTTTTGTCGGGTCTCATAAGAATATATTTTTTATTTTATTTATTTTAACTCTTCCTAAATTGCTTTTTTATATACTGATTATAGGGTATTTTTACCTAGATTAAGCATTTCTATGCTGTCGGGGGAGACTTCACATGAATCGGGAAGAAGAAGTTCGTAAGAAAGTCAAAGTATTAAAACGATTTTATACGGATGTTATCTATTTTGGGGTGGTAACCCTAATTCTGACATTAATTTGGCTGACTTTCGACAGAACAGGCAGTTTTTGGCCTAAGTATGTGATTGTGATCTGGGGGATTGCCTTAATTTTTAAAGCTTATCGTATGGGAGTTGCCCCTTTTATGTTTCATCGTGTGCCTTTTTTTAGCCAAGATTGGGAAGATAAAAAGGTTAGAGAAATTATGCGCCGCCGGCAATTTCATCGTAAACCACCTCTTGATGAGGATTCAAAAGAAAAATAAGAAAGCTTTTTATTTCCAACCTTGAAAATAGAATTATTCTCCTAGGATTTTTCATCAGGGGTGGACAAAGCCAAAAATTTTATCTATAGAGCTATCTGGTGTGCCCAGATAGCTCAGTTGGTAGAGCAAAGGACTGAAAATCCTTGTGTCGGCGGTTCAAGTCCGCCTCTGGGCACCATCATCCATTTCATAGGGCGGAGTAGCTCAGTTGGTTAGAGCAGCGGAATCATAATCCGTTTGTCGGGGGTTCAAATCCCTCCTCCGCTACCATGATGCAATGCGCTTTTAAGCCATCATTCAAACGTTAAGTATTTTGTATATAGCTTTTAACGTATTTATAATACTTCAAAAAAACTAATTATTAACTTTTAAAAAATAGGCTATACTTAAGAGTCAGACAACAGGGGAGGGTGGTCATGCAGTACAGAGCTTTAGCGCTATTAACAATCTTTTCACCGGGGTTAAGCGCGGTGAGCGTAAAGGAAGATTCTTCATCTAATCATGCAAAAGGATATAAAGATCTTGAAACTTTGAAAAAGGTTCATGTTGACGGCGATGTGTTTGGTAATTATTCTACAGGCGAGCAACCTTACGAAGCCTATTAATTATTAAAGGAGATATTATATATGAATGTTTATGGGAAAAAATTGTGTTTACCTACGTATGCTATGTTAGCTTTAATTGGGTGTAGTTTCTCGGTGCATGCTGAAGCGATAGACGCTAAAAAAGCGCAAGAGTCTCGGAACAAGTTAGAATCACAAAAAGCAGAAGAGGGAACTCTTACACGTAAAGAAAAAGAAGAGCTTATTATTAACGAAGATAACCTAGAACCTTTTCCAGGATAACGAATAAATGCGGTGAGGAATTCTGTCTCGCCTTTTATACTGGATTTGCAGGAAGAAAGTCATTGAAATGCCTTTAGACTTGCTGGCTTAAGGAATTACAGTCTACTTAAAAACTTGGCCGTTTACTTCAATTGCTGCGAGCACTAATTCGAACCGATTGCAGCATAACAATGGTTTAAATTTGTCTCCTAAATACCCCGTTGGCTTGCCGCGGGGTATTTTATTTTACGAGTTAGTCGCAAAAGTTGGTGACGGAGAACAAGCAAGCTACGACAATTTCATCATGAGCCACGAATTTCTAACTGTTGGAGCATTTGATAGCTGGAACAATCATTGGCAACTTATTTTTACATCAAGTTAGTAGAAAAGACATAATTTCATTTGAATACTTTCATAACTCTTTAAGATCCTAAATTTGGCTCATTCTGATTAAAAGAAGACTTGACAACTGTTGCCTAGTCATCTATTCGTAAAGTTATGCATTATTTAAAACAAGACATAGGTTACTGGATTTCTCGCTTTGCTGCAGAGGTGCGTTGTGGATTTGAGCGTAAACTTGCAGCTTATGAGATTACAGGGCCTCAATGGTGTATTTTGTTGTCATTATATAGCAAAAGCGCTGGATCGATTACTGAGCTCGCCGCTTATATTGGGGTGGATAAAGCTACAATCTCACGAACGGTCGAGCGTTTGGTAAAGATGAAATTAATGCAGCGAAGCCCTGGGCATGATCGGCGGAGCGAATCCTTAATTCTAACTCCACAAGGAGATCAACTTGTTCCCAAGCTGATTGCCTGTGCCGATAAAAATGAAGAGGAATTTTTTAACTGCTTATCCTCTCATGAGGAACATGAATTAAAGAAAATATGGAAAAAATTAATTTCTAACTCTAAACATATTGAAAGAGAAGGATGGTTAAAATGAAAGAAAAAATCTTGAAAGAACAAATTAATAATATTCGTAAGCAGGCAGTAGAATCAGGTCATGTATATCCCTTTCCATGGATATATAAATCCCTTAAAAACATAGGTATTATGAGTTATTCATTGGATTTAGAATCAAGAAAAATGGTTTTTATTCACCAAGATGAAAAATTAGAAGAGCGAGCTCCAGAAAAGAATTGTGTATTTGGATCATTTAATATTGAAAAAATTGTTGCAGCCCTTAAAAAACATCAAAAAGGTAAAACTTCTTATGATGAATGGTTGGATGATATGGCATGTGCTGGGGTACATCGTTATATTGTAACCATGCCCCATGACATAGCCATTTATCTTGATCAAAATAATACGCAAGCCCATGTTGAATCCATCTCGTCTGTCTGAGCTTGAAAAAGGTGTTAGCGAATGTCGCACCCTTCAAGAAACCACAGCTGTAAATATGCTGACTTTGTTAAACACCATATTCCCTGCTCTTGATTTGAATTTGGCAGGATTGAGTTTACCTAAGAGAATGCATTTTATTGCTCAAAAAATTCATGAAACATATGGATATGAGGCAAAAAAACGTCTTGCAATACATACGTCTGACCTGATTAGAGGGTGGGCGTGCTATATGGTAATGGTTGAGGATTTACCTTTAAATGAGGCTATTATGGCTTTAAAATCTCTGGCCAAAGATCCCCATTCAGGGGTTCGAGAATGGGCATGGATGGCTTTAAGACCAAAAGTTAAGGCTGATCCTCTAGAATCTATTAGCTGCCTTGTAGCTTTTGTGCACGACTCTAACCCATTCTTGAGGCGATTTGCTGTTGAAGTCACAAGGCCACGTGGTGTATGGGCTTCTCATATTCCTTTACTGAAGCAAGAGCCATGGCATGGGCTTAGGCTTTTAAATCCTTTAAAGACTGAAACCCAGCGTTATGTCCAAAACTCAGTCGCAAATTGGCTTAACGATGCTGGAAAAAGCCAGCCTGAATGGGTAAAAGAACTCTCTAAAAAAGAAGGATGGAGCCCGTATATCCTCAAACGGGCTTTGCGTAATTTTTAAATAATCGCAACAAATTGCAAAAGTTAACAATAGAAAATAATCAAGCTGCAGCTTTTTTATTCTTGGCAAAAATTTTAATGCCAAAATTACAATTTTAAGTGAAAAAACCATAGGTTCTATTCAGTTTTGATAGGAAGCATTTTTCTCCACTTGTATGACCTTACGAAGATCTGCAAGTGTCACCCTCTACCGTGTTATCACCGGGACACGATACGGTTGATTTTCAAAAAAATCATAGCACGGCTTGTCTGAGGGGCCATGTATGAGCAGATGTCTTCTTGTAAGTCATCTTTCTAAGGATTTCATCTTTTCGTTTCTGCTATGGATCCTCGGGTCAAGAAAAGTCATTGTTTTTCTTCAAAAAAAAAGCCCTTTTTATCCAGAGGGTGACAAAGACATATTGGGTAAGGTGTCTCTGCTCCAAAAACTGGATAGAACCTAGGATTTCTAACTCAGCGCTCTATCTTTTTTATAAGAGTTAGGTATACTTTTAAAAAAAAGGAAAAATCCTATCTGTGATCGCTGAAACAAATTATTTATATAACATACTCGCTTTTTTGGTCGCTGCCGTAGGAGTGGTCTTTTTATTCAGACGTATGAAAGCAAGTCCTATGCTTGGGTATTTAGCTGCGGGAATGCTTGTTGGTCCCCATGTTTTAAAAGTTGTGAAGGAATCTTCTGAAACACAATTTTTAGGCGAAGTTGGGGTCCTTTTTCTCCTCTTTACAATAGGGTTAGAGCTTCCCCTGCAACGCCTTCAATCCTTAAAAAATTATGTTTTTGGCTTGGGTATCAGCCAAGTTCTCTTAACGGGGGGTGCTTTTACCTTTATTGCTCTTTTGGCAGGGTTGTCTAAAGAAGCAGCTATTTTAGTGGGAGGAGCCTTAGCCCTTTCCTCAACGGCCGTTGTTCTGCAGGTTTTAACGGATCGGCGAGAACTTTCTACTCGTTTTGGGCGTGTTTCTTTTTCTGTCCTTCTTTTACAAGATCTTGCAGTTGTTTTTCTATTAATTTTAACGACAACCTTTGGGACCCAAGGTGCAAATGTTTTTGTCGAAGTATTTTATGCTGTCGTGAAGGCAATTGCAGTTTTATTAATCATCATTGGGCTAGGGCGTCTCGTCTTTCGTCCTCTTTATCGAGCTGTTGCGTTGAGTGGGAGCCCAGAGCTTTTTATGGCTACAACCTTTTTAGTCATTTTGGGGACAGCATTTCTCACTGAAATTTCAGGCCTTTCCAGAGAACTTGGTGCATTTTTAGCAGGTATTCTTTTAGCTGAGACTGAATATAGACATCAAATTGAAGCAGATATTCAACCTTTCCGAGGCCTTTTATTGGGTGTCTTTTTTATGTCTGTCGGGATGAGCATTAATTTAGGGGTTTTTGCCAACTCTTTCGCTAAAGTTTTGGCCATTCTTCTGTTTGTGATTACGTTGAAGGCGCTTTTAACTTTTTTACTTTCTCGTATCAGTGGGCTAAAGACTTCGACAAGCTTACGTGTGTCTCTGCTCCTTGCTGGTGGAGGAGAGTTTATCTTTGTGATTTTTTCACCGAGCGTTGCCCAAGAGTTCCTTCCTCAGGGTTTTACAGAGATTTTGTTTTTAGTGGTTATTCTGTCTATGGCCTTAACTCCCTTTTTTGCAATATTAGGAAAGTGGTGTGCTGATCGATTCCAAATTCATGAAATTCATGCTGATCCTCATATGGAAACTGAGGAGGTGAGAGAATTTCACAACCATATTATCATTGCTGGCTTTGGTAGGGTTGGTCAAATGCTGGGAGAAATTTTAGCCTCTCGTATGATTCCTTTTGTTGCACTAGATACGGATATGCGTCGCGTAACAGAGGGAAGAGAAAAGGGGTACCCTGTTTTTTATGGTGATGCAAGACGCCATGAAATTCTTAAAGCAGTGGGGGCAGATAGTGCTAAAGCTGTGGTTATTACCCTTAATCAAATAGCTCCTTCTGTGCGTGCAGTCATGATGCTAAGACGTCGTTTTCCTGAACTACCCATATGTGTACGGGTTAAAGATCATAAACATCAGGAAAAACTTATTGAGTCAGGTGCGCGCCTTGTTGTTCCAGAAACGGTAGAGCCTACAGTTCAATTAGCAATTTCGGTTCTTCACGTGATGGGAGTACCCTCTGATGAAGTTAACCAGTTGATTGAGACATTCCGCAGACAACATTGGATCGTTTCCGACGTATGATGGGATGGTTTTTTCTTTTTTATAAAATATTATTATTGTTTTTTATTAATAATTAGCAAAAATGAATAATAAAAAATCATAAATTTCAAATTGTTAAAATGAAAAATAAATTTTCTTTGCTAAATTTTAATGTTCTCATAAATTGTGCATTAAAGAATCGGGTTGGACTTTGAAGTGAACTCGGTTATATAAGACCTTGGTTAAAGGGAAAGGAGAATGGTATGCCGAAGATGATATTTGTTAAACCTGATGGAAATCATGTTGAAGTTGAGGCCCCTAACGGCCTTTCTGTTTTAGAAATAGCGCATCAAAATAGTGATCTAATCTATTTGGAAGGGGCTTGTGAAGGATCCCTAGCTTGTTCAACGTGTCATGTCGTTGTTGATCCAGAATGGTACGAGCTTTTAGCGGGCGCGACAGAAGATGAAGAAGATATGCTTGATTTGGCTTTTGGATTGACACAGACTTCACGTCTTGGCTGTCAAATTATTATGCGTCCTGAATTAGATGGTCTCGTTGTACGGCTTCCTGTCGCCACACGAAATATGATGGTGTAAAAATTCATTCAGATGTGTTCAATCAAATGAAGAATGCAAACAACACTCTGATTAAATAAGGACCTTATGACGTTTTGCAAAAGAAAGAAGAGCTGACCTTAAAGAGGGGGAATAAGTTTTTAAGGCGTCTGTCATGAAGCTTTCGGCCTCTTTTAAGGGAAGACTTAAAATCATTCTTTTAAGGTTTCCAATGGAAGGTCCTGAAATAGATAATAAATGATATCCCATAGCTAGCAGGGCAAGAGCTTCTATGGGCTTGCTTGCCATATCTCCACAAACGCTTACGGGAATATTAAAAGCTCTACATTTTTTACGAATGTTATGTAAGTAAGCTAGAAATGTAGAGGAGAGGACATCATAGCGATTGGAAACGCTTGGATTTGTTCTGTCGCAAGCATAAAAAAATTGAAAAAGATCATTCGTTCCAATAGCTACAAAGTCGACTTCTTTGAGAAGAAAGTCAAGCTGGTTGACGAGCGAAGGAACCTCAAGCATGACTCCATAGGTTAGTGAGGTGGGAAGTTGTGCCCGGTATTTTTTGGCGCGAGCCCATTCTTGCTCAACGTGGTAACGGACTTCACGATATTCTGAAATCTCGGAAATCATAGGAAAAAGTAGATGCAAGTCTCTTCCCTGACTTGCGTGGATAAGAGCGCGGATTTGTTGACGCAAAATTGCAGGTTTATCAAGAACAACTCTGATGGCGCGCCAACCCAAGACAGGGTTTTCGTCTTGAATGCGCCACATATAGGGAACAATTTTATCTCCCCCTATATCTAAAGTGCGGAAAGTAATACTAAGGTCTTTTGCTTGCTCATAAACATCACGATAAATTTCAGTTTGTGTTTTTACATCAGGAAAACTGGAACGCATCATAAAAGGAATCTCAGTTCGATACAGGCCCACCCCTTCAAAATTAGCTTCCAAGTGATGTAAATCAATAGGCAGGCCTGCATTCAATGTGAGGCTAATAGGAATGTTATCCTGCGTTTTGCAGGGTTTATCGCTTAATTCCTTATTAAGAATCTGCCACTTTTTTATCTTTGTGATCTTGATACGTGCTTTTTGAAATGCTTCGGCATCAGGGTTAACGATGACAATTCCTTCGGTGCCGTCAACGATAAGTTTATCTCCGGATTCGACATGAGTTAAAAGTAAGGGCACACGTCCGACAACCGGAATATCGAGAGACCGTGCCAGAATAGCAACATGGGCTGTGTGAACGCCTTCTTCTAAAACAAGGCCTTTAATAAGGCGACGATCATAGTCAAGAAGTTCAGCTGGCCCAAGATTGCGTGCCACTAAAATTGTTGATTCAGGGAGGTCTTCAGAAGATGAGTTTTTCCCTGATAAATGCTTTAAAAGACGGCTTGCTAGATCTTCAAGATCAGAAATGCGACCTTTTAAAAGCTGATCTCCAATTTGAGCAAATCGTTCACGCATGTAGTGGCGTACTTTTTGTACTGCCGCTTCTGCTGTGTATCCCTTTTGAATATAGTCTTGTATTTTTCTAATCCATCCTCGATCAGAAGCAATCATTCGATAGGAAGATAAAATTTCTTGAGTTTCTTTATCAAGCTTTGGCATTGATTCAACAAGTTGGTCGATAGCCTCTATCATTTGACGAATAGCGATTTTGAGGCGTAAACTCTCATTCTTTATATTTTTTGTAAAATCTGTTTCTTTCCATGTATAAGGTTGATGGACAAAGGCGGTTCCCATAGCAAGACCTGGGTTGAAAGAAATTCCTTGAAAGGTTTGTATCCCCGTAATTTTGCCTTCCATCGTATTAAGAGTTGGAAAGCGATCTAGCTCAGGAATATTAGCAAGAAAATTGCCAATTTCGATTAAAGCTTTTTCTCTCCACTGCTCAAAAGGTTTTGAAGCTGGATTTTGAAGAGTAAGGACGCCTTTAACTCCTTTAGAAGAAAGAAGGGGAACTCCCAAAAGAGCTAGGTTTAAGTATTCGGCAACGCCTGGATGATAAAAGAAATTAGGATGATGAACAATATTCTCGCAAATCACACTTTTTCCAATTCCTGCAATAAACCCAACAACACCTTCTCCCACACGAAATCTAATGATTTTATTCGTAGGAGAGAGAGAATCATAAGAGGCATATATCTCTAAATAGTGATCTGGGGTGAGTAAATAGAAGTGTGCGGTTGTCGCGCCCATCTCTTGCGCAATAAGTTTTAAGGCCAGTGACAGCCGTGAAGGAAGAGTTTGTGGTTTACGAAGAATCTCGCTGACTCTTTGCAAAAGACTGTGGAGTGGAAATTGAGGTTGAGGAGAGACAAGGTTCAACATAAGTTTTTTTGCTGCAATGTATGAGAAAAACGCAGAAGAATGGATTGTTTGGCTTGGATCAGTAACTCGTTAATAACATCTTGAGTAGATTGCTCTCGTGTAACCATCCCTACGCTTTGGCCTGCCATTAGAGATCCGCATTCAATATCGCCTTCAATAACTGCACGCCTGAGCGCTCCTGCCCAAAAATGCTCGATATTGAGCTGCGCTTCTTTGAGATTGAGTTCTTGACGATCAACTTTATCGATAAGTTCTCTTTGATAAGCGAGAAAGTCCTTTGTGGCTTGATTCGTAATGGCTCTAACGGGAATGACAGGAAAACGGGGATCGAGCTGCGGAGAAATAGTGGCATCTCGAGCTTGCGCTCTAATAAACGCTTTTTTGAATTTTGGATGAGCAGTACATTCTGTAGCGCAGACGAAGCGAGTTCCCAGCTGACACCCAGCAGCTCCCATTTCTAAGTAAGAGATAATGACTTCGCCTCTACCAATGCCACCTGCAACAAAAACGGGAATTTCGGTAATGTGGGGAAGGAGTTCTTGAGCTAAGACACTTGTTGTGACAGGACCTATGTGTCCTCCGGCTTCCATGCCTTCTATGATAAGGGCATCTACGCCTAGTTTGATAAGTTTCTTTGCTATAACAAGGGCAGGAGCAAAACAAATGACCTTAACTCCGCTGTCTTTAAGCAATGTAATCGCTGGAACAGGGGGAAGTCCACCGGCAAGGACGACATGGGTTACCTTTTCTTCTATGCAAACATCGATCAGTTCAAGAAGCTGGGGGTGAAGTGTAATAAGGTTAACCCCAAAAGGTTTCTTTGTGAGACAATGAGTTTCCTGAATTTCGGTTCTTAAAAGCTTTGGAGACATGGAACCCGAAGCGATAACGCCAAATCCACCGGCATTAGAGATTGCCGAGACGAGATTTCGTTCCGAAACCCATGTCATCGCGCCTCCCAAAATAGCGTGTTGAACACCGAAAAACTCTCTTCCTCTTGCCCAGAGTTCGTCTAAATGCTTTGCTGATGATTCCATTAAACTTCCTTTAACCTAATTGATAAACTGCATGTATGCATTTGATGGCACGTTCTGCATCGTTTACAGAAAGCAACACACTTAACTTAATATCTGATGCAGCTACTGATTGCACCTCAATATTTTCTTCTCTTAAGATTTGAAAGAGTTTTCGAGCAGAACTGTGATCTGTTTGCAGACCTGCACCAATTACTGATACTCTTGCTAGACGAGAACTCCTTAACAAATCGTAAAATTTCAGCTTTTTTTTTGCTTTTTGTAAAATTTCAATTATCCGCTCTATTTCTGTAACAGATATAGTAAAAGATAAGTCAATAAAATTTCCGCATATAGAAATATGATACTGAATCATGTTTATTGAAATATTATCTTCTTCTAAAAGAGCTTTAACCTCATCAATTTCAGTGGCGTTTTGAGAAACAAAACGTAAGGTTAATTTTTCTTCACTCAATGTGTGAGCCACTCCCCGAATGTGTTTTTCACTCTCTGTGAGTTCATTTTCGTTTGTAATGAGTGTTCCTGAAGTTTCAGAAAGGCTAGAGAGAACACGAAGACGCACGCCGTGGTGCATAGCAAGTTCTACAGAGTCTTTTTGAAGGACTTTTGCTCCTTGAGCCGCAAGTTCGAGCATTTCTTGATAAGCAATATGCTCAAATTTTCCTGCAGTAGTTACGTATCGAGGGTCAGCTGTGTACACTCCATCGACATCAGTGAAAATATCACATCGTTCGGCCTTAAGTGCTGCGGCAAGGGCTACAGCTGTCGTGTCGGAACCGCCCCTACCAAGGGTTGTAATGCGTCCTTCCGCACTTAAGCCTTGAAAACCAGCAACAACGGCAACAATCCCCTTATCAAGCTCTTTTACGAGAGACTTAATGTTAATGCGTTCAATTTTACCTTGGGAATGGTGAGAGGATGTGTAAATGGGAATTTGCCATCCCAGCCATGAGCGTGCAGGAATATCTAAATTTTGTAGACATAAGGCAAGAAGCCCTGCCGTGACTTGCTCCCCTGAAGAGACAACGCAATCATATTCTGCTCGATCATACGTGGTGGAGAGGTCTCTAACGTATCCCACAAGAGTGTTTGTGGATCCTGCCATAGCTGAGACGGTCACAACAACTTTATGTCCGGACTCAACTTCGCTTTTTACACGGAGGGCCGCTTTTTTAATTAACTCTAGGGTAGAGAGGGATGTTCCCCCGAATTTTTGGACGATATAGGCCATAATTTCTGTTTAGTCTCAACCTTGGCGTTCTATAGCTTGTTTTAGATAGAACGGCAAGCTATAGAAAAAGAATGAATGTTAACACACAAGATTTAAAAGAACTTAATCACTTTAAAGTCCTCAGTTCGTGCTGGTGGGATATTCAAGGACCGTTTAAAATTTTGCATGCGATTACCCCATTGCGAATGGCTTTCATAAAAGACAGGGTGGGAGTTCATTTTCGTCAACCTGAAATCTCTTTAAGACCTTTTCAAAATCTGAGGATTTTGGATGTAGGATGCGGAGGGGGGCTTTTATGTGAACCTTTAGCTCGGCTTGGGGCTGAAGTCACAGGGATAGATCCGCTTGAAGAAAATATTTTAGTTGCTAAGAATCATGCTGAAGCTATGGGACTTTCTATTACCTATCTGTCGTGTGCTATTGAGGATTTACCTCAGGGCCTTCCTTTATTTGACGTTATTATTGCTTCAGAGATTATTGAGCATGTTGTTCATGAGGATGATTTTTTAAAAGCTATAATGGCCCAGCTTAGTTTGCAGGGGGGAGTGATTGTGACAACTTTTAATAAAACACTTCTCTCCTTTGCTTTAGGCATTGTTGCAGCAGAATATATCCTGAAATGGGCTCCCCGAGGGACACATTCATGGAAAAAATTTGTGACTCCTCAAACACTCTCACAAAAGCTGAATAACTTTGGTTTTGGAAATCAAGAGATAACAGGCTTGAATTTTTCTCCTTTGCGAGGTGGTTGGCACCTTTCTTCTTCCACAGACATCAATTACTTCTTATGGGCATCTCGATCTTAGAGAGTCTTTCTATGAAAGTTTATGAATTTAAGCTTATGACATTTCCCTGAGATCAAAACCAATTTAATGAACAATTATTTTCTTCGATTTTTAAATTAAAAAATATTTATTATTTTTATGAAATAAACCAAGTAATTAATGATTTATTTATAGTAATATGATTTAATAAAATAGGAAAATATTTATAGGAGGGCACAATGCGTAATTATCTTATGATCCTTTTAGGAATGTTCCTAATCTCAGGGGCTTATTCTATGACTTTATCCGAAGGTCTGCAAAAGGATGCAACGTCTGTTATGGGGAAAAAGGTGGGACCAAGTTGTGACCCCGAACAAGCAATTAAAATGCCAGAAACCTTTTATTAACTTTTTTAAACGAGATTGGTATGTGAAGTCGCTTTTAAGGAAGTAGGGAAGGGCGTATTGCATGGCGATTCTTGATGAAAATAATCTTCTTTCAACGGAGGAGCATAAAGATTATGCCTCTCTTTTAAAGCTCCATGGTCATGAACTCCATCATTTTCTTTTAGAAGTTGAAGAAGATCAGAGAGCGATGGATATGAATGATATAAACTACGTGGTTATTGTTAGGATAAAAGCAAACCATGTTAAGCAAGGGGCATCTAATGTCTATTATAGTCGTGCAGGCTCAGGAACGTGGCTTGAAGAGTTTGATGAGGATTTAAAAAGTGGTTATTTTTCAGAAGAATAGTAGCCTCCTTAAATAGATCTTGAGAACAGAGGAAAAGAACACTCTTATGAGTGGATCTCCCAAAATTTTGAACGGAGCCTAATACATTAAGAAGTTAAAAATGAGAATTGAGGCGAAAAGTTTAAAAGACTATCCGTGGTATCTTCGTCCTTTTTTTTTCAGGACAAATGAAAAAGTATGGATCCATATTAAATTCATCCTTGCTGTGGGCCCGTTCTCCAATGTTATTTTTAGGTTTATCTTTTTTATATCAAGCGCTTGATCGTAAATCTTCTCCTATTTCTCCAGCCTTACGCTCTTTAATTACTGTTCGTGTTTCCCAACTGAATGGATGCCCTTTTTGCGTTGACCTTAATTCTTCTATTCCCTTGCAAAGAGGAGTTCCCTTTTCTAAGGTTAATGAATTAGAAATTTGGCGAAAAAGTATGTTATTTAATGATATAGAAAGAACTGTTCTTGCCTATACAGAAGCTATAACGGTTACTGGAAATAGGGTCAGCGAGGATATGTTTAAATCTCTCAAGAATTTTTTTAGTGAAGATCAAATTATTGAACTTACGGCCACGATAGCCTTTCAAAATATGTCAACGAAGTTTAATACTGCTTTGGATGTCTCTCCTCAGGGCTTTTGTCCTATCAAAAATAAAAATAATTTATCAGCAAATTAATTCTGGGGGCGTGTAGGCTCTCGTGACCAAATTTTATGGATGAGATTCTTCTAAAATTCACTGGATTTATTCTTGGATTAGTAAAGCTTTGACAGTGGGACCCTCTACATAAAAAGACAGGTTTTGCTGATGAACGTTTCAGGGCTTAAGGCGCTTACAATTATGCCTGTAAGGGTTTTCTGTCTTGATGGATGTATTGAAAAGTTTTTTCAACATACAAATTCGTCATTGCGAGCGGAGCGAAGCAATCCAGAATTATATTTTTTCTTAATTGCATGAATAACAATGTATTATATATTTATTGCGTTGTTATAAATCGGAAAATGTTCGCAAAGATCTTCAACTTTTTTACGAATTTGATTTATCGAAAATTCATTGTTTTGAAGTACATCAGCAATCCAATGACCAATCTGTTGAAATTCTCGAATGCCAAAGCCTCGCGTAGTTCCTACAGGTGTCCCTAAACGAATACCTGAGGTTTGGGTTGGCGGAAGAGGGTCAAAGGGGATTCCGTTTTTATTACATGTAAGGCCAGCAGATTCGAGTCTGGCTTCCGCTTCCGCACCTGTAATACCAAAAGAACGAAGATCTACAAGAAGCAAGTGACAGTCCGTTCCTTTTGTAATAATTGCTAATCCGCGTTCAATAAGTGTTTCGGAAAGAGCACGAGCATTTGCGATAATGTCTTGAGCATATGTTTTAAAACTAGGTTCAAGAGCTTCACCAAAAGCAACAGCTTTACCAGCTATAACATGCATAAGAGGACCTCCTTGCAAGCCGGGGAAGATTGCGCTGTTAATCTTTTTACCAATATCTAGATCATTACTTAAAATCATTCCACCGCGGGGACCGCGTAAGGTTTTGTGAGTTGTTGTTGTAACAACGTGTGCATGGGGAAGGGGAGAGGGAAACACTCCCCCTGCTACAAGTCCAGCAAAGTGTGCCATGTCCACCATAAAAATCGCTCCGACCTCATCCGCAATTGCGCGAAATTTTTTAAAATCAATGATGCGAGGATAGGCGGATCCCCCTGCGATTATTAATTTGGGGCGGTGGATGTGGGCTTGGATGCGGACATCTTCATAATCGATAAGATGAGTCTCAGGGCAAACTCCGTAGCTAGCTGCAGTAAACCATTTACCAGAAAGATTGACTTTTGAGCCATGAGTTAGATGCCCTCCTGACGCAAGTGACATACCAAGAATGGTATCCCCTGGCCTTAAAAAAGCTAAAAAGACAGCTTGATTGGCTTGAGACCCTGCATGAGGTTGAACGTTTGCATAAGAGCAATTAAAAAGAGAGCAGGCTCGATCAATTGCAAGTTGCTCGACCTGATCAACCCACTCGCATCCACCATAATAGCGTTTTCCTGGATATCCTTCTGCATATTTATTAGTCAAAACGGATCCTTGTGCCTGAAGAACTGCTTTTGAGACAATATTTTCAGAAGCAATAAGTTCGATTTGGTTTTGTTGTCTTTTTAACTCACTTTGAATTGAGGAATAGATAATGGGGTCCGCTTCAAAGAGAGGCAATGTAAAGGATTTAGAAGTTTTAACCATTTGTTAAATGCTCTTGGTTACTATGAATTAATGATAAGAATCCTAGCAGATAGCCCTTGAAGAATCTAGTGGAGTTTATTAAATGAAAGAAGAAGAAGTTCGTAAAAAAGTGAGAGCCTTAAAAGGACTTTATATAGATGTCTTGTGGTTTGTGCTTGGCAATATTCTCTTTGGGCTCATTTGGTTAGCGTTTGATGGAAGCACGACGTTTTGGCCTAAATATGTTTTTCTTGTTTGGGGGATTGTTTTGATTGTCGAGGCGTATCGACGGGGGGTGATATCCTTTTTCTCGTCTCATTTTTCTTTTTTATCTCCAGAATGGGAGGAAGAGAAGGTAAGTGAAATCATAGGACCTCGATATGACCAGCGGAAAATTCATTTAAATAGAGACGATAAAAAATAAGTCCTCACCGATATTAATTTTAGCTATCTTTCGGGGCTATGCACGTATTGTTCTTAGCTATTCAATGACAAACTTTCATTGCAAATCAGCTTCTTGACTAATAATTGCGCTAGCCATTCTCGTATTCTTCTGATGTCCAATCTTGTACTCAATAATGAGCATGCGATATAAATCACGTCCTGTGAATGCCCACAGTACACCTCTTGCCTTGCACATTGCATAAACTGAGTTTCTCTTTCTTGCTCAAGCTCCCTGTGTTCGGGAGCAAAAATAGCAGCGCTTTTGACCTTTGATAAAGAGCTAATTGCAAAGATTGAGCTGTTCTTTGACAGCCGTCCCTTTGATCAGAAGTAAACGATTTTATAAAATTTCAAATGAATGAATTTTTGATCAATGACGTTTCTAAGGGAGTCTTTAGAGTTCGTTTTATCTATTGTAACTCTTTTAATCGTTTAACTTCTTGCAATATATCTTTGGCATGGGAATGATTTGAGGGGTCGTCTTTTAAAAAATGCAAAGCTCTGTTGGCTTGTTGCTCGGCTGTCTTAAGATCACCAATTTGAAGTGACATCTCAGCCAAAGATAAGGCTGCAAGACCTGTTTTTTCTTTCTTTCCATAATAAATTGCTAAAAGGCGATAAGTAAAGGGATTATCTTGCTCTTCTGTTTTGGCACGTAAAAGTTCTGAAAATGCTTTTTCAAGATTTGCGGCATCTCCACTTTCAATAAGAGCTTGTGCCCAATTAACGCGTAAAAGAGGAATGTCTGGACGTAGCTTAACAGCATGCTCGTAAGCTTTTGTCGATTCTTTAATGTTTCCTGATTCAAAGAGAACTTGTCCCTTTAAATCCCAAAAAAATGCATCTTGGGGAAACTCTTGGAGTAATGAATTAATTTCGTGCAGAGATTCATCAAGTTGTGAGTTTTGAGAATAAGCAATGGCCCTTCCATATCGCGCTAAGAGAGAGGTATCTTCAGCTTTGAACCGAGCGAGAGTTTTGTTGGGATTTTGGGTAAAGGCGGCAATTTTAATTTGAATACGCTTAAAATTTTTTTCAAAATGAGGAGGAAGTGTGGATTCAGCATGTGGAGAACGTGTTAAGTGAGTCCGAAAAAAATCAATACGTTCTGAATGGAGGGGATGGGTCAGGGTATATGGGTCTAGAGATTGTTCGAGAAGGGGGTCTTCTTTGTGTAAAATGGTCATAAATTCTAAAAGCCCACGAGAAGAAAAACCTAGTTTATCCAAATAACGAGCGGCGCCTTGATCGGCGGAACTTTCTTGGGTTCGGCTGAACTTTAAAAGCCCTTTTTCTGCCATGTCTTGGCTTCCAAGAAGAATGGCTATTGCAGCTTCAGGACTCCCTGCAAGACCTGCTGCAACCCCACCTATAGTTCCAAGCAGTCCTTGCAAAATAGCTTTTTCATAAGCATCAACACCACGAATGATGTGACCATCCGCAATGTGGGCTGTTTCATGGGCAAGTACGCCTATGACTTGTAAGGCGGACGTGGCCTTTAACAGAAGTCCTGCATTAATGGCAATGCGTCCTCCTAGCATAGCAAAGGCATTTACTTCTGGAGAATTGATTATGTAAAGATGGAGAGAGGCTGGATTTAGATGAGCAGCCTCAAAAAGAGGAGTTATGTATGATTTTAAAACATCTTCAATTTCTGCATCTCGCAAAAAAGTATCTTCTGAAGAAGGCGTTGCCAAAAGATGTAAGGGCAGAAGAAAAGAAAACAAAAAAGCAATTCTCTTAACTTTTAAAAAAACATTATCTTTAAAAATAATGTTTAGCTGAGTTAATTTCTGAAAGAAGGATAGTCTAAGTTTAATAATATGTTTAATTAATAGATGAAATCTTATGAACAAGGGATCTACTTTCAAGTTGCCTTCTATAGCCTAATACTCTATATCAAAAAGTACTTTAGATAAATGGAGTTTTGAGAGTCTTGGATAAATTAAAATCATACGAAAATGTAGGGCTCTTTTTTGTGTCTATTTTCATTGCTGTAGGAGCAGCATACTCAAACAAAGTTATTTCTATTCTGTTGCCTTTTTTGACTGTTTTTCTTATTTTGTATCAAGGAGGATTAAAAAAAATTTCCCTCCAGATTTCTCCTCCTTTTATTTTCGCATTTTTGTTAATAATGTGGGCAGGAATAAGCCTTTTGTGGACAGAAAATACTAAGGCTGCATTAACGACGTTTCTGTCATTAGTATGTACTTTTACTTTTGCCGTGTTTTTTATTGCCTGCGTCAGAAAAACGACGCCAGCGGTAATTTCAAAAATACACAAAATCGTAAAAATTTCAGGATTTACTGTAATTATTCTTATTTTATTTCAGTCGTTGTCGTATACTTTTGATTTTCATTTTCTTAAAAAAATTGGAATTCCTGGAATGATTAAACCAGCGGGATCAATCCTAGGGTTAACAATATTTGCGGGGTGTGGTTTAATGTGGTCATATAGTCATCGGCTTTTGGCTACTTTTATTTTTTTTCTTATGATTCCCATCATTTTTCTTACAGCGTGTCAGACAGCTATGTATGCTGTTTTTCTTTCAATGATTGTCTTTGCTTTAAGTTATTTTATGCCTTTTTGGATAACACGCATCTCAATGGTAGCGTCATATACATTTTTGATTATGTCTCCCTCACTCTATGTTTACTTACTTTCTCCTACCTTTATGATTAAATTTCCCTATACAAGTTGGATTTTAAACTGGAGCTTTCTCTATCGCTTTCTCGCATGGGATTTTTTTTCCCAAAGATTTTTTGAGTACCCTTTTTTGGGTTGGGGGTTAGAGTCTTCTCGAATTATGGGAGAAAGAAAAATGGCCTCAAATTATGACTGTTTGTTACACCCTCATAATAATAGCGTGCAAGCTTTCTTTGAACTCGGATTGATAGGAGGAATTTTATTTGCTCTTTTTTTTGCATCTCTCTTTTGGCTTGTTGAAAAGCACGTTAAAGATCGCTTCTCAGTTGCTGTTTGTAATGCAACACTTACATTTGGATTTATTGGTGCAGAAGTAACGCACAATTTATGGAGAAATTATTGGCTGTCGTTGGTAATATTAACGGCAGGGCTTATTATTTTATTTCTTAAAGCTCGCGAGGCGCAGCTGCACGCTGAAGCCGGTCATTCAAAGCAAGCCCCAACCCATGAAAGGGAATAGGGGCAACGGCAATTCTATAAAAGCTTGGATGATCAAGCTTACGCATCATTGTAAAAAGGTTAGCTGCTGCTGTCTTTAAATCTGCTTTTTCACTAAGATTTAGAACATGTTTTCCGTTATAGGATGTCGGGCCAAAAGCTAAAAAAGCTTCGTCCTCTAAGGGAGAATAAGCATTCAATCTAAGGGGGAGGAGAGGGGCATAATGACTTTTTAGCATTCCAGGAGCTTTGATTGAGTTTTGAAGAGAACGGTCTAGAGGGCCAATAAGAAGTTCAATCGCTTCTCGATTGATTCCACCAGGTCTAAGGAGAGTTGGTGTGGGGGTGGTTAAATCAATAATGGTGGATTCAAGTCCAATAGAGGTATCACCACCCTCAAGAATGAATAAATGAGGAAAATCTGTTTCAACATGGTTCGATTGGGTAGGACTTATTTTTCCCGAAGGATTTGCGCTTGGGGCGGCAATCAGTTTGCCAAACGCATGTAGGATGGATAAGGCAATAGGATGACTTGGAACTCTAATAGCAAGCGTATCAAGACCAGCACTTGCTAAAAGTGACGTAGACGATTTTGAAAGACGAGAAAGGACAAGAGTTAAGGGACCTGGCCAAAAAGCTCGGGCTAAAATCTCAGCCTGTTCATTCCACAGGACATGTTCTTTAAAAGACTCCAGCGAAGGCCCATGAATAATTAAAGGATTGATGATGGGGCGGTTTTTGAGATCAAAAATTTTTGCTATCGCTAAATCTTGAGTGGCGTCGGCTGCAAGCCCATACACAGTTTCAGTGGGCAGGCCTATAAGTTCGCCTTGATGTAAAATACGTAAAGCTTTTTTAAGGGAATCGGATGTAGGTAAAAAAATCACAATGTTATTCCAGAAACGATAAAACCTTCATTAATTAAACCTGGTTTGCCATAGAGAAAAGGTGTTCCATTAAGTTTAGTCATTTTTCCTCCAGCAGCTTCTACAAGAATGTGTCCCGCAGCTGTGTCCCATTCACCACAGGGTGCAAATCTTATATAGAGATCTGCCTGCCCATCTGCAATGTGGCAGAATTTTATGGCACTATGAATGGTCTCAATTTTTGTAATGGAGTAGGATTTTAATAAAGCAGTTCTTTGTTCTTTAAATGTTTTCCCATATCCGCTTAAAAGTAGAGTCATTCCTTGAGAGGGAGGAAAACGGGTATGAATAGAAGATATTTTGCCATTTGTCTGTTTCCATGCGCGGCGATTATATCCGTAAAAAGTTTCATCCTTAAGAGGAATGTGGATAAGCCCAAAAATGGGACGGTCTTTCTCCATTAGGGCTATATTTATACAAAACTCTCCTGTCTTCTTGATAAATCCTTTTGTTCCGTCAAGGGGATCGATCAGCCAATAATACGGGCTTTTAATGGCCCAAGAATTTTCATCTTCTTCTGAAATAACGGGAATGATAGGTATTAAGCTTTCAAGGCCCATTTTAAGAAGAGAATGACTTTGATGATCAGCTTGTGTGACAGGAGACCCGTCTTCTTTTTTGAAAACATCAAAGCCACTTTCGTAAATTTGACAAATCACGTTGCCAACTTTCTTGGCTAGAGTCACAACTCTTGAAGCTAAAGGGTCAAAATTTTGTTTCCATTCATCCATAGACAATAATTATGGGGATATACCTCTAAAAAAGAAAGGGTTTTGTTTCCGAGATAAAAATTTCATAGCTATGTAGATAAAAAAAATCAGAATAATTGGCATTGTTTAGTGTTTTGTGATATAGTGTAAAATAATGCAAGAATAAAAGGAGGGAGATATGCGTCAAATATTTTTTCTATTTATAATCATTTTTTTAACGTTTGGACATACCGTAAAAGCACTAAGTCCACTGGATCGCTTTGCAATAAGTCACTGTAGTTCTGATTGTAATGGTGAGACTAACCTCAATTGTAGAGATTGTACGAGTCAAGCCGTTAGCCTTTTTGATCAACGTGATCCCGTTTCTCCTGAAGTGAACTTTAAAATAAATAATGGAAAACTGGAGTTTGGTTTTTAGGAACGCCTCGGTCTATCCTTGGGAAAGTGTATTTTTCTTTTCTTCCTTGACATCTCTAGGGTTTTTAAACTAGAAATATACTCAAGTTTTTTAGACCTAAATGGAATAACCGATGAAAATTGTAAATTCATTAAAAACGATTAAACTTAGAGATAAGAACTGCCGCGTTATTCGCCGTAAAGGACGTGTATATGTCATTAATAAAATGAATCCTCGCTTTAAAGCTCGCCAGGGTTAATAAGTACGATCGGAGAAAAGAATGGCTCGTGTTACCGTTGAAGATTGCATACGCGAAGTTCCAAATCGTTTTGACCTTGTTTTGCTTGCCTCTCAAAGGGCACGACAAATTGTTGCTGGTGCTCCCTTAACGGTTAGCCGAGATAACGATAAAAACCCAGTCGTTGCCTTGCGCGAGATAGCAGATAGAACGATTTCTTTAGATGATCTTCAAGAACATTTAATCCTCTCTCTGCAAAAGCATATACCTGGTGAAGAACCAGAAGAAGAACTTATGCAGCTTTTGACTGAAGAGCAGTCTTATGCTGGAGAAGAACATCATCGAAAAGAAGTCGAAGAGCTTGCTCTTGATGGTGAAATGAGCGATGATGAAGAAGATGAAATCATTGACGATGCCATTGAGGAAGAAGAATAACCAAAGTCCTCGTGGCATGGTGTTTATTTTCTTAAGAATTGAGCTTTAATGATTCGCCAATATGAGCTTGTTGAAGCCGTCAAAGTCTATGACCCAAGTGCGGATGAAGACCTTTTAAATCGTGCTTATGTTTTTTCCATGAAAGCTCATGGAATGCAAAAAAGAGCTAACGGTGATCTTTATTTTACACATCCTTTAGAAGTTGCAGGTATTTTGGTTGGAATGCGCCTTGATGTGGCTACCATTGTCACGGCTCTCCTCCATGATACTGTAGAAGATACGATTGCTACTTTAGATGAAATCGAAAAGCTTTTCGGTAAAGAAGTTGTTTTTTTAGTAGATGGGGTGACTAAACTCTCGCAGATTGAATTTCAATCAGATAAAGCAAAGCAAGCTGAAAATTTTCGCAAGCTTCTTCTTGCAATGTCTTCCGATATTCGTGTGCTTCTTATCAAGCTTGCAGATCGTCTGCATAACATGCGTACACTTCATTTTCTAAAATCAGAAGAGAAGAGAATTCGCGTTGCTGAAGAAACAATGGAAATTTATGCACCCCTTGCTGAACGTATTGGGCTTCATCAGGTTAAGGATGAATTGCAAAATTTAGCTTTTGCTCAACTCCATGTGGATGCTAACCAATCTATCGTTGCCCGTCTGAATTTTTTACGTCAACAAAATGGCGATCTTTTAACGCCCATTATAGAAGAATTAAAAGGTGTGCTGGAAGACAATGGTATTAAGGCAAGTGTTTCAGGGCGCGAAAAAATGCCTTATTCTATATGGCGAAAGATGCAACATAAAAATATTACTTTTGAGCAGCTTTCTGACATTATTGCCTTTCGTATTTTAGTAGATACCGTTTCTGTTTGTTACCGTGCGTTAGGCGTCATTCATAGCACCTATTCCGTTGTTCCAGGTCGTTTCAAGGACTATATAAGCACTCCTAAGCAAAACAATTACCAATCCATCCATACGGCTGTGATTGGCCCCAATCAGCATCGTATAGAAATCCAAATTCGCACAAGAGATATGGATCAAGTTGCCGATTTGGGCGTCGCTGCACACTGGCAATACAAGCAAGGGGTCTCACATGATGGACATCAATATCGATGGCTTCGTGGTCTTTTAGAGATTTTAGAGAGAACAGAAGGATCGGAAGAGTTTTTAGAACATACTAAATTAGAGATGTTTCAAGACCAAGTCTTTTGCTTTACCCCTAAAGGAGACTTAATAACATTACCACGAGGGGCAACATCTATTGATTTTGCTTATGCTGTTCATTCTAGCGTGGGAGATCATTGTACGGGAGTGCGTATTAATGGACGACTCATGCCCCTTCGAACAGAACTTGAAAATGGAGACCAAGTTGAAATTATTACTTCAAAAACTCAACATCCTTCTCCAACATGGGAACGCTTTGTTATTACAGGGAAAGCACGTGCAAGTATTCGACGATTTATACGCCAACAAATGCGGCAACAATTTGTAGATTTAGGAAGGACCCTCGCTCAAAAATCTCTTCGTCATGAACGTCTTGAGTTTAATGAAAAGCATATAGAAAGTGTCAGTGAATCTTTTGGCGTAAAAACCTTAGAAGATGTCTATGCTTACCTGGGAGAAGGCTTAAAAACAACAAGCGAACTCATACGTATTTTGTATCCACTCCATAAGTCTAAGCCTCGCTTAAAAAAAGGACCAAAACATGGGCCTTCTAAAATGCATAAAGAAGAAGTTTTGACTATATCAGGCTTGATTCCTGGGATGGCTGTTCATTTTGCTGGATGCTGTCATCCTATTCCTGGAGATCATATTATGGGGATTGTGACTACGGGGAAAGGGGTGACTATCCATACCTCCGATTGTGAGGTGCTAGAAAAATTCATAGATACCCCAGAACGATGGATTGATGTGGCTTGGAGCGAAGTTTCTCATGAGAAAGGGCCACACGCAGCACGTGTTGCATTGGTTGTGATTCATCAGCCAGGGACGATAGCTGCAATAACGGCTATTATTGCACGAGAAAATGCCAATATTATTAATTTTAAGATTAAAAATAGGACATTAGAGTTTTATGAAGTCAATATTGATATTGATGTAAAAAATGTCGACCATTTAATGGGTATTATGGCAGCTCTTCGAATGTCTCAGCGTGTGCTTTCGGTGGAAAGAAGTTAACTAACGTAAGTTTTAGATAAGGGAATGCAATCCAAGTCATACTATATACAGTTGGCTTTTTCATTCTTTTTTTCTGCTTCGTCGCTTACGCTTTTCGTCGTAAAATGAAAAGAAAATATTTGTTTAGAACTCAGGATATTTAGCGTAAGCGGTAATGACAAAGTGAAAAGATAATTCGAAATCATAAACTTCTATTAATCTTAGGGAACATAGCTTGGGAGTAAGACAAAGATGATCATAGGTATTGGTGTAGATTTAGTGGATATGCGGCGTATTGAGCGGCTTCTTGAAAAATTTGGTGAACGGTTTACGCAAAGGATATTTACAAAAGAAGAACGAACTTATGCGATGACAAGCCCCCATTCTCTTCGGGCCTATGCAAATCGTTTTGCGGCTAAGGAAGCTGCTGTAAAAGCCTTGGGAACTGGAATGCGAGAAGAAATCAGTTGGCAAGAGATTGAAGTGAGACGTGCATCTTCTGGAGCGCCCCTTCTCTATTTTTATGGAAAAGCTTATGAAAAGTTAGTAGAGCGTCTTCCTGTAGGGGCTCAAGCACGTCTTCATGTTTCTTTTTCAGATGAACCGCCTTATTCAACAGCCTTTGTCATCCTATCAGCAGAAATGAACGCCTCTTAAAGAATAATGGCTTGTGCATGTCGCAAGACTGCCTCAGCTTCAGGCGTGTATTTTTCCATACCTCCATGAAGTGTTAAACCTTGGGCAAGTCGAAGCTCGCCACCAATATTCTTACGTCCTTGAATAATGACGCGTCGAGCGGCTTTATTAGAACCAGGCCAAAGAGGATAAACAACAAGATCACCTACGCGATTACCTAAGTGAAAGAGTATTTCAGAAAGACGTTCGGCCCGATGGATCATCGTGAATCCTCCTTTTGGTTTAAGGAGTTTAAGACAATGCTTAATCCATTTGCCCAAATCGACCGTTTCAGTATTTGCTTGTGCTTTTCCAGGAATAGGAGAGGATTGTGTGCGATTATATTCGTAATAGGGAGGATTTGTCATAATTTGGTCAAAAGAATTAGGTTTTAGAAAATGGGGAGGGGACATAAGGTCTCCATTTACCATTTCAACTCGATCTTTTACCAGATTCGCTGAGATATTTTTAAGAGCAAAGTCTACCAAGTCTGGCTGAACTTCAAGACCAATCACATTTGCGTGTGGGCATCGAACAGCTAAAGCAATGGCAGCAACACCGACACCTGCGCCAATATCTAAAATTTTCTCATGGGGTTTAGGGCTCAGGGATGCGGCTAAAAAAATCGGATCTATACCCGCACGATACCCATCTGATGGTTGAACAAGCTTCATTCGTCCACCCAAAAAACTATCTAACGTTTCACTCAAGACAAACTACCAAATTTAATGTTACAAGCCATTCATCCTATATACATATAACTTTGATTTCTAGTCTTTTTTTTCGATGAAGTGAAGAATGATGAATTCTTTTTATAAATAATAACGAATAAACATGTATAATAATTTTAGTAAATAATAATTTTTTAAACAATTAAATAAATGATGAAATAAATTTATTCTTCAATTTTTAAAATCAATTGATGGTAAGCTACTTCCTTAATCGTTACGCTAATGCCGCTGTTCTCGGCTTCTACATATGATTGATATACTCAACGGACGTAGAGATAGCGTATTTTGTTTTTCTCTGGTGCCATTCCCTTGACGCTCGCGGATCCAATGAAACTATCTGTAAAAAAAACTATTTTATGAATTTGCGCTTACGAGTGAATAGCACACATCGGTATGCAGCATGATATTTTCAAGTTCAATGGGCAGGTCGTGGAATAACGATATAATGCCTATTCCTTTTGTGGAGGAGGAAGGAGCCGGATGTGAAGATCTTTGAGTAGATCAGGACTTACACTGGCAGGAGCACCGACAAGAAGATCTTCGGCTTTTTGAGTCATTGGAAAAGCCACAACTTCACGAAGATTGGGTTCATCGGCAAGAAGCATCACAATTCGATCAATGCCAGGTGCGGCTCCTCCATGGGGAGGCGCTCCATAGCGAAAAGCATTCAGCATGCCAGAAAATTTTGCTTCTACTTGTTCTTGTGTATATCCGGCAAGAGTAAAAGCCTTGATCATGACCTCTGGTAGGTGATTACGAATTCCGCCACTACAAAGCTCTGATCCATTACAGACTATATCATATTGATAAGCTATAATACTCAACGGATCTTGCGTCTCAAGTGCTTCAAGGCCACCTTTGGGCATACAGAAAGGATTATGAGAGAATTCTATTTTTCCTTTCTCTTCATTAAACTCATACATGGGAAAATCGACAATGAAGCAAAAGCGGAATGAACTTTTATCAAGTAAATTGAGTTCCTCACCAAGACGCGTTCGAACGAGACCTGCGAGCTTTTGCGCAGAATTAGGTTTATCACAAGCAAAAAAGAGAGTATCTCCGTTTTTAACCCCTGTTAAAAATTGAAGGTTGTGGAGACGACTTTCATCTAAGAACTTGGCAATAGGACCTTTTGGACCCTCTGAGGTAAAGACAATATACCCCAAGCCACCAGCACCTTGCTCGCGGGCCCATTCATTCATTTTATCAAAGAAGCTTCTCGGATAAGTCGCGGTGTTAGGAGCAGGAATAGCTCTAACAATGGACCCTTGTTCAATAGCCTTGGAAAAAAGACTAAAATCAGATCCTTGAAAAACATCTGTTACATCAGCAATTTCAAGGGGATTGCGTAAATCAGGTTTGTCTGTGCCAAATTTAAGCATAGATTCAGCATAAGGGATGCGCGGAAAGGGAAGGGGAGTCACTGTTTTTCCCTTGCCAAATTCGACAAAAGCATCATGAAGAACAGGTTCAATTGCGGCAAAAACATCTTCTTGCGTTACAAAAGACATTTCAAAGTCAAGTTGATAGAATTCTCCTGGAGATCGGTCAGCCCGTGCATCTTCATCTCTAAAACAAGGGGCGATTTGAAAATACCGATCAAATCCAGCAACCATAAGGAGTTGTTTAAATTGCTGAGGCGCTTGAGGAAGTGCATAAAATTTACCCGGATGAACGCGGCTAGGAACTAAATAGTCTCGCGCTCCTTCAGGCGAGCTGGCTGTTAAGATTGGGGTTTGAAACTCTAAAAATCCTTGGTCGATCATTTTTTGACGGAGAAAGGCAATGATTTGGCTGCGCAAGATAATATTGGCGTGCATTTTTTCGCGCCTTAAGTCCAAAAAACGATACTTAAGGCGTGTTTCTTCGGGGAATTCAGCATTGCTGTTAACTTGAAGAGGGAGCAAGTCAGCTTTTGATTGAACGATTATTTCGTCAATGATAACTTCTATTTCACCTGTTGCCATATGGGAATTGATGGTTTCAGCTGTTCGTTCAACAACAAGGGCGGTAACAGTAATCACGCTTTCAAGTCTTATGGATTCAGCCTCATGAAAAAACGGACTGTCAGAGTCAATCACACATTGGGTGATACCGTAATGATCTCTAATGTCAATAAATAAGAGTTGGCCGTGGTCTCGTTTGCGGTGAACCCAACCTGAAAGGCGGACAGTTTCTTTTGTGTTTTTAAGGCGTAAGGCACCACATGTGTGTGTACGATAAGGATTTAACATGTCATCACTCTTGTTCAATTTATTTTATTGTTGATAGTGGTAGGGATTTTCAGTCTCTTGTCAAGATTCGCTTTCAATGCTAACCAGAAAGCATGAGTTTAATAACAACAACACCAGACCTCATTGTCTTTTGTAAAAAGGCTGCCCTATCTTCCTATATTACGGTAGATACAGAGTTTATAAGGGAAACAACTTATTGGCCCCAACTCTGCCTTATTCAAGTAGGACTTGAGGATAAAGCTGTCGCCATTGATCCTTTAGCTAAGGACATAGACCTTCAGCCTTTTTTTGACCTTTTGCAGAACCCTCATGTTATTAAAGTTTTTCACTCTGCACGGCAAGATATTGAAATTTTTTACCATTTAACGGGAAACATTCCAACGCCTCTTTTTGATACACAAATTGCTGCTATGGTTTGTGGTTTTGGTGAATCCATAGGCTATGATGTACTTGTGCAAAAGTATGCAAAGGTTTCTCTTGATAAATCTTCTCGTTATACTCATTGGGCGCAACGACCTTTAACAGCAAAGCAACTTGCTTATGCTTTGGGTGATGTTATCCATTTGCGGGATATCTATGAAAAGCTCTATGCAAAAATTTTGGCAGGAGATCGTCTTCACTGGCTGGAAGATGAGCTGGGGATTCTTAAAGATCCTGGAACTTACGCTGTAGATCCTTATGCTATATGGCAAAAAATTAAAGTACGTTCTCCAAAGCCTCGTATGTTAGCCATTTTTAGAGAAATTGTAGCCTGGAGAGAAATAACAGCGCAAAGTCGGAACGTTCCTAGAGGTCGCGTGATACGAGATGAAGTGATGCTCGAACTTGCTGCTGCTGCCCCTCAGTCAAAGCAAGAGTTTAGCAGAATGCGTGGTCTTACATCCGCTTTTATTGAAGGAGAAGAGGGCAAAGTTGTTTTAGCTCTTATTGCAAAAGCACAAGCCTTACCTCTGGAAGACTGTCCTCAGGTTAAAAAGGAGGGAGCTTCCCCACCTGGAGCTGCCGCTCTTGTGGAAATGCTGAAGCTTCTTCTCAAAATTAAAGCTGAAAAATATCATGTTGCTCCAAAACTACTTGCCACCAGCGCAGATTTAGAAGTGATTGCCCGCTCTCCGAACCCTCAGGTTCCAGCATTGGAAGGATGGCGTCGCGAAATATTTGGCAATGCAGCTCTTTCCCTAAAATCAGGTAAAGTTGCTCTTGGCATCAAAAATCATAAGATTACATTGATTCCATTGGAATGAGCTTATTTTGCTGAATATAGTCCTGTAAGAGTGCTTTCAGCAAGGATGTGTCCTTGCATAGCTTGTCGAAGCTCAGTGCTGGTTACTCCTTTTGCAAGCTGCAAAACGATGTCTAAAGCATAAAGGCTGAATGTGTAGAGGTGGATCCCATAAGGGGGACTTGGTCCATTGTAGGCGATAACGTTCCAACTATTTTTTCCAACAAACACACTTTGCGGTAGATTTCTTCCACTTTCTTCTAGCTGATGTATATGAGGGGGAATGTTATAAAGAACCCAGTGAATCCAATTGCCATTTGGAGCATCAGGATCTTCACAAATTAAAGCTAAAGATTCAGTGCCTTGGGGTACAATTTTCCACATAAGAGGAGGGGAGATCTCTTGGCCATCACGGGTATACTGCAGAGGAATTTTTCCCTTATCATTAAATACCGGACTTGTTAACTTTAAAGCTAAATTCAGCTGATTGGCAGAACCAGCATGGGATAAAAGTGTAAGTTGACTCAAAACCACAAAGAGAGACAGGTTATAAAAATACTTACGCATATTTTTTATCGTTATTTCAAGTCTATATTACTATAAAATATGAAGAAAATATATATTTTTCTTATACATAAGATATAGTTCTAAAAATGCTCTAGAGAATGATAAAAAAGGGTATGCCCATTGAGCTTGAAGATACCCTATTTCATAATGACGTATGTCATTCCCAAGGAGGCCTGGGCATCCATAAAATAGTTTGGACCCAAGGGGATGACGCCAGGGGAAAACAAAATGAGGTGTCTCAGGTCTGATGAGTATATAAAGCTGTATGAGTAATTTTAAATTATCTCATTTTTTAAACTTGCTATTATCTCCTAGTGCGCTACTTTTTGATTAAGAATATAAAAAGGGGAGAGAAAGATATGGAAAATAGTAACCTTACATTTATGAACGGGAAGTTGTTCAATATACTTCTTGTTCTTATCGGAGTTATTCTCTATCTTGGCCATCTGCAAATGCATGGCATAGGATGAGATATATGAGGGGAGTTTAGGTCTTGAATCATATACACCAATCTTTTATGAAAAATTCTAAAAGATGTAGGCTTCCTAATACTTATTTTATCTATGTGTCTTTCTTGATCAGAGGATCCATATAAGAAATTGAACACTTGGAGTGTTTTAATTTTTATATGAAGGAATCCTTTGCTACTGGGGAGCTTTTTATTCTGCCTCATTCCTGAAGCTTCTTAAAGGAGCTACGGCTGTAGCATCAGAACCCGAAAATTTCTGCTATTTAAGTTATTTTTTCAATAAAGATTGCAAAACATCCTCGGAGACTCCCTGTGCTCGTAGCGCCGCAACCAGTTTTCTGGTGTTTTCCTCTTGTTGTGCCAATAATCCTGGTAGAGCTGCATTCATTGCTTTACCGAGTGCTCCTGGGCCTACTTGTTGTGCTATCTGTGCTGTAGCGCTGCGTAGTTCATTTGGATTATTGATGTGTGTAGTAACGGTTTTCTTATACACAACTCCTTTCTTTTCTGTCCCATCATTTTGCATAGCATAGGATTTTTCAGAGAAAAGCAATACTGACAAAAAGAAAAAAACCACATACTTATTTAAAATTAGCATATTCATATTGCACTCCTAGTGTTTAATATTTTTCACATATCTGATGATATTATTTTAATAAAGAATTAAAAAAAAGCAATGAATAAATATTCAATACGAATATGCAAAATTAGCATGCTCTTGCCTAATTCATCCATTTTAGGGTTAATATTAACGGGCCTCATTGAAAGGAAGGGCAAGGGGGTGAAGAGATCTTGACCATCTCTGGGGTAATGCAGGGAGATTTGACCTCATCTGATTTTCAGAACCGGCATAGGGTAAAAGATTCAGGATCACAAAGAGAGAGTCTATAAGAATATTTGCCAACTAGCCTAACAGACGGTGGGTATGTCCATACTGAAGGATCCATTTATCAGGAAGCGATTATGCTTGCTGATTTATGTACTGTGCGCCCATGGTCTACGCGAGCAGCAGCTGTTTATTGGGGAGATAACTGAAAATGAGATCCTATCGATTCCATTCTAAGCTTATCTGAGGCCCCATTGAGTAAGGTTAAACCTTTGAAACTGACTTTCAGTTATGGGGAGATGTCATGACGCACACAAACTAAAAATCCTTTCTCATGGATAATAAATGGAAAAATGAACTCATTGGAAAGATGATTGATAGGAAAACATTTTCTCATACAGATCCTTGGGATAAAAAGCCTTGTGAACCTATAAAAGTTGTAAAAAAAGCCAAAATTGCTAGGACTAGAAAAACCATAGGTTTATTTTCCATAATATATATTATGCGTCAATCTGAGATTACGTAAAACGTGCACCCTTCAATTCAATTCTCTCTTATCCATTCTAAGCTTTTGTTAATATTACCTTATATCTGTAGCGTAAAACACAACAATGACGGTATGTTCACAAAAGTTTATTCTGCAAGCATAATTTAGTTGTCTCTTGTCGCGGATCTACAATTTTTCTTGGCTGCACCCTAAGATCCAGCTGTCTGCTCGTCTCTGATGTCTTGCCCTTGACACGCTGTGATCAGGTTTAACCATATGTAATAAAAAGAAAATGCATAATTCTGCATTCCTCCGCTCTGTTTGGAATGACAAATCTTTTATATTAAAGAACAATGGCTTCACCATTAAATCGGGTCTTATGCTCATTGGGATGGATAAGAGGATCTTGAGATTTGATTGGGAATATTGGATCGACTCTCCCCTCCCCTTAATGATTGCCTCTGTCAAGCCCCCCGAGAATAGATCCAAAAGAAATCTCGTAGATAAGGGATGATGAGCTCGTGACTACATTTTTATATGGCACCGTAGTGGGTGAGCTCAGAGAGTTCGATTTTGAAGCGAATACAAAGAGATGGATGGTTATATACTTTACAAAAAATTTTTTGACAATATTAAAAAAATTATTAATATATTTATAATTTAAAAAATGAGGAATATATAAATGAGTAAGATGTTATTAAATATTACTGTTAACCTACTCTTTGCCTTTTCTTTCAGTATTAAACCTGGCCAAACGATGAAACAGGAGGACTTTGAAGGCTTTTCAAGGCTGCACGCGAGGGGTATTACGGGCAAAGGGACAAAAGTATGTGTGGTTGAGTCACAAGACGCATGTTATCGTGATCATCCAGCATTTGAAGGAGTAAGAGATCAAATTGAGTTTATTAGCGTTGGCCGCGCATCCAACGTGCCTGAAGGGTTTGAAGATCGGTCTCGACGTCGCTACCCTGCTGATAACGAAATAGAGCCTGAGCTTTTAGAGGGCATACAAGATCAGAATGGACCCCACGGTACACATGTAGCGGCCTTGATTATTTCACATCCACAACAACACACTCAGGAGTTCTTAGAGTTTCCAGGTGGGGTTGCTCCAGATGCTCGCATGAGCTTTATCGAAATAAGCGGTGTTTGTTTAAAGGATTGTTGGCAAGACGCAGAAAGCAGAAATTATGGAACAGCGTTATATAGTTTTAAAGATGTGGATCTCAAGCCAGAATTGGACCTTGATGCACAGGAGAATTTTGATTTTGAAAGCAACCAGTATAGAAGAGGTTCTAAGTATGAAGGTGGGTTTACTCCAGAGACATATTTAAAATTCTATCGCAGCACCAGGAATTTCTTTTTTTCATTTCTGAGATTATCTCCCTATTATAATGAAAAAATTGACGATAGTCTTGTAGACGCCTTTGATCAGGCATTTAAATCAGGCGCTAAGGTTCTGAATTTTTCAATGATTTTGGCGAGCATTACCGACCCATTAAGTGATTATCGTATTCCAGAGCCACTCTTACAAAAAATTACCCAAGGTTTAGTTGCCAATGATCAAATTTTAGTCATGGCAGCCAACAATCAAGGACGTAACCTTAGCGAATATAAAAACCAAGTATATTTCAAGCAATTTTCTGAAAATGCTGATATTTCTTCTCGAATGCTTATTGTTATGAATGTTTACATTGGAAAAAAAGGCAAAAAAATCAAGCGATTTTATACTAGCAATTGGCCTGGAAAAGATTTATCCAACTATACTGTCAGCGCCTTTGGTAAAGATGTGGTATCTGGATACTCATTAAAAGGCTCAGAGGTTTTTCGTGCTGTAAGCGGGACGTCTCAAGCAGCTCCAAAAGTAGCTGGATTCTGCTTGCTTGTTGAACAATTTTTTAAGGATAGCAGTCAGGAAATAACATCTTGTGGTATTGTCGATTTTGTCAAACGGACGGCTAGACCTTTAGGAGATCCCGAAATATTTGGAAAAGGACTGATTAACCCAGACGCTTTGTTGAATGAGGTAAGGCTATTTAGTTCTCCATAATGAGGTTAATGATTTGCGTAGGAAACTTTGATCTTAAGTAAAGTGCGTAAGTAGGTTCAGTTCATCCACGGTAAAGTTGGCAACGGCTTTCTTTAAACGATTGTTTTCTTTCTCAAGCTCTTTTAGGCGCCTGGCTTGAGCCATTTGCATCCCCCTATATGCTTTGGCGACGCCCCCCTGGATAGCAACTCCGGTTTGAATTCACGGGGGATCTTCATGCTGGAAATCTGCTTGCTCAAAATGGCCGAGTGACGGCCGTCGTTGACTTCGGCTCTGCTGGTATTGGCGATCTTGCCTGTGATCTGATGGTTGCTTGGACCCTACTGACTGCAGAAACTCGAAAAACTTTCGTTCGATTGCACACCCAGATCATGACACATGGGATCGAGGACATGGATGGGAGTTAACTTTTGGTATTGTTGCCTATCCCTACTATCGTACGAGCAATCCTCTGTTTACACGTAGTATTAAGAGAGCGATCGACGAAGTCATTGCTGTCGTAAATAGCCACTAAATTAATTGCTGGGCAATTGCTTCGTCGCTAATGCTCTTCGCCGTGACAATAACTTTTGTTTTTAAATAATTAATTTTGGGTAAAGCAGCAGCTTAGAAAGGAAAAGCTTCTCCCCTTCCCTCTCAATAAACTTATCGTTAAAGGCGATTACGGCTCAGATGGTTTGGGGAAAAGCTCATCGGAACGGCCTATCAGATAATTCATAATCATGCCTAACCATTCCCGCGAAATAGCTTGCCAAGCTTCAAGGTTGACAAGATGACTTAAGAAAAAAACCATGTCATACTTTCCTGTGGAGTGATAGTCCACGGGGAAAGGAATGATATTAAAACCTGCTTTGCGAAAAACTCCCACAGAACGAGGCATATGATAAGCTGAAGTGATCAGTACCCATTTTTCTTGAGGAGTTGGCTTTATAAGCTGGGCCGTCAATACTGCATTGTCCTTAGTATCTTTTGAACTTCCTTCAAAAATGATCACAGAGGGATCAAGTCCCAATGCCTTAAATTGTTTTTTTGCCATTTCAACTTCAAAAGCAGTTCCCGTAAAAACAAGCTGCAGATGAGGATTTTCTCGTGCCAATTCGATAAACTGTATAAAACGGCCTGCAGTTAAATTATAAGCCGTTTCCCCACGTGCCAAGGTTGTCCTCTGATCAAAGGGACCTCCCAGCAAAATCATCCCTTTGGTGTCGGGTGGAAGCTGGTGAATTTTAGGAAAACGGTTTTCTAACTGATCAAAGGCCCATATCCCGAAAGGAACAAAGCCGAAAAAGATAAGGGCTATAGCGCTTATATAAGAGAAACGGTTCCCCCAAATTTTTTTTTGAAAGAAAAAAAGAATCCTTCCCACGAAAAGCAGAATAAGAAAAAACAAGTTAATATTAATGATCCACCAGCCAAAAAACCGGTACACTGATTCAAAGACTGTCATGGCTTCTTCCTGACTGTATAACTTATTCAATCTCTATAAAAATAATAGAAGAGAGTCAAGATTTTAAGCAATCTGTTGCAACCAGTCTTTAACAACTTGAATATGCTCTGGAATCATTAATGAAGGCGCATGACCACAATGAGGAAGGGTCACAACCTTCGTGTTAGGTTGAAGATAAAGCATTTTTGTAATGATATCCGGTAACAGCAGATCGGATTGTTCTCCGCGGATCACGAGTATGGGGCACTCAACGGCCTGCCAGTATGTTTCAAGATGCAGAGAGGGGCTGGGCTCATTGATAAAAGCTTGGCCAATAGCTGGATCATAGGCCAGACGAAAATGACCTTGATCATCACGTTTGATGCCATATTGAGTGATATGATTCCACAATACATCGTCTGTGATGCCAAAAGTGGAAAGAACGGTCTGAAAATAGCTTTTAGCCTCATGAAAGCTTAGAGTCCGTCCAAAGACTTTTTGAATAAGTAGGTCGATTTATGGTTCACTGCACCTAAGCCAAAATAAAGGAGGTGTTTACAATGTGGGCCAAGGAAAACCGACCTATCTATAATCGAGATCAT
>JAGONT010000072.1 GCA_017992885.1 Alphaproteobacteria bacterium
GACCCACCGATCAGAAGCAAGTTTTGTTTTTGCTCAATAAACTGGCAATTGGTTAGGGAGGAAAGCTTCTCCTGTTGGATAGGGGTATTAGACCAGTCAAAATGCTCTAAGGATTTGACTTGAGGAAGTCGCGCAAGGGTAAGGCGATACACTAATGATCTGGTCTGACGATGGGCGGTTTCTACTTCTAGGAGATGCTGCACCAACTCTATGGCTGTCATTTTTTTTAACTCACTCAAGGCCATGGATTCATCAAGATGAGCCAACATCCCATTAAACCTCAATTCTTTTAAAAGAGGACGAATATTTTCATATTGCATAAGTCATCTCCACTGAAAAAGAGTTTTTTGATAAATACATCTCATTATAATGATGGCAGTTATCCGTAGGAGGAGATGATAATTTAAGCCGCTCACTTTCTTCTGGCGGATCTTGAGGCGAAGGATTTAAGAGCCTTGCCACAAGAGTGCAACACCCTTGAGAGAGAGCGACATTACAGGCTTCTTCTACAGCCTGTAAGCCATGCTGGGGGACTTGAAGCAAAATGCGGATAAACTGTTGATCCCCATCGGAGTATTCGGAAAGTTTCTTACGTACACTCTCTATAGCTAATGGGAGAGCAAGCCTCTTAAAGGGAGCTCCGTTCCGCAAGGCTCCAGGCTTACGCTCTAATAAGGGCACATAATGCCAGGGATCATAAATACGTTGATATCTGCCAAAAGAGCGCTCATGGCTTGCTATAATTTTGTCTTGAAACTTAATAACTACTTTCTTGGCAAACACCAGAACTTGGACACTTTGCCCTACATAGCTCACTTCCACACTATAACTATTTGTATCATAGAGAACAAAGCTGTAGGGTGAGACAACCTCAGGGACGACTTTATAGTTATCAAGATAAGCTCGATAGGGAAGAAGATTTATCTTCTCTTCTTCATAAACTTCAAAAACTGTTTTTGTTTTCTGTTCTGGATGAGGTGTACTCTCTGCCCATTTCTTGCAAGAAGATTCAAGGTAGGTATTTACTTCTTCCAAGCTCTCCTTCTTTAAAAGAGGAGTAAAAAAGTTACAGCGTCCTGTATTAACCTGGTTCTCAACCTGGCCCTTCTCCCAGCCTGCCGCAGGGGTGCAAGCAACAGGTTCAAAGAGATGATGGGAGCACATCTGTAAAAATCTCTCATTGAATTCTCTTTCTTTACCCCACAAAACAGTTTTAATCGCTGTCTTCATGTTATCATAAATTCCTTTACGACAGCTTCCTCCAAAAAATAAAAAAGCGTGCTCATGAGCATCCAAGAGCATCTCTAGCTGCTCATTAGGATAAGCTACCATTAAGAAATAGCGACTATAGCACAGGCGAATATGGGCAACCTTAATCCGAGTGATAACCCCTGCAAGCTCAATCTCTTCCTCACTCCAATCAAATTGAAAGGCTTCTCCTGCCTCAAATTCTAAGGGAACAAAAGCCCGTGAGAGACTCCAGTTCTGTTGCCTGCGCCATTGAGTAACAAACTCATGGACGGCATCATAACTGCCTTCATATCCTTCAACTTGTAATTCAAGATAAAGCTTCTTGGCTGTACGTCGCCGGCGCTTAGGACCTTGAAGATCTTCTTCTAATCTCTTCCTTAAACGATCAACGTAGTTTCCTAACACACGGTATTTTTTATGAGTACATTGATACTGCGTTTTTGTTACGCCTTGCTGTAAAGCCTTCTTAACCGTGTTCTTTGATAGTCTTAGCTCTCGTGCAATTGTTTTGTAGCCTTTGCCTTGCACATAATATAAACGACGAATCTTTCCTATTGTTTCCATAATTAGCATCCTTTGACTCCTCTATTAACTTCATCAAAAATTCACAGAACTTCATCAAAAAATTATAGAGAATCTCTCTTTTAGAGGGGTCAATTTTTAACGCCATTTTCCCTCTTTAGGGGGTCATTTTTGCACGCCAATTAACATCAATCTGCACTTCCCCTGCTTCTAAAAGAAATCGGAAGAAGGCCCGCATTGAACAAATACACTGTTCCACAGTTTTGTAGGTATACCCAGTTAAGGTCTTAATATATGCGTGGATCAGAGAAAGAGTTATTTCCTTACAGTCTCTGATCCCTTGAGAAGCAAGATAATCCATAAAGCGGGCAGATTGTTTAATATAATGGTCAATTGTGACCTTGGAGTACGCTTTTCCCTTACAATAGGCCTTAAAGCGATGACTAAGAGCAACAAAATAGGGCTCCGTAAGGATTGTCTTATGCTTGTAATATCGTCTTAAAATGCTGTTGTGGAGTTGGAAGTCTCCAATCATTCGGATAACACGCAATTCCTGCGTATTTGACTGAGAAAGAGTCCGATCAAAATCCTTCTCAAGGATGTGGAAACGGTCTTCAACAAAATCTATCCCTAAGCGTTCAGAAAAGAAGCTTTCTCCTCGTTCCTCTGCGAATTGAAGGAGCGTCTTCCAACGCCTACGATAGAACTGCAGGGAACCTTCAGTGTAGCCAAGGCGCAGCAATTCTTGTTCTAGATCAGAAAATAGTTCAGTTAATGGTTTGTTGTGCATTTGAGTTTACCTCCTAAAATGATAGTTAGAGCACCGTGCTCAGCTATCATTCTCAGAGATTATGGGAAGTAAAATCCAACATAATTGTTGAAAACATTACGATTTTTATCCCTTACTTCCCATAATTACTTTCTTCTCATAAGGCGGGGTGATTTCTCCGCTGTTGTCGAACATCTTTCTGCACTACGCCTTCGATCTGTGGATTCAGCAATGGAGAACGAAGCGCAAAGGCGGAGACATTATTGTCGTACGCTGGGCTGACGATTTCGTTGTTGGATTTCAAACTCTTGGAGTTGCCAAGCAGTTTCTGACTGAGTTGCAGGCGAGATTCAAGAAGTTCTCTCTGACACTTCATCCTGAAAAGACGCGTTTGATCGAATTTGGTCCATTTGCGATCAACAACAGAAGCAAACGTGGATTGGGAAGGCCGGAGAGTTTCAACTTTCTTGGATTCACCCACATTGTGGGGAAGAAAGCAAGCAATGGGATGTTTACGGTTATCCGCAGATCCAACAAGAAGAGATTGCGAGCGAAGCTGCAAGAAGTCAAAGTCGAACTGCGCAAACGAATGCACGATCCTATTCCCAAAGTTGGGGAGTGGTTGAGGTCTGTTGTTGGAGGGTACAACCGATATTTTGGTGTCCCTTCGAATCTGACCTCGCTGTACATGTTTCGGTTTCAGATTGGGAGATATTGGCATCACACGCTTAAGCGCAGAGGCCAAAAGAAAAGCACTCTCACCTGGGAACGCATGGTTCGTCTTATTTGTATTAGTTAGGACTTGATCTGACAATTAGGGATGATAAACTGAGAACCTAAATGGAGATTAAAAATGAATTTGAATCAAAAAATTATTAAACCAAAAATTGGGCTTCTTGAGCTCGCAAAGCAA
>JAGONT010000044.1 GCA_017992885.1 Alphaproteobacteria bacterium
CCTCTATAAAGGGATTGGGAATGAATCTTTCTGCTGTGAGATCAGGGCGATTGAGATATCCTCTCGCAAGTCCTACTCCTCCTATATAAATCTCCCCACTCACCCCCACAGGTACTGGATTCATCTGAGAATCCAGAATGTAAATCTGCGTGTTAGAAATAGGACGGCCTATGGGGATTGTAAGACTTTGTAGAGTTTGCATGCTGTTGTAGCTAAACGCTGCGGCGTCTATTGTTGCCTCTGTTGGACCATAAAGGTTAGTGGCTTCTACTTTTAGTTTATTGAAGAGAAGTTGATTGTTTTTTGAAGAGAGACTCTCTCCTCCTATAAACAAATTCTTAAATGAAGGGAGAAGTCCTTCGTCTTCTAAAGATTGTAAAAATAATTCTAGAAGAGAAGGTGCAAGCTGAAGATAATTTGCATTATGTTTATGAATGAGATGAGTTAACTTTTTAATATCTTTGGATGAGGAATCCGCGGGTAAAATTATTTTTGAGCCTGATATTAAGGGAAGAAAAATTTCCCACACAGAAGCATCAAAAGAGAAAGTTGTTCTTTGAAGGACAGTGTTATCGTTAGAAAATGCATACTTCTCTTTCATCCATATCATGTGATTTAAAAAAGAGGAGTTTTGGATCATAACGCCTTTAGGTTTACCAGTAGATCCTGAGGTATAGATGACATAGGCGAGGTTATGGGGGGTTGTGAGAGACTCTGGGTTTTCTAAAGGTTGTGGTGAAGGACTTATCCATCTCTCAGATTCAGGTTTATTCGTGTTGGAAGACCATTCCTCGATAAATAAGTCCATTGCCTTTGTGTCTAGCTGAAGAGAGAGCGTCTTTCCAGTGTACTCCTTAAAGCTCTCTCTGAGATGAGCTTGAGTCATAAGAACGGAAGCTTGTGTGTCCTCCAACATGAACTGGAGCCGCTCTTCAGGATAAGAGGGATCGAGAGGCACATAAGCTCCTCCCGCCTTCAGGATGCCCAAAAGACCTATGATCATCTCGAGTGATCTCTCCACAGCAATCGCCACAAGCGTATCAGGACCAACTCCAAGGGATCTTAAGTGGTGAGCCAGTTGATTGGCTCTTTGGTTGAGTTGCTCGTAAGTGAGCTCTTGATCTTCATAAACAACTGCTACGTTACGCGGAGACTTTTGAACCTGCTCCTCAAACAGCTGATGGATCGTCTTGTCTTCAGGATAGCATGCACTTGTATCATTCCATTCAACGAGCAGCTGATGCTTCTCTTGCGAAGCTAGCAAGGGAAGCTCATGGATCAATTGATCAGGGTTCTTAATAACGCCTTTGAGTAGAATTTTGAAATGATTAAGGAACCGATTGATTGTTGGTTTTTTAAATAAATCCTTTGCATACTCACAGACTAAATGTAGACCATCTTCCTCATAAACATTCAAGGCTATGTCAAAATGTGAAAACCCACTCTCTAAAGTGATTAATTCGTTTTGTGTATCGTGTAGGTTAAGCTCCACGTTATCTCGTCCTTTGTTAAAACCAAAAAGGATTTGAAACAGAGGATTTTTATTTATATTTCTTGGAATTTTTAGCTGATCAACGAGCTTCTCAAAAGGAAGGTCCTGACTTGCGTAAGCACCCGCTACCACATCTCTCACATGGTGTAAGAGCTCTATAAAACTCATAGAGTCGGTTAGTCTGATTCTTAGTGGTAAGGTGTTAACAAAAAAGCCTATTGTCTCTTCTATTCCTGGATAGTGGCGGTTAGAAAAGGGGGTCCCTATAACAATATCGTCTTGACCAGTGTGACGATGAAGCAGAACTTCAAAGGCTGTTAGTAAGGTCATAAATAAGGTTACATTTTCTTTTTGTGAAATTTGCTGCAGCTTGTCTAAAACTTGAGGGGGGATAAAAGACTTACACACTCCTTTTTGATGAGTTGGGATTTTTGGCCGCTTTTTATCTGTTGGAAACGTTAATTCCGGGGCTCCTTTTAAGCTTTTCTCCCAATAAGATAAGCTTTTGTTAAGAACGTCTCCTTGGAGCCAATTTCTTTGCCAGAGTGTGAAATCCCCATATTGTATTCCTAGTGCAGGAAGATGAGGGTCTTCACCTTTTAGGTAGGCATTGTAAAGAATGCTTAGTTCCCTACAAAAGATTTCTATTGACCATCCATCAAAGATAATATGATGGGCATTGACAATAAGAACCGTTTTTTCTTGCCCTAAGTTAATGAGCATGACTCTAATGAGAGGACCCTTCGAAAGGTCGAATGGTTTTGTTGCTTCTTGATTTGTAATCCGCTTCAATTCATCTTCTTGAGTGCCTGTTGAGAGGCTAGATAGATCCAAAGTTTGAATTGATAACTCATCATCATTAATAATCAGTTCTGGTATGCCTTCATTTTCTTGTATAGAAGCTCTTAAAGATTCGTGGCGACTGAAGACGGCATGAAAAGCTTTTTGTAAGAGAGCATTATTGAGAGAACCAGTTAACAAAAAAACAAGGGGGATATTATAAATAGATTTCTCTTCTAAGGCTTGATCTAGAAACCACAACCGTTGTTGTGCAAAGGAGAGTGGAATCTTTTGCTTGGTGTGTTGACTTGGAATTAATGGGGGAATCTTATTTTTTCCAAGCATGTTGTTGGAAAGCCATTCACAGAGTTTAGAAAATGTTGGATAGATAAAGAGTATGTTGTGAGGGATGTCTATCTCTAAAACTTTTGCCATTTTTGCAACAGCTTTGAGGACAAGGATAGAATTTCCTCCGAGGGCAAAGAAATCACTGTCAGGAGATACGTCTTCTATGAGTAGAAGTTCAGACCAAATGCGCTTAACTACCCTTTCTGCGTTTATCCGAGAACTATCTAGGGTGTTATCTGCGAGGTTTTTTACTAATGTGGTAGACATATTTTAGAGTTTCTCCCTTTTCCATGAACAAAGCCCATGTGAAACACAATCTACACGCCTGAATGCTTGAAAATAAAGGAGCTCAGAACGGCAGAAAAGGCTTTTGTTTAATCTATGCATTAACAAGTTCTGTCTTAATAAGGCTCTTTCTATCTTTCTTCCCACTCACCGTGTAGGGCATGTTTTCAATAATATTAAACTTAGAAGGACAAAACATGCTCGGCAAGCCGCTTTCACAAAAATTTTCTATAATCTCTAAAGTTTCTTGTTCAGATCTATTGTGTGGAGTCAGTACAAGATATGCGTGTATCTCTTGAGTTTCTTTAAAAAAAACAACAGCTGCTTCTTGTATTTCTGGGCAGGTTGCTAATTGAAACTCAATTTCATCTAACTCGACACGATGGCCTTTAATTTTTATTTGCCTATCCGCTCGGCCATGGAGAGTTATCTGATTCTTACTGTCCATAGAGGCTAAATCTCCAGTAGGATACCAGCCTCCCTCAATTAAAGGGGATGACATGTCTTGATTGTTCTTGTGTATGTAGCCTGAAAGGACAGCAGGGCCTTTTACGAGAAGCTCTCCAATTATTGGTGTATCATTTTGATTCTCAAATGAAGCCGCTCGAATTTTAATTTCTACCTCATCTCCTCTGAGTGAAAAGTTATTTATGTGATCGTTTGAGTTCTTTTTTATGGGCTGCGCTAAGGCATAAGGGATTTCAGTGGCTCCATAAAGATTCCAAATTTCAATATCGTTGTGGAAAGTGTTGTAAATCTTTTTCAATAAATCTAGAGATACGGGTTCTCCGCTCAATAAGATCTTTTTAAGATAAGGGTTTGTTTGAGAAGCAGTGGTATTTGTTAATAGGAAATCTAACGTTGAAGGGGTAGTGAAAAGAGATATTGCTTTATGTCCTGCTATCGTTTGAAAAAAACGATCGGGCAAGGCAGTTGTCTCAGGAGGAATGAGGCATAAAGTAGCCCCAGCGTTTAAAGTTGCAAAAATGTCAAATACAGATAAATCAAAGCATAAAGCTGCTTGGTTGGCTATGATGTCTTGAGGTTTTAACCCAATATGCTTTTGAAACATTCGAAGAGCTGCCCTTGCAGCTCGATGAGAGATACATACTCCTTTCGGCTGCCCCGTAGAACCAGAAGTAAAGAGCGTATACGCTATCTGCTCATCTGGGTAAGAGCTTGGCAAAATGGGTTTGTTTTTTAACTTAACACGCTGGGTATTTTTAAACACATCAGTGGTCAGGTCACCTGCTAAGTCTAAGATGTAGTTGGGAGATTCTCCCATTTGTTTTATTTCACGCTTTAAACGCGGACTGATGCCCGTAAAGATTAAAATTGCGGGACTTAATACTGAAAAAATATGATCGAGGCGAGAAGCAGGTTGATTGATATCAAGAGCTACATACGTAAACCCAGAAAAAAGAGCACCCAGTATAGCTATAATGCTTTCGGATGCCTTATTCCCTAAGATAAAGATGTATCTACTGGTGATATCGGTCTCATTGAGAGTTGAGGCTAACTGACAGGATTTTTCATAAAGCTCTTGGTAAGTGAGAGATTTTTTACCGTCTAAAATTGCGAGCTTACCCGGAGTTTTTTTTACCCATCTTAAAAACTCTTCAAAAATAAGCTTATCTCTTTCCATATCTAGTGCTGACCAAAAACGCTGCCAACGACCTTTATAAGGCCCTCTATGACGAGATTACATATTTCTTCGCCGGCTTTAGCATTTGCTGCTTTGGCTGAGGATAAGGCGCCTGACTTCTCAGTTAATCCATTTAAGTGTTCTGGATAAATCTCATAACCTGGAGGCTTAACAGTTTCTTCTGGAAAAAAAGAAGTGTCTTTGACGCTGTCCGAGGCTAAATATAGCATGAGTGAGGTTTCAAGAAATCCTGCATGTTCGAGATCCATTCCGGGAAAGTCTTCTGGATAATAAGAACGTATTTCTTGCAGGTCTGGAACATCCCACCAATTACAAAAAAGAACTTTTGCGTCAGGGCTCTTTCTTGTAATCCGACGTGCTGATTCTCTTAAAAGGGATGCATTCTCAAAGTGACCATTAAGAATTAAAAAGTATCGTAAGCCATCTAAATACAGTTCATCTAAGACATTTTCAGCGAGAACTAAAAAAGTCTCAGGAGATAAACTGCATGTTCCCGGAAAAGCTTCTCCTCCCCCTGAGAAAAGATCAGAGCGCGCCCCATAGGTTAGCGGTTCTGCTATAAAGCTACTTAATTTTCTAGCTAATTTCTCTGCTAATTTTGTACTTAAGATTGTATCTGTTAAGAGAGGCAAATGAGGACCATGTTGTTCGACTGATCCCACAGGAAGAATAATGAGTGGCTTTGTTTCAACGACATTCTTATAATCAACCCAGGTTAAGCGGCTGAGATATGGATCTGACGTATTCTCGTTTTTAATTAAATTAGGCATTTTTATAATCCCATATTATTGTTATTCTTTAAAATGGTTAAAAACTACATGAGTCCGAAAAATTGACGTTACCGGGTGAAACTTCTTCTTCCAGTGATCCAAAGATTTGTTTTCTGAACCTGAAAGATTTAGGTACCTTGCCCCCTCCTTGCTAAGAAGTTCTGAAGTCTTCATCATTGCATAAGAAGGAAGATACTTAATGTTCCTATCGTGAACAAGACAATTAAAATTTGCAATATCATTGCGGATATCAAAAGCTATAAACGCCACAATTTTTTTATTGTGCTCCACCACATAAGAATTATCTGGAGAATAATCTAAGTAAATAATATTAGCAGAAAGTACGGCTCGTAAGTCGACTGCATTGGAAGCGCTTATTTCAAAAGCACTCCGCTCAACGAGATCCAAACAAGGAAGCTTATGGTTTTCTTTTTTATAAGGAATTATTTTTATATCGTTATAATGTTTCTCAACCGCGCGCATTTGTTGTCTCAGTTGAGCAAGAGTTTTACTCGATAGCGTTTTAAGGTTGTCGATTAAACATATGTGTTGTGGATAAGTCTGGTCATCAAATTTAGAGTGTGAATTCCATGAGTCCTCATTCTTATAGAGCTTGAAACCATATTTTATGAGCACTGGAAGATGATTAAGCTTAGCGTTTTTCCAAATAAGCTCTTTTTTTAGAGTAGCCACTAAAAGATCCCGAAAGAGTTCTGCAAGTTCTTGATAGCTGGAACACATGTGATTATAGACAACCAACACGTCTTCATTACAAGGGTGATCAGAAAAAAACACTTTGTTTTTAAACAATCGAGGATTTGTCCTAATACCCTGAATCAGAGAAAACCAACTATCTTCATAAGCCTCATAGGGTTTATTGGCTTCAAAATAAGCTCTCACTGCAACATCATCAAAGCTAATTTCTTTAATATCATTGTTAAAATGAGATTTAGCGTCAGGGTAGGAAGATATGGGAATAAAATTTATCTTCTTATTTAAATATGTCTGCATGTCTCCTCCACTCATAGTCCATTCTCAATTTACTCTCCAGTAATGTTTGTTTGTTAATTTAGATAATGTTTGTATGTTTATGAGACAATCCACTCTTTTTTTCCAAAGAGTCTTTCCGATTCAATACCTTTTTGTTTGCAAGCTTCAATAAATTTGTTTGACTCTACAATTTGAGGGGACTCTGGCGAGTATTTTAAGGCCATCACATAATTAAGCCAGGGTTCTTGTCCCATGGCATAAACGTAAGCTTGTTTACAGGTTGATTTTTCTGCAATGGCCCATGCTTTTTCAAAGTTTGAGCCGGATAATGTTCTGTTTCTATCGTGGCTCCTTTTTAAAGGACTGGTCAACAGAGGTCCATACAACCAAGTTAAAGGCGCTCCATCGCATTCCATCCCTAAAAATAACATGTCAATTGATCCAATATGATCAAAGATATGGTCATAAAGTGAGGACTCTAAGTTATTGGAGTCAGCGGCAAACAGAAACCTCTTGCCCTTAAGCTGTACACAGTAAGATAGCTTAGATTGAATATTAAGATCAGAATGCTCTCCTAGAAAGGGAAGAGCTATTATCTCTCCCACATCTAGAGGGAGAGTGTCCATCTCTCTCAATTCGATGAGAGATGTAAAGCCAGTGTGTTTTAAGATGAGCTTAATAGAGGGATCTTCTAAAGCTCCTCCATGGTTGGCTGGAAAAATAATATGGCCAATTTTATGCCTTAGTTGGAGAAGAGTCTCAAACATCAGATGATCTTGATGGTTATGGGTAATAACAACATAGTCGATATAATCTGGAATGTCTGCAAGAGTATATCTGGGCACTTCATTTGCTTGTAAAGGGTAGCTGATGACTGGATCAAAAAGGAGTGCGACAGATTTTGTTTGAACGAGAACACACGCATGGCCAAAGTATCTGATTCGAATGCCTTCCCCCTGGTAATGACGATCTTCAGGAATTGTGGGGGGAGTGGTCGTAAAAAAGGACTGAAAGAGCTGTTGCTTTGACTGAGGGATTTCAAACAGGTCTTGGATTTTATCAAGACTTTGTGGGTCTTCTCTCATTCTAAAAAGATGATCTAACTTAGGGTCTGAAAAAGGGATATTCAGATATACTTCATCATCCTGATCAAGGCGCGGGGTACTGAGAACAAACTTTCTAAAGTCACTGGTCGTATCTGAAAGAGCTATTTTCTGGTGTTGAGGTAAATAATACTTTTTATAAATCAGAGGTTCAATTAAACGAACAGAGGGATGATTATTTAAATCATACACAAACTCAATCAGCCCTTTTAAAGAAGTAGGTGTACGATTGTAGTAAGAGTCTAAGGAATCTCCTTGTGCTTCTGTCTGGAGGGCTTTATCTAGCTCTTTGAATGAGTCGTGTAACTCTATGAGGCTCCCACACTCTTTTTTTGTTTGATCAATGAGCACTTTGACTTCGTCAATTCTCTTCCCCTCTAGATCAATAAAGGGACCTCCTAACAATTTGGGGTCTTTAACAGCCTGAGCATGAATCTGAGGATTTTGAACATAAGATTGCATGATTTTAAGATGGCGCTCTACTATATTACAGGCGGCAGGAAGAGGAGGAATGAGATAAGGCCACGCATACCATTGCCATATCAGAGGCTCAGCTTTAACCGTGGGTTTTAAGTAGCGCTTTTCCATATAATTCTGTTCTGACTCCCCGTTTTGATTTTATATTTTTATGATAGAAAGTTTTAGTGAGGTATATGATTATAGAGCTAGCTAAGAATGTCAACTCTCACTTTATCTCACACTCCGCTTTATAAGTGGCTCATTCTTGTTGTTTTATGTGATACTTCATTCTAGAATAGATAAACTCTTTCATTGTTTACTCAACATGAGCCTTAGCTTTAAGATGAACTCAAAGGACTATTTTCCTCTGACCCCTGACGAAGTACATACCTGGTCTGCCTGTTTGTCAGAAAATGAAAGGAATGCATCTTATTTTACCACTCTCCTGTCTCAGAACGAGCAAGAAAGGGCGAGGCGCTTTAGGTTTTCCAGAGATCAGAAGAGCTATACAATTTCTCGGGGTATTTTAAGAAGTCTTTTAGCAGGGTATTTAGGAGAGGCCCCTCAAAGAATAGAAATCTCGTACGGTCTTTGGGGCAAGCCCTGTTTGCCAAAAGAAAAGAATCTATCCTTTAATCTTTCTCATTCAGGAGACTATGCTCTATATGCGTTCACGCAGCATTATGAGATTGGCATTGATTTGGAATACAGAGATGAGTCCCTTGAGTTAGAAGACATGGCGCGAAGTATTTTCTCTACAATAGAATTTTCTCATTGGAAAGATCTCAATGCGGAAGAAAAAGTAAACTCCTTCTTTAAGCACTGGGTCTCAAAAGAAGCTTTTTTAAAGGCCTTAGGAAAGGGGTGGTTAGAAAGCTCGCATGCCCCCGCGTTACTTGAAACCACTCTAAGAGTGAAAAATGATTTCAAGCAGGAACAAAGTAGTTATTCAAGAGAGAATGGCAAGATAGCAGCTTGGCCTTATTTTTTCGAGACTATTCCTGGTTATGCAAGCGCTTTATTTGTTGCAGGACCTCCGTTGACGCCTCTTCATTATCTCTGGGGTAAGGATTTCTTACAAGATTTTTCTCGTGGACCTTTTCTTAGCGCAAATGCCTGTTAAATCGTGTGCCTATTAAACCGTGCCACTTAATCTTACTATCTCAAGGGAAGTGAGGGGCGAGAAAGATGATGAGCTCTTCTTCTGCCGCTTGATGGGCTCTTGTTTAGCATGTTGCAAATCATTTTTGAATATGTAAGAGTATTCTTCGCCCACATATAAACGACATTAAAAGGAGATAATATGTTCGAGCATTGTGAATCATGGAGAGTGGTGATTAACGTAGAGGATCAATATTCTATTTGGCCGACTTTCAAAGCCATTCCTCCAGGATGGAGAGAAGAGGGTAAGACGGGGACAAAAGAAGAATGCCTAGCCCATATTAAGGAGGTTTGGGTTGATATGAGACCTCGAAGCTTAAAGGAGCAGATGGATGCAAAACGACTCGAGTCTGCAGTAGCTTAGTTCAAGAGTCCTGTAGGTGTAGGTAGAACTATCCTTAAGCAGGACGAAGGTACTGACCTTCATTTTGCCATTTATATGATTGGATTGCCATGGCAAGCCTCTTAATGCCACCTTCTATAAGCTCAATAGGACAAAAAGCAAAACTAAGCCGTAGACAATTCTGAACACCCTCTTTCTTACCAATTAAAAATGCACTTCCTGGGAGAAAAGAAACTTTTTCTTCTTCTAAAGCAAGCTTAAATAATCTATTGGTATTCATAGAAGGAGGTAGTTTGCCCCATATAAAGAAGCCACTTCTTGGAATAGAAAACTCCATTTCAGGAATATGTTTTTTCAGAGCTTCAACCATGACATCTCTTTTTTTTCTGTATTCTTCTCTGAGCCTTGAGAGATGTTCATTCAAACACCCTTTAATAAAAAGAGAATTTATGAGCTTTTGACTTAATGTACTTGTATTAATATCAAGGCCTTCTTTTAAAATCTCCAATTTTTCTATCATTGATTCAGATGCAATAATCCAGCCCACTCGAAGAGAAGGAGCGATGATCTTAGAAAAAGACCCAATATAAAAAACCCCCTCTTGCCAATAGGACTTAAGAGGAAATTCCACAGAATCATAATTTAAGAAACCATAGGCATCATCCTCTATAATAGGTATTTTGTAGCGTTCAGCTAATTTTGTTAGCTTAATACGTTGTTCCTTACTCAAGCTCATTCCAAGGGGATTGTGGCCCTCTGACATTGTGTAGATCAAACTAGGTTTATTGGTTTTCTTTAAAATATAACTAAGTTCTTCAACATCGAGTCCATTTTGAAAACAAACAGGGATAGGAATAAGATCCGCATGACGAGCATGAGCAATTTGAATAAATCCAGGATATGTTAACTGATCAACAAGGATACTATCCCCTTCTGTTATGAAGAGCTTCACTAAAAGAGCCATAGCTTGCTGAGCACCCGTTGTTAAAATAATCTGCTCAGGAGTACAAGATACCTGCTTTTCTTTCATAAGCTCTACAATGTGAGCCTTCAATTCAAGGGAAGGAGGAGAGTATTGTAAGTTTTCAGGAGAAAAGAGATCTGAAGATGCATCTTTAAGCTCTAGTAAGGCCAAGATGTCATTATCAGGTCTCCCCAGTGAAAATGAAATAATATCAGATTTTGATGTTGTTTGTAGAGCTTTTTGAATACCTGATTTTTCTAAATTTTGAATCCAGGTAGGAAGAACATCTTTAAACATTGATTCTTCCCTTTTGTTGATCTTGTTCAACAGCTTGATAAAGAGCTTTGATATTACCGCTCCCAAATCCTGTTGAATTTTCTCTTTGTATCATTTCAAGAAAAAAAGTAGGACGATTTTGTAGAGGTCGTGTAAAAATTTGCATCAAATATCCTTGCTGTTCTTGATCTACAAGAATGTTTAAATCTTTTATGGTTTTTAACTTCTCTTGGAGAGTTTTTTTTAAATCAGATGGGAGTTTCTCATAATAAGTCTCTGGAACTTCTAAAAACTTAATCCCTTGGTTTTGTATCAGGCTTGCTGCTTTGATAATATCCTTTGAGGAAAATGCTATATGCTGAACACCCGCACAACCATAAGAAGAGATATAGTTTTCGACCTGAGAAGGTTTCTTATTTGAGATTCCTTCCACTAAAACAAATTTAAGTGACTCAGTAATATCGCTAACAACGACTGATTTCATGCCACTGTCATCTGTATAGGTTTCGTCTGCATAAAAAACATGAAATCCCAATACATTTTCATAAAACTTCTTTTGATCTTCAAGACTTCCTGTTTCAACAGCAACAGCAATATGATCTATGTTTTCTAAACCCATTTGGCTATGAGCAGGAGAGTTTAAGAAGGTGCAAAACGGTAATGTAAAAGAAGAAGAATAAGAGTCTTTACGTTCAATAAACGAATGAACTGTGTTGCCGAAGGTCGCAATTGTTGCCTTAAGTATTCTGCTTTTACCATCATAGATCTCGGTTGGTTCCAAAATAGATTTAGCACCTTCTCTCATAGCAACTTCATAAGTTTTCAAAACATTGTTTGAAGCAAAGGCGATATCTTTAACACCCTCATCATGATTGATAACGTGAGCTAAGATAGAAGAGTCCTTATCTATGGCTGAGCTAATCAATACGTTGATAGAACCCTGACGCAACAAATAAGAAATTTGATTTTTTAATCCTGTTTCTGGACCGCCATAAGCAACAATGTTAAAACCAAAAGCAGAACGATAAAAGTTTGCAGCTTGAAGAGCATTAAAAACATATATTTCTACATAATCAATGCCTCTTAAAGAGGGTGCGTTCATAGAGAAGATACTTCCTGTATTTTAATTAAAATATATTATAGACTGTCAGAAATGGGGATACAACCACCTGAGTTTTATGGTGGCTTTCATGCATGCCTATCTGAACAGTACCTGTGATTTAGAAAATGAATGTGTTAGACTCTTTTGAGGAGAGTCAGTATGAAATACCAACACATGAAATTCTGTAAGCTTTTGAGCGAATTAGATTCTGAAGAAAAAGCCAGAGCCTGGATATGGTTAGTGAAATTTGATGGTAAAGAATTTATCTGCCCTAAGTGCAGTAATGAAACCTGCTGGCAACATCATAAGAATCCAGAGGTATGGGAGTGCAGGAAATGCCACTTTGAGGTTAGACTAAGAGCGGGAACTATCTTTCAAAAGTCAAAGACTCCCCTGTTGATTTGGTTGAGAGCAATTTGCCTTGTGACACAGGGAAAACGTGGTATTTCAGCCATGGAGTTACAGGCAGATCTTGGGATGAAATCTTATGGTACGGCTTGGATTTTACTTCACAAAATTAGGGAAGCTCTTAGACAACGTGATGAGATCTACAAACTCAAGAATATCATTGAATTGGATGGTGCTATTTTTGGTAAGAGATACACGGGTAATCAAACAGAGGTTTTGGTTGCTATAGAGTCGAAAGATTGGAGAGATCAAAAAGGTCACAGAAAAACTAAGGCTGGTTTTGCAAAAGTATTGGTAGCCAAAGAAACAAAGGAAAATGCACAAAATTTTGTGGACAAAGTCATTGAGAAAAATGCCATGGTTAATACTGACGCTAGTCCAAGCTTAATTCATTTAGAGAATGTAGATGTTGATTATCAGGTGGTGGGCTCAAATGAGGAGATACTGGACCATTGGTTACCTTGGGTCCATAAGTTCATATATGGACGCTTGGGGAAGTCAATAATTTTTTTTAAAAGTTTTTTTAAGCATTGTGTCGGCGAATGTTGTTAGGGATGAATGAAAGAAGCTGTCATATATCCGGCATCAAGTGCCCTAATGGTTTCTGCATTCTGCTTATATCCTGGAGAGACCTTTCATTTCTACGGCATCAAGTGCCTATTGCGACAGGCCAAGCCTGAGAAAGGGGAAAGAGAAATGACATAGTATTGAAACCTTTCATCGCAATCCAGAGGGTTCGACTCCCTCCTGGCAAAGATTAGCCATCAGCCAGAAATGAGTCTTGCATGGGCGTCGGTAACGGCGTTCGTGAAGCGTAGATACCGTCTTACATGTCAAGCTCCTTTTAGAGAAAGAGTAAAAGGTTTTTCAGTTTTTAAAACACCAAAAATGATATGCAGAAGCTTACGCATGATCGCTGCAATAATGGTCATGGAAT
>JAGONT010000015.1 GCA_017992885.1 Alphaproteobacteria bacterium
GGGTATGGTTGATAGCCTACTGGTTCACTGCCATAAGAGTGTGACTGAGGTTGATGGCTTATAGGTTCACTGCCATAGGACTGTGAGTATGGTTGATGGCTTATAGGTTCACTGCCATAAGAGTGTGACTGAGGTTGATGGCTTATAGGTTCACTGCCATAAGAGTGTGACTGAGGTTGATGGCTTATAGGTTCACTGCCATAGGACTGTGAGTATGGTTGATGGCTTATAGGTTCACTGCCATAAGAGTGTGACTGAGGTTGATGGCTTGCAGGTTCACTGCCATAGGACTGTGAGTATGGTTGATAGCTTGCTCCTTCACTTGCATAGGCGGGGGCATGGGAGCGCTGAATATATCTTTGGTCTTCCTCCATACTATAAGCGGTGAAGGGAGAGAATGCGGTGAGTATAGTGGCTGCTATAATTTTAATCTTCATAATATAAACTCTTCGTTATTTTTCAGGTAAGATAGTCCTAGCCTTTAATATAGTGTGAGTCAATAGCAAAAAATATTAATACTCGCTCTGATATTGACGAAGATAGCGATTAGCTAGGGGCTTTAGAAATGTTTTACTTTCCAAGTTGTGCGGCAACTTCTGCAGCAAAGTCAGCTTTATCTTTTTCAATGCCTTCACCCAGAGCATAACGAACAAAGCCGGCTAGCTTAAGGGGCTGCCCATGTTCTTTGCCAGCGGTACTGACAACTTCCTTTACGCGCGCTTTGCCATCAATAACAAAAACTTGCTCTTCAAGAACAGCTTCTTCATAGAACTTACGCAGGCGACCTTCCACCATTTGATCTACAAACTCAGCAGGTTTACCGGAAGCAAGGGCTTGTTCACGAAAAATAGCGCGTTCACGTGCAACGTCAGCTGAGTCTACTGTGTCAATTGTTAAGGCTGTTGGATGAGCAGCGGCGACATGCATGGCAATTTGCTTGCCTAAAGCCTCAATTTTTTCTTGAGGGACCGCAGATTCAAGGGCTACAAGAACACCAAGTCGCCCGACACCGGGAGCAACTATATTGTGAATATAAGGGATCACAACGCCTTGCGAGACTTCCAGAAAAGCCGTGCGTCGCAAACTCATGTTTTCACCAATCGTGGCAACCAGATGAGTAAGTTCTTCTTCAACGGTTCTGTTGGAGCCAGGATAAGTTGCGTTTTTGAGGGATTCTAAATCTCCCTTTGCCGTGATTGCCAATTGAGCAGCGGTACGGGCAAAAGCTTGGAAGTTTTCATTTCGCCCCACAAAGTCTGTTTCAGCGTTGACTTCAACAATGGCTCCTTGTGTGCCTTGACAAGAAACAGCGATAAGTCCTTCAGCAGCGACGCGACCTGATTTTTTGGCGGCAGTGGCGAGACCTTTTTTCCGAAGCCAATCAATAGCTGCTTCTAAGTCACCCTTGGTTTCAATAAGTGCCTTTTTACAATCCATCATTCCTGCGCCTGTCTTTTCACGCAAGTTTTTTACCAGTGCAGGGGAAATATCTGCCATGACGTACTCCTTCTTTAATTCAATTTATGCGTTTTCTGGGACGGCTTCTATAACCACTTCTTCCGTGGGAAGAACTACCTCTTCAACCTCGGAAAATGGTTCTTCTTCTATTGTTACGGCAACGTCTTGCGCTGCTCCTAAATCAACACCGGTTGATTTCATTTCAGCTTGCAACCCATCTAAAACTGCCGCAGAGACAAGTGTGCAATATAGTTCGATGGCGCGTTGAGAGTCATCATTACCAGGAACAATATAATCAATTCCATCAGGATTAGAGTTGCTATCCACAATTGCGACGACAGGAATCCCTAATTTATTGGCTTCTTTAATAGAAATGTCTTCTTTATTGGTGTCAAGAATGAAGAGAATGTTTGGAACACCTCCCATTTCTTTAATTCCTCCTAAAGAAAGTTCAAGTTTGTTTTTCTCTCTTTCAAGGGTAAGAAGTTCCTTTTTCGTAAAACCATGGGTGCCTTGGTCAAATTGCTCTTGCAGTTCCTTTAAACGTTTAATGGATTGGGAAATCGTCTTCCAGTTGGTAAGCATTCCCCCAAGCCAACGATGATTCACATAAAATTGACCGCAAAGTGAAGCCGCTTCTTTAATTTTTTGAGAAGCTTGCCTTTTTGTTCCCACAAAAAGAACACGACCCCCTTCAGCAACAATATCACGAATCGCTTGCAAAGCATGGTGCAGCATAGGAACAGTTTGCTGTAGATCAATGATGTGAATTCCACCACGGGATCCATATAAATAAGGCCCCATTTTGGGATTCCAACGACGGGTTTGGTGTCCAAAATGAACGCCTGCTTCTAAAAGTTGACGCATTGTAAAGGTTGGCATCATAATAAAATTTCCTTTCTCCAGTTGAAACCGCTGCAGAGGATAGGGATCACAAGACCACCGGAGGGATCACTCTGCATGTGAATTGAGTGATCTAAAGAATCACTTAAAAGACTATATACTCCTTCTTTGAGCTCTAGGACAAGAAAAAATATGTGTATCTTTGCGATAATGTGGGGTAATCCTCTTGATGAATAATGATTGAACGCTAATTTTAAACATGCAGGCCTCTCTTTTTCCCCACGTATTTGTCACTTGGTTGCAACAGCATCCCTCAGAGGTATTGACTTTGGCGCTTCTTGTGACGTGTGGCCTTGTCATCCTTTTAATGATGCGTTTTTTTGGCGCTGTGGGGCTAATCGTTTATAGTTCTCTGGCTGTAATTGTTGCTAATCTTCAAGTGCAAAAAGCGACAACCTATGAATTTTTTCATGAACCTGTTGCTCTTGGTACTGTTGTTTTCTCTTCAATTTTTATTATTAGTAATATTTTGACAGAATATTATGGGAAGGCTCAAGCGCGTAAGGCCGTATGGCTTAGCTTTATGAGTATGATTTTGGTGACCTTTTTTATGTTGATCACGATTGGCTTTAAGCCAGCAAGTGGTTTTCATGAAGCCCATAAGGCCATGTGTGTTTTGTTTCTTCCCGTGCCGGCTTTAATTGCAGCAAGCCTTATCGCTTATGCAGTGGGGCAATTTAATGATATCTGGATTTTTACAACACTTTCTCGTCTAACAGCAGGAAAATTTTTGTGGCTTAGATCTTTTGTGTCAACGTTGATCAGTGCTTTTTTAGATAATTTAGTTTTTAGCCTATTGGCATGGATGATTTTTGCTTCACACCCCTTGCCGTGGAAGACGGTCTTCTTTACTTATGTTCTAGGAACATACATTTTGCGAGTCTTTATTGCCATTGTAGGGATTCCGTTTGTGTATTTAGCAAGGCTCGTGGTTCGATAATGAATGATTTAAATTTTAATTTTGATATTACTTTTCAAGCGAAGGGTTCAAAAGCTCGCCTTGGTAGACTTTCAACGCCGCATGGTATTGTAGAAACCCCAGCCTTTATTTTTTGTGCGACAAAAGCTGCTATTAAAGGGGCAACGCCACAGGATATGAAGCGTGAGAACACCCAAATTATTCTTGCAAATACGTACCATTTAATGTTGCAGCCTGGAGCGGAGGTTGTCTCGAAAATGGGAGGCCTTCATCGATTTATGGGTTGGGATGGGCCTATGCTTACTGATTCAGGAGGATTTCAGATTTTTAGCTTAGGACATGGGTCAGTTGCAGAGGAAGTGAAGGGACGACGACAGTCATTGAGACCCAAGAGCTTGTTAAAAATTAATGAGGAAGGGGCAACCTTTAAATCCTATATTGATGGAAAAAAACATACCTTAACCCCTGAAAAAGCAATCCAAATTCAACAAGCTTTAGGGGCTGATTTAATTGTTGTATTAGACGAGTGTACTCCTTTTCATGTTGATAAGGCATATACAGAAAAATCCATGCATTTGAGCCATCGATGGGCAGAGAGAAGTCTTCGGGAGTTTCAGAGAGGCCCTCAAGGAGTTCAAGCTCTTTATGGGATTACGCAAGGGGGAGTTTATCCTGATTTGAGAAAAATCAGTGCAGATTTTGTCAATAGCCACCCCTTTTTTGGTCATGCCGTAGGGGGGTCTTTGGGGGCGACAAAGGCTCAGATGATAGATGTGGTAGAAATGGCTATGGAACCTTTAAATCCCTCTCGTCCGGTTCACCTTTTGGGGATAGGGGGGGTGAGCGATATTTTCTTTGGCGTTCAGCAAGGAATTGATACCTTTGATTGCGTTCATCCAACACGTTTGGCTCGCCATGGAGGAGCTCTAGTGAAGCCATCAGTCTGGGAAACCCTGGGCGAAAATCCACAAGGTCGAGAGCATATGAATATAAGAAACGCTCGTTTTCGTGAAGATTCTCAACCCATAGATGAAACCTGTGGATGTCAGACTTGTCAGACGGTTTCAAGAAGCTATCTGCACCACCTGCTTAAAGCAGGAGAGCTGTTAGCAATGCAGATGCTCACAATTCACAATGTTTTTTTCATGAATCATTTGCTGAAAAGTGTGCGTAATGCGATTGCTGAGAATAGACTTCAGGAAGAACAAGCAAAATGGATTGTTTAGGATGTTATGAGCTTAACTTCAACCTTATCAAGTAATAACGTCATTACAATGATTCTCCTATAAAAATTGAATATAAAATATTATTTTTTATTTTTTTAAGTATTATTAAATATAATTTGGGTTAAGTTTAAAAATGTGGATAAATTGAAGAGAGAAGTTGAATGCAAAAACGATGGGTCGTTCCCCTTTTTTTTCTAACGTTAGGGTTACAAACTCTAGGAGCCATGGGGCTAGAGTGTGCAGAAAAAACACAAGCTTGCTTTGAAGAGTGGCAAAAACTTGGTGCGGGGAGACTAGATAACACCATGTGTGGTACCTGTGAATCTGTATGCCAAGAGGCGCAAACTACGTGTGTAGGTAATAAAAGAAGACACGTCGACACAACTAGTGCCTATTTAAGAGACTGTAGAAATATGTGTTCAGATAAATCTGGCACATTGCTATCAATTCAATGAATTTTTTTAATGGCAGAGACGTAAACAGTCCAGAAACATTAGATTTAACTTCGAGAAAAGTTATTACTGAACGTCGTCGGATTGCACGTCAGACCATTCCTGAAGATTCCCAGCATATACATGAGCTCCTGGCTGTTCTTCACTGTCTTTATCGCCAAGGACGACTTCTTTTACAATCTTCTCACCAAATTGAATCCTGAAAGAATGAATATTGCTTGTGCCGTTCGTAAAGTTCACTTCGGTTTTTATTGCTGGTACGCTAGAAGAACCAGCACACGCTGCTTCAATCAAGGGAGAGAGATTAAAAACTTCGTCAGTAAAACCCATAGAGGGGGGCAAAGTTCCTAAGTCAATGTAGGCTTTAGCATTGTGGTCGTAGACTCTTACCTCTGGACCTTTCGCTTTTGTCCGATGATTAATAATCAGCTTATATGCTGTGTCTGGTGTCTCCTGGTAAGGAAATGACACATAAATGGCCGAGTGCTTAGTCTCAGCATCTTTATTTGCGCCTGTTGTCCGGAAGGTATAGGGAGCTTCTTTCACTTCAGACCATTCCTGAAGATTCCCAGCGTACACATGAACTCCTGGCTGTCCTTCACTGTCTTGATTGCCAAGTATGACTTCTTTTAAAGTCTTCCCACCAGATCGAATCTTGAAAGAATGAATATCGCCTGTGCCGTTCGTAAAGTTCAATTCGGTTTTTATTGTTGATACGCTACCCTCACGCACTGCTTCAATCAAGGGAGAGAGATTAAACACTTCTTCCCTAAAATCCATAGAGGGGGGCAAGGTTCCTAAGTTAATGTAGGCTTTAGCTTTGGGGTTGTAGACTCTGACCTTTGGGCCTTTCCCTGTTGTCCGATGATTAATAATTAGCTCAGCTGTGTCTGGCGTTTCTTGGTAAAGAAATGACACATAAATGGCCGAGTGCTTAATCTCAGCATCTTTATTTGCACCTGCTGTCCGAAAGGTGAGATGGGGAGCAAGCTCAAGTTCTGGTCTTGGCAGAGAAGCGGAAGGGCTATAAGGAAAAGATAGCACTGAAGATGGAGGAGCTGTTGTTTCAGATAAGAGAGTTGCAAGCCATAATTGTAAGTCCCTAAGACTATCTATTTTTGTCGCTTGTAATCTGGCGAAATCGTCATCATTTAAGATAGTATGAAATGTAACAGCTGCTCTTTCTGTGCCAGGGATGGCGACCGTTGAGACAAAAAAGCTTGTTTTGTTGTCTTGCAGCCCAGCAATCTTAGGAAAGTCAGGACCAGAAGAGATGATCATTACGTCCCCCTTTGGGTTTTCACTCGTAACGCTATTATGGACAGAGACCGTTCCTTTACCGTCAGGGGATCCAACAAGTTTAATTACGTTGTTGGGGGAGAGTATGGCGACCTGAATTGTTTTACTGTCACCAAAACTGCCTTCCCTTACATAATCCACATCTGGAAAAATCCAGGATTGAGGTCTCAAAAGTCTATCGGTTTCGAACCAAGGATCATTTTGTATAACATAAAAATAATCAGCCTTGTTAGGATCTATTCCTGATTTTTTTAGAGTCTCTTGAGCTTCCAAAAGAAAAGGAAAGAGAGAAGGATCTAAGTCCTCTGCTCGTAGGGAAGCAGCGTGAGAAAAAGTAGGGACTCCATTGTGTAGTCTAGGATGTTCATCAAGATGATAAGGATGGATGACAGGAGCTTGTGGCATATGAGCGTTATAGAGTTCGCTGTCTTCTCCAATGTTATATCTGTTGAGCGTATAGGGGTGTGCTTTAAAGTCGCTGTCCAATCTTTCCACATCTGTGCGAGAAAATGGTTTTGATAAAGAAAATTGTAGAGCACGCTCTTGTAGGACACTAATGCGATCTTCATAGTCAGCTGTTTGATAAATTCCTTCTCCTTTTTCAATCATTTCTATTTCATTCACGGCAAATCTTTGACGTGCGCCTATATCCTCGAGGGGACAGAGAGGACTTACGTGAGCGCCTCGCGTTGCAAAGAAGGCAGCTTGTGAGGGAGAATCACCACCAAATGGAAAGTCTGCTCTTAGCTGTAATATGTTTGTTTTTTCAATCGGTGTATAAACATCCAAGTTTAAGCCAAAGAGCAGGCATGCAAGGCCAAAACTGCCGATATTGTTTAGGCCAGGATCAGGCAAAGAAAGCATGGTTTTCGTTTGAGCAAAACCAGCGAGCATCTCCTCCATAATTTTTGGATTGTTAGCTATTTGTTGTATTGTCGCTTGAGGATTGTCAAAATCAATGTCATCCCTAGCGGCAAACAAGCTAATTGCTGTTCCTTCAAACTCTAAAGGGGCGGCTTCATCAAAATTCATTTTGTAAAAGAAAAGCTGGGTATAAAGTTCAGCTGCAAATTCTTGGATCACTTGTTCTCGCAAAACTTTACTGTGTTCTCCCTTAAGAGCATTTTTTAGCTGCTCTGCAAATGCGTCTCTTGATATTTTTTTATCAGGAAATAACAGGCTTAATGTATGGATAAAGCATGTTCCATCTCCTGGAACTTCACCTTTAATGAAGGGCTTGCCATTAAGTACATAGAGTCTAGGCGAGTCCTCAATTGTTAGCTGTTGTCTTATCTTCGTAATATCTTCCTCCGCTTGGAGTTGGAAGAAAGGAGACGGCGGAATAGAAGTAGAGGAACTAGCTGATTTGCCTCCAGAAGAGGATGCTGCTTTCCCGTGAGAAGATGACCTTATTACATGTTTCTTATTTTCCCCCTCTTCATTCATAGCTAAAACAGCGGGAAGAAATAAAAGGGTCAATGCCGTTGAATTTCGTAGAAGCTTGAAAAAACTATTTGTAAAAGTACTCATAGAACCATCTCTCAACATTAAATAATAAAATATATATAATTTATTATATTCCTTTATTGGTCAAACTACAAGGCGGATGAATAAAAATTTCTTGAATTCAATGAATGATTTAAGTTTCCATGTCAATAGCACATGCTTAGCTGAAAAGTATCTGTGATATTACAAAGTAAATTGATCTAGGACTGGGTTTGCTAAAGCTATGATTACCAAAGAAACAAAAAAGAAGCACAAAGGTTTGTTGATAACGCTATTGAGAAAAATTCTATGATAAATACTGATGAGAGCTCAGGCTTAATCGATTTGGAAAATGTGGATGTCGATTATCAAGTGATAAGTTCAAATAAAGAGAGGATGGATCCTTGGTTACCATGGGCTCACAAGTTACATTTTTCATGCAAAGTCCTGAGTGATTGGAACGCACCATGGAATTGAGTCAAAATATTTGAGTCAATATCTCGCAGAATACACATTTAGGTTTAATAGATGTCATGATCCAGACTCTTTTTTTTAGAGTGATGGGGGCTTGTTTTCATGCGAAGTCCATAACATCACAGGTGCTTTTTAGATAAGCATGGAATAGCACATTGACTTTTTCTCAAGGATGTGCGTGAATTAAAGATTGTTTTATTATGGAGGGGGCCATGGCCTATTTGCGATTTAGAAGCGGGAACACAAAGACAAGACTTTTGAACCCACTGATAAATAGGACTGTACCATGTCGAATGCGAAACACTTAAAGACTATTCTCAATACTCTTTTTCTTGCCTTCTCCCTTATCTCTCATTCTCTTGCTGATTCTTCCCCCAAGCATATTGCCATCACTCAGTTTGTTGAACATGTGGCTGCGGATGCTGTTCGCCAAGGCCTTTTGGATGAATTAGTGCAAAAAGGCTATCGAGAAGGCGATACCCTTAAAGTTAGTTTTGAAAATGCGCAAGGCAGTGCAGCTACAGCTGGACAAATTGCCCATAAGCTTGTGGGGCTTAAGCCGGATGTCATTGTTGCCATTACAACTCCTTCCGCTCAAGCTGTGGTCAAGGTTGCCGGAAAAGATAGCTTTCCCATAGTCTTTAGTGCGGTGACAGATCCTGTGGGAGCCGGCCTTGTGTCTTCCCTGGACAATCATAAGGGAAAAGTGACAGGTGTTATGGATGCTCCGCCTATTAAGGAACAAATGGCTTTTATTAAGACCCTTTTGCCCACTGCTAAGATCATGGGTATTCTTTATAATCCGGGTGATAATGGATCTGTTGCGTCTTTGGAAACGATTCGTAAAGAGGCAAAGGTTCAAGGATTCACCCTTGTCGAATCTCCCTGTATAAAATCGGCTGATGTGCAAACGGCGGTGTTGCAGCTTGTGGGAAAAGCAGATGCTATTTATGTGCCTCTGGATAATATGATTGTTTCAGCTATGAAATCAGTGGCTTCTGTTGCGCTTAAACACAATTTGCCTCTTTTCTCTGCGGATAGTGGATCCGTTGAGTCAGGTGCTTTAGCTTGTAAGGGCTATAGCTACATGCAGACGGGGCACAAGACGGGGGAAATTGTCAGTGAAATCCTTAAAGGCAAAGATCCAGCAGAAATTGCCGTTGCATCTCCCGGTACAATGGATATATTCATCAATCGACACGCGCTTGAGAAGTTAAAGATTTCCCTTCCTGAAGCGGTTCGCAATCAAGCTCACTTTTATTAAGAGATGGAGTTTTTAACGTGAATTTAATTCAATTCATGGGGGCTATAGAAATTGGTTTACTCTACGGTCTTGTTGCCATGGGCGTTCTCTTGTCTTTTCGGATTTTGGATTTTCCAGATTTAACGGTGGATGGGAGTTTTCCCTTAGGTGCTGCTGTTTGTGCCATCCTCATTGTTTCAAACGTTAATCCGTGGGTTGCGACATTTTGTGCAATTTTGGCAGGGATGGTTGCAGGTTTTACGACAGCCTGGATCAGTGTACGGTGGAATATTCTGCATTTGCTAGCCAGTATTTTAACTATGACAGCCCTTTATTCCATTAACTTAAGAATCATGGGGCGTCCCAATATTGCTCTGTTAGGGGAAAGTACAATTTTTACACCGCTTGAAAATCTTGCTTTTCCCCATATTATGCCAATGGCTCTGTTTGTTGTTGCAAGTATTGCCTTAATTTTCATGTATCGTTTTTTAAGTTCAGAAAAGGGACTGGCGATGCGGGCGACGGGCGCCAATATACGGATGGCTAAGGCTCAAGGAATCGCTGTCAATCGGCAAATTTTATTTGGACTTTCGCTGAGTAATGGCTTTGTGGCTCTGGCGGGAGCTCTTTTTGCTCAAAGTCAGGGCTTTGCAGATGTAACGATGGGCGTAGGAACGATTATTGCAGGCCTTGCTGCCGTTATTGTAGGAGAAGCTATTTTTAATCCTAAAGTGATATTTGCGGCATTGGTGGCGTGTGTGATTGGGTCCATTTTTTATCGACTGGCGATTGCCATGGCGCTTAATGCAAGCTTCTTAGGTTTGCAAGCGTCTGACCTTCAACTTGTTACAGCCGTGATTGTGGGGATTGCCATGGTCACTCCTAAGTTGAGATCTAAGATCCTTGATTTTAAAGCATCAAGGAGTCGGACATGATTCGTATAACTGATTTGCATGTTACGTTTAATCGCGGCACTGCTATGGAAAAAAAGGCATTGCGCGGGGTGACTTTGGATATCAAAAAAGGTGACTTTGTCTGCGTTATTGGCGGAAATGGGGCAGGAAAATCTACCCTGCTCAATGCTCTTTGTGGGGACGCTTTTCCTGAAAAAGGCATGATTTCTATTGATAACCGTAATGTAACCGCGCTGACGTCTTGGCAACGTGCGTCCTATATTGCGCGTGTTTTTCAAGATCCCCTGGCGGGGACTTGTGCAAACCTGACCATTGAGGAAAATATGGCCCTTGCGTTGAAGCGAGGAGAAAATAGGACATTAAAGTTTGCTTTAAATAAAAGCTTTCGAGAAAAGTTTCGTGCCCAGTTGAGTCGCTTAAAACTGGGTCTTGAGAATCGTCTTCGAGACCCCATTGGCTTGCTTTCAGGGGGGCAAAGGCAAGCTGTTAGTTTGATCATGGCTGTGCTGAAACCCATGAAGATTATTGCTCTTGATGAGCATACAGCGGCCCTTGATCCCAAAACAGCGGCTTTTATTATTGAACTCACGCGAGAAATTGTCGAAGAGGGTCATTTGACGGCCTTAATGGTGACTCATAGCATGCAGCAAGCTTTAGAACTGGGAAACCGCACCTTAATGTTGCATGAAGGGCGTGTGATTTTCGATGTGCAAGGGGAGGCGCGGAAAGGTCTTGCGGTTGCGGATCTTCTTGATCTTTTTCATAAAGCAAGTGGCCTTGAGCTTGATGATGATAGTCTGTTGTTAAGCTAACTCTTCCTTTTACAGGAGCTAAAATGACATATGTCGTAACCGAAGCCTGCATTAAGTGCAAATATACAGACTGTGTTGAAGTATGCCCCGTCGATTGTTTTTATGAAGGGGAAAATATGCTCATGATTAATCCCGAAGAATGTATTGATTGTGGCGTTTGTCAGCCAGAATGTCCTATTGAAGCCATTGTACCAGATACGGTGCCTGGTCAAGAAAAATGGGTTGAACTTAATGCTCAGTATGCCAAAATTTGGCCTAATATTACACGCAAAAAAGAAGCTCTTAAAGATGCAGATACGTGGGCTAAAGTGTCCCAGAAATACCCAGAACACTTTAGCCCTAAAGAAGGGACTTGAACTAACCTTAAGAGATATACTGACCTAGGTATCCTCTTACATTTCGGTCGAGTTCTTCATCTAGGTTGTTCATAATCTTTTCCATCATGACAATCCAGACTTTGCGACGTTGCCCAAGGGTAAAGTTTTCTGCAATGGTTCGAGATCCTTGTGTGCGTGCATAAGCATATCCCTTAGCGTTGCCAAAATCGTCAAATATTTCAATTTTTACCGTCATTTTGGCGTCATATTGCTCGGATTGGTCCACTGTAAACATACCTTTAAAGCCTTTTGTTCCTTTAAGAGGAATTTCGATGATGGAAGCTTCCTCAATGGTAACAACGGCGTGCCCTGTTTTGCCAACGGGCACAAGGCGATCTTGAACCCATTGTTGAATCATGGCTACAGGGGGTACAGGAAAATCGTTTTCTACGTGAGGAGGTTGAGAAGAGGACTTGTATTTTTTCACGACTTCAATACGAGCAACATCCAGACGAATGGGTTTATTAGAAAGATAAGCTAATCCTATGGGTTCAGGAAGTTGAGCTGCAGGTGTACAGGCTGCGAGTAGGAAAATTAAGCATGTCAATAAGAGGTGGCGCATAGTAATAGTCTCCTTAATGAAGGGTGATAATGTCCTTACGGTTAAACGTATAGCGATGGTTACAAAATTCGCAAGTCATTTTCAATTGTTCCTTTTCCAGAAGGGCTTCGATTTCGCCGGGGATAAGGGTTGCCAAAAAGTCTCTAATGCGTTCTTTGGAGCAGCGACACTGGGCTTTGAGAAACAGGGGATCAAAAACGGTGAGGCTTCCCTCATGAAAGAGACGCGTTAAAAGTGTATCACAAGGTATTGAAAAATCTAAAAATTCTTCAGGAAAAAGGGTATTTAAAAGAGCATCGATGTGCGTCCAAGTTTCTTGACTCACGTTTTGCGCAGGCAATTGCTGAAGAAGAAGAGCGCTACTTTTCCAGGTGCCTTCCCCTGTTTTTTCAGAAGCAATACAAAGACGAGTTGCTAACTGCTCAGATTGATCAAAATAATGTTCAAGGGCTTGCGAAAGCCCGTCGTGATTTAAGGAGACAATACCTTGATAACGATCAGAATTGAGACCCTGATCTATTGTAAAACCTAAATATCCTTGGCCAAGAAGATCTTTAAACGTATCGTTTGATCCAAATTTTTCCGGATTAAATTGTGCATATCCTCGCATATGCCCCCCATCAGTGACATCGATTACTGTGAAATTCAGGGGGCCGTTTGTTTTTGTTTGAAGGGTGAAGACGCCCTTAAACTTTAAAAGTCCAGCAAGAGCAGCTCCTGCAACTAAAAATTCAGCTAAAATTTTTGCGATAGGAAAGGGATAGGCATGTTGATGCAGAATCTTAGAGCTAACGTTCTGCAAACGTACTAAACGACCCCTTAAAGAAAAACGGGGAAGCATAAAAGGGACTGAGACATCAATGAGTGGGTTGTGTAACATTGAGAGGAGTGCTTTATTTTTACTATCACCATCATAGAGTGTTCGTTGATCGCCGTCAAACAAAGAAACATTGCTTTTAGTTTTTTTTAATACTTTATTAATAAATAATATAGCATAATAGAGGTTAGACAAGAGCAATAAAAATGATTAGTTAACTTATTGGAGGGAAAGATGTCTTTTTTAAAAAACTTTATACGACAAGACGAGGGAGTTACAGCTATTGAATATGGCTTGATTGCAGCTTTGATTGCTGTGGCTATTATTACAGCAGTTGGTTTAGTCGGTACGAACTTAACGTCAACGTTTAACACGATTGCATCAAAAATTTAGTTGTTTTTTTTGCGAGGATAATAAACCAAAAGATAATATCTGCTGTAGCTTAGAAAGGATGGATTCCATCCTTTCTAGCCAATTTTTTAAAGAGCATAGGTTTATTCTCTATCTCGAGGGGGAAACTTAGAATGCATCATTTAAAGAACTTCTTACTTCAAGATGAGGGCGTTACTGCTATTGAGTATGCTTTGATCGCTATAGGGATTGCTGTTGTTATTGTTGCAGCTGTTACGGCAGTGGGGACTAGTTTAATTCCTGTATTTAATACCGTTGCTTCTAAAATTTAGTCAATAATAATATATAATAGACGATTAAATATGGAAAATAAGGAATCCTTTAGCAAAAGTTCAATTATTTATGCGAAAATTCAATGGGCTTTAGTATTTTTCATCTTTTTCATCGACGTCGTGTGGATCAGTTTTTCTTCATTCAAATTATATTATGATTTTAGAGACCTATGGCTATATGTGCTAATCTTATTATCTCTTTATATTCCCTATCTTTTTTATAAAAAATACCGACCTAACCTTAAAATTATGGCAGCCTTATTATCTTCATGCTGGTTGCTAAGCTATTCTGGGGCTGCTCTTGTTTTATCTTACCTGGCCGATACAACCAACGCTCCTTTAGTTACTGCTCATTTGGCGTCTTTGGATCACTATTTGGGTGTTTATTCACCAAGCGTTGTTATTTGGGGTAAGGAAAATGAGTGGATAAATTCTATTCTTGTGTTTTCTTACGCTTGCTTTTTACTGCAAAAACCATTTGTCTTATTATACTTCTCATTTGTTGGAAAAATAGAGTATCAGCAAAATTTTATGATGCAGTATATGATCGCAGGACTTTTGACGATTATCTTAGGGGCTGTCTTTCCTGCAGAAGGAACTTATGCGTGGTATCATTTTCAGCCAAGTGTGAGCCAAAGTGGCGACCTTAAAAGTTTGTACGACGTACGCAATCATATTATCGATTTAAGGAATCTTACGGGAATCATTGAGTTTCCTTCCTTTCATACAGTGATGGGGGCTCTGACAATTTATATTTTTCGGAATGAACAAAAAGTTATTTTCATTCCTATCTTAATATTAAATATTTTGTTGTTTGTTTCATGCGTCTCCCATGGAGGCCATTTTTTAATGGACGTTTTAGGAGGAATCCTTGTCGCTGCTGTGGCTATCGGGATTGAAGCTCTCATTTTTAAGTCTATCAAAAGGGTGTCCCTAAAAAAAGTTAGCAGATAGGGCATTGTTAACAAAGTAAAGAAAGCTGTGCGTATTCGTCCAACGTATGGGCATCCCTGAATAAGAAGGTGGAGCTAAATAAATTAAAAAGAGACATTTTTTTATTATTTATTTTGTTATCTAATTTTCCTTGTTTTTTGGAGGAATTATGGTAGGTAAGCCCAATCCTTCCTGTAGAGGGTAATAAAATAGAATTATGTTTGAATCTTCTGAACTTGCGTCTGGAAACTTAATCATTCCCGTCTTTATAGCAGCTTTTTGAGAAGCGATGTTATCATCATTTATCGAACTTTCAATATAGTATCCAGGACAATTTTCGATATTTGATACTGTCTCCTTCATATTTTTTAAAACTTCACTAGCAACGGCGCTTCCAAGTCCTTGACTACGAAAATCACGATATATCTGAAAAGTGATTTCGAATGCATTATAAAAATAACTTCCACCTAGAATAGTTCCACTCCCCAGAATTTGATTATCCTCAGAATTAAAAATACCGTATATAGCCTGCTTTTGTGGTATATCTCTCATCAAGAATGGATGGATATTCTCTTTTGCTTCCTCTATACTAGGGCGAGTGTCATAGCTCTTTTCTTTATCCATGGGGTCCGATGGATCATACGTACAAAATCTATCAATATATGTTTCGGTCACATCAGTGATCTCGAAAGGTCGAACAACAATCCCCTTCTCCTTAAGATTAAATTCAAAATTTATCGTCGTAAGCTCTTGAGGAATAAATTTTAATTTTTTTTGTGAAGTAACTTTGTTTTCCTCGATCTCATGCATTGCATAGGTATTTTCCAATAGTAATAAGCTTGTCAAAAAAAAGAAGATATTGTAAAAATAAGTTTTCTCATAACATTTTTCCTTGTATTTAATTTTTCTATATCGTCTCTTTTAATATATTTCAAGTAATAATTTTCAAAAACCAACGCAATGAAAATCTCATTGGCTCTATGCTTCATCAACTCTATCAGGTTGTATTGGGTGTAGTCTCGACTTCATTGTTTTTCATCCTTTTGTGAATCTATTAATCGCTCTCTATTTTTCTTTGTTAACATGGTCATGCTCAATAAAATTGGTTCAATCAAAACCTACTTTTTACTTACTTTTCATCTAATACTAGATTTATTATTTCTTACCTTGTGGCTTGCCATAAGAAAATTTGCCAGGGTTTCAAAGAGAGGAAAACCTTTTAAATGCAAGAGCAAGGTTTAATGCTATGCTCGTAATTTTTGATTTTATTGGGTTCGAAAAAAATTCTTAATTTTTGCATTCATACTTGACTAAAATAGTCAGGAATCGTAAACATAGAGAGTAATAAAGCAAGCTTAAAGGACAGGACAAAGATGTGAAGCTTGGGACAAAAGGTAGATATGCGGTTATGGCTCTTGTGGATCTGGCTTATTATAGTCAAGGAAAGCCGTTGTCGCTTACAGAAATTGCTGGACGACAAGCTTTGCCCCTTACCTATTTGGAACAGCTTTTTGTTCAATTGCGTCAAAAGGGATTTGTGGTGAGTACCCGAGGACATCAGGGGGGGTATACGCTTGCGCGTGAAGCTCATTCCATACGCATTGCTGAAATTTTAGAGGCCATTGGCGAACCCTTGCAAACGACTCGCTGTAAAAAGGAAGTGGGCATGGGATGTTTAGGTAGAAAAGAGCAGTGTTTGACTCATACATTATGGGCGGGCCTTGAACACAAAATGTATCAGTATTTGAATGACATTTCTCTTGCAGATGTTTGTGAAAAGCGGGTGTCATGATTTATTTAGATTATAATGCCTCTGTGCCTATAAGACCTTGTGCGAGAAAAGCAGTGATAGAGACCTTAGATATAGTGGGTAACTCTTCCTCTCCTCACCATGCAGGGCGCAAGTTACGGTCATTGATCGATCACGCAAGGCAAGCCATTCTGGAAGGACTGGGGGCGCATAGACTGGTCTACACAAGTGGTGGAACGGAAGCCAACGCTCTCGCTCTTGGCGGGTATAACGATAGCCCTGTTCTTGTGTCTTCTATTGAACATGATTCGGTTCTGAAAGGGACTTCTCATCCTCACTTAATTCCTGTGACAGGGGAAGGGGTTGTGGATCTGGCAAAATTGAACGAGATCCTCTCTTTCTTTGCAACACCGGGACTTCTTTCACTCATGCTTGTCAATAATGAAACGGGTGTGATTCAGCCCGTTCAAGAAGCCGCACAAATTGCCGCGGCAAAAGGTTGGAAAATTCATACGGACGCCAGTCAAGCCTTAGGTCAAATTCCTTTTTCTTTTGAAGGGCTTGGTGTTGATATGATGACACTTTCTTCTCATAAGTGTGGAGGGCCTGTTGGTATTGGAGCTTTAATTTTAAAAGAAGATATGCAGCTTCATCCTCTTATTCGGGGAGGAGGGCAAGAATATGGAATGCGGGCTGGAACACTTGCAGCTCCCTTAATCTTGGGATTTTCGGCTGCTTTTAAGGAAGCTTTAGCTGAGCAATTTCAGGCGTCTAAGCGACTTCGTGGTCTTCAACAAACCATAGAAGACTCTTTAACGGATGCGATTATATATGGGAAAAGCAGTTCTCGTGGACCTAATGTTGTCTGTCTGGGGATGCCGGGCGTCTCTGCGGAACTTCAGTTGATGTCATTTGATTTAAAAGGAATTGCTGTGAGTGCAGGATCTGCGTGCTCGTCAGGAAAAATGAAAACATCTCATGTTCTTACGGCGATGGATATTCCTCCTGAACAAGCAAAGTGCGCGATTCGCGTGAGCATGGGTTGGAAAACTCAAGAAGATCAAGTTGATACCTTTATTCAAGCTTGGAAAAATATATATGGTACCTTGCAAAACACAGCGGAGATTTCTTAATGGTAACACGGCCCATTTATTTAGATTATCAATCGACAACCCCTTGCGATCCTAGAGTTTTGGAAGTGATGCTCCCTTATTTTACAGAGGAGTTTGGCAATCCCCATTCTCGCAGTCATGCTTATGGTTGGCGAGCGGAAGAAGCTGTTGAGAAAGCACGTGCTCAAGTTGCGAGACTCATCAATGCCGATTCACGAGAAGTCATTTTCACCAGTGGGGCTACTGAATCTAATAATCTGGCCCTTAAAGGGGTAGCCCATTTTTATAAAGCTCAAAAGAATCATATTATTACGTGTGTCACTGAACATAAATGCGTTTTGGATAGTTGCCGACATTTAGAACAGGAAGGATTTAAAATCACTTATTTACCTGTTCAGGCAAATGGTATCATTGATTTAAATGTTCTTAGAGAAGCGTTGACAGAACAGACGGTGCTTGTCTCTATTATGGCCGTCAATAATGAGATTGGTGTGATCCAACCCCTGGCAGAGATTGGAAAGCTGTGTCGAGAAAAAGGCATTTTTTTTCATACAGATGCTGCACAGGCCGTTGGAAAAATTCCCATAGATGTGCAAGCAATGAATATTGATCTTTTAAGCCTTTCTGGTCATAAAATTTATGGTCCCAAAGGTATTGGAGCTCTTTATGTGCGTCGTAAGCCCCGCATTCGTTTGCTGGCATTGATTACAGGAGGCGGGCAAGAACGGGGCATGCGATCAGGGACTCTTTCTCCTCCCTTATGTGTCGGAATAGGGGAAGCTTGTTCTATTGCTAGAGAAGAAATGGCTTCTGAAAATATACGTCTCCATGCGCTTCGGAATCGGTTTTATAAGGCTATTCTCTCTGAACTTGAGGAAGTTTATCTTAACGGAGATTCGGAAAAGCGTATTCCAGGAAATCTTAATCTCAGTTTTGCTCATGTTGAGGGGGAGGGGCTCATGATGGGAGTGAAAGAGTTGGCAGTTTCTTCAGGATCAGCCTGCACATCTGCGTCTCTTGAACCCTCTTATGTTTTGCGAGCCCTTGGGGTGGAAGCAGAGATGGCGCATACGTCTTTACGGATTGGGTTTGGACGTTTTACGACAGAAGAAGAAGTTGACGAAGCCTCTCACCAAATTATCAAAGAAGTCACTCGACTCCGAGCAATGAGTCCCTTATGGGAGATGAGTCGTCAAGGCATTGACATAAAGTCAATCCAATGGGCAGCTCATTAAAGGAAGGAAAGTAATATGGCGTATTCAACTAAAGTAATTGATCATTACGAAAATCCTCGCAATGTAGGGACCTTAGATTCAGGGGATGATACTGTGGGAACAGGCCTTGTGGGAGCTCCTGCTTGTGGAGATGTCATGAAGCTTCAGATTAAGGTGAATGATCAGGGAATCATTGAAGATGCGAAGTTTAAAACATTTGGGTGTGGATCAGCCATTGCTTCAAGTTCTCTAGTGACTGAATGGATTAAGGGGAAAAGCTTGGATGAGGCAGGTGTTATTAAAAATACCGAGATTGCTCAGCATTTATCTTTACCGCCGGTGAAACTCCATTGTTCCATGTTGGCGGAAGATGCGATTCGAGCTGCTATTCATGATTACAGGCAAAAGCATCAAGGGGATTAAATGAGCCAGCCACTTTTAACAATCACAGAATCAGCGGCTCAGCGGGTAAAGGTTTTGTTAGAAAAGCGAGGAAAGCCATCAAGTGGTATCCGCATTGGCATTCGATCGAAGGGGTGCTCAGGACAATCTTATACTCTTGAATTTGCTGATGAAGTGGGTCCATATGATGAATCTATTGAAGCGTATGGAGTCAAAATTCTAATCGATCCCAAGGCTGTAATGTTTATTATAGGCTCTCAAATGGATTACGTGGAAAACAAACTTTCTTCTGGTTTTGTATTCCAAAACCCTAATGAGAAAGGTAAATGCGGTTGTGGAGAGTCTTTTCATGTTTGACCCTTTTGAGGTGTTGGGACTCAAAAAAGAGTATTCTTTGGATCTGAAAACTTTGGAGCAGCACTATTTTAAAGGACAAAGGAATACGCATCCTGATCGTTTAATCCATGCGCAGGAAGGGGAAAAGGCTGAAGCTTTAAAGCAATCAGCAATGCTTAACCAAGCTTATCTCCTTCTCAAAAATCCTATAGAGCGAGCTGAATTTATACTCAAAGCAGCAGGACTGGATCTTCTTAATCCTGATACAGAAATTTTGCTGCAAGTGATGAATTGGAACGAACGTTTTGAGTCTGGTGAAAATGTAAAACCGGAATTACGTCATGAAGAAGAGAAACTTATTAAAGACTTAGAAAGAGCTTTTGAAGTGCAAGCGTATAAAAAAGCACGGTTTATATTATGTCGACTGATTTATGTGCAGAAGATATTGAAAGATATTGAATTGTCACACATATAGGAAAATAAGGTATCATGTTACTTCAACTCGTTGAACCAGGGCAAACGTCTGATCCGCATTCCCATTCTCATTCTAAGGGAATTGTCGTTGGCATTGATTTAGGAACAACCCATTCGGTTGTAGCCTTTGTCCAGAACGAAAAACCTTATGTGTTGGATATTGAAGGAAAAGGGCCTTTAATTCCGTCCATTTTGAGTTTGACTGACACAGGGATTGATGTGGGGGTGGTTGCAGAGGAGAAGCTCAGTTCTACAAAACGTCTTATGGGACGAGGACTCCAAGATCCCCTTTGTGCTCAATTTTCTCAACTCATTCAGGGAGAAGGGGTTCGCTTGCAACTTGGGTCTTACAGCTTGACTCCCGTTGAAGTTGCAAGCCAAATTCTCTCTTACATTCGAAAGCATGTGGAAGAGACATTTGAAAAGCCACTCGAAGCAGCTGTCATTACTGTTCCTGCCTATTTTGATGAAGCGGCTCGCGTTGCGACAAAACAAGCCGCAGCCCTTGCCGGTATAAAAGTATTACGCCTACTTAATGAACCAACGGCAGCTGCTTTAGCTTATGGTTTAGCAACAGGAGCAGAGGGTGTTTATGCTATTTATGATTTTGGAGGAGGGACGTTTGATCTTTCTTTACTAAAGCTTGAAGGAAGTGTTTTTCAAGTTTTGGCTACAGGAGGAGATTTGAATTTAGGGGGAGATGATATAGATCAAGCAGTGGCAACACGGTTTAAATTAAAGGACTTAGACAAGGTTCGTGCCCTTAAAGAAGCTCTTTCCGTCAATGAATGTGTCGAGGGAATAAGTCGAGCGAACCTGGAAGCACTTGCCTTGCCTTATGTAAAGAAAACGTTAGAAATTACACATGATGTTTTTCGTGAAGTGGGGCTTTTGCCAAAGAATATTAATGGAGTTGTCCTTGTTGGAGGAATGACGCGTATGCCCCTTGTGCATCGAGAAGTATCGACATTCTTTGAAAAAGTTCCTCTCTGTGATATTGATCCTGATCAAGCTGTGGCCTTAGGCGCTGCGCTTTCTGCTCATGGACTAAGTTATGGATCAGAGACACTTTTATTAGATGTTACGCCTCTTTCTTTAGGACTTGAAACGATGGGGGGACTTGTGGAAAAAATTATTCCTCGCAATTCGCCTCTTCCTGCTTTAGCGTCTCAAGAGTTTACCACTCATCAAGATGGACAGGGCGGTATGCTTATCCATATTGTTCAAGGAGAGCGCGAGTTTGTGCAAGATTGTCGCTCTTTAGCCAGGTTTGAATTAAAAGGGTTGCCTTCTTTGCCTGCTGGAGCCGCTCGGGTTCGTGTGGATTTTACGGTTGATGTTGAAGGATTTTTAGCGGTGACGGCATTTGAAAAAACAACAGGCCTTTCCCAATATATTGAAGTCCATCCCTCCTATGGTTTGGATGAAAAAACTATTGCTGCAATGATTCTTGAAAGTCAGCAGTATGGAAAAAAGGATGTGGAAAAACGCGTTGAGATGGAGCAAAAACTAAAAGTTGAGTGGAGAAATGACTCCCTCTTTTCAAAATCATAGAAATATGGTAGTTCCTACTGAATTCTTTGGGGGATAGTTTAGCGGTAGAACTCCCGGCTCTGGACCGGGCAACTCTGGTTCGAATCCAGGTCCCCCAGCCATCTCATTAACGTATGAAGATTGCTCTGTGTGAGGTAGAGAGATTCTTTTTCATCAATTTGCATTACATATCAAATTGCCTTGATTGTCATAATAGCAACCAGAAGTATTGGTGACTCCTTCACCATCATCATCAACGCTAGCCCCCCCCCCCGCATCAAATCCTCCTCCGCCAAAGCCACCCATTACCTCATTATTACTTATGAAATCAGCGTTATTACGATTCGTCTCTCGATTTTCTAGGCGATTTTGCCCTTGATTTTCTTGGTGACGACTACCACTTAAGCCTTCATGAAATTCACCGCCCCCAACATGACCTCCTCCTCGAACGAGTGTGAGAGGGCCAGGTTGTTGTGTGGTAGATCCGGTGTGGCTCTTCACTGTGGCTTCTGCAGGGTGGTAAACACAGACTGAGAGGATAACGCTAAGAGGCAGCATTATGGCAAGAAAAGTCTTCATCGCGAACCTCCATTTTAATGGAAAATAAATGTCTATTTTAATGTTCGCATAAAATTATATAAAAATAAGTTAATGAAGGGTGGGTCATTTATGAGTGAAGCAAAAGGAGGCTATTTTGTTTCTACTGTTGGTAGAGACGAGAAAGTGATCCGAGAATATATCCAAAATCAAGAAAAGACTAATCGTCAATCTGATCAACTTCGGCCGAAGCTGCTTTAAACCGCTTTGAGCGGTTCACATTCAATACCTCCGACTTTGCTGGAGGTGATTAATTAAACTTATATTCTTAGATAAAGTGGTCTTTAATTCTTGTCAAGGATTGTAAGTTAAAAAAGTAATAAGGGTAGTATTTAAATATAAAAAATTCTCTGATTTGATGAAAAATGATATTTGTTCTTAATTATTTCTTGTATAAGACGCTTTTTATCAAATTTGGACGGGACCTAGCGCTTAGCTTATTCGAAACGATCAAATTTTTCTTTATTGTGGGAAGAAAGTTTGACAGTTAGATGAGCGTGTGTTTCATCATCGTGTCTTTCCAGCACTTCTCCATGCGCATAGAGCCAGGCTATTTTCTTGCCTTCTGAAACAAGCAAAGACAAAGCGTAGGTTTCTTCTTTGCTGGCTAGAAAGGTGTTAATTTTATCTAAGAGATCTTGACTTCCCTCACCTGATAAGGCTGAAACAACACATTGGAGAGGGCGAGTGGAGAGACAGGCTTCAGTTTTAAGGTGTTGAAGTTTTTCTTTATCTAAAAGATCGCATTTATTTAAAACTTCAATTCCATGATTTTCATAAGCTTTACCAAGGTCTAAATCTGCTAGAACAGCCATAACATCTTGATTTTGAGCAGCTGTTTCAGGATGGGAAATATCTCTCACATGTAAAATAAGGTCAGCTTCGACGACTTCTTCAAGTGTTGCTCGAAAAGCAGCGACTAAAAGAGTCGGAAGATCTGAAATAAACCCCACCGTATCCGAAAGAATGATGTTGCGTCCGGAGGGAAGGTGGACACGTCGCATGGTGGGATCAAGTGTTGCAAAAAGCATTTGTTCGGCCATGACTCCGGCTTGGGTGAGTCGATTAAAAAGCGTAGATTTTCCAGCATTTGTATATCCTACGAGAGCAACAATCGGAAAAGGAACACGTTTTCGTGCTTTTCGGTGAAGCGCACGTGTTCGAGTAACGTCTTCCAATTCCTTCTTAATGCGACCAATTCTTTCGTCAATGAGACGGCGATCAAGTTCTAGCTGGGTTTCTCCTGGGCCACCGACAGCTCCTAGGCCTCCTCTTTGTCGTTCAAGGTGTGTCCAAGAGCGAACCAACCGACTCCGTTGGTAAGTTAAAGCCGCTAATTCGACTTGAAGACGACCCTCTGCCGTACGAGCACGAGCCCCAAAAATCTCTAAAATTAAGCCTGTTCGATCAATAACTTTACAATTCCAAGCTTTTTCTAAATTACGTTGTTGGACAGGAGAAATGGCGGCATCAATAAAAACAAGGTTGATATCGAGGGCCTTTATCAAGTCTTGCAGGGCGTGTACATGCCCCTTACTAATGTAAGTAGCAGAGCGAATAATATGTTGTTTGAAAAATTCCGTTCCCTTTACATCTAATTGGATGGCTTCAGCAAGACCTTTTGCTTCTTCAAGGCGAGCTTGTGGATCAATAATGCGATGGAGACCTTTGACAATATAGGGGCACACAATAAAAACAGCCCCAGATGACTTATGTCCTGGGGCTATTAAGTGGTGATCAGTCATGAACGTTTACGTCTCGTGTTGTTCAGTTGTTTCTTCCCCTTCAAAGAGTTGAATAGGGTTAATGGGCATAACTGTTGATATTGCATGTTTATACACAAGTTGAGAGTGATTATCACGACGCAGTAAGACTGAAAAACTATCAAACCAGGTGATGATCCCCTGCAGCTTAACGCCATTTACTAAAAAAAGTGTTACAGGAGCTTTTGTTTTTCGAAGTTGGTTTAAAAATACATCTTGCAAATTATTTTGCTTTTCTGATGAAGACATGGGTTCACCCCTTTATATTTTGATTATAATTTAAATTACGTACACCGAAAAGATACTTCCTCTAACATATTTTTTCGTTTGCTTTGTCATGATTTAATTAATAGCAGGAATATCATTAAAATTTCGTTAGCAATTTGTATAAAAAATGATAACTTTCCGATTCTATAGGCTTGTAATAAGATGTGCAAGCCCCTCACAATTTTTTGCATCAATAATATTCTCTTGCTGAGAGGCTTCGCCATTTCCGACCACAACGGGAATGCAGCCACTGGCAAGGGCACAGTTAACATCAACGATAGAATCCCCAACAAACCAAACATCATGGCTGGGGCTAATGGTGCTATCTTGAAGAGCTGCTAATACGGGAATGGGCGAAGGTTTGTCTTGAGCTGTATCATGTGAACCAATGACTTTACGAAAATAGGATTTCCAACCTAGATAATCTACTTCTTTTCGTAAGTAATTGCCTTGTTTGTTGCTTACAATTCCCATGTAAATACCGTGAGATTTAATTTTATCTATAAGTATTTCTGCGCCTTGAAGTGTGGCTATTTCTTCAAGATGGATTTTTTCGACAGACTCGTAAAAAATTTTCTCACCTTCCTTAAACTTTTCTCCAAAAAGATCAAGCGCCGTATCTCGCATGGAATGGTGCGGACGCTCCCAAAACTCTTCAACAGAAATGGGGGAAAGTTTTAAAACTTTTCGTGCAATATTAATACTGTCATACGCAACTCGCCAAGTGTCTACAAGAGTGTTATCCCAATCAAATAAAATGGCTTTAGGTAATTTACGTGGATATGAGTCCGGAATCATTTTAAAATCCTTAACGTTTAGCAATAATATGGGCACTAAGCCTAGCTTTCTTGAGCGCTTTTTCGAGGCTATGCCTAATTAATATAAGTATAATAATTCAAACGATTATATTTTTACTCATAAAATATGTACATGTCAACGAAAAGAAATTTATTTTACTTGAATGCAAATTATTTTCCTTCATAGTTTTCGGCTATAAAGCGCTCAAGAAGCCGAACACCAAAAGCTGTGGCCCCTTTTGCACAAAGGGGAAGGTCTTTTTGCGCCCATGTCACCCCAGCAATATCTAAGTGTGCCCAAGGAACATTATTTGTAAAACGTTGCAAGAATTTAGCAGCTAAGATACTGCCAGCACCACGGCCGTTTGATACGTTTCTCATATCCGCAATATCACTATTAATATCTTTGTCATAAGCGCTATCAAGAGGCAGAGTCCATAAAAGCTCGCCTACATTTTCTCCCGCTTTTGTTAATTGTTTTTCTAAGTCTTCATGCGGTGTAAAAAGACCCGCGCGTTCACTCCCTAAACAAATAACAATGGCTCCCGTAAGTGTTGCAAGATCTATCATCAGCTTTGGCTTGAACCGATCTTGAGTGTACCAAAGAGCATCTGCCAAAACAAGCCTTCCCTCTGCATCTGTGTTGATGACTTCAATGGTTTGGCCTGATAAAGAAGTCACAACATCGCCAGGACGTTGTGCAGAACCTGACGGCATATTTTCCACAAGCCCCAGGATGCCAACAGCATTAATTTTAGCCTTGCGGAGAGCAAGAGATTTCATCAGGCCCATGACGACAGCAGCTCCCGCCATGTCATACTTCATGTCTTCCATGCCAGAGGCAGGTTTAATGGAAATACCGCCCGTATCAAAAGTAACGCCCTTTCCGACAAAGGCGAGAGGCGCTTCTTTTGCCAAACCACCTTCCCACTGGAGGACAACAAGCTTCGTTTCTTTGTCACTTCCTTGTCCTACAGCTAAAAGCGTATTCATGCCTAAAGCCTTAAGTTCATCCTCTCCAAAAACTTCAACTTTAATACCGTCTTCTTTAAGAGTTTTTGCAATTTCAGATAAAGCTTCAGGGGTCATAATGTTACTTGGTTCGGTAACAATGGTACGGGTCAAAAAAACACCTTCAGCAACAGCTGCCATTGATTTAAAAATTTTTTCAGCAACCTCCGGTCGAGGGGTCAAAATATTAAGTTTTTTAACGGAAAAGAGTTCGTCTTGTGTTTTCTTTGTAAAATATTTCTCAAATCTCCAGGATTTTAAAAGAGCTCCTAAGGCTATGTTAGAAACGACTTGGGCATCTTCACAATTTTCGAGACTATGTATTTCAACAGCTCCCTCTCCCTTTGGAAAAGCGTCGAGAACCATAATAATAGCCCCACCAACTTTCTGCCACTGTTTTTCATGTTGATCTAATTTTTTTCCAAGTCCTATAAGAATAATTTGCGTTTCGTCAGCTAGAAAAACAGGGAGTGTTTGAGTAAGCTTTCCTGTAAACTTCGAGTTCTTAATTGAATTTTGCAGAAATCCCTTAAGTTTATTGTCCCACGTTTGTGTAGGGAGAGGAAACTGATTTTCTTCGTATACTCCTAAGCAAAGTACTTTATGAGAGGACAGACTTTGAAATTCAATTTTTAATGTCATCTTTATTAATCCTATAAAATTTTTCTATGACAATTTTTTTAAAATAATCTAAATAGAGGCTCGATAAAACAACAATTATGAATTACTCTCGTCTCGGCGTAGCCCTAGGTTGACTGCTAAGAAATCACGCCATGATCGATTATTTCAATTATTAATTCTAACACAAATCGTTGGAATCATGCTAGGATTATATTCGAAATTATAGGTAGTTAATAGGCTTTGGTAAGTTTCTGCTTATGCGTGTTAATGTATTTTTAAAAATCTTATCTTTTTTAACAATTTCTTTGTGAAATCTTTAGAGATTCAAGTATACATTAACATCATAAGGATATGTGATCTTATGGAGGGTAGAGTGCGGACTTCCGCATACTTAATACTGATATATTTGGTTCTTCACCCATTAAAACTTAAAGCTAGTGATGAGCTTCAGCCTCACCGTGCCTATTACACAGTTACAATGGAGGGACGTGCTCCCCTACAAAGTAACATTATTGATGTGAGAGGAACGATGATGGTTGAAGTTAATAAAGTATGTGAGGGTTGGACTGTTCAACAGCTTTCGGAAATATGGCGTTATCAGGATGATGATTCTGTCGAGCATGTGAGATGGGGATATGTTACGTATGAAGCAGATAATGGATCCCTTTTTAAATTTAATACTTTTCGAAAAACAAATGGTGAATTGATTGAAAACATTCGTGGATTCACAAGAAAAAATGGAAACCATGTAGAAGTCATTTATCAAAAGCCTACTAAAAATATACTTGCTCTTCCGGAAGGTGTCCTGTTTCCTCTCCAACATACCAAAGCACTTTTAAAAGCAGCTCATGAAGGGATTCATATGTTTCCTCAAAATGTTTTTGATGGAAGTACAACCGAAGGAGCTTCAGAAATTAATACTTTTATTGGAGCAGAAAAAACAACAGCTGGAAATACAATGGGAGCAGAAAAACATCAATTTGCAAATCAACCCTATTGGCCCATACGTTTTGCAGTCTATGGAATGGGTCAAGCCGGTTATGACCCTGATTATAGTACAACTCAAAATCTCCTTTCAAATGGTATTATTACGCAATATGTTATTGATGATGGCACCGTTAAGATTCGTGGGACTTTAGATCGCGTAGAACTTTTGAGTCGGGAAGGTTGTTAAGGCTTGACAGCTGTGACCAAAAGAGTATGCTGCCACAGTTTCTAAAATGGATTAAAAGAAATGGCAAAGCAAAATACAATTTCGATTAAAATGGAAAGCACCGCTGGAACAGGTTTTTTCTATGTAAAGAAAAAAAACCCACGAAAGCTTACTGAAAAGCTGGTGATGCGTAAGTATGACCCAAAGGTGCGTAAACATGTTGAATTTAAAGAGACAAAGATTAAGTAATTTTTTTTATTTTAATCGGTGATTGAATTCCTTCCACTTTACTCCTTTATTTAAAAAAGAAGACGAGAAGAAGCTCGAGATAGGGCTTGACTTTTATGTAAATATTCCTAAAGTAATGATAGGATCGTATCAATTTATGGCAGCTGTTTTTAAAAGCTTTTGTGAATTGATAACATAAATATGAGCTGAATTTACATTAACTACTTAAACCTTTTATGAGGTCGAGTGTTTTGATCTCAAAGGAAAATAAATCTAAGTAGGGATTCTTCACCTAAAATGGTGCTTTTATGAATATCTTATTATACATTATGACAGTTCTTATTTGGGGGTCCACCTGGTTTGCGATTACTTGCCAATTAGGCACTATTCCCCTTGATCTTTCTATTTTTTATCGTTTTGGCTTAGCAGCACTTCTTATTTTTGGCTGGTGTTTCTTTAAGAAACGTTCCTTAAGGTTTTCTTGGGAAACACACATTTTTTTTATAGCTCAAGGTTTCTTTTTATTTTCAATGAATTACATGGCTGCTTATGAGGCAAATCTTTATATTTCCAGCGGTTTAAATGCTATTGGATTTTCAATGATACTTGTCTTTAACATTATTAACTCGGCTATTTTTTATCGAACTCCCCTTACCCTTCCTGTTTTTGCAGGGGCGATTTGTGGAATCGTTGGGATGATCACGATTTTCTGGCCAGCTATTGTTACCTTAGATTTTACCAATACAAGTTTATTAGGAATTGTCTTAAGCCTTTTAGGAGGTTTATTAGCTTCTTTTGGCAATCTGATTTCTGCAAGAAATCAAAAGAAAAGCATCCCTGTAATGGAAAATAATGCTTATGGTATGGGGTATGGCGCTCTGTGGATGCTTGGGATTATTTTGATTAAAGGAGTTCCTTTTCAATTTGATATTTCTTATACATACATTCTTTCTCTTCTCCATCTTGCTATTTTTGGATCGATTGTTGCCTTTGGGTGCTATTTGACCCTTTTAGGGCGCATTGGAGTGAGTAAGGCTGCTTATGCTCTTGTGATGGTTCCTGTCGTTGCCCTTATTGTTTCCACCTTTTTTGAAGACTTTACTTGGGAGTCTCATGTTTTTGTGGGTATAGGACTCATTATTTTTGGAAATGTCCTTATCTTAGCAAAAAAGTCAGTTAAAAAGAATGTTGATGAGAAATCGCAAGCCCTTCTTCTTCTAAAAAAAGCTGCTTAATCTTTACTCATTTTTACTCAAAAATTAGGGATAAGATGTTTAGTACTAGGGTAGGACGGGAGGAGTTAATTTTAAATTGTTCAAGTTTCATTTGCTAACCACTTAATGATGTTTCTTAATAGCTGAAAATTTATATAAAATCTATATAATACAGTAAGTTGTAATTATCTAAGTAAGCTTTTGGTTATTGATGATAACAAACGATACTATTTAAGCTTGCCTCATAGATGATTCAGAGAAGGAAGCCGACTTTTACAATCAATGTTTTTAATGCGATGATGTTGAGGTGTAAATCCATCTTTAGTTGCTATTTTTTCGAAGTATTCTTAGAATGAGCAAAAAAGAAGGAAAGCATGTTTTACGTTGCCTTTCGCATGTTGGTGGGAGATCGGGGAAAATTCTTGGGAATTATCCTGGGCCTTTCATTTGCTTCCCTTATTATGACTCAACAACCCGGCGTTTTTGTGGGTATTATGACGCGAGCCTATAGCTTTATTACAGATTTGGGTTTGCCGGATATTTGGGTCATGGATCCTACAGTTCAATATATTGATGATATTAAACCTATGCCTGATACATACCTTTATCGTGTCGCAAGCGTTGAAGGAGTTGCTTGGGCAAAACCTTTATTTAAGGGGACTATTCAAGTTCGACTTCATAATGGAACTTTTCAAAGTTGTAATCTTATTGGTCTTGATGATTCAACTTTAATTGGTGCCCCTGCCGTGATGCTTCAAGGAAGAATTGAGAACTTACGCCGAGCTGACGGCATTATTGTGAATCAAGAAGGGGCAGAGGATAAGCTTGCTAACCCTCGAACGACACCACATGGTCCAAAATCTCCCCTGAGAGTCGGTCAAGAAATTGAATTAAATAATAATCGTGCAGTCGTTGTTGGGATTGCTCAAACAACACGGACCTTTCAATCGCAGCCAGTTATTTTTACAACATATTCAAATGCAACACTCTTTAGTCCCCCTCAAATGAATTTACTTAGTTTTGTTCTTGTTAAAGCTAAGCGAGGTGAAAATTTGCAAGTACTTTGTGATCGCATTAAACGTCTTACTGGATTAATCGCCTATACAAAGGAACAGTTTGAAGATTTGACCGTCAAATATTACCTAAAATATACAGCCATTCCCATTAACTTTGGCGTCTCTGTTCTTCTTGGGTTTTTGGTAGGAGCGGCTATAGCAGGACAAACGTTTTATAATTTTACATTAGAAAATTTACGCTATTTTGGCGTTTTGAAAGCGATGGGAACTTCCGATAGAGTGCTTCTTTTTATGATTATTTTTCAAGCTCTCATCGTCAGTTTTATTGGCTATGGGATCGGTGTTGGGTGTACGGCGCTATTTGCATTACTGACACGAAATAGCATGGTTGCTTTTCGCTTCCCATGGCAGCTTTTTGTTTTCAGTACTGTTGGAGTGACCCTCATTGCCTCTTTCGCTGCGCTATTGAGCATTCGAAAAGTTATAACGCTTGAGCCTGCCGTTGTGTTTAGAAGCTAGCCTTCGATGGAAACAGATCAACTTGCTGTTAAATGCAAAAACGTTATTAAATTCTATGGCCAGGGAACTGGAAAAATTGTGGCTTTGAGAGGGATTGACCTTGAAGTGAAATCCGGTGAGCTTATGATGCTGGCTGGACCTTCAGGATGTGGAAAAACAACACTCATTTCAGTAATTGCAAGTATTCTTGATCAAGATAGTGGTGAATGTAAAGTTTATGGCCATGAATTAAACGAGCTAAGTAAGGAAGAAAAAATTGTATTCCGCGCTAGAAATATTGGGTTTGTTTTTCAAGCCTTCAACCTTTTTCCAACGTTGACAGCGGCTGAAAATGTTTCAATTCCTTTGATTATTGGAGGAATGGATCATACATCAGCAACTCAAAAAGGAGCGGAGCTTCTTGAACAAATGGGACTGGGGGATCGAACTGCATCTTTTCCCATGGAGCTTTCAGGCGGTCAGCAGCAAAGAGTTGCCATTGCAAGGGCACTCATTCATAATCCCCGACTTATTGTCTGTGATGAGCCCACCAGCGCTCTTGATAGTGAAACTGGACATAAAATTATGGAATTGATGAAACATATTGCTGTAGATAAAACACGGGCACTTATCGTTGTAACCCATGATTCACGAATTTTTTGCTTTGCTGATCGCATTGCTAAAATGGAAGATGGGCGTATTACAAAGATTACAAGCTCTTATAAAGAGTTTGAGTAGGGAAAGAATGGCAAAGTGAATGGAAAAATAATTAATTTAAATAGTGTTCTCGCAGTCTTTGCCATTATAGGCATCTTGAGTGGGATCTATATGCTCATTCTGGATCAAAGGCCAACACCCGAATCTCAGCCAATCACACCTCCCTCCATATCTCCTTTCGAGAGCTTTATTGCTGGAGCTGGCATTGTGGAGGCTGCCAGTGAGAATATTGGTCTTGGGGCTATGGTTAGTGCTACCGTTGACCAGATTTTAGTGAAAAAAGGAGAGATTGTTCCTAAAGGTACCCCTCTCTTTACCCTTGATTCACGACAAGTTATTGCTGCTCTTGATCTTGCAAAAGCTCAGTTGGAAGTTGCTCAAGCAACTGTAGAACACGCAAAGGCGACACTGAAATACGCGCAAGATGACTTTAATCTTGTCACTATTCTCGACGACAAACGAGGGGTTACGAAAGAAGAAATTATCAACCGACAAGATAATGTTATCGTTGCTCAAGCAGCTCTGAAGGGTGCAGAAGCTTCAGTTGTAGCCGCTCAAGCTACAGTGAATGAAGCTCAAGCCGTTTTAGCTTTTTATACAGTTACGGCGCCCATCGATTGTGAAATTATGCAAATTAATATCCACCCAGGAGAATTTGTGGGTCAAAATTCATTATCAACATCTATTGTTACGGCAGCAAATACCATATCAACTCCCTATATGCTCATTGGAAATGTCAGCAACTATCATGTCAGAGTGGATGTGGATGAAAATGATGCCTGGCGTTTCAATAAAGACGAACCTGCTGTTGTTTATTTACGTGGTAACATTCTATATAACACAAAGCTTAAATTTGAATATATTGACCCTTATGTCATTCCTAAATCCTCCTTTACAGGAGATTCTACAGAAAGAGTTGATACACGGGTTCTCCAAGTTATTTATAGCTATGATCCTAAAAAGATGCCCTCTTACTTGGGCCAAGAAGTTGACGTTTATATAAAGGCAGAAAAAGTTGGACCAAATGTTAGATATGGCGGCCCCTTGCCGATATCCCGATGAGAAAACTCAGCATTCTTCCCTCACTTTTACTCCTTTCAGCTTGTATGGTGGGACCTGACTATCATGAACCCTCCGTACGTTTGCCTGATAAATGGAAAAATGCAGCTGTAAATAATGAAAAAAAACCTAGAGATATTCGGGAAGAAGTAAGTTGGTGGGAGAATTTTAAAGATCCCTTGCTTACGCAGTTGGTAAGGGATGCTATAAAATCAAACTATGATTTGAAAGTGGCGCTTGCCACAATTTATCAAGCACAAGCTACCCTTTTAGGGACTGAAGCAGACCTCTTTCCTGAGATTGATGGCTTAGGTTTCTATAGTCACAATGAAGAAAGCCTCAATATATTTAGATTTTCGGCAGGACAAAACCTTAGCTCTGTAACTCCCACACAAGCAAAAACGATAATGGGAGCAAGTCGTTATTTTGATCTTTTTACCACAGGACTGACAACGGCTTGGGAAGTTGATTTGTTTGGTCGCTTACGGCGGGGAATTGAGTCAGCTGAGGCGAGCCTTGAAGCTGAAGTTGACGATATGCATGGTGTGCTCCTCAGTATAATTGCACAAGTGGCTGTTAATTATATCAACTTGCGTAGCTATCAAAAACAGCTCGAAGTAACCCAAAAATCTCTTGAGTCTTGGAACTCTATTTATAAATTAAATAAGAGCCTCTTGAAGGCTGGTTTAGCGACTGACATTGATGTAGCGCAAGCCGAAACCTCTCGAGATCAAACAGAAGCAATGATTCCTACTTTAAATGCCAGCATAAAAACAGCTATTCATCAACTTTCTATTTTAGTTGGGAAACCTCCTGCTTGCCTTTATGATCAATTGTCCAAAGTAGAGCCGATCCCCTATATTCCGACGGAAATCTTTGCAGGCTTGCCATCTGAACTTTTGTGTCGACGTCCCGATATTCGAGCTGCTGAAAGAAATTTAGCTGCAGCCACCGCCCAAATTGGAGTTGCTGAAGGCGGCCTTTTTCCTATCTTTTCTTTTACCGGAATCATAGGTTATCAAAGTAACCTTGCTAGAAATTTCATAAGCCCTGGCAGTAGTTTTTATACTTTTGGGCCTGGACTTACTTGGAATTTAATCGATTTTGGACGCGTCCGCGCACAGATTAATGCTGCCATGGCGATTCGAGATGAAAACCTTTATCAATATAAAAGTACGCTCCTCAATGCCCTTGCTGATGTGGAAAACTCCCTCGTTAATTATGCGGAAGAAGCAGAACGTTACCCTGACTTAATACGGGCCTATAAAGCCAGCAAGAAGGCAGCTGATATAAGTTTGCTCCGCTTTGAGTCTGGACTCATTACTTTTATTGTCGTGCTTCAAGCTGAACTAACCTATCAAACGGCAACTCTCCAAATGGTACAAAGTCAAGCCACTCTTGCTTTAAATGCCGTTGCTCTTTACACAGCTTTGGGAGGAGGATGGCAAATAGATAAGATGTGTTGGGTAAAGGATGAGTCTCTTGTCTTATGGCCGTATACAGAGGACTAGACTTCTGCTTTTCCTTTAAAGCTTTTCCATGTAATTTTATCGAAAAGGAGGTTCATCAAAGGTGCGGAGTTTGCGAGAATGAATCACGATCTCACCTTTATTAAGCTCTTGTTCCAGGATACGAATCGTTTCAATACCAATACGAAGGTGTTGCGTTATACTTTTTTGATAGAAGGTATGCGCCATTCCTCGAAGCTTCAATTCGCCATGAATGGGTTTATCGGAAACACAGAGAAGAGTTCCATACGGGATACGCATACGAAAGCCATTGGCGGCAATGGTTGCAGATTCCATATCAAGAGCAATGGCTCTGCTTTGGCGAAAGCGCTCCATCATTTCTTCTGAGCGCAACTCCCAATTGCGATTATCCGTTGAAACAACGGTTCCTGTTCGCATACGACCTTTCAGATTAGGGCCTTCTTCTCCGGTTACATTCGCAACGGCCTTTTGCAGAGCTGTTTGAATTTCAGCGATAGGGGGAACAGGAACCCAGGCCGGAAGATCATCGTTTAAGACATGGTCTTCTCTAACATAAGCATGGGCTAAAACATAATCACCTAATCGTTGGCTTCTTCTGAGTCCTGCACAATGACCAAGTATGAGCCAACAATGGGGGCGTAAAACTGCTAAATGATCTGTAATCGTCTTGGCATTTGTTGGGCCAACACCTATGTTAATGAAGGTAATCCCTCGATTGTCCTTTTTCTTTAAGTGATAAGCTGGCATCTGAGGAAGAAGAGAAAGCTTACAGCCAGAAGGTTTCTTGGAGGTAAGATAAGTATTTTGCGTAATATAGTTTCCCGGTTCTACAAAAGCTGTGTATTCATCGCTTTCTTGAAGGCAAGTATGAGCATAATTGATAAATTCATCTACGTACCGCTGATAGTTTGTGAGCAAAATAAAATGCTGAAAGTGCTGTGCTAACGTCCCACAATAGTGATGTAAACGTCCCACAGAAAAATCAACACGTTCAGCTGAAAAGAGAGAAAGGGGGTGGGGTTGTCCTTTCTTAACCTTATAGGTTCCATTGACAATACTGTCATCAACAACGCTAAGATTTGGAAGAGCAAATTCAATAGGGCTTTGCCAGAGTTTATCAGGATGAAGGGCAGCCGCATCCCATTCGTCCACAAAGGGCAATGGAATGGGCCAATCACTTTCTCCCACAACAACTGGTGTTTGATGATGATTCATGATGAGTTCAATTTGCTTTGTGTAATAGGCATTAAAGAGATCAGGACGTGTTAAGGTGGTGCCATAAGTACCAGCTTCAAGGACAGCTCCGAATGCAACGAGGTGGTCCACATTCAAATTGCGATGTGTAACTTTAACGCCAAGGTAAGGATAGGTTGCGTTTTCTAGTTTTGGGAGGTTTTTTGGTAATTTTTTTGATTTGGCAATATCTAAAAAAGTTTTACGAATAAGAGCAACATTCTTGTTATAGATGTGCGTAATATGAGCAACCGCTGCTTCAGGATCCCAAAATTCAGTAAGATCCTTAACGTTTCCATGCCCTTCGGCAAGTTCAACAGCTTTTTGACCATGTTTCATCTTTAATCCTTAGCTAGAAAAAAATGGAAAAAAGAGTGATCTGTTCGTTGAGATATCATTCGAGAATTCAAGCTCCTTCTTTGTTTGATAATTTAGCCTTTTCCTTTTGTTTTAGAATGGTTTGGTTTTGCATGAATTTCTATATATTGAATAATTTTGGTAGCAACATCGATTCCTGTTGCTTTTTCTATACCTTCAAGGCCAGGAGACGAGTTGACTTCCATCACAACAGGGCCATGATGCGTTCGTAGCATATCAACACCACAGACATTTAATCCCATCAGCGCCGCGCTTCGTACAGCTATGGACCGTTCTTCAGGAGTAATTTTTTCACGAGTCGCTGTGCCCCCTCGATGAAGATTTGAGCGAAAATCTCCAGGAGGTCCCTTACGTTTCATAGTAGCGACAACCTTGCCGCCGACAACAAGGCATCGAATATCTGATGCATCTGCTTCTTTAATATATTCTTGAACGAGAATATTGGCATTAATCTTTCGGAAAGCTTCAATAACGCTCCGAGCGGCAGACGATGTTTCTCCTAAGACAACTCCAAGGCCTTGTGTTCCTTCTAAAAGTTTAATGACAACAGGGGGGCCCCCTACCATTTTAATCATGTCGTCTATATTTTTTGTCGAATGACTGAAAGCTGTGACAGGAAGACCAATTCCTTTGCGACCCAAAAGTTGTATTGCGCGCAACTTGTCTCGAGATCTTCCAATAGCGACGGATTCATTGAGAGGCCAAGTCCCCATCATTTCAAGCTGACGCAAAACCGCAAGACCATACATGGTGATAGAGGCTCCAATACGGGGAATGACGACATCATATCCCTCGAGCAATTGTCCTTTATACTTTATTTGTGAATGATGAGTGGCCATGTTCATATAAACCTGGAGCGTATCAATCACATCAATTGTATGACCTCGTGCGAGGGACGCTTCAACCAAACGTTGGTGAGAGTAAAGTGTTGGATTGCGTGACATCATAAGAAGTTTCATTAAAAAATCCTGACATATAAAATTTACTTTTTCGTTAACATTGTTTTAGGACTCATCAGAAAAGAATGCTTTGGATTGATGAGGATCCCTTCTTTTAAGGCTGTTCTCCCGATCAACATTCGGAAGCCCATTTCATCTCTATTTGCTAGAGAAATTTCTATGACTGATGAAAACTCTCCTATTTTTAAGGTTGTGCTAATGATAAACCGTTGTTGTGCGTGACCCGTTGAACTTGTTATCCATCGGTAATCTACAATAGGACAAATGCAAGTGTAAGTAATTAAATCATTATCTTGAATGGGGTGAAGATCAAATCGGACACACTCTTTTTGCTCATAAGTAAGTGTTGATAGCTCAAAAGCATGAAGAGATGAGGTTTTAGCACCTGTATCAATCTTAACCTTAATCGCGTCAATTCCAAATTCAGGAAGTTGTGCCCACTCTCGCCACCCAGCAATAAGCTTTGGTTTAGTGATTTTTCGTTTCATGGCTTTTGTGAAAGCATAGGGCCTAAAGGGTGTCCTCCAAAAATGTGAATATGATAGTGGGGAATTTCTTGTCCTGCGTGAAGACCGTGGTTAGAAAGAATTCTAAAGCCGTTCTTTTGCAGCTTAAGGAGCTTAATAACATTGTGCACGGCTTTATTAAATCCAACCATCAATTCAGGACTTGCCTTTTCAGAAAAATCTAAAAAAGAAATAAATTCACCTTTGGGGATGACTAAAACATGAATAGGGGCTTTGGGGTTAATATCAGGAAAAGCAGAAGCGTATTCATCTTCATAAAGAAGCTGAACTGGAAGCTCTTTTCGAAGAATGCGCGCAAAAACATTGTTTTTATCATACTCCATCGTGTATTCTTCTCCTCTCATACGGTGACAAGAAAGCCTCGCGTATGTTATTTTTTATATGTTTTATCATATTTTAGGAAAATGACCAATGAGTGAAAACGAATTTAAGTCTTGGCGTGGGACCACTATTTTATCTGTGAGAAAAGGAAAAGATGTCGTTATTGCAGGAGATGGTCAAGTTTCAATGGGAAACTTGATTCTGAAATCCAATGTTCGGAAAGTGCGGCGTTTGGGTAAGGGAGATGTCATTTCTGGTTTTGCCGGATCAACTGCGGATGCTTTAGCTCTTTTTGAACGACTTGAAGCTAAGCTGGAACAGCATCCCCAACAATTGACGCGAGCATGTGTTGATCTTGCCAAGGACTGGCGGAAAGATCGTTATCTCCGCCGTTTGGATGCGATGATGGCCGTTGTGAATTCTACCCATTCTCTCATTCTCACGGGTGCAGGAGATGTCTTTGAACCTGAAGATGGTTTAATTGGCATTGGTTCAGGGGGAGCCTATGCTCTAGCAGCGGCCAGGGCTTTACTTGATATTGAAGAGTATACAGCGAAAATGATTGCAGAAAAGGCAATGAATATTGCAGCTGAAATTTGTATTTACACGAATAAAAATATTGTGATAGAGAGTCTTTAAAGGTAAAATCATGAGAATATCCCATTTTACACCCAGAGAAATAGTTTCAGAACTTAATCGATTTATCGTAGGTCAAGAAGAAGCAAAAAGAGCAGTGGCTATTGCTCTTCGGAATAGATGGCGACGTCTTCAATTAGAAGATCATTTGAGAGATGAAGTTCTGCCAAAAAACATTTTGATGATTGGCCCCACAGGAGTTGGGAAAACTGAAATTGCCCGACGGCTGGCTCGGCTTGCCGAAGCTCCCTTTATTAAAGTTGAAGCGACAAAGTTTACAGAAGTCGGGTATGTCGGGCGCGATGTTGAACAAATGATTCGAGACCTTGTTGAAGTCTCGCTCAATTTAACACGGAGTCGATTACGACGTGAAGTCAGGGCTAAAGCTGAAAATTTGGCTGAAGAACGTGTTCTCAATGCCCTTGTTGGTGAAAATGCCGGAGAAGAAACCCGCCAGAAATTCCGCAAAAAGCTGCGGGCGAAAGCTTTAGATGATCGGGAAATTGAAGTTGAGCTGCTTGATAATAGTAATGCTCAAATGCCAACTATTGAAATTCCTGGAATGCCAGGTGCTCAAATGGGAATGTTAAGTCTAGGCGATATTTTTGGACGCAACGGGGCAACGCGTACAATTGAAAGAAAAATGCTGATTCCTGACGCTTTAGAAGCTCTTATCGCAGAGGAAAGTGATAAGCTTTTGGATCAAGATAAAGTTGTTAATGAAGCGCTTAAAAATGTTGAAGAAAATGGCATCGTCTTTATTGATGAAATTGATAAAGTTTCTGTTCGTTCAGAAAGTGGGGGGCCTGATGTCAGTCGAGAAGGGGTCCAGCGCGATCTCTTGCCTCTTTTGGAAGGAACAAGCGTTTCAACAAAATATGGAACAGTCAAGACTGACCACATTCTTTTTATTGCGTCAGGGGCTTTTCACATCGCAAAGCCCTCGGATTTACTGCCAGAGCTTCAGGGGCGTTTGCCAAATCGGGTTGAACTTAAGGCCTTAAGTGCCGAGGATTTCATCCGTATTCTTACCGAGCCAGAAGCAAACTTGATTAAGCAATATCAAGCTCTTTTGCAAACTGAAGAGGTAAGCTTACTCTTTGAAGAAGAAGCCATTCATGAAATTGCCCATCTTGCAGCGGAAGTGAATCAGAATGTAGAAAACATTGGTGCGCGTAGACTGCATACGGTGATTGAAAAACTTTTAGAAGATATTAGTTTTAATGCTTCTGATAGGGGGGGTGAAAAAGTTATTATCACCGCCGAGCATGTGCGGAAAACTGTTGGGGATCTGGCGAAAAACTCTGATTTATCAAAGTTTATACTTTAGGTTTAGGTTCCATCCACATTTGTAAGAAGTGTTTATTCTCTATTTGTTTGTCCTTAACCTGAGTTTTGGATAAATAAGGTCTTTTTATATTAAATCGGCGAAAAGTGCCACTGCCAGCTGCCTAGGATTAAATAAAGCAAAAGAAAGTCATCTTTTTTGTTCTTACTGACACATAAACACAAACAGTTTATGTGAAACTGAAGACGTTCTTTTTCTTACTTAATTATTTTTTTCTATTTTAGCTCCGCTTAACGGATGACGTTAAGAATTCGTGCTTCACGTCCTCGTTCAGAACTAGAAACTTTGATAGAGACGCGCACTCCCGGTTCTAAGGATTCATAGCCTGCAGCACGTAAAACTGAGGCATGCAAAAAAATATCTCTTCCTCCATCATCGGGGTAGACAAATCCAAACCCTTTTAAAGGATTGAACCATTTTACTTCACCTTCGATATCCTCTAAGGTTTCAGGATCAAAGACGGGTGAGCGTGCCCCTAAAAAGGCAGGGGAGAACCGTGGTTCACGTGGCGCAAATTTAACTTCTAGAACGCGAAGAACTTGATGCCCACGTCGGCCAGGACCAATATCACAAACGATTGTATCCCCTTCTTCAACTCGCCGACATCCGGCTGCATCTAATACAGAAAAATGCATAAAAATGTCAGCCACTTCGTCATCTACAACTAAAAAGCCATATCCTTTCTCAGGATTATACCACTTTACCTTAGCTTCGATACGTTCAATCTCACTTTCATTAATATCATTAATCGCAGCTTGATTCATCATTTTAACTATCCCTACTCAATTATGAAAACTTATGCTTTTTCTTTATTGGAAAATCAAGAAATCAAAAAGTATCCCTCTTTATTTTTTTAAAAAGTTGCATAAATACAACTTTGACTTCTTTCCCTCGTTAAAAAAATATCACTTTTAGTTTTATCTTTCAATATTTATTATTCATTTGTAGGCAATGATTTTGAGATTCAGAGTGATTTTTACATACTTTTGCTGTGTTAAATTCGAAATTTTTTTATTTTATATGATAAATTTTTTTGAAAGTATGCATCGGTATTTGTGTTGTGTCTCTTTTTTCGGTTCCTCTTTCCATGACCTTGCATTCAGAGCTTTAGGTTTTATGTAATAAATTTTATTTTCTTACAATAGGATGCAAAAAAATCTTAAAAAAGAGTTAAAAAATGACGACATTGCTATTTATTTTATGCTAAACTATCAATCAGGATGAAAAGTAAGAAAAACAACTTGTTTTTTACATGTCTTGCTTATCAATAAGAAACATTATTTTTGTAAAATTTAATATAAGTCCAATTCTGCTCTGAGTGAACTGTTAAATATTACCTAATGGAGGAATATATGACCGTCAAAGATACAGTGCAAGACACCATTTTAAAGCTTGAGTCTTTATGTAAGTCTTGTGAATCAGCTCCTTTCGTAAAACTTAAAAGTATCGAAAAAACAGTTGGGTATTTAAGCAAAGAAGTTCAAACGCTTGATCTTGCCTCTGATCAAATTTTAAAGAAAGACCTCAATACGCTTCAAAGTGCTCTTCTGAAACTCTCATCTGTATTAAAAGAGCAACAGGTAAACCTCGAACGCCAAGTTCAAGAAATTCATCTTCATCAACGGGCTCTGCATGCGTATGCACATGTTGCCAATAATAATTTGGGCTCCTTCGCGTAAATCCGTGGAGTACTGATTATTGAAAACTGAATTTGCGTCGACGGGCTTCGTCGTAGCTAAGGGAAATAATTGCTCCCATCAAAACAAAGGCTCCCATACAGGTCCAAAAAGAGGGGATCTCTGCAAAGGCAACTAAGCCAATCAGCGAACTAGCAAACCACTTGGTAAAGCCATAAGGCAGGAGATAGCTAACCTCAGCAGTGGCATAAGCTTTACTTAAGCAAAGATGGGCAGCGGCTGACAATCCACCCATCATAAGCAACCATGGCCATTGCCATGCATCAGGCATCACACCATAAAAAAGAGTCGGAATGAAAAGGACGGGTGCCATAAAAAAGAGGAGATACACAACAATCAATTGTGGAGAGTCTCCTTTTGTGAGTTGGCGAATCATGAGAGTTGATCCTGAAAAACAGGTTGCAGCAAGAATGGGGAGAAGCGCAATTAAACTTAAAGTTCCTGGGATAAATGTTGTTTGGGAAATAAATCCTCCACCCAGAAAACCAATAAGTATTGCCAACCCTCGCTCTTTACCAATACTTTCCTTTAGAAAAATACGTGCGCCTGCTACCGTAATGAGAGGACCTAAAAACATGAGGGCAACGGCTTGAGTAATTTGCATATAAGATAAGGACATATACCATAAAACAACGCCAATTGCGGAAAGACCTATACGACAGGTTTGTAAAAGAGGATATTTTGTTTTCAAGGAGGCTGGGCCGTTTTGGAGAATCCAAGGCACAAGGAAAACAAGGCCAAATAAATATTGGAAAAACGCAATCTCATAAGCAGGCAGAGGACTATGCCCTAAGGACTCAGTGGTTTGAGATAGATATCGAACAATTCCATTAATAGCAGAAAAGCATAAAAAAGAGGTTACTTTCCAAAACGCTCCACGAAAATAAGGGGATGTTTTCCAAAAAATGACTCCTGAGGTCATCATGCCGCTACAGCTGTGGCTTGCTTCGTCTTCATGTGTTGAACCTCATTCTTACAAAGGCTAACAGTTGCTAAAAGAATAAAGAATGACCCTACACCTGTCCATATAGTTGGCCATTCACTAAAGAAAACCATGCCAATAACAGCTCCTGCAATAAGACGAGTAAAGCTCATGGGAATCAGATAAGTAATATCTGCAATGACATAGGCATGTTGCAAGAAAATATAGGCTGTAGCTAACAGACCGCCCATTATAATAAGACATGGCCAGTGCCAAGATTGGAGTTCTACCCATTGAAAGTAGGCTGCCGTGCCTAAAATGGGTAAAGAAAAAAGAAAGAGATAAAGACAAACTGTTTGGGGGCTGTCACTTTTGACTTGTTTCTTTGCGAGCACAGCAGAGGTTGCATAACAAGCTGTTGCTCCCAAAGGAAATAGAATGAGTAGCCCAATGTCAGTTAAGCATGCTTTCCCGCCTAAGAGTTCGTGTCCTGTAATCATAAGGGCTCCGGCGAGAGCCGTTCCTATAGCAATAGCTCGGGCCCATCCGCATTTTTCGCCAAGGAAAAACTTAGCCCCTAAAATCGAAAAAATAGGAGCAGCGTACTTAAAGGCGACAACCTGAACAATGGGCATTTTAGAAAGAGCTGTAAACCAGAGAACGATTCCTAGTGAAGCTGCAAAAGCGCGCGCAATGTAAAGAAGAGGAAATGTTATTTTCAAAGCCGATTTTCCAGTGGATAAAATCCAGGGGAGAATAAAAAGAAGCCCAAAAAAAGTTTCAAAAAAGGCCAATTCTGTGGGGGGTAGAGGCGTCATGCCAGCTTCTTTAGCTGTCAACGTAAAGTATCGAACAAAGCCATTAATACCTGAAAAACACAAGCAGGAGCAAACCTTAAATATGGCTCCTCGTAAAGCTGGATTATGCAATTTTTCAAAAAAACTTGTGTTTACAACGCTGGGAAGAGCCGTAGATATATTTGTCATAGGCTTGATCTTTTGCCTCTCAAAAACTGACCTAACTTCCATATAGCAATTCAAATTCTCTTTTGCCAGCTTTCTTTTTCAAGAATACAAAAAGAAAATTAAGCTATTGAAAATAAATAAATTAATTACGTTTTAGAAATGAGGGGAAGGTTTTTATGAGTGATTGGGAAGATTTTTTTGAGTGTGGATCGTCGCACGAGATGACAACGTTTGCTCTTCGAGTAGTTTCCACCCTTGGTTTTTAGGAGACTGAAGACAGGGATCATCTTTATCCCACTCTGCATGTGCTAAGGACGTAACTGTTATGGCTATGCCAATTAATACAGGAACAACCATAAAAAGAAAAAAGTGTTTTTGGGAAAAGCTCTTTTGAAGGATTGGCTTTGTCTTCATCAATCTTCCTTTACATGATTATTACAATCTGTTTTTACTATATCGAATAAGATTAAAATCTTTGTTAAGACTTCCTTCCAAAAGTGTTAAATTCTATTTTTTATTATTCTTGAAATTGGTTTATGAAAAGAGGTAGGGTTAGCTTACTGAAGAATGAAAGAATCCCATGGCGTTGCGTATTGGTTCAGTTGAATTGGAAGATCGAGTCATTTTAGCTCCTATGTCTGGTGTTACCGATATGCCTTTTCGTCGCCTCGTTAAACGGCGCGGTGTTGCTCTTGTGATTTCGGAAATGATTGCAAGCCAAGCAATGGTACGTCAGACACGTCAGTCTATATTGATGTCAACCCATGTGCCTGAAGAATATCCTATGGCGGTGCAACTTGCTGGGTGTGAACCTGAAGTTATGGCGGAAGCCGCAAAGCTAAATGTTGAACAAGGCGCAACTATTATTGATATTAATATGGGTTGTCCTATGAAGAAGGTTGTCAATGGGTATGCGGGTTCAGCATTGATGCGAGATGAAAAACATGCCGCGCGAATCATCTCTGCAACCGTTAACGCCGTTAGTGTGCCTGTAACGCTTAAAATGCGAATGGGATGGGATGATAACAGTTGCAATGCGCCTTCTCTTGCAAAAATTGCAGAGGAATGTGGTGTTCAAATGATTACAATCCATGGTCGAACACGTTGCCAGCTATACAATGGCAAAGCCGATTGGTCTTTTATTCGAAAAGTTAAAGAAGCGGTAAGCATTCCCGTTATTGGAAATGGTGATGTCGTTTCTGTTGAAGATGCAAAGCAGTTATTGGACGTTTCTGGAGCTGATGGTGTCATGATTGGCCGAGGGGCTTACGGACGACCCTGGTTTTTGCGACAGGTGAGCCATTTTCTTAAAACAGGAGAAAAGCTTTCTGCCCCTCCTTTAGAAGAACAAAAACATCTTGTTTTAGAGCACCTTGAGGATATGCTTATCCATTATGGAAAGGATACGGGAATTTTAATGGCTCGAAAGCACATGGGTTGGTATAGCAAGGGATTAGCCGAATCAGCAGAATTTCGAGTTGCTATTAACCAGGCAACGGTTGCGGAAGATGTTAAAAATTTGGTGAAAACATTTTACAATAAGAGCTTAGAAAGATGTATATGAGCGATTTTGATCAGCAACTTTATAGCCTGGGTCTTCGAAAAGTTATGGGTATATATTTAAGGCGTTACTTTGATATTCATGGGGATATTTTGCCTGTGGATGGAATTTATTCATACTTGATTAAAGAAATAGAAAAATCATTGATTGAAGAAACTTTAAGACGTTTAAAAGGTAACCAGGTTCAAGTGGCAAAACTATTAGGAATTAATCGCAATACTTTAAGGCGAAAAATACAAGATCTTAACATCTCTTTTAAAATGCATACTCATGACATTTCGACAAACTTATGAGTCATTAAAGGGATGGGCAATCCAGAATAACGTAGGACGTAAACTCCTCGTTTTATTGGTTGTAGGATCAATTTTATCGGTTATTACAACCTATGTGGTGTTAACAAATGCTCCTCCTTTCATTAAAAATCGCGGAATTTTACTCTTTTTACTAGGTCTTGACTTTGTTTTTTTAATGATATTTGCAACTATTATTGCAAGATATGTTGCCACGTTGTGGGCTGAGCGCCGAAGTGATCAAGCTGGCTCTAAACTTCATAGTCGAATTGTAGCCATTTTTAGTCTTTTAGTCATTGCTCCGACCATCTTAATTGCCGGTTTTTCAGCTGTCTTTTTTAATATTGTTATCCAAAGTTGGTTCAATCAACGTGTAGAAACAGCAATTGGCGAATCTGTTGCTGTTGCAGGAGCGTACAAAGGTGAGCATCAAAAGATTATTAGTGCAAATGCACAAGCCATGGCAGTAGAGCTTGCTTTTCTCATACGATATTTTCCTCAAGACTCAGAGGCAATAAGTCAAAGATTAGCAGAGCAAATTGAATTGCGTGCGCTTGATGAAGCGGTTGTTTTTACCAATACGCTGCAAATTTTGGGACGTTCTCAATTTCCTTTTTCATCATTAAAATATGAAACGAATCTGGTAAATGGGTTAGAAGATGCTAAAACGTCACCTGTCGTATATACATATACGAACCCAGAAAATGATAGGATTCGAGCGCTTGTCAGTATCGATCCCTTAGCAAACATATACTTACTTGTGGGTCGGGAGGTATCTCCAACTGTTTTGAGTCGGCTTGATAATTTATCAAAAGCAGCGCATGAGTATAATCGTCTTGAGACTGAAGGATCAAAAATTGCATTAAAATTTGCAATTATATTTGTAGGAATAGCAACTTTATTGCTTTTGACGGCTGTCTTGGGAGGCATTTTATTTGCTAATAAACTAGCTCGTCCTATTCGTCGCTTGATTCAAGCCTCGGACGAAGTTTGTAAGGGAAATCTTGCTGTTCGAATAGCCGAAGAAGAGGAAACAGAAGAACTTTCTTCACTAACCTCTGCCTTTAACCGTATGACGTCTCAACTGGAATCACAACGAGATGCATTATTGATTGCTAACGAGGAACTTGACGAACGTCGCCGGTTTACTGAAGCTGTATTAGCAGATGTTTCAGCTGGGGTCATTGGCTTAGATGCTAAGGAAAATATTCACTTGTCCAACCAATCCGCCAGCAAACTTTTAGGTATTGACTTAAGCTGTGAAGTTGGAAAAAAATTAATTGAAGTTATTCCAGAAATGGCTTCTCTTTTTGAGGGCATTAAGGAAGAAGGTCCTAACTTCATTGAAAAACATGTTGTACTCAACCGTAACGGACATGGTCATACACTTTTAGTTCGGCTCTCTCTCAATCAAATGCATAATAAGGTTACAGAATACGTTATAACCTTTGACGATATTACCCAACTCCAAGCCGCTCAACGAAAAGCTGCGTGGTCAGAAATGGCTCGACGCATTGCTCATGAAATAAAAAATCCTTTGACCCCTATTCAGCTTTCAGCAGAGAGATTGAAGCGAAGATATACTAAGCAAATTACGCAAGATTCTGAAACATTTCATAATTGTGTGGATACGATCATTCGGCAAGTAGGTCACATTGGGCAAATGGTAGGAGAATTTTCCTCCTTTGCTCGCATGCCCGTGCCAAATATCAAACTGGAAGATTTAGTGCAGATTTGTAAAGAAGAAATTTTTTTGCAGCAGCAAGGACACCCTGAACTCAAGATTGAGTTTCACTCCGCTCTAACGTCTTTACTTTTTCCCTGTGATCGAGGACAACTTGGTCAAGTTCTCACCAATCTTATTCAAAATGCCATTGATGCAATTGAATCAAAAAAAATACTCCATGGGCATATAAAGATTGTCCTAGCAACTGAAGATCAAAAGGTTATTTTAAGTGTGATTGATAATGGGATTGGATTCCCGCCAGAAGGGCGAGAACGCTTAACTGAACCTTATGTAACCTTTCGTGATAAAGGGACAGGACTAGGACTTGCGATTGCAAAAAAAATCATAGAAGATCATGAGGGATATTTAAGCTTTCAGGACCAACCCAATGGAGGAGCTATTGTTCAAGTTTCTTTCACCTATACGAACATGTTTGATTAAGGGGTATTAAAAAATGCGTCAAGATATTCTTATTGTAGATGATGAGCCAGATATAAGGGATCTTGTTGCAGGAATTTTAACTGATGAGGGGTACACATGTCGCATAGCTTCAACGGGTGAGAAAGCTCTTGAAGAGATTTCCTTACGTCAACCCAGTCTCTTAATTCTTGATGTATGGCTAGGAGATCCTCAATATGATGGTCTTAAGATATTGGAAACTATAAAAAAAACAAATCCAGATCTTCCAATTGTGATGATAAGTGGTCATGGCACAGTAGAAACTGCTGTTAATGCTATTAAATTAGGAGCTTATGATTTTATCGAAAAGCCTTTTAAAACGGATAGGCTTTTATTGGTCGTTGATCGCGCATTGGAAGCTGCAAAATTGCGCAGAGAAAATCGACATCTTAAAGAGGAAACCATCCCCTTGCAAATGATTGGCAACTCTCCAAGCATTCAAGCCGTTCGCAAGACAATTGAAAAAGCAGCTCCCTCTAATAGTCGTATTTTAATGATTGGTTCTTCAGGGGTAGGAAAAGAGCTTGTTGCACGTGAGATTCATAAGAATTCACGGCGGGCATCAGCACCTTTTTTAGTGCTCCATTGTAAAGCTGATTCTGATCAATCGATAGAAAAATACCTCTTTGGCATAGAAGCGACAGCGAATACACAAAGGAAACTAGGTGTTTTGGAGCAAGCTCATGGGGGAACTCTTTTTTTGGATGAAGTTGCTGAGCTTCCTCTCGATGTCCAAGCTAAGTTGGTTCGATTTTTACATGAACAATCTTTTCGGCGTGTGGGAGGAAATCACAACGTTATTGTAGATGTGCGTGTCTTAGCGGGATCCAAACACGAAATCAAGACTTCTATTGAGCTAGGTCTTTTTCGCGAGGATCTTTATTATCGCTTGAATGTGATTACCCTTTATTTACCTCCACTAAAAGACCGCCTTGAAGATATTCCCGAGCTTGTTAACTATTTTGTGGCAAATCTTTCTCGTCAAGCTGGCGTTCCTAAGCGTGAGTTTCTAGAGTCGACACTTGCTCTTATGAAAACGTATAACTGGCCAGGAAATGTGCATGAGCTGCGGAATGTGGTTGAAAGAGCGCTCATAATGTCTCCAGCGGCCAATGACGCGCGTGTTTCACCGGATGAGCTTCCTCCAGAAGTGCGCGGAGAAGATTTTTCTTCCCTAACTTCGCAAAATGCTCCTGACTTTCTTTCGATGTCATTACGAGAAGCGCGTGAGTATTTTGAGCGAGAGTATTTGCTTGCTCAAGTTCAGAAATTTTCAGGCAATATTTCTCGTACAGCAAATTTCATTGGTATGGAGCGTTCAGCACTTCACCGAAAACTTCGTCAGCTGCAAGTTGAAAGAAAAAAGGCAGAAAATTGACAGTAAAAGTTTTAACAAGGAACGATACGCAGTGAGCAAAATAATGGCATTGAGAGCTGCCGCTTTATCTTTCTTTAGTTCCAATTGTTGCTAGCGCGTAATAGTAAGATCAGTGATATTTTCTACCTGCTAACGAAATGGTAGGGATTTTTTGTTTATGATTTGGCTATGAGAAAGAAACACACTAAAGTCTTGCCAGATTCCCCTTGGAGTGCGTTCCAATATCCAATCTTTAAAATGCTTTGGATAGCTTCCTTTGTTTCTAGCATAGGGACGTGGATGCAAGACGTTGGCGCTGCTTGGCTTATGGTCACGCTTACGACTGAACCGATAATGGTTGCTTCTATCCAAGCCATAACATCCTTTTCCATTTTTTTATTAGCGTTACCGGCTGGTGCCATTGCGGATATTATTGACAGGCGGCGTTATCTTATTCTGTCGCAAACGGGCCTCATGATCACGGCAGGTCTCCTTGCTTTGATCACTTTTTTAGATAAAATATCACCTGAGTTGTTATTGTTGCTGACTTTTTGCCTTGGTTCGGGAGCTGCCCTTAGTTTTCCGGCATGGTTTACCCTTATGTCAGAACTTGTTCCTGATAAACATATGACTTCTGCTGTGGCATTGACAAGCGTTAGTCTTAATTTTTCCCGTGCGCTTGGTCCTGTTTTAGCAGGGTTCGTTATTGTCGTCTCTGGACCTGCAGCTGTATTTGCTTTGAATTCGCTCTCTATTTTTGCAATTATTATTGTTCTTTTAAGATGGGAACGATCGGCGAAAGAAAATGCTTTACCTGCAGAACGGGTTTATGGCGCGATGCGAGCGGGTTTAAGATACGTTAGGGGGTCACCTGCTCTTCAAACTCTTCTCATCAAATCTTGTGCATTTTTTATTTTTGCCAGTGGACTCTGGGCACTCCTGCCTTTGGTAGCGCGAACGCAATTACAATGTGGACCTATCGGATATGGTATATTGTTAGCATTATTGGGATTTGGAGCTGTAATTGGCGCTTTTTTTTTGCCAAAGCTTAGACAAAACATAAATTGTGATCAATTTATATTCGGGGGGGCTATTGGCTTTGCCTTTGCTACCTTTATTCTTGCTTTCTTTAAGAATTTTTATTTCGCAAGCGGAGCTATGATCTTGGGAGGAATGGCGTGGATCACTGTGTTAACAACATTTACAACCCTCGTCCAACAAGTTGTCTCCCCTTGGGTTCGTGCGCGGGCTTTGTCAATTTTTTTGGCTATCTTTTTTGGAGGAATGAGCCTAGGGAGTCTGTTATGGGGATGGATAGCAACCCATTATACATTCTCAACCGCCCTCAGTGTTGCTGCCATTGGGTTACTTGCGTGTAATTTTTTAACTTATATCTTTGTTTCAGGAATTGAACCAGAATTCCTCTCATCCTCTTCCTCTGCCCATTGCTATAGAAGAACCGAGATATGAAGAGGGGCCTATCATGGTCACAATCGAATATAGTGTTGAGCGGAAAAACGTTGAGAAATTTTCGCAAGCCATACGAGATTTACGGCGTATTCGGTTGCGAGATGGTGCCTTTTTCTGGTCTTTATTTAAAGACATTGAAAATCCTCAGAAGTTTACGGAGTGCTTTATGATTGAATCTTGGTTAGAGCACCTTCGACAACATGAACGACTCTCTATTGCTGATTGGGAAGTGCAAAACATTGTATTGTCCTTCCATCAAGGGGAATTTCCTCCTCATGTCACCCATTTAGTTGCCCATAAGTTACCAAGGAAAACGAGGAAGTGAATATGATCCGTAGATCTCATAGATATCCAGACTCTCGGGTCAAGAAGTCCTTTGTTTTGCTTCGTAAATCAATGAGTTATAGCCTAAGCATGACATGAGTTATTGTCGTCCCTCTTTTATGTGAGACAACCCTGTCGTTAAGACATAACCCCCTAGTCATGAAATCTAAATCACTGTAGACTATCAGTTAGTCATTAATATTAAAAAGGCACAAGGTATGGCACAAAAACCTTATATTATTGTTCTTGGTAATGAAAAAGGCGGTACGGGAAAATCAACGGTAAGTATGCATATCATTACAAGTCTTCTCCGTATGGGGTTTTCTGTTGGGAGCATTGATGTGGATGCACGACAAGGCACATTAACACGTTATCTGGAAAATCGAAAATTCACATCAGATAAAATGGAAAAGCCATTGCCTCTTCCCCACCATATTCCTTTACTGCTGAGTCAACAGTCCATAAAAGAAGAAGCAATTAAGGAAGATCAGCACAACTTAGAAGAAGCTATTACGCAACTTTCGTCTCATAGTTTTATTCTTATTGATACGCCGGGGAGTGATTCTTCTCTCTCCCGTGCAGCTCATGCTTTCGCTGATACACTGATTACTCCTCTTAATGATAGTTTTATCGACCTAGATATGCTCGTTCGGCTTAAAAGCGATACTTTGGATATTATAAGGCCTAGCATTTATGCTGAGATGGTTTGGGAACAAAAAAAGCGGCGCGCCATTCGAGATCAAGGGTCGATTGAATGGTTTGTTTTGCGTAATCGCTTGAGCAGCATTAATGCTCGGAACAAAGAGCAAATGGAAGATGTCATTCAAGCTCTTGCAAAACGGATAGGGTTTCATTATGTCCAAGGATTTGGTGAGCGTGTTATTTTTCGGGAGCTTTTCTTGGCAGGGCTTACGGTCCTTGATTTAGAAGACTGTAATATACCCATCACCCTTTCTCATGTGTCTGCCAAACAAGAGTTACGAAATCTTATCCAAATGCTTCAGCTTCCTGAGATAAAAAAGCTTGCTGCATAAGGTGAGGTGACAAAAGGAAAATCATGGCTGAACTTTTTCTTATTGCTCTAGGCGTTGTTTTTCTGATTCTTTTGTTGCAAAAATTAGAACATGCTGAAACAAAGTTGCTTGTGAAAACGCTTAAGTGGACGTTTGTTGGCGTCATGATTTTTGCTGCTTTTTACTTAATTCTTGTAGGCCGTCTTTTGCAAGTTGCAGCTATCGCTATTCTTCTTATTCTACTCCTTAAGCAAGATGTTCATCAGTGGATGAAGAAAAAGTCTCCTCCTCTTCCTTTGTCTCCTCCGCTGACAGAAAGTGAGGCCGCATCCCTGCTTAAAGTTGATGTGACGGCTAGTATTGAAGAGATTGATAAAGCTTTTAAGAAGATTAAGCCGAAAGACTCTACCGAGCAGGATAGATTGACTCAAGCACGGGATGTGTTAATGAGCCGAAAGAGATAGATATTAATTTATTGTCTCTATCGTCTTATTTGATTTTTTATAAAGTCGCCAGTGAATCAAGAAAAAAGCAAGAGCAACAAGTGCCCATTGTAAGCAATGAATAAGTGCTCCAATGGCTTGTGCTTTTTCTTGTGCTAAGAATGCTTTCTTCGCGATCATTCTTTTGTCGTCCAACTGATCAGGAGAGAGTTGAGAAAGAGCAATATACCGTTCGTCCTTTATTCCCCAATCTCTTTCATAGTACCTGAGGTAGTTGTCATTTGATTCATACGAAACCATGGAAGAATAAGACTTGTATTCAGGGATAAAGAGATCCGTCAGTGAATTCAAAAACATTGAAGATGAGATGATTAAAATTATTGTGCAAATCAAACAGATGAGCAGAGTATATAACTGGAATATATTTTTTATCATTATCTTAAATGGCTCCCTAAAAATTGCATATATAGAAGATTAAGTATTATTTTTTAAGACTTCAAGATCCTATTTATTCCATATTAAAAATAATTGTCTTTTTATGGGTAAAGTGCTCGAGCATGGCCTCTAATGATGCTTCTTTCCCAATTCCTGATGCCTTAACACCTCCATAAGATAAACCTGGTTGTACGACAACATTTTGATTAACTTGTACGAACCCAGCTTCTAATTGATGAACTCCTTTTAAGGCACGAGAAAAATTATTCGTCCACAAAGTTGCGGCAAGGCCAAAGCTAGAGTCATTGGCTTGGTTAATAACATCCTCAAAATTGTTCCAGGGAATAAGAGCTGTAACAGGACCAAAAATTTCTTCTTGGCATACTTGATGCGTATTAGGAAGACCCGTAAAAAGCACAGGACGAACAAAAAGTCCCTTTGCTAATTTAGGGTCATGGGGCAATTGTGAACACTCATGGGCTGTCGCCCCTAATGTTGTTTTTCCTCTCTCAATATAGCTTAAAATTTTTTCATGCTGAGCAGGAGAGATAACGGCTCCAATATCCGTTTCAAGATCCATGGGATCGCCAATTTTAAGCGCATTCAGTTTTTCTTTTAAGCGAGCTAAAAAGGGATCAAACAGTGATTCATGAACAAAAATGCGACTCGCGGCTGTACAACTTTGACCTTGTCGTGTAAAGCGCATGCTTGCTAAAGCTCCATCAACAACTTTTTCTAAGTCAACATCCTCACACACAATCATGGGGCTTTTTCCACCAAGCTCTAAGGTGACGGGGATGAGTTTTTCACTTGCATTCTTGTAAATAAGCTTTCCTGTTTCAACGGATCCTGTAAACGTCATCTTGGCAATATGGGGGTGGCGAACGAGAGCTTCACCTGTCGTTGGGCCATCACCAGAAATTATATTCAAAACTCCTGGAGGAAGGATTGTGTTCATAATTTCAGCGGCTCTTAAAACCGCAAAAGGAGCTTCTTCAGCAGATTTAACAACGACGGTGTTTCCAGCCACAAGGGCAGGAGCAACTTTTAAAGACATTAAGAGAAGAGGAACATTCCAGGCAATAATAGCGCCTACCACTCCTAAAGGTTCTCGAATTGTAAGAGCTAGCATTGAATCACTAAAAGGAATTGTTTCTCCTTTAAGCTCAAGAGCCAACCCTCCATAAAAACGAAATGTATTTGAAAAAACTTTTGCCTCAACTTGACTTTCTGTTCGCAAAGCCTTGCCCGTCTCAAGAGTCATCAAACGTGATAATTCATCAGCATGATCTTCTAAAAGGTCGCCACATTGGGAGATAAGTCTCCCCCGCTTCACGGCATCCATATGCCGCCATTCATCTTTTGCTTTGCGTGCTGCGCCAACTGCGTTATTGACATCTTCCTCCCCAGCTTGTGCGGCAAAACCAATCCCCTCCATTGTTGCGGGATTGTGAACTAAAAAAGTCTTTTGACTCTGAGGAGTCATTAATTTTCCAGCAATAAGAACTTTGTTTTCAAGATGTTTGATAAGACTAAGAGGGCTGAAATTGGCCCCTGGTACATGTGATGAAGAAGACATAAAACCTCGGTTTTCTTTTTGGATAGATGGTGTATGATTCTTAAAAAATAATAAAAAGTAAAGAGGCACCTATTGGATAACCCGCAAACGACGGAGCGACACGATTTTTTTTGGAGCTTAACAAC
>JAGONT010000016.1 GCA_017992885.1 Alphaproteobacteria bacterium
TAGGGCTAAAGCTATCTGTTCTTCACTAAATTGCTTCTTCTTCATCAAAAAATTCTCCTTATTCTTTCTTCCTTTTATATTGAGAATTTTCTCATTTCCTCGGTCCTATTTCTAGGGTGAAGACCAGATTTTTAAGAAGGGATTTCGGCATTAAAAGTAATGATTATCGGCGGTTTGCTTTTGTGGGTGATCATGCCATAGGAATTACAAATAATTTTACAGGAGAAGCGCGTCTAGAGCTTTTAGAAAAACATCAAACCACAGGGTTGGGAGGTAATTATCTTATTTCTCAGTTGGGTGTATTTAATCTTGCAGGGGCCGCAAGCTATAACTCGAGAAGAACAGGAGGACTTGTTGCAACAGGCTTTCAACGACAATCTGCTAAGGGCGTTAACTTCTCAGCGAATATTCAATGGATGTCAAGGAAATTCGTACAATTAGGAAACTTCCGGAGGGGATTTCCGCGCTATTTATTGAATACATTTATTGGATTTAATCCCTACGACACAGCTTCTTTAGGGGCATCCTTTCTGCGGCAAGAAAATCGTAAATGTCCTAATCTTAGCCTTTTAACTGTTTTTTTTCACTCAAGTCATAAGTAGTACAGTTTCTATGAGTGTTTCAGGAATGACCAATGTTAGAGGGAAAAATAATCAATCTGTTTTTCTCACTTTATCTTATGGACTAAGTGAATCAACAACGTTAAATGCCGTTGGAACAGCGCAAAAAAATGGAAATCAGGGAACTGTTCAAGTCACACGCAACCTTCCGATCGGTCCCGGCTATGGATATAATTTATATGCGGCAAATGGCCAGCAGGAAAATTATCAAGCTTCATTTGCAGCACAAAATGATATCGGTACCTATACAGTGGCGAGCGACTATCAAGGCGGTATTGCAACAGGTCAACTTCAAGCTCAAGGATCTGTTGCTTTTCTTAATCGTAGCGCGTACCTTTCCCGAGAACTGGGCGATAGCTTTGCGGTCGTTCAAGTGCCTGGATATTCAGATGTTAGAATTTATTATCAAAACCAGTATGTGGGTCGCACGGATGAAGAGGGAACTCTTTTAGTGCCAGGTCTCCTTCCTTATCAAGTTAATCCGCTTCGTGTTGAACTACAGGATCTTCCGCTAGATGCTCAGATTAAAAGTGCTGAAAAGAATCCAATTCCTTATTATCTGAGTGGTTTAGTCGTCGATTTCCCAATCAAACCTTCCTCTAGCGCTATCATGAAACTTGTATTACCATCTGGCGAGCCCGTCCCTCTTGATGCGGTTGTTACGGTAAACGATATTCAATTCCCAGTAGGACAGAATGGTCTATTATATCTTACGGAATTGAAGGAAAATAATATATTGTATGTCGTCTCTAAAGACGAAAATTATAAATGTGTTGTTGAATATATAAAGACACAAGAACCCATCCCAGACTTAGGAGTCGTTCAATGCCAGTAATTAAGAGAGCGACTCTTTTTTTCTTTTTTTTATGTTGCTTCTCTGAACTAGCATTCAGTCAAAGCTGCTCTTTGTTAGTTAATTCTCCAACAGTTAACTTTGGTAACTTTAATCCCCTACAGCTTAGCCCTATCGTAGGTGTTAATCAAACGATGACGGTAAGATGTGCAGGAGGAACCGATCCTATTACTTTTACGCTTACATTAAGTGCAGGCGGAAATAGTTCATATCTTCCCTATCGTCAAATGCTTCGAAATGGAGCTGGTCCTGAAGTTCTTAATTATAATTTTTATATTAATTCTTCGCGTACAACAATTTGGGGAGATGGGACAAATTCAACTAGTTTTGTTAATTAAACAACTGGGATTAATTGTCGTAGTAATAACCCCCCCTGTTCTTATATTGCCTATGGCTTAATCCCCGCACCTCAACCCAGGGTAAGTGGAGGGTCATATAGTGCAAACATTATAGCAATTTTAACCTATAACCCTTAGATTATTTAAGTGCTAAGGCGTCAACGTTAAAATGTATCCCTTGAAATTTATAAGGCAAATATTACTCTTCAGTGCAATATGGAATAATAAATTCTCTACTCAGCCATCGGAACTTCTGCCTGTAGCCATTGTAAAAAACCAGCATTGACGGAATGAACATCAAGCTCGGCGATGTAATTTGAATAGGTGATGTGTGCAGAAATCAGTTTTTCAATGGGGGCTCTTAGTCCACTTTTAGTTTTTACCATCAGAACGACCTCTGGTTCTTCCTTTATTTCTCCTTGCCATCGATAGGCGCAGGAAATGGGAAACCAATTGGTGCAAACAGCTAATCGATTTTCGAGCAAGGCATAACTAATAGTCCTCGCTTCTTCTGGCGTATTGAGGGTAATATAATACATTTTCAGTATGTTATCGGTTACCATGGAAGTTCTTCTCCCTTATAATCATAAAATTTTCCCGATTGGGCAGAGGTTGATGTCGAAATACGCTCAGCCATCGAGCGGACACTTTGGTCAACGGTAAGCCCTTTTGGATCAAAATTGGTAAAAGCGGTCATCACACGACCAGGGTGTAAAATAAGAACGGTGACGTTTGGCATTTCCAACGCTAAGGCCGCCATTCCTGCATTTAAGGCTGTCTTGGAACAACGATAACCATAACGTCCTAAATATTTTTCGTTTTGTGTTTGCTGTATGCTTCCGCGTCGACTGCTGATGGCGACAATTTTTTTACCCTGACCAGAAAGGATATTTTCTTTAAGTTCCTGCGCTAAAAGCAGAGGAAAGATTGTGTTTATTGTAAAAGAGCGCTGCATATCTTCGCTTTTAAGATCACCAAATTTATTTGCTTTATCAGCAAAATAGCCTGCATTTAAAATGAGGATATCCAGAGGATCATTCTTAAGAACATCTTTGATATGACGTAAGGCGCTGTCAGGGTTTTCAAAGTCAACTTGCATCAATACTAAGTTGTCATTTTTGATCTTTAAAAGAGCTGTAGATTTTTCTTCTAGACGGTAGGTGGCATAAACCTTATAGCCTTCTTTGAGGTAATATTTGACAAAACCAAAGCCAATTCCTTGATTTCCCCCTGTTATGAAAACAGAACTGGCAAACACTTCCGTACAAAGCGTTAAAAAAGTAAAAATTGTTATAATGAAAAGTCGCATCTTGTTTCCTTCCCTTTTTTATCCAAGACGAACAACTTGAAACAGAAATTTTAACAATCAATCCTCTTCAAAAGCCATAAAAAAAGAGGCCGAAGCCTCTTTTTTTGAATAAAGACATATCTAGCGTTTTGAGAACTGGAAGCTTCGACGGGCTTTTTTATGACCGTATTTTTTCCGCTCTACGATACGTGCATCACGGGTTAAGAATCCTTCTTTCTTTAGAAGGGGACGTAACCCCGGCTCGTAGCCGGTAAGGGCTTTGCTAATTCCATGGCGAACGGCACCCGCTTGACCAGAAAGTCCCCCCCCAGAAACGGTACACATCACGTCATACTGGTCTTGACGATTCACCGCTGTAAAGGGTTGATTCATCAGCATGCGTAAGACGGGACGGGCGAAATAAACCTTGCTTTCCCGACCATTAACGGTGATTTTTCCTGTTCCTGGCTTAATCCATACCCGAGCGATTGCATCTTTTCTTTTGCCCGTTGCATAAGAGCGACCGTGAGCATCAATTTTTGGAGCCGGAAGAGTTTTTTTATCTTCAGCTTCTCTCACGCCATTCTCTTTTTCAGAAAATGCGGATTTTAAAGTATCAAGACTGACCTTTGCCATTATGTGTCACTCCTTTTATTTTTAGGGTTCATTGAGGCCACATCCAACGGTTGCGGGGCTTGCGCTTCATGAGGGTGGTTGGGACCAGCATAAATTTTCAACGCGCCCATTTGTTGGCGCCCTAAAGGTCCACGGGTAATCATGCGCTCGACAGCCTTAAAAACAACCCGCTCAGGATACTTTCCTTCAAGGAGCTGCTTCATGCTACGCTCCTTAATTCCTCCCGGATATCCTGTGTGCCAATAGAATTTCTTATCTTTAAGCTTATTGCCTGTCAGTCGAATTTTCTCGGCATTAACGACAACAATGTAATCTCCGCAATCCATGTGAGGGGTAAATGTTGGTTTGTGCTTACCGCGCAAATATTTTGCCAGTATGGACGCGAGTCGCCCTAACACAAGATCCGTGGCATCAACGACATACCACTTTTTATCCACCTCGCTGGCTTTCATCGAGTAGGTTTTCATATCCTTTACTCCATCTTTAAAGAACCAATGATGGGGCATTTTTATCTTTACATCCCTTAATTGTCAAGGAATTTGTTAGAAAAAAGAGTACGGTATTATGTTACCGCACCGATTCTTTAACCCATGTATCGAAAATTTCGTTAGCCTGAGAAATAGGAATCTCTAAAATAACAGGGACGTCATAAGAATGAAGCTCTTGCAGTTGTTTCATAGTCTCGGGAACCATTTCCGGTGTTGTTTTTAGAAGCACAGCTACCTCTTGACTCTCAGCAAGTTGTCCTTCCCAAAAGTAAAAAGACCGTATTGGTCCTAAAAGGTTCATACAAGCTACCAGCCGGTTTTCTAAAAGTTTTTGAGAAACGCGTAGAGCGTCTTCTTCTGTTGAAAAGGTGGTGTAGAGTAAGGAAAGTTGAGACATAATCATGACTTTCAAAATGGTCGGAGCGGCGGGATTTGAACCCACGACCCCCACACCCCCAGCGTGGTGCGCTACCAGACTGCGCTACGCTCCGAACCAGAAAACTATAGACAGACGGCAGCCCTTAATCAATGACGAATTTGCTTTAGGTATTTTTCCTAAGCAATATGCCTGGTAATAAACCGTGAGAGAAGGTAAGGCAAGACGATGGTGAGCATTAAGCCATTGTGTTCAGAATAAACGATTATTTGCTCAACTGTCCTTATGATTTTTGCGGATGTGTCGTCTCAAAAGACGAAGTCTTTTTATATTTACTGTGAAAAGGAAGAAGGCAAAAGGAATGGCCCCGCTTTCTCCACTCCTCCTTGCGGTCCTCGGAAGCCGTACTCCACGCTTCTGAAAGAACAGCCAGCACCATATCGAGAGAGAAATCTTTCTCGAAAATTTTCTGGGCTTCTTTGATAAAAGAAAGGGCTTGTTGTGTGTGGATTTTTTCTTGGTTTTTCTTGAGCTGAAGAATTTTTTCCTCAATGAAAATTAGCTTATCGTCCATGGAGAAATCCTTTTTTTCTTTCTGTAAGGTAGTATATCAGATCTGTAATTATTTTTCAAATCAATTAAGATGAAATATGTAAATTATTAACAACATATAAATAGGGATAATTTAAAAGATAACAAACAAGAGAAAAATGAAGATGAAGGACTAAGCCTGTAGATACTGATACCATGCTCTTTTGACATAAAAGCTATGGATTTTAAAATCTTCAGCGCTCTCCGTTAGTTTTGCACATTCTTTATGAAGCCCCGAGACAATTAACTTCGGTCGATCTCCATTGAGTTATCCTTTCCGTCCTTTTAGTGAAGGTAAGTATGAAAAGGAGAGCAAAGGATTACAAGTTTTTCTTTCCGGAACATCGATAAAAGTGCTAAAATATCTCTAAGGTTTACGGTGGCTATCCCCATTGAACGTGAAGATACCATGTTCCATACCTATGGCATCGTCAGGTCTGATGAATATATCATAAGGATTTTCATGAAGATTTTAAGAGCATCTCTTATTTTGCTTTGTCCATACTTTTTGATGATTTCTTGTAAAGAAGCTCCTCAAATTAAAAAGGAAGAGATAGAGCCCGTTTCGCATTTACGGACGGAGTGTATTGAAAGCTATGCTCCTGTCGTAAAAAAGGTAATTCCAGCCGTCGTTAATATATATGCCTCTCATCATGCTAAGGGAAAATATCCCTCCTCGCCTTTTCTGCAAGATCCCTTCTTTAAGCAGTTTTACGACAATCTTTCTGCAGGGAAAGGACGTGAAACGAATTCATTGGGTTCAGGGGTGATCATTAATACAGAAGGTCTTGTTCTGACGAATGCCCACGTTATTGAAGAGGCAGATGAAATTCAGGTCGTTCTTTCTGACAAAAGAGAATATATGGCAAGAATCCTTGTTATCGATCAAAGAACAGATCTTGCCCTTCTTCAGCTTCAGGGAGGAGATGAGTTCCCTTTTTTACCTGTAAAACCTGATGAAGATCTTGAAGTGGGTGATATCGTTCTTGCTATTGGTAATCCCTTTGGTGTTGGACAAACGGTGACTAGTGGAATTGTTTCGGCTTTAGCAAGAAGCCAACAAGGGATTAGAGATTACACTTCTTTTATTCAAACGGATGCAGCGATTAACCCCGGAAATTCAGGAGGGGCTTTGATAACAATAGATGGTCGCCTGGCGGGAATTAACACAGCCATTTATTCAAAAACGGGGGGATCCATGGGGATTGGCTTTGCCATTCCCATAAGTCTTGCCATACCCGTTATTAATAGTGTTAACAATGGAGGACGTGTTGTACGGCCTTGGCTCGGACTTGAAGTTCAATCCTTGACAAACGAAGATGCACATGCTTTAGGCCTTCCTCATCCTTTTGGGGCTATAGTGAAAGGTGTCTACCCAAAGAGTCCCGCAGATAAAGCAGGGGTGGCCCGTGGGGATTTCATTGCTGCTTTTGGCCCCCATAAAATTGAAGATGATGCTTCATTAGACTATTGGGTTGCAGTTTCTCCCATGAATGAAAAGACTGAACTTACTATTTTAAGGAAAGGAGAAGAAAAAAAACTCCCTATTATCCTAACGGAACCTTTAAATGCAGAAGACGCGACGTCGCTAACTATTGAAGCAAATAATCCCCTCTATGGGGCTAAAATTCGCAATCTTTCTCCTGCTCTTGCCCTTGAAATAGGATTGAGTCCTATGACACAAGGCGTTGTCATTACGGAAATTTCAAGTACAGGTCCAATATCACAACTTGGAATTCAATCTGGTGATGTTCTTGAATCGATTAATAAGAAAGCTGTTAAAACAAAGGAAGATGTGCTGACTTTGCTGCAAAATACAGATCGCCGTTGGCTCTTTGTTTTTCGTCGTGGTGAAAACATTTTTACATTAAAGGTGAGTCAATAGTGTCAAAAAATCCAAGGCCTCTTGCTGAACGTTTGCGCCCTCAAAATTTAAGTGAAGTTGTGGGGCAGCATCATCTCATTGGGTCAGGAAAACCTTTATCTCGTATGCTTGAAAAAGGCCGGCTCTCGTCGATGATTCTTTGTGGCCCTCCAGGAACGGGCAAGACAACCCTTGCGACGATCCTTGCAAAATCATGTGATGTTCCTTTTGTCTCCCTTTCTGCCATTTTTTCTGGCGTGGCGGATCTACGGAAAATATTTGAAGGGGCTCAAAGCATGTTTGAGGAAGGTAAGTCGACTCTTCTCTTTGTTGATGAGATCCATCGGTTTAACCGTTCTCAACAAGACAGTTTTTTGCCCTATGTGGAAAAAGGAGTGATTACGCTCGTGGGAGCGACAACAGAAAATCCCTCCTTTGAACTTAATGGAGCCTTATTATCTCGTTGTCAGGTGTTTACTCTTCATCGCCTCTCTTCTGAAGATTTAGAAGAAATCTTAAAACGTGCAGAAAAGGCATCAGAAAAAGGGCTGCCCTTAAAACCTGAAGCAAAAGACCTTCTTCTTGAATTTGCTGATGGAGATGGCCGCGCCCTTTTGAACCTTGTAGAAGTGATCGACGAAGAAACACCTTCTGAACCATTGGGAATTCCTGAACTTATTGATCTCGTGACAAGACGAGCTCCTCTTTATGATAAGGCGCAAGAGGGGCACTACAATCTGATTAGTGCCTTGCATAAGTCCCTGCGAGGATCTGACCCAGATGCGGCTTTGTATTGGTTTGCGCGCATGCTTGCAGGGGGGGAGGATCCTCTTTTTATAGGAAGAAGAATGATTCGTTTTGCTTCAGAAGACATTGGGCTTGCAGACCCTCAAGCCCTTATTCAAGCTTTAGCAGGGGTTCAAGCCTATGAAAGACTAGGGTCGCCCGAGGGAGAGCTTGCATTGGCGCAAGCACTCATCTATTTGGCGACGGCGCCAAAATCGAATGCCTTGTATCGTGCTTATGCTCAAGTGCAAAAAGAAGCCCGCTCCTCAGGATCTCTGATGCCGCCAAAACATATCCTGAATGCGCCAACTGATTTCATGAAGAAAGAGGGATATGGCAAAGGCTATGTCTATGATCATGAAACAGCGAGTGGATTTTCGGGTCAAGATTATTTTCCAGAACACATGGGTCGCAAAACATACTATAAGCCTGTTGAGCGTGGTTTCGAACGTGAGATCCAAAAACGACTAACCTATTGGCAAAAGCTGAGAGAACAATCAAGTTCTTAGGGGATTGGGAAGGTTATGCAGGGTCCCCTCATGAAGCCTTATTACGAGCATCCATTTCAGGGGGATAAATGCTCTTCATAAGGCAGCCCTGGGAGTTCTATGAAAAAATTCATCAACTCTCTTTTACAGAAGTCTTCATGATCCTTCTTTCAATTTATCCTTCAAAATTTTGCTGAGCAAAAGTCCAATTTGCAAGATTATTTAAGAAAATATCGATGTAGTCAGGGCGACGATTTTGGTAGTCAAGATAGTAAGCATGCTCCCAAACATCACACGTCAGCAGCGCTTTTTGGCTATGAACAAGAGGAAGATCTGCATTGGCTGTTTTGACGACCTTCAAGCTGTTATCTTTCTCAAGAACAAGCCAAGCCCAACCGCTGCCAAATTGACTGGCCCCCGCTTGTTTAAACTGCTTCACGAACTCCTCAAAGCTACCAAAGTCCTTTATTATTCTTTCCTTAAGAGATCCTTTTGGCTCGCCCCCTCCGTTTGGTTGCATGGAGTGCCAGTAAAACGTATGATTCCATACTTGAGCAGCGTTATTAAAAATGCCAGCTTTTTCAGAACTATGGGCTGATAGACGAATAATTTCTTCTAAGGATTTTTCTTCCAGGTCTGTGCCTGCAATAAGATTGTTTAAATTGGTCACATAGGCTTGATGGTGTTTCCCATAGTGAAAACTAAGGGTCCGTGCAGAAAGATGGGGTTCGAGGGCGTCTTCCTTGTAAGGAAGGGAGGGAAGGGTAAAGGCCATAAAATTACTGCTCCTTTTTATGAATTTTTTAAAAGAGTAAAAGGTTTTTGAGGTTTTGAAAAGGACTTTAAGGAATGAATTACGTTATTCATGCAGAAACTGAGAGTTGTTTGTCGGTGAATCAACTAAGTTGACCAAGACTATTGTAACTAACATCCTAATAGATTTTATTCAATCGAACTCTTCTGTTCTCCTCAATAACAAAAAACATTTCGACATTTGCTCAAAACTATATTAAAAGGCAAAGATTTAATTTAGGAGTATTCTTTAATATGGATAAAATTCTCACGAATGAAGACCTAGCTCCTGTTACAGAAAAACAAAAAAACTGGACAAGTGTTAACTTTTTTACTCTTTGGGTTGGGATGTCTGTGCAGATTCCAACCTATATGATGGCCTCTTCTCTTATTGAGGGAGGAATGAATTGGCTACAGGCTCTTTTTACCATTTTTTTAGGGAATCTCATTGTGCTTATTCCTATGATTCTTAATGGGCATGCGGGAGTGAAATATGGCATTCCTTATCCTGTTTTGGCTCGGGCAAGCTTTGGCATTTTGGGATCGAATATTCCAGCCTTATTAAGAGCACTAGTCGCTTGCGGTTGGTTTGGAATTCAAACATGGATAGGGGGGACTGCCATTTATACCCTTGTGCTACAATTGTGGCCCGAGGCAGGAACTTTCACAGGTGAAGTGCTGGGGGTTGGTCTTATCCCTTTTGTTTGTTTTATGATTTTCTGGTTTATAAACCTATTTTTCGTTTGGCAGGGAGTTAATTCCATTAAATGGCTTGAAACATTTTGTGCCCCATTCTTAATTTTGGGAGGAATCGCCCTGCTTTACTGGGCTTATATGAATGCTGAAGGGATTACCAAGGTCTTTCAAACAACCTCTCAATTTCAGACAACTTCGTCGTTTTATCAATTTTTCTTTCCAGCCTTAACAAGTATTATCGGGTTTTGGGCAACTTTAAGTCTTAACATTCCTGATTTTACGCGTTACGCGAAAGATCAACGTGCTCAGATTCTAGGACAAATGTTTGGCTTGCCAACCACAATGACTTTTTTTGCTTTTATTGGTGTTGCTGTGACCAGTTCTACGCTGGCTATTTATGGGGAAGCCATCTGGGATCCCATCGTGCTTATTCAGAAATTCGATAATCCCTTAATTGTTATAGTTTCTGTCATTACTATTTTAATGGCCACACTTACGACCAATGTTGCTGCCAATGTTGTAAGCCCTGCTAACGACTTTTCCAATTTTTCTCCGAAATATATTAATTTTAGAAGGGGCGGGTTTATCACAGGTATTTTGGGAATTGTCATGATGCCTTGGAAACTTCTCGCAGATCCAACGGGCTATATTTTTACTTGGCTTATTGGATATTCTGCGTTGCTTGGCCCTATTGCGGGAATCATTCTTGTCGATTATTTTGTGATTCGTCGCACAGTCTTAAATCTAGAAGCGCTCTATCAACGTGAAGGAGTTTATCATTATTTTGGCGGTTATAACCTTAAAGCTATTGCCGCTCTTATTTTGGGAATTCTTCCCAATATCCCAGGATTTCTTGTCCAGATAAAAGTCTGTAGTCCTGATTCAGTACTTGAATATTTTGTTCCTTTTTATCACTATGCCTGGTTTATAGGTCTTTTTATCTCAGGAATCAGCTATGGGCTTATGATGCTTTCTGAAAAACTATCAACACAGATTCTTGAAGAACAACCTGCTTTTGCTTAAAGCGAATTGGTGGTCCCACAGTTTTAAGTAAGTTTATTTATATTCAATTGCCCTGAAGACCATGATATAACCCCTACAATGACACTTGCACAAACAACTAATATGTCCTTAGAGGGCCGTGAAAATATAAATTCTGTATTTATTGAGCAAATGAATTCTTTGAATCCTGCTCAGAGACAAGCTATTGAGATAACGGAGGGGCCTCTCCTCGTCTTAGCAGGGGCAGGTACAGGGAAAACCCGTGTTCTTACAACGCGATTGGCGGCTATTCTTTTGAGTCGTAAAGCTTGGCCTTCTCAAGTTCTAGCTGTGACTTTTACCAATAAAGCTGCGCAGGGAATGCGAGAAAGGGTGGCAAGTCTTGTTGGGGGGCCTGCCGAAGGTTTATGGTTAGGGACCTTTCATTCGGTCTGTGTGCGTATATTAAGACGTCATGCAGAATTATTAAATCTTCAAAGTTCTTTCACAATTTTAGATGCGGATGATCAGCTGCGTCTTATTAAACAAATTATTAAGGCCGAAGAAATTGATGATAAAAAGTTTCCCCCCCGTGTTTTGGCCTCTATTATTAGTCGGTGGAAAGATCGCGCTCTTATGCCAGAGAAAGTTTCGACTCCTGGTTCAGATTTTGAAAAGGCAGCTCTTCACGTTTATGGCCTTTATCAAAATCGCCTTAAAGTTCTTAATGCCGTTGATTTTGGCGATTTGATTCTTTTGTGTTTAAAACTCTTTATGGAACATTCAGATGTTTTGGCTCAATACACCACCCAGTTTCGTTATATCCTTGTGGATGAATATCAAGATACAAATGTGGCCCAATATCTTTGGCTTAGGCTTTTAGCGCAAGGATCTGGGAATATTTGCTGTGTGGGTGATGATGATCAATCCATTTATCGATGGCGGGGAGCCGAAGTTGGCAATATCCTTCGTTTTGAAAAGGATTTCCCAGGAGCTATAATTATTCGCCTTGAGCAAAATTATCGCTCAAATGCGCATATCTTAGGAGCTGCGTCTTGCCTTATTGCCCAAAATGCGAGTCGGTTTGGAAAGACCCTATGGACCGAACAGGCGGGGGGAGAAAAAGTCCGTGTTCAAGGACTATGGGATGGGGAAGAAGAAGCTCGTTTTGTAGGTGATGAAGTGGAAACTCTCCAACGTAAAAATCAGTCTCTCAATGAAATAGCCATCCTTGTGCGTGCAGGATTTCAAACACGGGAATTTGAAGAGCGTTTTATTACGCTTGGTGTGCCTTACCGGGTTATTGGAGGTCCGCGTTTTTATGAGCGGCTCGAAATTCGCGATGCTCTGGCTTATATGCGCATTGTTGTCCAACCTAACGATAGCCTTGCTTTTGAACGTATTGTTAATACACCTAAGCGAGGAATTGGAACGAGTACGCTGCAAACTCTCCATCAATATGCTCGTTATGAAGAAATTTCTCTTACGGAAGCCACTCTTCGTCTTATGGAAACGGACGAGTTAAGAGGAAAAGCAAAAACAGCTTTAGAAGGAATTCTTTTTGATATTGGCCGCTGGCGTAAGCAATTAGAGACAACCCCCCATGGTGAACTCGCACGAATTATTTTGGATGAGTCAGGGTATACGGCCATGTGGCAAACAGATAAATCGCCTGAAGCGCCGGGACGCTTGGAAAACTTGAAAGAGTTTGTAAATGCCATTGATGACTTTGAAAGTTTACCGACTTTCTTAGAGCATGTTAGCCTTGTCATGGAAAATGCCGCGGGTATGGGAGCTGAAATGGTCAATATTATGACTCTCCATAGTGCTAAGGGTCTGGAATTTGATACCGTATTTCTTGCGGGATGGGAAGAAGGACTCTTTCCTCATCCCCGTGCCTTGGGTGAAGGAGGGAGTGCTAGTCTCGAAGAAGAAAGACGGCTAGCCTATGTAGGTCTCACGCGAGCGCGAAACCAGGCGATTATTACTTTTGCCGCTAATCGACGGGTGCATAATCAATGGCAGTCAAGCCTTCCTTCTCGGTTTATTGATGAACTTCCTTTAGACCACACAGAGCGTACAAATGTTGGGGGGCTGACCCATCCTTTTATTCGTCGTTCGTCTATGCCTCAACAGCGCGCTTCTGAGGCTCCCCCTCCACCTTTAAAGAAAAAAGATTTTCAAATTCAGCAGCGCGTTTTTCATATAAAATTTGGTTATGGTCTTGTCACTGCTTTTGAGGGAGATAAACTTGAAATTGATTTTGATCATTCGGGTATTAAGAAAGTAATGAAAAATTTTGTGGAGAAAGCTGAATGAAGTTAGGTCAATTAGAATGCCCTTTTGATGTCAGTTTAGCGGAAGATCTTTCTTCTTATGTAGAGGAAGAAGCACTTTCTTCATGTTGGTATGAAAAAGAACCTGAAAACTGGACGTTTCAAGCGATTTATGAGTTCCCCCAGGAAACTTCCATCATGGCGAAAGTTTCCTCCTTTTTTAAACAGAGGGGGCATTCCATTCCCACCCTAACAGCGGGCCTTCTTCCCGAAGAAGATTGGGTTGCAGCTGTTTATCGGGATTTTTCCCCTCTTACCATTGGACAATTTTATATTTATGGATCACACATTCAAGATCCACTGCCCCAAGATCTTTTTCCGTTATGTATTGATGCCGCAACAGCCTTTGGTTCTGGTCAGCATGAATCTACGGAAGGATGTCTCAAAGCGCTCACCTTCCTTGCAAAGGAGCAGCCCTTTTGCCATCCTTTAGATATGGGGTGTGGATCTGGAATTTTGGCTCTAGGGATGGCGTCGTTATGGAGAGTTCCGGTTTTAGCTTGCGATAATGATCCTGAGGCTGTGCGTGTTACTCAAGAAAATGCGAAGATGAACCATTTAGATGCTTTTGTCCAAGCTCAAGTCAGTGAAGGATTTTCTGCCATTAATAACAGAACTTTTGATATTATTACGGCCAATATTCTTGCCGGTCCTCTCTGTCAAATGGCAAGTCGTATGATCCAAGCCCTAGCGCCCGCCGGCTATGTTGTTCTTGCAGGTCTTTTGAATCGTCAAGCCGAAGATGTGATTGATTCCTATAGAAGTGTGGGGGCAAAACTTGTCGATCAGCTTTTTATTGGTGATTGGTCAACACTCATCTTACGAAAAGGCAATCATGGATAAAGTCAAAGCTCTTCGAACCTTTATGGAAAAAGAAGAGCTTTCTGCTCTCTTAATTCCACGAACAGATGAATTTCAAGGGGAGTATATTGCTCCCCATTCCGAAAGATTAAGATGGTTAACGGGTTTTACGGGATCAGCTGGTTTTGTCGTCCTCACTCAGAAGAAGGCAGTTTTCTTTACCGATGGACGGTATACATTACAAGCTAAAGAAGAGCTTCCAGAATTTTATGAACTTTATAATATGACTCAGTGCACTCCCTCTGAGTGGACCTCAAAGAACCTTTTGCCTGACGAAAAAATTGGCTACGATCCATGGCTTTTTACAGAAACTCAATTGCAACCTTATCCTCGATCACTTGTTCCCTTATCCGCAAATCCCATTGATAATTTATGGATTAATCGACCGAGTCCTCCGCAAGACTTTATTCGCCTTTATCCTTTGCAATATGCCGGAGAAAGTGATGAGAGCAAACGCCGTCGAGTAGGTGCGAGTCTTAAAGCTGATCATGTTTTGATCACAGCGTGTGATTCCATAGCATGGCTCTTAAATATTAGGAGTCGTGATGTGCCACACACCCCTGTTGTTCAAAGTGTGTGTTTGCTACATAAAGATGGTTCTTACGATTTTTTCGTTGATCTTAATAAAATAAATGGTGAGGTCTTCAATCATCTTCAACAAGGGAGTGGGCGAGCCATCGACATTCATCGGCTGCTTGACCATTTGAAAAATGTCGAAGGCATTTGTCAACTAGATCCACAAACAGCCCCTGTTGCTATCCTTCAAACTCTCGAAAAAACGGGAGTGCCCCTCAGCAGAGAAAGAGATCCCTGTCTTTTGCCAAAGGCCGTTAAAAATGAGATTGAACTTCAAGGAGCTGCACAAGCCCATGTTCAAGATGGTTTGGCGGTGTGTCGGTTTCTTAAATGGCTAGAAAAACAGCCTTTGCAAGGTGAAATAACGGAACTTTCTGCTGCTCAAAAATTATATGAATTTCGCAAAGAAGGGGAGCACTTCCAAGATCTAAGTTTTGGGACAATCTCTGGATTTGGTTCTCATGGAGCCATTATCCATTATCAAGTGACGTCGAGCTCTAGTCTTCCTTTAACGCAAGAAGGACTCTACCTGCTTGATTCCGGTGGCCAATATTTGACAGGCACGACGGATGTGACGCGTACGGTAGCTTGTGGAGAGCCAACACCTGAGCAAAAAGATCGCTATACTCGTGTTCTTAAAGGTCATCTTGCCCTTGCCACTGCCCACTTCCCCCAGGGAACCACAGGAGCCCAGTTAGATGTTTTAGCTCGGCAATTTTTATGGGATATTGGGTGTGATTATGATCATGGGACAGGCCACGGCGTGGGAAGTTATCTTAGTGTTCATGAGGGACCTCAAAGTATTGCAAAAAGAGGGGCTTTTGTTCCCTTAATGCCTGGCATGATTCTCTCTAATGAGCCTGGTTATTATCAAGAAGGGGCCTATGGGATTCGTATTGAAAGTTTAGTGAAGGTCGTTGAGCTTTCTGATTTCAAAGGTTTTCTCGGATTTGAAACCCTTACTCTTGTGCCCTTTGATTTAAAATTAATTGAAGATTCCCTTTTGACTGAAAAGGAAAGGGCATGGATTAACGCCTATCATCAAAGGATTGATCAGGTCCTGTCTTCCCTTATGAAGGAAGGCTAAATGTGTTTGGTAAGCGTTTGGCTAAACGCTTTAATTCTCTCGCCTAGCTTAAAGGAAATCTGGGGGGGGAGAGGCTGTTGTTCAAATAGCCATCGACAAAGATCTTGATCAGGAAGAGCGAGAAGATCCTTAAACTGCTGAAGCTCTATTAAGCCCATATCTCTTATAAAGGAGTGAGCAAATCCTCCTAAAAGCAAGTCCATCTCTCGTATGCCTCGATGCTGACTTTGATAGAGCAAGCGCTTTTTTAAGGTCTCAATATTTTCCATAAAACGGGATACCTTTATTTTTTATAGTAAATTAATTTTTTATTTAATCTTATGACTTTATTGGTCCAAAGAGGCAGTCTTTAATGAATCTTGGAAAATGCCGTCCATTAAGTGGTTATAATTTAACAAAAATATCTTTTGCTCTCAAATTTCTTTTTGGCTTGGCCTAGAATGCCATATACGTTATAAACCTTAAACACAGCCGGATTAGCTCAGCTGGTAGAGCAACTGATTTGTAATCAGTAGGCCGGGGGTTCGAATCCCTCATCCGGCACCAGGGTTTTCTCAATGTAAGACTTGGCTTCAGAAGATTTTTGTAGTGTGTTTGCGTTTATAAAACGTGGTAAAAAGTGATCGAAATTAACCCCTGTTGATGATAGTTTAATGATAATATTCTTGATGATAATTTAAAAAAGTGGTATAAAGAGAGCGCCAACAATGGAGGTCTTCTATGCCAAATATTACCAAACGTTTTGTTGAAAGTATCACCCCTGATCCTCATAAGCTATCTCAGTATTGGGATACAAGTCTCAAAGGGTTCGGGGTGATTGTTCTTCCCAGTGGAAGACGAACCTATTGCATCCAATATCGGAATCAAAATCGTGTTCTTAAGCGCTTAAAGATTGGCGTTCATGGCCAACTTACCACAGAAGAGGCAAGAGCCATAGCTCGCAAGCACTTGGCAAGTACTGCTCATGGAGAAGATCCCGTTCAGAGCAAAAAACAGACTCAGAAGCTCTTTGGTATGCAGGATCTTGCACGGGACTATATTGAAAGACATGGTCAGAAAAAACGCGAAAAAAGCTTAAAAGAAGATAACAAGCTTCTCAGGAATATCATTTTACCTTCTTTGGGTTCTTTAAAAGTTGCCAACGTTTCTCGTCGTGACGTTGAAAGTCTGCATTTACGTCTTAAAAATACCCCCTACCAAGCCAATCGAGTTGTCGCTCTTTTGTCTAAAATGTTTTCTCTTGCCGTATCTTGGGGCTGGAGACTTGATAATCCTGCTCAAGGAATTGAGAAGTACCAAGAAGAAAAGCGCGATCGCTGGCTAAATGACGAGGAACTCCAGCGGCTTTGGGGAGTTCTTGATAAACACTCTGAAAACTTAACAGCTTATGTATTTAAATTTCTTCTTTTAACGGGAGCTCGTAAAGGAGAAGCGCTTCAAGCCACGTGGAATCAGTTTGATCTCGAAAAAGGGCTCTGGATTAAACCTGCCCATTTGACCAAGCAGAAGAAGAAAGAGCACCTCCCTCTTTCAGATAAGGCTCTCCTTCTTTTAGAAACACTCAAAAAAAGAAGTGATGGAACTTCACCTTATCTTTTTCCTGGGAAAAAAGCGGGGGAACCTTTGAAAGAGGTTAAAAGGCTCTGGAGCACCGTCCTTAAACAAGCAAATCTAGAAAACGTCCGTATTCATGATTTGCGCCATACTCATGCGTCTCACTTAGTGTCCAGTGGCTTAAGCTTAAGCATTGTGGGTAAGCTTTTAGGTCACACACAGGCCTCTACTACACAACGTTATGCTCACCTTGCAGATGAACCTTTGAGGAAAGCGACGGAGGTCTTTGGCAATAAGGTTGACCAGCTTATGTCTGAGGTTGCGTAAGAGTTTTTATTTGATCGTATAAATGTATTAAAAATATTAAGGAACATACAATGAATAAAAGTCAAAAACAAGATTCTCTTCAAGAAATGCTAAATATCCTTAAAGGAGACTACAATTTTCCTGCTAAGTTATGGATGTGGGGAAAAGTGATTCAAGAATGGGCAGGACTTATCATAGGGGCAATTATATTTCTTCTTATCGTCTTATTCGTCATATTTTCAATCAGAGGAGCAGGTTCAAGAATTGAGTATGTCAATAGCTCACAGCAAACCGTCCTGCTTCCTATGAAAGATATTGTGACATACATGGCCATTTGCCAACGTTCCATTAATGAGCGACAAGAGATTTTTAAAAGCCTTATGGAGACATTGAATTTGTATGCTAACGACAAATTAGATCAAAAAAACATCGAAGAAAAAGCAAGCACTATTTCACTTATTGCAAATACATGTAATACAGCAAGAAGAATAGCTATTAGAGAATTTACGGGAATCCGAAATCCTTTTGAGGACCCAGAGATCTCGAGAGTCTTTGATCAATTAATTGAAAGTCGAGATGATTTTTTCAAAGAAAACAACAAAATATTTAATTTCCAATTGGAGAATGAGCAGTGGGGAAAGCTTTGCAAGTTTTGCCAGGACGAAGTGAAGAAGGCCAATCAAGAGCTTGCTCAAATTCTTGGACAAAACACTCAACTTCATGCCCAAGGAGAAGAAGGAAAATTTTGAGAAAAAATTTTAGAGGAATTGCAAAAAGCAACGAAGCTTTTAATACTCGTTGTCTTCTTGTGGAACTTCTTCTTCCTCTACCTGCTCTTCATAGGTTGGATATTCTCTCTTTTTTTCTGGCTTTAGCAAGAAAGGTGGTATATGAGAAGTCGCAGCCTGATAGGTCATCTGAAACTTAGTGCATGGGTAATCTCCTGGCAATTTAACGTAGCACTCCAGGTCTTGCAGTTGAGAGAATTCTGTAGGAAGAATAAGAGGTTTCTGGCGAGTTTGGCGGCTAAGAGACACCCCATCTCGTGTGCTGTTGGCTCCATAGGAAATGTTTTCTTGTGGTTCAGTTTCTTCCTTATCCCCCAATACTTTTGAGATCCAGGTTTGAGTTGAAGGTTCGGTACATCTAAAAAAGACCTTGGTGTTAAAAAGATCAAGCATGGTTTCAGCTGCAGAACGTCCATAAATGTCCTCCAATTGAGGTTTACTTTGAAATCCTGCTAAGAAGCAGCCCCCATACTTGCGCCCTTCTGCAAGGCCCCGTTGAAGAGAGGGAAGGTTTTGAAGGGCAGCCAGCTCATCCAAGATAAACCAAAGACGCCTTGAATAATCCTCTGGGAGGACCATCAGAGCATTAATGGCAATATCCATCCAAGCTGAGATAAGGGGCGTTAGGCTTTGCCTTTGATCAGCACGGGCTGTGATAAAGAGCCATCCTCCGCCATTGTTCTTCTGAGTTCCTATCTCTTGTTTCTCTCCATTAATCCATTTGCGAATGGAAAAGCTTGGTTCTGGCTTTTCTTCTGTGTTTTCTTTTTTTCCTGATGAAGAATATTGATCAGGAAAATAATGGGGGTAGACAGAAATCTGTTGCTCTGAGTTATCTGAATCTTTGGAATTTTTACATTCTTCTTGGCTCTTATGGTTGTTATTTTCTTCATTATTTTGGCTATTTTTGTTGTCTCTGCTCTCTTTATTATCTTTCTTTTTTTGATCTGACGATTCTAAGTGGCGAAATCCTTCAATCTGAGAAGAGAGGACGCTGCGAATGGAATGGGTTGTTTTTGTATTGCTTGAAGAAGCAAAGCTTGCAGCTTCCGTTCCTTTAAAAAACTTTTCAAATTCTTTGTCCTCAGAATGCATAAGAAAAGCCGTTAATTCTCCTATATTGTCTTTCTTGTGATAGGCATATTTTCTTAAAGCTGTCTTTAAAAGAGCTCGGCTGGCCTTATCCCAAAAAGGATCGCTATTTCCTCCTTTGGGTTGAATAAGGGACTCAGCAAGAACATCATAATGAGAGTCAAGACGACAATCGGCCCAGGGATTCCAGGGGAGAGACCTTTCATCTAAAGGATTCAGAATAATATCTGTCTTCTTGTTGTAATATCTCGAAACATAGTCTCCTGTGGCATCAAGAATGACGGCCCGATCGCCCCTTCTTCGAACTTGGGGAAGTAGGCCATGAAAGCTGTTGGTTTTTCCTGAGCCTGTGGTTCCTGTAATAAGGATATGAGAGGTCTCCTTATCTTTTAAAAGAGGCATGTCTCCAAAGTTTAAATCTGAGGCTTGATCTTCTTTTTTGATGAGGGTTGCCAGTTTTCTCCAAGGAAGAAGCGTTGTCCCTCGCTGATGGTCCGTTTGCTTTTGACGGCGCCCCATAAAAAACCATAAGGCCATCACTATCAGAAATCCTGCAAGAGCCATCCACAAGCTGGTATAAAAAGCTTTTCCAAGCCGCATTTCGATTTGCTCCGTCGTCTTTCGAAGTAATGGATCTTTAAGTATATTAAGACAGCTTCTTTTATAGGGTTTTCCTTTAAGAGGCACATACTCTTGATAAAGATTAGGATGTTGTTCAGAAGGAGTTGTGGCAATCATGAACTTAGCCCAAGTCACTTGTGACAGGACTCTCCACTCATACCCAAGAAAATTATAACTTTTCCAAGAAAAGTAGGAAAGTCCTGTTACAAATGCCACAATCATCCCGGCCATCACCACTTGCTTGAGCATATGAAGTTGGTGGATATGGACTTGTCCGCCTTGGGTAATGGTTCTAAAGATTGACATATTTTCTTATCTCCTATCTGCTTTTAAGGGAAAATGATGGGTGGTTCAGGGGGGAGTTTCTTAACAGCTTCATTAATGTCTTTGCCAACGCTAAGAAGCCCTTCCCCTGCAGTTGTCGCAAGGTTCTTTGTTGCTGTTCCTAGCAAAGTTTTATCTTTGGCTGCTTTGTGTTCGTCCTGAAGGGGTTTTTCTTGATCTGTGACCAACTTTTTCCCCCTATTTATTTTTTTGTCTGTTTCCTTAAATTTCTTTTCAACAAAGTCCTTTATTGATTCTTGTTGAGGATTTTCGATTTTTGGCTTGTCAGGAACATCTTCCTTAAGATGTTCCTGCACCATTTGACCATTGGAAGAGTTTTGAACTTGAGTGCCAGTGTCGTTTGTCTGGGGTTGAGCTTCACTTGGGGTATTGGTGGAGGAGAGCGTTTCTTCCCCATCGATACTTTGACCGGCAGATCGTGGCGCTGCTTGTTTAACAGCATCTTCTTGAGAAGGATTTGCAGCTTGCTTTGAATGAAGGGGTACCTGATCAGAATGGATCTGATGAAGAAGGGTATTACGAGAATGAAATTTATCGGAATTTCCCTTATCCAAACCAGTGTCTCTTTCTTCGGTTTGTGCGCTTTGAGCATGTGATGAGGTTTGGGTTTGAATACTTGCATTATATGTGCTCTGTTGAGGTTGGATCTGTACGTTGTCTTGGACAGGTGGCGTACTTCTCCTCTGGGTGCTTTGGCCGCTGGATTGTGGTGCTTTTTGTTCAGCAGGACTTTCTTTTTGTTGAGAATTTTCCGGCTCCTTTGAATTAAAGAATGTCTGCTCAAGATGCTTCTTATCAAACCCTGCATCTTTCGCATGTTGATGGACACTTTGAACATTGGAAGCGTTTTGAGCTTGGACGTTAGCGCTATTTCTGTGATGTTGGGCTTGGGTTTCGTATTGGGTATTAAGGATCGATTCTTCTCCTCGCACATTAATGCTTTGGATGGAATACTGAGGATTTTTTTCTTGGAAGCGTTTAAGATAAGCAGCGCGTTCTGCCCCCCCTTGTTCAAGAATACGACGGGCTTCTTTATAGCCGATTTGCCCCCCAGAGACACCATTGGGCCCAGGGTTTGTAGGTTGATGGGCAATAAACTCTAGCACTTCTTGCGTAAGTTCTTTGCTAATCGTTATGGCCTTACTTTCGCTAGAGTTTTTCTCTTTCGAGAGAGTATCTACTTTATTTTGAGAAATAGAGGCTTCTTCTCTTAAGCCTTTCGCTTTGTTGAGGCTTGCTGATGCATGTTCTCCTAGCTCAGCCCCTTTAGAATCACGAGAACCTTCTGACAAGGCTTGAGCTGCAGAGATAACTTTCTCCGTATTTTCTGAATAACCTATTTGATCGGCTATCGCTTTTGCATCTTGAAAGGCTTTTTGCCGTGCGGCAGTGCTCGAGAAACTTCCTTTTCCTTCAGCACTGAAGAATTTTAACCCTCCCCCTACTCCAACGCCAAGAGCTACTTCTGTAGCTTGAGCCTCGTTTAGGTTCAAATCTTTCTGAAGGGTATTTGTAAAATGTTTGAAGTTCTGAAGACTCTTGGAATCAGATGCGCTGATGTTTTTACTATAGTCCTCTCCCTTAAATTGATCTGTACCAAACCGAGAGAGAAAATTCGTTGCTGTTTGCAGAGAAGCTTCTGTTGCCTCTGTTGCTGCCACGTTCTGTGTACGAGCTATACTCGAGGCATTGTTAAAGCTTTCCTGTTCAGCATAGCTTGTATTTTCTGTTCCCATGATTTGCACACTGAGGCGTGACATAGCTTGGTCATTAAAAGCTTGAGTTCCATCAGCAAAGGTGTTTTGCTCGACGCCTGAAGCTCCCATGGATCTAAATTGAGACGAATTGTATGAAGGGCTTGTATTGTGCTGAAAAGCAGATGTGTTCTGGTAAGCCTGAGTTCCCATGGTAAAATTCCCTAAGCTTACATTACCAGAGACCGTTTCAGCTGCTGCCCCACTGGCAGCAGATTCCATCGCAGAGCCTAAATGCTGTGCAATCCCTACAAAGGCGGCAGCCCCTTGTTTGAGAATACCATAAGAAATAAAAGGAATGCTCACAGAGAGCCAAGCCGCTAAGGTGACCATATCCGCGTTTGCATTGATGATGGCTGAGGAATTAAGAAGGGTAAGGCCCTCTTCTCCAATCAAGCTCTTTGTTTCAGATTTTCCATAAAGGGTCATAACGAGATTAAGAACCGCATAAAGGGGTGCCCAAAGCTGAGTCCACACTAAGATACCACAATAGGTGAGAAGAATCTTATATCCATTAGGCAGAAGAGCTAAGACGACAATGAAGATAAACAACGCATAACTCAGAGCTTCAATCACGTTCTTAAACAAAGGCAAGGTTCTGGCTGCAATCTCTCCTGCAACCGCATAAGCAGATCTTTGCTGAAGCAGGGCCTTTGTGGCGGCATAGTTAGAGGCTGCTCCTAGTTCTGACAATTTGTTGTTGCTTGACTCCTCAATGGCATTGATCATAATTTCCTGTTTGAGAATGTCTTCAGCTGATTTTGATATGTCTGAGAGGAGCTGGTAACCATTGTGCAAATGGGTAAAAAAGAGGCCTCTGGTTAAATTCTGATTTTGAACACGACGGCCATAGATTAAGGTTGCTTTGACAATCTCAGCATTCCAAAGAGCATTGAGCTTTTGAGCTCCTATTTTACAGGTCACAATGGTTCCTGGAACGTTTCCTTCTTTATAAAGAAATCCAAGGACAGGAGAAGCCTTTGTTCTCACAAGAGTCCAAATATCAGGTGTGTTTTGAAGGTCTGTCAGTGTGTACTTATGGCCAATCATAGCATCATAAACCACACATTGGTTGATAAACCGCTCCATGTTTCCTTTAAAAAGAGGGTCTACAATACGAAACTGCCCTACCTGACTCATAAGAGAAGACGCAAACACCGTTCCTGTTTGATGATAGGGCATATAGCCAGGCAAGGTAAAAACAGATTCTACTTTTTCTGTGATAGCCCTTCCTACTTGGCTTACAAAGCCTGCAAAAGCTCCCAAAGCAAAGGGCACGTTATCAACTTTTTCTCTTATTTTTGTCAAAGGATCATCAATATAAACGGTTGTTTTAGGGAGAAAGAGCAGATTGGTTGCAACAACAACCCAAAGAAACCATTTGATTCCTTCTTGGAGGCTGCTTCTTAAAAACATGAGCATGACCACATAGACAGATCCAACCACCAGTCCCACGCGAATTAAGGTCATAACCATTCCTGTGCGATCTGCTTTAAACAAAGCCGCTATGGCATCAAAAACAAGCGTAAAGAGCTCTCCTCCTCCATAGGTGGTTATGACGTGCGCCATCTTATCTTCCTCCTGCCTTCGTGCCTTGTTGAGAGGAAATAAACATATTTTGTAGTTTTGCTTCGATCTGTTGGGTTCTCTCAATCAAATCAAGGGTGATAGTCATCTGCTCAAAAAGCGCTGTGCGTTTGGCATAAAGAAGTTTCCGAGAACGTGCTATGCCTGATCTCAACTCCTCAATCATCCCATCATTGATTTGGACTTTTTTAAGTTGGATCACACTGTCCCAAACAAGAGACATAACCTCATCCAAGTATTGAAGGAGAATATCGTGAGCAATAGCCTCACTGAATTCACCCACACTGATAGGACCTCCTTCCTTAAAGGCAGCTTCTACAGCTATAATCTTCAAAACAGGGATCATCGTTGCATTCACAAATCCTTCCTCTAACTCAGAGATTTCTTCATGTTTTTGAACTTTTTTGGAAAGAGAGATCAAGAGTTGATCAACTTTTGAGTAAAGCGCCTTTGCCTTTGGGAACACCACGCTTTGAAGGGTGGGAGCGAGACACTTATCTTCTGAAGCATTATCGCATTTATAAATTTGCACAGGCACATTCCCCATAATAAGAGCAGAGATAAGCTGAGGATCGGTACTCTTAGAAGGGAGGACTTTCACTTCAAGCTCATTGCCGACGCGTCGGGAAATGATGGTGCCTGAAAGGGTCATAAAGAATTCAGCTAATCCTCCATCTGCTCTTAAAAAGCCATTCTTTTGAATAGCTTTCCAAGCAATATTAAACTCATCTCCTAGAATATCTTTAAATCCTGGTTTTTCACCTTTTCGGTTTAAGACAGCTGTTCTTTGTTCTTCAGCGCCACATTTTTGACGACCTTGGGCCCAATCACTCGCAATACCAAGGTCTTTGCTCATGGCATTACACAGAAGCTGGGTGCTTGCATCAGATTGAGGCCACATGCCCCCTACAAGAGTTGCAGCAGCTTCACAGGAATTTATATTTTGATTGGTCATTTTCTGAACTTTAGCCACGAGGTCATCAAGTACACTTTTAATTTGAGGTGTAACTGTGGCAAGAGCTAGATTAAAAGCATAGCCACTTGCATTGCTGCCAATGTTGCGAAGCAATTGGATAAACTGCTGGGCGTTAATGTAGCTAAAGCCACCTAAGAACAGGTCAATTCCCCCACACCCAGCACGGTAATGAGGAAGTTGTAAAGAAAAGAGATCTGCATTATTCACACGAGAACGGGCAAAGACACGACCGCCCGTATAAAATCCACCTGTTTGATCCTGATATCCCCCTCCTTCTGTCACATTATGAGCCATGCCAAGAACTTGAAAGGCTTTGTCTAGATTATCCTGCATACTGGCAAATAAGGGAGAGCTCAATGTTAATAGATAAAGTAACGTCCTTAGTAATATTTGTTTCATTTTTTAACTCCTTCAAAATCAACCGCTCTTGTGAGAAGCTCAACTCTTCTTTCAATTTCACTTTCTGAAACGAGCCCATAAGCGAGAGGTATTGTTTGACCTGATCTGGGATGCACAGCAATGAGAGCGGGGACATGAGTGACTTGAAGACGTGCTGCAATGCCATTGTCCTGCCTTGCATAAGGAAACTCAGGGAGCCCTCCTCCATCTAAAGAGATAGCCAATACGGACCACCCATGCTTTTCTGTAAAATGTTTGACGACAGGGGCAAAGTGATGACAGTAAGAGCACGCTTTTTTGAAGAAAAAGAACAGTCCATATTCTTGAGAAAGCGCCTTAATGTGCTTGGTAAGCTCTTTATTTCTTTCATTGTAATACACATGGCGGGCATTTTGATCGACAGGGTGGATCAGTGTTTCATCTAAAGCAGGCGTGGTCATTACCACCTGTTGCCAAGACTCAGAAAATCTCTGGCTTTGGTCCATCAAAACCTTTTGAGCAATAATATAAGCGATAAGATTTTCCCGTGTAGGTTCAACAATAGCTGCATGAAGTTTTTGTTCAATGTCTTTGCGTTGAGCTTCAATTTCCTCTGTAGGTGTTTGATGAGGAGTGACTAACTCAGGTTTTTTCTTTTCTTCATCAGCTTTATCGTTGTCCCACGACTCATACCAATGCCAACCCTCAGCTCTCCTCTCAAAAAAGGCAAGCTTGAAGCTTGACCCAATTTTAGGGGAATTTTTTGAATTAGCTTTTACAAATTCCTGAGGTTTCTGAGGAGACTGAATTAAAGGCTGAGAAGTAGCCTTTACAGAAGTGTTGAAAAACACCGGAAGAGCAGAAGACAATGCTACATATAAGATCTTATCCTTCCATTTAACACGCTTTATTCTGCAACGCTGTAACCCTATTCTCTGCAACATCGGCTATGCCTCCGGTCTCTGTTTTTGCTGTTTTTTTGTACCGGGAGCGACTCCCTTTTTTATAATATCAAGCCGTTCGCCTATTTTTTCTCCCATTCCTTGGAGCTTTTGAGGTTTATAGTTTTTCATGAGATCTTCAAAGGCTTCTCTTAAATCAAGCTTGGAAAAGTCAATGCGTTGGATTTCTTCAATGGTAAAGCCACGGCAGAGGGGTTTTTTTGCTTTTCCCCAACCGAGATTGATTTGTTTTCTTCCTTGCTCTTGAAAGGCTTTGAGGAGTTTTGACCCGAAGCAACAAAAGGAAGATTTTTTCTTAACGCATTGGCCTAAGACCTTTTTAGCGCAATAGGTTCCCACATAATGACAAAGACGCCCTTTACGCTTTTCATGGAGAAGCTTCTCCTTTGACTTACATCCTCCAAGACCGAGACTCTTTCCCCAGCCTTTTCCTGACCCACAGCAATCCTTGAAGCTCAGGATATGTTTTGAGCATTGATGCTCATCTCCTTCAAAGATAGAATTTATTTTTCCTTGCATGTCTTTGAGCAGGGCTAACTGTGCGAGAGAGGACATCATTTCATTATTCGCTTCTAAACTTTGATCTCTACAACTTCCATCAAGGCAGAAGGGTGTGTTGCCTCCTGTAATTTGATAACTCGTTCGAGAGTTTCCTTTACATTGATATGTTTGGGTATAAGCGACACACGTGTTACCAACGTTTTGTTTGCAGGATGAGTTAATCTGCACACAGCCTCGTGCCCTTAAAGGACCGCAATTGTCTTTTGTAGGGAAATCGCAGGCATAGGTCAGCTTTTCTTGCCAACAGTCTCTTGTGATAGGAATCCCCTCAATGATACGTGTTTGAGGTCCTTGTGTGCATTCTTTAGTATCATAGTGGCAAAGCCCTTGATCAACGCGTGCTTCTAATTTTTCACAATTAGATGCCCATTCATCAGGGAGAATGGTATAAGTTTCTTCTTCATAGGTGATTTTGATCGTTGCATTCAAATTATAGACCTTTAGTCGTCCATGACGACTCAGGTGTGTTTTACCTTGAATTAAAGGTTGGCCTAAATTATTTCTTTCAATAAGAACTTTCTGAATTTGATCTTCCTGAAGATCAATAGGGACGATAGTTCTAGGGTTGTTGCATCGATAGCACCGTGTAAGTTTTTTACTGTTTACCTCTTGTAAACAGGCTTTAAAAGCTGCCGTGATATCAATAGGCCCAGCATTCTTTTTCCAGATTCTACGACTTCTCCATTGGCGAACGTGAGCGAGAAGAGCAGGGCAAGAGCGGACATGGTAAGGTTTATGAGATTTTTTACATCCGGTAAGGTGGAAATGTTCGTATTTTTCTCTCAAAACCTTTGTCTTGATGACTTTGACAACGAGCTGACGTGTGCAACTTTCAAGAGAATCATCCCCGGGTTCTTCGCAAGTGAGAATCTCATCTTTATTTCCCTGCTGTGTTTCAACCACACGTGTGCCTTTTCCGCCAATCACTTCTAAAGGCATAGTCATGATTCTTTGAGACCCTGTGAGAAGAGGATCTTTTGAACGATCAATTTTAACTTGAGGGCGTGAGTCAGCGCTTTGATAAAGCATTTGGCTTGCAGGATCGGATTGACTAAGACTTTGAGCACGTCCCGTAAGATCTCTGCTTTTTAGTTTAGCTGCCTCTGAGTGTCCTGAATAAAAGGGGTGGTTTCCTGCTTCTTGCTTTTTGGCTTCCAATTGATTCAGAAATTCCTGAGCTGTTTTGTCGCCTGATTTAAGGTTAGCTGTTGGACTGGCAAGAATCACTTCAGGAAAAATAAAGGTCCAACAAAGGCAGAGAAACACCAATCTCTTCATTTTGATCTCCCTTTTTCTAAGGATGCGTTTTCTAAGAGAGAGCTTGCGTCTTCTTTCAAACTCCCCTCTTTTGCAAAAACACTCAAAGCATAAGAAACACTCACATGCCCTTGGAGGCGATCATGAGGGGATGCTTGTGTGCGGTCTGGAGCCTTGAAGGGAAAAGGCTTGCTCAAGACATAGGTAGGCACTACCGTAACCGTAAAAAGAGAAAAAAGCTCAGGGTCAATCATAAAGCCTTGCCCTGTTTCTTGAATGATGTGTTGCAGAGCTTGAGCTGTCTTAAGATAGCTTCCGTCTTTGAAACCTCTCAATACAAGAGTTGCTCCATAAATTTTGGCCTTATGAGCAAGGTTAAGGAGTGCTTTCTCACCTAGTGAAAAGGAGACAAATATATAAAGACTTCCTGACTGAACTTTAACGTTTGAATTATGTTTAAAGTGAGAAGCCTGTAATGGATCCTGAACTTGAAGATCTGCTACACTCTCTTGAAACCCTCTATCTTCTAGAATAATTTCTCTTTGCTGAAAGGAATTTTTCAAGAAAGACTGGAATTCCTTGTTCTGTCTTATTTTCTCAATGGCTTTAAGAGAGTCTCGTACAAAATTCTCTTGCAATTGAACAGGGCATGTGTTTTCCTGAGGACAAGATGAGCACAATCCATTGAAAATAAATAGTAAAATAGCAAAAATTATAGCGCGCAACAGTTCCTCTTCCTCCAAATTAGATATCCAAAATCTTCGCCTTTATAAGGAAATTCGCGGCCCGCTCCCCAAATGACTTCCGTACGTCCCAAGGGATTACAGGCCATAGGTCCACGTGTAGTCGGACGAGGGTAGACCATTTGGGTTTTGTATTGAGTTTTCTTAATAATAGGCAGAGGAATCTTTTGACAAAGAGCCTCATAACCGCTTGTCCCCCAAAGCAAAAGCTCTCGATGAAGCTTGGCCATCATCCGTTGCACTATCAAAAGGCTGGCCTGAACGCCCCCATTGTGAGCTATATTGTTGCCTGTAAAAGGATAAAGGCTTCCCTGGCATCCTCCACACCAAAAAAGAGGATTGAGAGGAAATCCAGCTGTTGCTGCCGCACAATCAGCGGCACATGCAGCTTGGGCAATGGGATTGCCAAAAAGAATAGCTTCTGGGTTTAAAATGAAAGAAAGTTCATCTGCATTCCAAAGAGGATCAAATTCTGTCAAATAGGCGACATCAAAACTTTGCTGTTCAAGGCATAGGAAATCGACCAGGAGTTCAAGCCAATAAATAACGGGATAGACGTACCAGTGAACTTGGTAAAAACTATTCTGCGTTCTACGTTCACCATTTGCACCATGGATACCATAGTTTACAAAGCTATTTCCCATTTTAACGCCTCCCATGTTGACCATACAAAAAGGAACACGTGTAACGTCCACAAGCCTTACTGGCTCCCAAAATCCTACTGGTATTCCTGGTATTTGAGGAATGGGTGGCCTTGGGCAAAAACAAGGAATCTGGCCTGGATTAGGTGTATCTTCTCGTCCACCACCACTTACGCTTACAGGGCCAATTGAGATAGGAAAAAGGCATGACCAACAGATATCTGTTACGGGGTTGACAAACCGGCCAGAGCACGCTTCAACATTTGACAAAGAACTAAACATAATCAAAAGACAAAAATGTATGCGCAAGAAAATCTTAACTTTATTTCTTCTTTTTATCTGCCCTGCTTTTCTACATTCGGTAAAATCAAGTAAATTCCACTCTAACTGGGGGTCTTCAAAAACTAAGGGTTCTTTGTCAGGCCATTCGGAGTATTTATCCTCATTTGATCTTCTTTTAGGCATAAGCTTTTTAAGCTGGCTTTTATTTTTATGGTTTTCTTCTGAAGACAGTTGAGATTGTAAAGGAAAGGGGGAATTCATCGTGGGTTATCTTCCTCCTGAAGTTTTTCCTCTTGTGAGGCAAGTGAAAGTTCTTCCATGTGTAAGCGAAGTTGCTCTAAATATTCAGGGGGGATACCTCTTTCTTTGAGATCAAATTGTTCTGCATTCGCACCACCTATAGGTGGAGTTTTTAAGTCAAAAACTTGTATTAAAGCTGGCCACTTAGAAGAAATCGCGACAGAATAAAGACAAAGCATGGCAACAAAGCCCATAGAAAGAGCATCGACAGCCACACGCTCTTTTGAGGGATGAACAAGAGTGTAAGTTGAGGGAAGAATAAGAAACCACCCAAGAATTCCAAAGAGGATGGGGACCCAAAGAAAATCAAAACTTTCCCATACAATAAGCAGGATAATTGCTGAAAGTGTGGGTAAAGTTAGGCATAGACTTCCTATCAGAAGCCTGAGAGAATAATAGTTCAAATACTTTGTTTTTCTACAACAATTTTCTTTCATCTTATGAGGACCTTTTCTAATGCTGATGAGTTAGTTGTTTGTGTTTTTACGTCAATTTCTTCAATGCGCAGGAGAAGATCTTTCTGAGTCACCAAAGCAGGAACATGCTTGATGTTGAGCTTTTTAGTAAGAAGACCTGCCTGATCAAAATACACAGGAACCTTTAGTTGTTCGGAGAGAGCTAAAGGCGTTCCTTTAATAAGAATGAGTTTGAGAGGACTTTTCTTTAGCTTCTCTCTTGCAAAAGTAACTTGATTCGCATCATCTCCATCAAAAAACAGGAGTCCTTGGGAAAGGTTCACAGTTTCAAGAGGATTAATTTTTGTATCCTTATTGTAAAAAACCCGTCCCGTATGATCTTTGATATCATCTGCGACAATATAGGTTGGATCGTAATAAAACACACAACTTTCACGAGCTTTGGCAATACCTTCCACAGGTTTTGGGCGTTCAATGGTTGCTTTTGCTTTCTGTTGAAGTTCTTGATGATGGCGTTCCAGTGCTCCCCTTTCTTCCATACTTTTTAACTTGCTTTGGATGAGAATAAGGGGGTCTTGTTCATCAATTGGATAAACCGTGCCATTTATTCCAAAGTCTTTCCCATGCAAAGCGCTAAGCTGAGCAAGATAGAGAAAGAAAAAAACAGTTTTTTTCATCACCATTTTAAAAGCGCCTTGCCATAGATGTTATCAATTGAAACAAGCCCGAACTCTTTGTAGCGCGAGTCAAAACTGCGAATATGGTCCCCTACAACAAAAAGATAACCCTCAGGAACAGTTGGAATAGAAAGAGGGGAGAGAACTTGCCCCTCTTGTGTTTTGTCAAGGAGTGGATAGATTGTCGTAAAAGACCCGTTTTTAGCTTTTATTGAGAGGTCTTTTTTTGTTTTTGTGATCTGATCGCCAGGAAAGCCTATAACACGCTTAGTAAAAAGATAGCTCCCTTCTAAGTATTGAGGTTTATGACCTTGGATGGCAACAATATCACCTCGATTGATTGAACTACTTTTACGAACGAGAAGGTAGTGGGTACCTTCTAGGCTCTCTGAGGTAACTTCTAAAAGCTGTGTATAGGTTGTAAACCACCATCCTATAGCCATAAAAATCCCCACAACTAAAATTAATTTTATAAGCTTTTTAAGCTCTTTTTTCTGAAGTATAGGATCTATTTTCTGATCAATCTTATTCATACGGGTTCCCTTTGGGAGCATTGTTGGATAGCTTCTTTGAGGCTAAATCCCTGATGCACCAGTTTTTGTACGGCTGCAAATTCCTCTGCTTTTGTGGAATAAAGAACTTTTGAGAAGCTATCGAGAAAGAGCCTACCTACCGCAAAACCTTTAGGGCCTTTGATCATAATTTCAGCGTATTTGCCTTGCTCTGTGTGGAGGGAACGGAGCGTACGTTCCATGGCTGGGTCCATGATAAGGTGTTTAGAATTTTTGAGCATTTCAATGGATTCATCTTTTTGAGAGAGAAGGCACATCCAATCAGAATTATCAAAAGCTGCTTGTGCTCCAGGGGTTGCATAAAAGTCGTTAATGGATTGGGTTCCTACAATGAGGCCCCCAAAGTATTTTCGAAGACGCCTTGCCGCTGTTTCAATAAACACCCCTGATTGTTTACCACGGAGCATGTCCCAAGCTTCATCGAGAATGAGGCAGGATGGGGTGGTTCGGTCTCCCATGTAGATGGAGTTGGTAATTTGAAGAATAACCATTTGGACAATGACGGATTGGAGATCCTTCCGTTCCTTCAGTTCCTCCATCTCAACGACAACCAAAGTATCCGAGAAGTCAATGTTGGAAGGCCCGTTAAAAAATCGACCATAGGTTCCACGTTCTGTGTAAGGATGCAATCGTTCCCCTAGAGTGACAGCAACTGAATCAGGATGCTTTAAAAGGAAACTGGCAACATTCGTAATGGTTGCATTATTTTGTTTTCTATCCCAGGCATTTTGGAGCGCTTGTTCCAGATAAGTGTCCTCTAAGTCCGTTGTTCCTTCTTTAGGAGCTGCCATCAGAGAAAGAACAGGCTTAAGCATAGCTAACCCATCAGAGGCGGCTTCAGAATCATTGGAAGGAAGAGAAGAAAAAGGATTGATGCAAATAGGTGAGTGTGTTGAAAATTCTACAAATGTTCCCTTAAGAAGTTTAACCGTCTTTTCAAAGGATCTTCCCACATCGAGAACAAAGACCCGACCTCCCATGCCGAGCATGCTCGTCATGAGCTCTTGCATGAAGACTGATTTACCAGAACCGGATCGTCCCACCACACAGGTATTGTAATTGCCCTCATTGTTATCAAAAGGACACCAATAAAAAATCTGTCCTCGCCTTCCCACGAGCATCATGCCAGGAGACTTTGTTCCTTGCCACTCTCCTTGGAGAGGGATGAGGTTCGCGGGTTCATGGCTGAGGGTCGTTTTTGTTTTTTGAAAAAGCCTACTATCTTCAGCGGCACCTTCTCCCCAGGTCATGGGAAGACAGCTTAAGAAGGAAGGCAATTGTAGATACTTATCCAATACCAATTCCCAACGTTGAGAGCGATAAAGGTTAAAGAGAGTTTGTTCTTCCCGGGCGATTTGGTGGGGAGGAGAAAGTAGACCTACTTGGAAGCGCGTGCGTGCAAGCCTTTGCCCTTCTTCAAACTTCTCTCGCACATAGGTCCATTCTTCTGCTTCTTTTTTAAGAGAAGGAACGTACTTTGCAATGGGGCTAGCCGCTTGTTTCTCCACGTTGCCACATTTAGCCAGCATTTTGGTTTTAAGGGTTTTTTCGTTACAAATATGCACGCCATAGGATAGAAAAAAGCCTCCTTGGAGACGTAAGAACTCCTCAAAAGGATCGCCAATGAGATAACTCATAGCTCCTAAATGCCACAAAGGAGGGAAAAGCCGAGGTGTATAAAGGCGCAAGATCCGCTCTTCTTCTCCAAAGATCAACTGAGAGGGCTCTATTTTAATGCGTGTTGCAGGACACATACATTGACGGGAAAGACTTTCGTGAGGATTCCAGCTTAATACATGTGTTGTAAGAAGACGTTCTGTTGGGTTAAGAAGATCATCCAAGCCTAAAATCAAATCTTCTGCCTGCCATACCTTAACAGGAAGCCCCCATCCTTTCAGGGTCGTGAGCAACTGTTCTCGCAAAGCCAACATATTCTCAAAGGATTTAAAAATCGCAGGAGACTCGCTATAGGAGATTAAAAGCCGGAAGGATCTTATGGCAGAATGCTTTCTAAAAGCAGAGCAACGTTCTTTAGCAAGTTCTTGCAAAACTTCAGAGCGTTCATTTGATGTACACTTTGTGATAAAAAGATTTTGTCGGGCCTCCTCCCATGTCTTCAGCCAGGGACCGATATGAGGACTTGCAATCAACAAACATTGTAAGTTTGATCCCAGAGGTAATGCATGCTGGAATATCCCCGTCAGTTGCCGAGGAATTTCTTCTCCACATCCAACCAAGGGTAAGGTTTCAAGAACAAATCCTACACTGGCTCTATTGAGAAACAGCTGTGTTTCTGGGTCAAAACTACGATAGGGTAACATCTCACTTAAGCTATGAGGGAACAAAAATTCGTTTGCTAACTTGAGTGTTGTGGACGTGGATCCAAAGGGCCTTTTCTCTTGATTCATTTTTTGGGAGAGAGGATTTTGCACTATATTGTTCCCAACGCCCAAGGCGAATACCAAATATGGAGCTCTTCTATATCTTTCTGAAACTGGGGATTTGAGCTACACTGTTCACAGGGTTTGGAGTCAGAACCGTTTTCCTTCTTAGGAAGCTCGCCTTCGTTTACCATTTGGTTAACTTCAGAGATGGACTTACATCCTACCCCTTCACCAGGAGGGCATTCAAATCCTCCATCATAAACGCCCATACAGCCGCTTAGCGCAAGCGCTAACGCAGCAGTCATCAGTAATCGGTGATCAGTTATCAGATGGGTAACTGAAGCGGCTGACTCCTTATGTTCTATTTTTTGAATGTGAAGCATTGTTTTGTCCTTTCTTTAATGCTGGTTATTGGGCTCTGTAGATTGAATGCTGGGATCTCTTTGGACTTCGATCTTTTCTTTCACATCTTGGCTGCCAATGAAGGTCCCTTCGGTGAAGACAATATCAACCACTTGTCCTGCAGCTACTTGAATGACAGGCTGCAGTTGTTCAGCGCGATCAATGTAATATTGGGACAGGCGATCGAGGGCGGATGAGGCTCCAGAAGCCATACCCGAAGTAAAGAGGTCGCCTACGTTAGGTGGAGACGGTGGGTTTCCCCCTAGCATAAAAGGATTCCCTTGAGCTTGACGATTTTGGGGGTTTGCCACGTTACTTAATCCTGCAAAGACACCTCCTACAAGACTACGCCCTAAGAACTGGCCGTCTTTGGAGGCCACAATGCCTCTAATTCCTGCTTTGCCATCAGGACCTGAAATATAGCCAGCTACTTGGGTTTCTATGATCTCCCCTGTCTTTCTCTCAACGCAAGTAAGCTTTTCTAAGCGAGCATAAACACGCTCTGAGGAAAGATCACCATAGGCACTGGCTGTGCAATGGCAATCTTTCAAATCACTTTGGAAACGTCTCGGAAGCGTTCCAAAATCAATCAGCCTTAAAAGCATGGGCCGTGGATCACTTGAGGCTGTCATTGCAGAAGAGGCATCAAGCCCTGAAAGCAGGACTGTTTTTGCAAAAGCGCCTGCAGGAATAGTTGTTTCAACAGTTTTAGGAAGTCTGTTTTTTGGATTTTCTGTAAGGCTTAGAGAGACTTTCTGAATGAGGTTTTTTTGTTGTTCCTCTTGACTTCCTTGGGGTAGAAAAGGCTGTGGAGAGGATTGCCCTATTCTTTGCATTTCCAGCTGTTGCTCTAAATTTAGGATTTTTGCTTCCAGATCTTGAACAAGCGTACTTTGAGAGGAAGGAGAGCTAAACGGTTGATTGTCTCCTTCATTATTAAGGCCTTCTGAGGGGAAATCCCCTCTCTTGGCTCCCTCTTGAAAAAGAGTTTTGAGAGCTAGGAGGTCATCAGAAAGTGTTTTGAGCTTACCCTCAATACCATTGCGAAAAGCCTCATCGAGGTTAATTTTTTTTGTGGCTGTTTCAATAGAGGTTGTTGTAGATTTAGCGGCTTCCTCTTGTTGAGGAAGGGGCGAGTTCCCAAATAAAAACGTACTTATTCCATAGGCAAGAACAATGATCACTAAAGCTGCACATCCAACCCAAAAGAGTTGAAGTCTTTGGACGGTGTGAGAAGATTCTGGACGAAAGAACTTTAAGCCTTTCTTCGCAGAAGCCAAGAACCAGGTTTTAATTTGCGCGTAATACAACATGAATGTCTGTTCCTTCTTTTGGATTTAAGGTTTTTTGGGTGATCAAAATCGCAACAATCCTATGGCTCTTAGAAGGCAATGTCTTTGCCACTTCGAACTCAGATAAAACCTGTGTCTTTTGGGTTTTGTTTTGAATGTGATAGGTAAGACCTCTCAGCTTTTCTCCTTGAATTTCCCTCACTCTTTGGTAAGGCTCATTAAGAGTGATTAGGCTGATGGGCATTTCTTTGTAACCCAAAGAAATGCGTCCTTCTTGCAAGGCCTGCATGAGACCTTCGATTTCCTCACGGAAGAGAGGTGCAGAGGCACGCTTTTCCTTCTCAATCTCTTGTCTGATGGCGCTATCGCTTTTAAGAATAATGGCTTCTGGTGCTTGATGTTTTGGGATTAAGCGTAAATCTTGGGTATGTCCCCCCTCAGTCGTGAGTGTGAGACTAATTGGCTTTATGTTTGCTTCCTCTTCAGAAAGTTTTGGACGAATAAAAACCTGTCCTTGATTTTCATCTGTTTCTAAAACATATTCGTTAGCATTGCCAAAGACATGAAGGATGCGGTCTTCTTGGACCTTAATGCGAGTGAGACCTTCTTGTGAGATGGGTACTTGAATGACCCGCAGCTCATCAAGATTTTTTATAATTGCTGCATGAGCTGCCGTTGATGATATTGATATAAGGAAACTAAAAAAGGGTTTAAGAATCATACTGAATTCCTCCTGTAACGCGTTCTAAAAGAAGCCCTGCTCCTCGGAGACTAAATTGCAAAGAGATTGACTCTAAAGAAGAGTGAATCTCTTTACCTGCAACGTAACTCGTGAGGTTTCCTTTCACCTCAACAGAGAGCTTGCTCGGATTAGCTTTAACTTCGGTGGGTTTAAAGTGGGTTGAGAGCTGGAGTTTTGTGTAATAGTCTCCATCTTCAAGAAGTTGTTTTTTTAAAACACCGTAAGCTTCAGGTGTTGCGTATCTTAAAAGTGTTTCGTGGTTATAAGCAAAACTGGTAGGTGACAAATCCAAAAGAAGCTTCGCCATATAAAGGCCCATTTCTTCTAAGTATTCTTTTGAAACTGCTCCTCCCTCTACCCACAAGGTCTTTGTGATGTGGGGAGGGACTAAAATCGTCCGCTCATTCTTTAAAAAGAGTGCACTACTGAGGACGATATTGCTCGTGGCCATAAGGGCCGAGATACCAATCCACGCATTTCTCTGAGAAATAATCTTAAGAATGTTATGGCGGAGGAAATCTGCTTTCATTAGCCAATGGTCTCCCGGACATAAGAAGGAACAGGCAACTTCATGGCCTTTTTAGGCGTAGGCAGATGCCAATAAAGAGCATGAATGAGGGCGGAACTTTCGTTTTGCTTCTTGAGGGTACGCACAAGGGAAAGAACCCCAATCCCTACAAGAAAGCCAGAGATAATCCAACCCATGAACAAGCCCCCAAAGAGAGGAACGGCAACAACTAAGACCTCGTCTTTGTTAATGCCCAGAAACCGTAAGGGCTTGTCTAAGCGGTTGAGGAGAAAGTTCTCATTTCTGTCCATGATGCCTCTCCCTCACACGCAAATGGCATAAGTGGTGTTGATCCAAACCTTCGCAAAGCCAAAGCTAATGGTGGTTAGCACGGCAACAATGAAAGGCGTTGGGCTGGATTTCATAAAGGCAAGACCTGCGGCTGCAAGACAACCGGCAATAAGGGTAATTGGTACAAGGCTGTTGTTAATAATGCCGACCAGGTTTGTTGTGCTTTGGTTAAGCCCTGCATCATTTGTATTGGCCACACCAAAGGCTTCAGGTGTAAAAGCTAAGAAGGCAAGAGCAAATAGGCAAAATACCTTAACTTGTTCTGTGTATGCGGCCTTATCTTTAAAAAATAGTTTTGTATTATTCATACTATCCATCGATGTTTCTCCTTCTGTTGATGAATTTTGTTGGAAATAAATGTCCTTAGTGGTCATGAGCTGTTTCTCCTGTATCTTGAGGGAATTGATCTGAGAGAGCGTCGTTGTCAGGGGTCCCCACAGGCTCACCCGCATCTTCATTCATATCTTTTACGCAAGTAGAGGCCTCATTCGAGAGGGGTGCATCTTGCTTTGTTTTGATCTTTACCGGATTATTTTTAGAATTTGAGAGTGAGGATCTCAGGTGTTCAACTTTTCCGCCCTGTCCGGAAACGACAACATGGGCTGTTATTCGAGGTCGATTATATTTATCGGTCCAACGCTGGTAGACAAGCTTCCCTTCCACATAGACCGTGTCTCCCCTTTTTACGAAGTCTTTAATCCACCTTACCGTGGAACCACGAAACACTGTAATCTGATGCCAGTCGGTTGCAGATTGCCATTCTGATTCCCCGCCTTCGCGAGGACGGGGATAAGCTTTCCACATCACAGTTGTTGCTAAAGAGAAGTTTGCAATTTCCCTCCCTTCTTGGGTTAAAAAGATGTGAGGGGAACGGCCAACGTTTCCCATTAAAATGACTTTGTTAAGCATAATGATTTTCTCCTTGGTTATGAGTAGGCATTGCCGAAATTTGAGAAGGATCTGGTATCTCGGCTTGATGAGAAAAATCCTTTTCATTCATCAAACGCGTTCTGACGGTACGGGCAGAAGGAAACGTGTCCTGAACAATAGGCAGAATTTTTAAGCGTAAATCTTCAATTTTAGAGAGAGCTCGCGCATCTGAACTTCCAACCCAAACAAGGCGATCGTTTTCAACTTCCAAAAATTTCGCATTGGCAATGGTCTTTAGATCCAACAAACTCACATAATCACGCGACTGAGGAGAAAAGTTCAGGTGAGAACACCATCCTCTCCACATGGGGTCTGCAATAGACTCAAGGACAGTGCGGGCTTCTTTTGCGCTGGCGTCTTCAAAGGCTTTTTCGATTTTTTGATCAAGAAGCTTTTCATCGTCGAAATTGCCTTCCAGCACTTTCAGGAGGTTTTCCTCAACAAGGATCCAGTCGAGACTCACCCGCCACCTTCGGGCCCCTTGCCCCATCAGGAAAGGGGAACGAGAAACACGTTCACAGAACAGCTTCCACTGGTTCAGATCGTTCTCAAAGTATAGAGGGAAAAGGGCATGGATCTTCCGCCGCCGCTCATCGGTCAGCTGAACAGGAGGCAACCCTGTGGCAAGTTCCGAGAGGACGGCTCCCTCTTGGCCCACATAAGCGTTCCAAATGCGAAGAACTTTTGCAGAAAAGTCGAGTCCAGCAAAACTCGCTTCAGAAACATTGCTGCCAGAAAAACCCTTTTCAGAAAATTTTTTGTCCTCGCGCGCGCGCTTTCTCTGTGTGTGCTCTTTGTTTATATTCTCTGTTATAATCTCTGTATTAGAGCGATCATTTTTTTCTTCTCGAGAGTAAAAATTTGTTTCTCTCGAAGGTAAAATTTTGTTCTCATCGGAAGGTAAATTTTGATCGCTTGAAGAAACATTTTTTTCTATTCGAGAGGAAAATTTCGTTTCTTGTAAAGATAAACCTTTGTTCTCATTTTGATCATTCGAGGAATCATTTTTTCCCTCTCGAGGATAAAATTTTGTTTCTTTCGAAAGTAAAGTTTTGTTCTCATCGAATGATAAATTTTGATCGCTCGAAGAAACATTTTTTTCTCCTCTTTCTTTTTGAAGAAGAGGGAAAATAGTATCATGGGGAAAACCAGGCAAGCTAAAGCCAAGGGCTTGGAGATCGATATATAGCTTTCTGAGGTTCACACGATATTGAGGGGTGCGGTTCCATTTATACCGTGGATTGACGCGCGTTTGAATCCATCCCTGTTCCGTCAGAAAGCTCAAATATCGGCGCATGGTAACGGGCGTCACACGAACCATTGTTTCTTCAAGTAATTCACTGGTTGATTTATAAAACCAACCATATTGAGGGGAAGCTCCATCAGGAGAGGAAGATACCTCTTCTCTCCAAAAAAGAGCAAAATCTGAAACCCTTTGACTCCAATACACCAACTGGTTCAGTACAGCTGCAATGAGGGGGTCATTTGTAAGTTCTACAAATTCCATACGAATCAAAGAAACTCTTGATTCTCTAGGCTTGCCACAAGGAACCCTTGTGAAGGGAGAGGTCAACTCTTCTCTCCCTTCAGGGCTCCCCACGTCCCCAGGGAGGCATTTGGGAACAAGAGGAGTGTCCATATGATAGTCATCCAACGTCTTTGAATTGGTTTCTGAGCTTGTTTCAGTGAGAATAATGTCTGTATGAATTATGCCTTCTGGATTGTTGCTGAAAGGCTGATTTTGTATCAGCTCCTGAGAGTCAATGTCCCTTGTTTTCATTTGTGCATTATGGGATAGAAGGTGTGACATCATAATGTCCTCCATTCATTTGAAGAAGACTCAATCCTAGAACTTAGGAGGTAGTATGGATATGGATTTCCCCTCTGGGGGAATTGGTTGGGGTTCAAACGATCTCTTTTAAAAGTACTCGCTTTAAAAGGATTCACCTTAAAGGTGTTCGCTTTAGAATTGCTTGCTTTTAAAGTACTTTCTTTCAAAGCAGCTTCTTTGAAGGAGAGGATGCCATGGAGATAGGTATGAAAGCCGTTATCGGATTGTTGGACCTCTAAAAGAGATGGCCAGCTTTGATAAGTAAGTGGACGCAGGTTATTATTAACGTGCGTATCAGAAGTGCGAAGTGTAAAGCTGAGATACTCGAGATTTTCCTTTTCTCCAAAATAACAAAAAGCTTTGTAAAGCTTGTGATAAAAGCAGCGATAAAGTTCAGCTGTTTCACGAAGAGAGGTTGACCTATCATATCCAAGACAAAGACATATTCTGGCTGTCCAATACTCTTTCACTTTTGGCTGAACACCTTTAAGGTGAACACTGGAAAACATTTTTACCAAGTTATTTTCGTCTGTCTCCTCTGAGCTTAACTCGAAGAAAGAAGAGATGGGGTGGGGGTAGAGAACAGCTCCGCCATAAACACCCCGCTTATCATCTTCAGCGATGACAAACGTGGCTCTGTCCTGAGCTTCTGGGTCAATATAAAAGTTCTGGTAAATCTTTAAAAGACCAAGAAGAGAGTTTATCCTTTCGCTGTGCAATTCATGAGTTTGTGGTTCAATAATTTTAAGCATACAAAGTCCTTTTGGTTAATCTCCCCACGCCTCCTTTTTCAAGAAGGCTTAAGGTTGTATTGTTATTGAACCGGCAAAGACCTTTACGAATGCTCTAGACTTTTATGTACAGGAAGAATAAACTCACAGACATAAAGGCCTTTACAGGTTCTTTGGTATTAGGGCACCTGTGATTATTTTCGACGATCCTCACAGGTGCTTAACGCACTGGTAAGCCAATTAGCTAACCAGGCAAGTACTTACTTCATTACACTTCCATCTTGCCCTCCACTCCATTAACCAGAACGTTGTCAGCGGTATGGCGTCGCAGGCACTCTTTTTCAAATTGAAGGATATCTCCAAAACGATAGAGAACAGGGCCATTGAGTTTCATATAAGGGGGAGTCTTCCCATTATATCGCCAGAAACGTAACGTCTCTGGCGTTACATGCCAACGTTCTGCAAGTTCTTCTGGTGTTAATAAATCTGATGCATCTAATGCCATTATATTTTCCTTTCAAAGGGCTTTTGAGAAAACTCAAAGCTCTTTCCCAGTTGATTATAAGATAGTGCTAACAAGAGAGGCTGTCAACACCTTTTTCAGAAAAAATGCATAACTTTCAATAACTTATACAACTTTATCCAACGTTTTACAACGCTATATAACGTTATACAACGTTATATATACGCAGACACACACCCTCTCTTTTTTAAAAAAAGTTTGGGCTTATTGAAAGTAAAGGCCTTCCTCAAAACGAGGGTTATGTTGGGAGAAACAAGAAATAAACAAGATAAAACAGAGACAAGTAAATAAATATAAAAAATAAATAGACAATTCAGTAAAAGTAAAATAAAATCCCTTGCATATAGGCCTTCGCATAAGTCCTGTATTCTGCACCTGTGGAGATTGCAAACTGACCACAGGTGCGACTTATTTTGTTGATGTTTACGTTTTCATTAATCCCTCCCTCTTTAAGTTTTCCTCTAAGTCACTCAAACAGCTCATTTTTGAATGTATCTTTTGTAAAAAATTCCGCTAACATAAGCTTTCTTTATTTTTTAACTTAAGTCTTCAACCACAGAGAAATCGAGCCCATTGATTCTAGTGGGGGCATTTTTATCGAATATTTTTTGATTCATAAAAGCTCCTCTTTTTTAAGTATTGAAGAAGTCTTTCGAATCTATGTCCATTATTTTTTAAAATAAAGATGCAAACTCTGCGTGAACTGAATTCCCCCTTAAAGGCTGCACTAATGGCGTCAAAAATGTTAACACCCAAATCAATTGCCCCTCAAAACAGGCAAGCGCTCTCTCTGGTAATTCTTTTTTTAGAGAAGTGTTATCCTTACTCAAGGTATACATGGAAAAGAGTTGGTTTGGAAAAGAACCGTTCAAGCGTTCACAAGGAATAAATTCTGAAGCCCATTTCCAAAATTGCGTTTTTTTAAAGGCTTCTCGCCACCATCTTTTCCAGCGCGTAACTGTTTTTTTGCTGAGAATGATTCCAAAAATGCGTTTCGTTTGTTCACAACATTTGTTAACACCCCCATGCAGTAGGGTAGAAATCCATATAAAAAGAGGCCCTGGATACCAGCGCCTGCCAAAAAAACGCAAGGAGGGTGAGGTTGCTCGTTTGCGGCATTTATAACAACAATGGCTGTAACGGTCTTCGTAATATTCGCGATGTTCTTTTGGTATTCCAATTGGGCTTCGAAGGTAGTCAGCGCGATGGAGCGCCCCTCCACAGTGAGGACAACCTTTCGCCCGCTCTTCTTGAGAAAGATCATAATCCATTGCTTTTAATAATTTATGAAAGATAGCATTGAACAGAAAATTATGCGGCATGGTAGCTCCTCCTTTTGTTTTTTGTATTTTAAAAAGAGGAGCCCCTCCAAAAACTTGCCGTCAAGCTCTTTGGAGGGCTTTGTTTTTGGTCCTTAAAATATTTTGATTAAAATAGTGAGCCTTTTCCTATCAAATTATGTGATCACGCTCACCCAATCTTTCAATTTCTTCATTAGAAAGTGTTGTTGCTTTTGCAATCGTTTCAATACCTATGCCCTGTAACAGAAGCATTTTTGCTATTTCTATTTTTTCTACTTTCTTTGTTTTTTCTACTGCGGCATCTTTTTCCTGCTGAGCTTTTTCCTCAGCTTTTTTGAGAGCCGCTTCTTTTTCTTGTTTCGCTTTTTTAATTGCTGCCTCTTTTTCTTTCCGCCCTTCCTCGATTCCTTCAGCTTTCCCTTCTTTATAAGAATCTATACGCACTGTCTGTTCAACGCGAATCGCATCCAAGTATTGGTCGTATAAGGCCAATTCATCCTCCGTATAGGCGGATTCTTGAGCCAATTCAACTGCCATAGCCAAGTCAGGATCCTCTTGAAATTCTTTGGGGATTGATACTAAGTTTTCGTTTGTTTCTCTTAAGAATCGGAGCCACAATAAGCCTATCTTCTTGTGTTCAACTGTTTGCGGCTTGAATTTTTGCAACTCGATAAAAATCAATTCTAATCCCTTTAGGGTTTTATCCAAATCCTTCGCATTCGTTAATCGATAGTGGTGAAACCATTCTTCTGTTTTTTTTTCAAACGGTTCATTCAAAATAGCTAACCCATAAACGGGACATAACGACTCATAAGCTTCGCTTTTCTTCATTTGCTGAACATAGGCTTTGGACGCGCCAAATAAAAAGCGGTTCATAAAGCTGGCTCTCCAAGACAATTGCATCTCGACAATAAAAATTCGGCCCTGCTGATCCGTACACTTCACATCCACAATCGTGTTTTTCATAGATGGAATGCGTGGCGACTGCTCCGGAGTCAGATACGTTATCTCTTCAATCAAATGACTTTCAGGTAAGGGTAAAATGCCATTGAGAAAACTTTTGATGAGTTCTGGATGTTGCCCAAAGATTTTTTTGAAGACAACATCGCTTTTCACATCGAGTAAACGAACAGGTCTATCGATTTGAATAAGTGCTTTTTCTTTATTTTCTTGTGTCATGCCGTTTCTCTTCCAAAATTTGATTGTATTTTCTCAAAATGCGCTTTGGCATGGATGTCCTTAAAAAAATCAATTTTTTCCAAAACGTCGTTTTTGAAAAAATTTATCCATTATACTTTGTCAATATTTAGTTTCTTCAAGATTGAAGATTTTTTAAAGGTAACATCAGCTCTTGGGTCTATTTTCTCTATACTTTATTACCATCATTTTAAGTAGTTAACAAGGTGGAGTTTTCGATTTTCCATCAAAATCAAAATTCTCTCCTCGCAACAAGCTGGAAAGAAAAGCCTTCTCCAGACAGATCCTTTGAAGGCCCCTCTTTTCGGTTGTCTTACTTCTTGCTCTGTGCCTCCTCTAGTAAGTTGTGAAGCGCCTCATGAAGTTCTCCCAAACTGACGGCATTGCCTTCAACTACCTCTATCAAAAGTAAGAAGCGTCGAAGTTGCCAATCAAGCCGGTTGAGAAATTCTGGGGATGCATGTATGGTTACATCAGACATGATAGACTCCTTTCGCGAGTTTGTTATGTTCAGTGACGGGTGGATGTGATGTATCTGCTCGTCACGCCTTTAAACTTTGCCAGGCTTTTTTCTGAAAAGCAAGTGCTAGTTTTCACACTAATTTTCACACACAAAAATTTTCAAAAATAGGAGCAGACAATAGAAAAAGGATGAGGGATGCATGAGAGCTCTTTAATTGAAGCCTTTTGTCAAATTCTATCAGATCGCCCAGAACATGCTAAAAGGTCTACCTTTTGTAAAATTTGCACAGGGAGAACTTAACACTTGAAAGGAATTTCTCCACATCACATGACATTAGAGGTTTTTAAAGTTCCTGATAGCTTACGAGCCCTCACTCAATCAAAGGTCAATTATTTTTTATAACATCTCTGGTGAGAGAATAAGAGATTATGAGTTTCACTCTGAATCATAGTGTTCCTCTCCATATTCAACAACCTTCTTACCTCAACTGAGTTGTTTGCTCTTATTTAATGCGCACAAAAGACACCTTACCCTTTCATTATAAAAAAGAACGTAAAAATCAAAAATCCAATCACACCTCCTCCTATAAAAAGGAGCATTACTATTTTGAGCAGATCGGGAAACTTTAAAAAATAAAGTTTCCCGGTATGGCGTCGTTTGGTTTTATAAAGTATCATTCTTTCCTAATGGCGTTTGCGTTCATTAAGTTCTCTCAAAGCTTCTAACCCTTGATAGCTCCACAGCTCTTTATGAAAAGCTTCGCCCGAGGTCACCATATCGTTCAAGACGAGAAGCCCTTTAAATAACATTTTTAGCTCAGGAGCTTTTTGAAGATCTTCCCCTAAAGTAATGCCAAAAGTTTCAAGAAGTCCAGCCTGATCAACGAGAGAGCCAATTTGCACAAGCGACTTTACTCTTGCTCGCCTCATACCATGATAAGTGAGATTAAGAGAGTTCATAAGAATGTACCTCCTAGATTTAAATCTGTTCAAGAGCTGGATCGTACGTCTGAGACTTCTGCTCATACGGCGGAATGAAAGAGGCACGAAAGGAGGGAACACACTTGCGCCACTCCTCCTTCTGGCTTTTGGATGCTGTTGGCCACGTCTTTTCTAAAACGACCAAAGCAAGTTCAAGAGAAAACTCGTCTTCCAAGATTCTCTGGACCTCTTTTGTGAAGAAGAGAGATTCATTCATGTGAAGCTTTTCTCGTTTTTTTCTGAGACGTTGCATCTTTTCGTCGATGGAGAGGAACTTCTCCTTATTTTGAAGTGGTTCTGGAGACTTTGGATTCTTCCCTTTAAAAGAAGCTGGTTTTGGGTCTGTTGGAGTAGTTTTGTTAGTCATTGGTTTTCCTTTTCTTCTCATTCCCGCCCATTCTCCTGTCTTGTATCCATGAGAAGAGCGAAAATGATTTACATAAATTACACAATTTGTTATTATATTTCAAGAAGATAATTAACAAACTTCTATATACAGAAAATAAACATTTATCTATGAATACATACAAAAAAACACACTTTAACCATCATAGAGCGGTCCTCGAGCATTTTTTAAAAGTGGGAGAGGCGCGCTTATACAAACCTTCTAGGTTTGCGCGCTTTGGTGCATGCACCTCAGACCATAATGAGATTTTGGAGGGTGAGTTTTTAGGTAATTACTTGTTTGAGAGATTGAGGATTAGCCTCAACTCAATAAAGAAGGACCAATAATCCCCCATGGCGCTTTACCATTTCAGTGCAAAAATCCTGTCTCACAGCACCCGAAATACGGTAGGCGCTGTTGCTTACCGTGCAGGGTGTGAACTCTTAGATCTGCGTACTGGGGAATCCTTTGACTATGGTAATAAAGCTGTACAACATGTTGAGCTTATTGTGCCAGAGGATTCTCCTCAATGGATTCGAGACATCCAAGATCTGATCAATACAGATCGCCAAGAGGGCGTGCAAGCCCTCATCCAAAAGGTTGAAGCGGCTGAATACAGGATCAATTCTCAAGTCTGGCGTGAAATTGAAATTGCCCTCCACTCTGAACTCACAGAAGAACAAAACATTACCCTAGCACGAGAATTTGTAAAAGATCAGCTTTGCGGACGGGGCATGACTGCTCTCCTTAATTTCCACTTTGATGTGGATAAAAAAACAGGTCAGGAAAAACCTCACTGCCATATTCTTCTAACCATGCGCACTCTTGATGAAGAAGGGTTTAGCTCAACAAAAGAACGAATCTGGAATACAAAAGCTGTCGTTCAAGAATTACGGGAACAATGGGCTCACTATTCCAACTTTTATCTCAAACTCTATGGTCATGACGTCCAAATTGATCACCGTTCTAATCAAGAACGAGGCATTGAGATGGAGCCTCAACCCAAACGCGGGAGAAACGTTTTAGCGCTAGAGAGAAAAGCAACAGAGGCAAAAACAATAGATCCCAGCACGAAAAATGAGGATATTAAAAGTATTGAAAAAGGCAGTCTCGAACTTACTGCATCTCCTGAATCAACAGAAACTGCTCATCCTCTTGAAGATCCCCAACCTGACAAAGACACAAAAATCACCCCCGTTACAGAGAAGATGCAGGCCTTCCAAGCAGCTCAACTTCGCAACCTCTACCGCATCATGCGTAATCCTAACGCTATTTTGGATATTGTCACCAAGCATCATGCCACTTTTATGTGGGCCGATGTACAAAAGAAACTTCATCAGTATGTGGATAATGCGGCTCTTTTTGAGAGGTTGGAGGATAAGATTAAGACTTCCTCTGAGTTGGTCTTATTGCATACCCAAAAAGTACAAAATTCCTCGGGAACGGAACGCGACCAAGCCATTTATACAACCCGCAGTATGCTTAAAGCAGAAAGGTCTCTCATTGAACAAGCTGAAGAGCTCGGAAACTCTAAAACCCATGGGGTTCAGGGAAAAAACATCGAACTTGCCATTGAAAAGGCCAACGAAAAGCTCAAAGAGCATGACGGACTTTCTCAAGATCAAATCAAGGCGATTTATCATTTGGTCGATGAAGGACAAATCAAATGCGTTGTAGGCATTGCAGGGGCAGGCAAAACAACCGCAATCGGTGTTTGTCATGAGGTGTGGAAAGCAGAAGGATATGCGGTGTATGGTCTTGCACCTACAGGAAAAGCCTCTCAAAATCTAGAGGGAAGCTCTTTAGAAGAGAACGGTATCACCTCAACAACTTTACATAAGTTCCTCAAGTCATTTGAGGAAGGACGATGTCAGTATAATGACAAAAGCATCCTTGTTCTTGATGAAGCGGGCATGGTGGATGTGGGGCGCTTTGATCAGCTCTTACGTGCCGTAAAGCACCTGGGGGTGAAGCTCATTGTTTTAGGGGATGGGGCGCAACTTCAGCCTGTGGAAGCAGGTCCTGCCTTTCGTCTTGTGACAGAAAAGCTTGGGCATTCTGAACTAAATACGGTTGTTCGTCAAAAAGAAGAATGGCAGAGAGAAGCAACGGTTCTTTTTGGACAACAAAAAACAAAGGAAGCCATTCAAAAATATGAAGGTAAAGAATGCATTCACATCATTGAGGAGAAACTTCCTTCCCTTAAAGAGGCCATAAATGCCAAAGCCTATGACAGTATCGTTCATCTTTATGAAGCTTCTCACCGTGTCTCCTCCCTCATTTATCGAGAAATGGCCAAGGATGTGCAGAGGAAATATCCTGAGCTGAAAAAGCTTTATCCCAAAATTATAGAACATGAAGATTTTCAAAAGTATCTTAATTGGAAGGATATTGAAAAAGGCGCTGCGGATTACATTCTCGAGAATGCTCAAAAGTGTCGTCCTGCTCTTGAGGCAAGAAACGTTGATACCCTCCCCCTTGCTCTTGTCTTTAAGGATAAAGACAAAGACAAATTCGCTCAACAAGAAGAAGCCAAAGCTGTTTTAAGAGAATGTGGCCTTGATCATCTCATTGGACAAACAAAAAAGAGGGGTCTTAGACCCACAGGTCAAACCGTTGATGTTCGCCAAACAGCAAAAGAAGAACTTATCCATGAGTGGCATACCACATTTAAAGAAAATCCCGAGAAAAGCATAGCCATTCTTGCTTATAGCAACAGGGACGTCAATAATCTCAACAGACAGGTCAGATCTCTTCTAAAAGAATCAGGCCATCTCTCACAAGGAGAATTTACTTTTAAAATCAAAAAAGAAATTGAGGATGATTTTGGAAGAAAAGAAACCCTTCGAGAAGAAAAAGGCTTTTCCAAAGGAGATCGCATTGTCTTTACAAAAAACAAGTATTGGGCAGGTGTTAGAAATGGCACCATGGGGACTGTTACGGACATTAACAACCAGAATATCAAAGTTAAACTGGACGAGGGTAAGGAAATTTCATTCTCCCCCAATCTCAATCCTTACTTTGATCATGGATGGGCCATTACCATCCATAAATCTCAAGGCGCAACCGTTGATCGAACTTATGTGCTGGCATCCTTTGAGATGACCCAGAACTTAGCCTATGTAGCCATGACCCGCCATCGGGAAGGAGCAAAAATGTTTGGAAGCTCCCTTGATTTCTGGAGAAAAGAAAAGCTCCCAGAGGTTCTCTCAAAATCAGGAGAGAAACTTTCCGCAGCTGATTATCTTGATGCAGAGACACTCACTAAAATCATGAAACGGGATGACAAGATCCTCACCAAATTCTTCCAACGGATGTCAAATGAGTTGGAAGCCATGGGGGCTGTCACAACAGAGGCTTTTTGGAATGTAGCAGATCATTTCTTAGGAAATTATTCCTTAGGTAGAATCCGGGAAAAAGAAATCCGCATTCTCCAAGACAGTGTTCGAGAAGAGGTTCGGGCAGAAGCGCTTTTCAGAAAAGAAGATACCACCACTAAACAAGAAAATATCGCCCTTAAAGAGGAGCGCCCCTTCGAGGTTCAATCTCAGCTTCAACCCCAACATCAAGCTCAATCTCAACCTCAACATGTAAGTATGGATGCAACACAATCAATTGATTCAAATAGGGAAAAAATTATTTCCTCTCTTCATCATGAAGAGAGCTCTCTCGCTAAGAATCCGTTCAAAGAACGTTCTCTTGTTGAAGTCTCCAGCAGGGAAAATTCTCTTAGTAAGGAGATTTCTGTTGAGAAGTCCCTCATTGAAAAGATTCTGACTGAGAATACAAACAACCCCATAAACCTTTCAGAAAAGGTCGTACAGCAGCAATTTGTTGCCCAGAGTCTCCAGTATAAGAGAGAAATTGTAGAGAATGCTCTTAAAGCGTATATGGCTGATTTTGCAGATCATGTGTTTGCATCCATCGACGTAAATTATAACCGTGCTATGTCTTCCAGCAGAGAAAGGCGCTATGGAGAGAAGGGGGAGTTCTCCGTCAACCTTCAGAAAGGGATGTGGTGTAGCCATAAGGATTCTCAGCTGAAAGGTGGTCCTCTGCAACTGCTTACCAAGCTTAAAAATCTTTCCTATAAAGATGCAATAGAGCACGGAGCTTCCTGGGCAAGGGTATCGCCTGAACAGCTGGTGCTAAAACAACAGACCCATGGGTTGCCTCACGCTCAAAGGATCGAAAAAGAAGCTTTAGCAAAGGCGAAGGAGGCGGAGGAAATCAAGCAGAAGACTGAACGTGCACAATCTGTCTGGACAAAAGGCAAGTCCATTCAAGGAACGCTTGCGGAACGTTATCTGAGAGAACATCGCAACATTAAATGTGATCTTCCTCAAGATCTCTTATACTTGCCAGCGCATAGCTTAGGTAAAGCTTCTCCTCCTGCTCTCATGGCTATAGCTCGTTCTCTGGCAGGAGAAGTTACAGCCGTTCAGCTGACCTTTTTGGATTCCACCACGGCTAATAAAGCTGATATTCCTGTTCCGAAGAGATCCTTTGGGTCTCTCACAGGGGCAGCTGTAACGATCCAGGCCCGTCCCTCTCTCCGCGTAGGCGGGGAACAGGGGAAACCCGTAGAGAGCTTAGGACCTTTCCTCATAGCCGAAGGTGTTGAAACGGCTCTCAGTTTTAGGGAAACAGTGATAAAGGGAGAAATCAAGTCTAGCCTTGGCCTTTCTAATATTAAGAACCTTGAACCGAAAGATTCAAACACTCATGTCATCATTTGCGGAGATCATGATGCGCCTGGTTTTTCTGCAGCCAAAGCTCTTGAAAAGTCTGCCCACGCCCTCCACAAGAAGGGATTTAAGGTGACGGTCATCAAACCAGATAAGCTTGGAGAAGACTTTAATGACGTTCTCAAAGCAAAAGGTCCTGGAAGTATCAGGGAGATTTTAGAGAAACAGCTACCAAAGGATTTGCTTGTCTCTATTCTAACCTCAGCTGAGAAGCAGACACAAAGAGATTTCCATGCGGTAAAGGATATTGAAAAGAAAGAGGCAAAACAGCCTCTCAAGAGTGAAAAAGAAACTCCAAAGTTTACATTAGAAGGTAAATCCTTTAAAGAAATTGTTACCTATTGTGAAAAGAGACTGAACGATACCTTAGCCAGAAGCAACAAACCGCTAACCAAAGAACGCGCTCAGCGCTTCCCCCTTCAAGCAGAAAAGACAGCTACGTTCCTTGTTCATGCCTATAAGCATAATGGCCACAACCCTACGCAGGAAGAAGTGGCTCAATTTTCCTTAAGAGCCAAGTACGAGCTAAATCGCATTCCTGAAATCCGTAAAGAACTCATCAAGGAATGGAAAGAAAAAGATAGCTTCAAAGAAACCGAAGGCCTTCGTGCTCACATGATCGCAGAGCGCTTAGCTTCTATTGAAGGGCGGCTTTACTTCAAGGCTAAACAGGAAGGAACAAAGATTCCTTCAAATATTGCTGAGTATGCCCATCAAGAATTAAAAAAGAATAGAGCTCATACATCAAAACTTGCTGTGGAACTTTCTCAAAAATATGCACTGCCTAAAGACGTAGTCTCCAGCTCTGCTAAGAACGTTTTAAGATATAAAGAGACTCATGGCATACTTCCCTCTGAATCTCAAACTTCTAATATAATTCAAATCGCACAAAAATTAGAAAGGAAACAATACATTCCTGCTTCAAATAGGAAACTCAATCAATTAGAAATCGATTATCTCCAGAGATACGAGGGAGATCTCCTCTTCAAGTATATGGCGTGCCAAAAAGAAACAAAACACGATCTTCCTTTCTCTCATATTCAGGATCAAACAAAAAAAGCATTGGAGATAGCAAGGTCTCAAATTAACCAGGAACTTATTAAAATGAACGAGAGGGAATTTTCGCTGTAATGCAAAAAGTCAGGCCCACTACATGTCCTCACGCCTAAAGTCAGTAATCCCCTAGCTCTAAGTTTTGGCACTCTTGCTATTAAGCAGCTTTAAGTTGACTGTTCATGAGTGTTGTGAGGCACTTGATAAAGAACTGAAAACCAGCAATAGATTGCACTTCGAGAATAAGGGCTTGATCATAAAGGAGCCAAACCTTTTCTTTAAGGAAAGATAGGGATCCATTTCTTGGCCTAAACTTATAAAACAAACAGGACTCTCATTCAAACGAGTTGAAACACGGACCTTTTTGATTTTGCCCTGTAATTTTTTTCTAACGGGATTTATCTCCTTAAAAAAAACATCATAACTTATTGATAATATAAATATAATTTGCGTTTTAGAAATTTCAAGATGCATGGTGGAATGAGTTTTTTAATTATTTAATATCAATGTATTAAGATATATTTTGCATAGCCAGAAAATGAAAAATTATTTCTCTTTAAAACCCAGTGTTTTCAAGGTCTGCAGGCCAAACTCTAGTGAGTTTAGGGGAGTAAAGTCCAGAAGTCAATCCGTGTTTTGACAATACCTATACATAGTGTATGTATGGACCAGCTGTGAAAAGCAAGAAAAAATAAGATAAGAATAAAGCATCAGTCATGTATCCGGCTTCAATTATGGAAAGAGTTATTTCTCCGAGCCCTAATGGATATGCGAACCTTCCAAATTCCAATCATTGCGACGGCTTCTCTATGAGCCCTTACACTATTCGGATTTAGCAGAAGGAATTGGCTTTTGCCCATCAAATTATCTTCTCGCGTACTCACCTGGTGGGAACTCCTTTACTCCTTTTGTTTGTTATTCAAATAACCGTGAAGCGTAAGAAGAGGGCATTCTCGCTCCCTTCTTACAAATGCATACAGTTTTTCTTTTTTAAAATCTCTCATTTTAGTCCCTTCCTATGCTGCTTGCTTTGTTGCAGATGAAGATCGATTGTAATGCTCCTCATAGCTAGTGTCATGAGCCAACAGCGCCCAGATAACCCGGGCCATTTTATTGGCAAAGGCCACAATGCTTTTATTACGCCCTCGCCGCTCAGCAACACTTTTGAGCCATTTCATGGAAGAGGATAAATGTTCATCTTTTTTGGATTTGATCGAACTTAAAACGGACCGAGCTCCATGAACCAAGAGAGTCCTTAAAGTTCGATCTCCCCTTTTGCTGATGGGACCCAATTGAACTTTGCCACCCGTTGAGTATTGTTGGGGGACAAGGCCAAGCCATGCTGCGAGCTGTCTTCCATTTTTAAATACATTAATATCACCTATCTTGCCCACAACTGCGGTTGCAATGATTACACCGACGCCTGGAATGGTCATGAGCTTTTGTACTTGAGAGTTAGTTTTAGACAGCTGTTTGAGATAATCGTCTCGTTTATTAATTAAAACTGTTTTATTCTTAAATTCTTCCATCATATCTGAAAGAAGGACTTTTACATCAGCTTCAATTTCTTCAGTTTCTGGGTCTAAGAGTTCTGTAACAAATGCAACGATGTTGTGAATGCCTTGAGGAATTGTTAGACCATACTCTAAGAGCAACCCTCTGATCTCATTAGCTAAAGCTGTGCGATCTTCAACATGTCTTGCTCTATCGTTATGGATAGCCAGGAGATCTTGTTGAGAAACTGTTTTGACAGAAACAAAATTCATGTGCGGACGAGAAACAGCTTCACAAATGCCTGCTGCATCGTTGAAGTCATTTTTATAAGCTTTTGTATAGGGTTTTACATGTTGGATAGCCATCAATCTTACATCGTGTCCAAATTCCTTAAGCGTCCTAGCAAGATGATGTGCACCTGCACAAGCCTCCATGCCTACCAGACAAGGTTGAAGATTTGCCATAAATTCATAAAGTTTAGCGCGTGTGAGTTGCTTTCTTCCTGACTTTCGCACTTTATATAGTGGAGAGATGAAATAGACGAGGAAAAGAGCCACGCTAGTTTGGTAGATGTAGTGTAGTGACTAATTGAAATATGGTATTGACATGTTTTGGGTAAGGGGGTAAA
>JAGONT010000073.1 GCA_017992885.1 Alphaproteobacteria bacterium
TAAGAGGGTATATCACCGATCTTTGACAAAAAATTATAAGAAAAATCTCATTCCTCACGACACCCGTGGTCATAAAGCACAAGGACGATTTCCAATCGTACATAAGTGCGCATCCTCTGGATGAAGACCTATTTTAGTTTTTAGAAAATTGATTGTTGAAATTTAAACCTATCTTCAAGCCCCACAGAAGGCCCTACAGAAGCGAAAGATAATTTTCATTCCCCATTTCCCCTTAAGAGCGATTGTGTGAGTCCTAAGAGGCCTATTTACGATAAGGGTCACTCGAGCAAGCGGATTATAAGCCCCTCCTCCTCTACACATTTTATTTCAAAAAGCTTAGGCAATATCTTCCTTCAATTTTGCCCCTCCTCTGAATCTAACGATCCTCCTCTCAGGAATTTTCATCGCTTCACCTGTTCGTGGGTTATGCCCTTCCCTTGCCTTGAGTTGAAAAATCCTAAAAGTTCCAAATCTCGTAATTGCGATCTTATGTCCTTGGTGAAGCTTTCTCTGAATAGATCGAAGCATTCCCTCAAGAGCAAATGATGTATCCACTTTGGAAAGGCCGGTTTCTTTAGTTTGTGTTTTGGTTTTTCCTGAAATCATTGAATATTTTTCCTTATTGAAAATATTTTAAAAAAAGGATAAATTAAAAAAATGCCAAATTTTAAGAAAATAAAATAATAAATAAAAAAACCATTTGAGGATAGTATGAATATAATAATAAATAAATTACTTGTTATTATAATTTATGGTTTATTAATTTCTTTTCCTTTATTAGCAATGGAGCAAGTTGATGATATTCCTTCTGGAACATATTTGATAAAAGCACGTGGGGAATTTCTTTTTTTCCGAGGGGAGTACGAATTTGCTGGGATGAAACCAGCTATTTCGAAGCAAAGTATTTGCACTTTTGAAAAAAAAGTAGAGGGATACTTAATAAAAAATTGGCACTCTGGAACATATTTATATATTGAGAACTCTGCTAACAATCATTTATACCCAGCACGATGGGGTCATATTACAGCAAATAGTTATTTCGATATATTTATTGATAACAACAAAGAATACGTTATAAAAAATAAAAAATTTAGCGATTATTTATTTTTTAATCTTCATAGTGAAATGTCAGATGGTAGCCATAAACTTCTTAACACAAAATACCTTTATCCTAGTGCAAATAGTGAACCATTTTCTCAGACTGTTAGCGGTAGATTTATTTTTCTACCATATAACTCTAATTACTTTTAATATTTCACACTTATACGCTCTTAAAAATATCGCTCGTACTTAACAGCCACGGGCGTCGTGGGTGACTCTATACTTTTTATAAAATAGGGAGCGAAAGCAAATAAAGACTGTCATGTCGATTTTTAGACATGCGCGCTTACACATTGCCTTTGGCAATGACGCTCTGTCACATACAACCCAGACCAAAAACAAGATCGACTAGTAATGAAAACGACAGGAAAGGATTCGAATTTTTTGGTCACTAACGGAGTAAACAAGTCGATTTTCCTGGTCTATACGACGAGACCAACAACCTGACAAAGAATGTTTTAAAGGCTCAGGCTTCCCTGTTCCGTTAAAAGGATCTTTAGCTATTTCTTTAACCAGGCACATTATTTTCTCTGCTTTCTTCCGATTTTTCTTGATCCAATAAGAAATATCCTCAATAGCATTAAGATCAAATTCCAAGTTCTTCATGGACTTCGTCAAGGGTTTTCCCTTGTTTTCTGTTGAGTGCCTCTAGAAGTCTTTTGAGATTTTCAGGAGATCTTGAAAGGTAAGCAGTTTCCTCTAAAGAACGATAATCATCCTCAGAGAGAAGCATAACATTTTCTCCTTTACGTCTTTTAACAAGGAGAGGCTTATGCTCAGAGCAAACCTGATCAAGATAGCCTTTTAGACTTCTTCTCATTTCAGAATAGGAAATTTCAAGTGACATATTCACCCCCATAGTATTGTACAGTATTATTGTACAAAAAAAGAATATCATAAGACAAGATAAAAAGCTTGACTGACTTAAGTTAAAGGAAAATAATTCTTAGCCTACTTTATTTTAAGAGGCTTATAAAAAATATATAACTTAGGAGGATTTATGACTAAATTTCCAATAAAACTATCACTTTTAGCAGCTTCTATTTTTTGTTTTTCTATGTCATCTCATAGCTTCGCAACACAGGAAGATGATGATTATAGAGCGGCGAAAATTGCTGTTAAAAAATGGGCAATTGATCCTCAATACAATCCCAAAGGATTAAATATTCAAAGAACAAACATTAAAAAAACAAGAGAAATTAATGATTATACTGGTGTTATTATAGCACAAAAGAGAAAAGTAAACTCTATAGAAATAGAAACACATAAACCTATCTATTGTTTTCTAGAAAGTGAATGGGATAATACAAGAAATGTTGACCATCCACTTCATGAACATAGAAACAATAATTCTTTGAGATTTGAAAAACTATATTATGAAATAACTAAAGATTAAAAGACAAAAAGTGAGCTTTTTCAAAAAAAATCTTTTGAAAAAGCTCACTTTTTTATCACCTATCTAAAAGCCCTCTCCTAAAATTTTCAAGGGGAGGACCTCTCAAAGGAATCAAAGAAGAGGAAACCTTACATGAGAAAACCATCTTTTCCTTAGAATTATCCTCTTCCTGCTCAGCTCTTTTTTTCAAAGCTACCAACAACAAAGATGGTTTTTGTTCTCCCTTATTTGCACAAGACGCCACTCCTTTTTCCCCAAAGAACTCCTCATCCGAATGAGTTTTATATGATCGATATTCTGCACTCTGTGTTTCTAAAGGGACCCTTCGATATCTCTTAAATCCAAAATTCCAGCCATAAAGTTCTTCTACCAAAGTGCTCCCACATATTTTACAAGAGCATTGCTTTGAAACTCCCTCTTCATCAATATGAATTAAATTAGCATCCTCCACATCAACCATCTTTTTCACTTTCCGGATCCTACTAAAAATGCCCCCAAATCCAATGAGACGACGACCTTTCAGAGCATAATACAACTCCTCAATCACCTTTGGAGAAGCTTCTTCCTCCCCTTCTTCATTCTCAAAAATATAAGAAGATGGCTTCGTTGCATATTTTGCAACTTCCCCCGCAAGAGACTCTAAACTTCCCTGTTCTCGAGACTTAACTTTTCTAATATCGACTTGGGTAATTCGATCATCCCTCATGGATTTTTTCCAAAGGTCCAACCAC
>JAGONT010000045.1 GCA_017992885.1 Alphaproteobacteria bacterium
GTAGGGCTAAAGCTATCTGTTCTTCACTAAATTGCTTCTTCTTCATCAAAAAATTCTCCTTATTCTTTCTTCCTTTTATATTGAGAATTTTCTCATTTCCTCGGTCCTATTTCTAGGATGAAGACCATTTACCTTTCATTTAAAGCTATAAAAGCTAACGAACTTCTCAGATGTGTAATATTGCCTAGAGTACTATGAGGATGCTGAGAGTTGTATTCTCGACGCCAAATTTAAATTTTAATTTTTTTTGGAATAAATTTTCCTAAACACACTCAAATAAAAAAGAAACTTCTTTCTTATCTAGCCTAAATTTTAGATAAGGAGTGTGTCATCTTTGGCTACGAAAGGCTTGTTCTGCAAAGCTGAGCTTAGCCTTTCTTGTGCCGAAGATCTATTGATGAGGTGTCTTGAAATCCTTCCGATGTGGATTAATGTCTGATCTTACCTTGATGTCTGTTACATGGAGGGATAAGAAAAGCTAATGCCACAGCTTCGCCCTGCCAAGGCTTTTCTAACCCAAGAAAGATGCGCGAAGGGGTAGTCATATTATCAATAAACTATTCACCTTTTACGAGATGCAACCCCGCTGCTCCCATGAAGAATAATAACGGTTTGTTTTTAAAGATGAAAAGAAATTATTTAGAGCATACGGAAAAAACTGAAATTTTTTAGTTGAAAGAATAACTCAAGAAATTAAGAGAGGAAAACCCCTCGGAAGAAGAAATCCAGTTTTGACTGAATCTCTATTGTTCTTCCAAAGGATGATGTCTCTTTTATGCTTCGGGCTTTGTTTCTTCAACAATCGGCGCAACAGGAATAACGGGTTCAGCAACCTGAGGAATAATCATGCTTGATCCAGTCTTGCGAATAATTTTTTCAGCAATACGTGCTTTTTTACCAGTTAATCCACGCAAATAATAAAGTTTTGCTCGACGAACAATACCCCTGCGGACAAGAAGCACTTCGATATTGGGAGAATAAAGAGGAAAAACACGTTCAACACCTTCCCCATAAGAAATCTTACGTACGGTAAAAGAAGAATTAATCCCAGCATTTTTCCGCGCAATACAAACGCCTTCGAAGGCCTGCACACGCTCACGTGTGCCCTCGACAACTTTTACCATCACTTTTAGAGTATCGCCTGCGCGAAAGTCCGGTATCTTCTTGTTTTCAGTGAGTTTTGTGAGCTGCTCTTGCTCAAAAATTTGTAAAAGATTCATCTTTCTTCTCCTTACATTACGTTAAATTATGTTGTCTCGTGTATTTTTCCCATATATCAGGACGCCGTTCACGGGTCATCGCTTCAGCTTGCTGAAGCCTCCATGCCGTAATCTTTTCGTGATGACCAGAAAGTAGCACATCCGGAACTGTCTGTCCTTGCCATTGACGAGGTCGGGTATAATGGGAATATTCTAAAAGGCCTTGGGAAAAACTTTCTTCTTTCAAAGATTCTTCATCCCCAATAACGCCAGGAACAAGGCGTAAGACCGCCTCTAAAATCGTCATGGCCGCAAGCTCTCCGCCATTCAGGACAAAATCACCTAAGCTCACATCTTCAGCTTGCCACGCATCCAAAACTCTTTGATCAATCCCCTCATAACGCCCACACAGAAAGACAAGGGGCTGCGCCTCCACTGCCATCTCACGCGCAACAGCTTGCTGAAACACTTTTCCCCGCGGAGAGAGATGAATCAGCCGTGCTTGGCCTTTTGTCATCACTGCAGATAAAGCTTTATCAACGATATCAGCCCGAAGGACCATGCCCGGTCCACCCCCAAAAGAAGTATCATCCACGGTTTGATGCTTATCTTCCGCAAAATCCCTAATATCCACCACTTGCAAATGCCAGAGCGCTTTTTCAAGGGCTCTCCCTATCAAGGAATGACCTAATGGCCCTGGAAACATTTCCGGAAAAAGGGTGAGAACTGTCACCTTAGGAGACATGAAGGCCTCCCGTCAGGAAAAGTTCGCCTTCTGAGCTTAAGTGCAGAACACCAGATTGAACGCTAATATCAGGAACAATCTGTTGGGTGAAAGGAATCATTTCTAGATTGCCTTTAAGAGTTTTAATTTCTAACAGCTCGCCTGCACCAAAATTGTATATAGAACGGACTTTACCTAAAGATTGACCTTGTGGTGATTTGACGGTTAGGCCAATCAATTCATCGTGATAAAAGGTATCTTCTGCAAGAACGGGCAATCGTTCTCGAGAAAACAGAAGCTGGGTCCCTTTCAAAAGTTCCGCTTGATCCCGATTGGTCACACCTTCTAGAGATATAATAAGAACATCTTTCGCGCGAGAAAGAATCTTATCAATCGTATACGTCTGTTTTCCTTGCTCATTCAAAAAAGGAGAATATGTTTTTAAAAGACTTGGATCCTCCAAGAAACACTTCACCTTGACATGGCCTCGAATACCATGAGCAGCCACAATCACTGCGGCTGAAATAAGGGAAGGAGCGTGAGAAGAACCTAGCGTCATAAAAGTGCTTAAGCCGTTACTTCGGGTGCTGGCTGTTCAGCGGCTTCAACTTCAGCGGGAGGCTGTGCAGCTGCTTCGGCTTCAACGGGAGGTTGTGTAGCAGCTTCAACTTCAGCAGGAGGCTGTGCAACAGCTTCAACTTCTGCGGGAGGCTGTGCAACAGCTTCAACTTCTGCGGGAGGCTGTGCCGCTGCTTCAGCTTTTGCTGCAAGAGCCGCTTCTTCTGCTTTTAATCTCTCTTGAGCCTTTGCCTTTGGCGCTGATTTCTTTGGTGTAGGCCGCGTAACAGGAGACTCCACCAGTTTTTCTTTTCCAAGAAATAGCGCCACCCGATCTGTTGGTTGTGCCCCAACAGATAACCAATGCTTAATACGATCAACGTTTAGACGTATGCGATCTTGATGATCTTGAGGAAGCATAGGATTGTAGGTCCCTACTTTTTCCACAAAGCGTCCATCACGTGGTGAACGTGCATCTGCAACAACAATTTGATAAAATGGGCGTTTTTTAGCACCACCCCGTGCCAAACGAATTTTTAATGCCATGTTTCTTTGTTTCCTCCTTTAAGGTTAACGGCGGGGAATTAAACCCTGTAATCCTTGGCGTAAGAATCCTTTTTTGCCAAGTTTTTGCATACGTTTCATCATGTCACTCATATCACGAAATTGCTTTAAAAGCTTATTAACTTCTGGAACAGACGTCCCACTTCCAAGAGCAATTCGACGCTTACGCGAGCCATTAATAAGGCGAGCATCATTCTTTTCATTCTTTGTCATCGAACGAATAATTGAAATTTGTCGCTTAATAAAGCGATCATCCACACCAGCTTGAGCGAATTTATCTTGAAACTTATTAACACCAGGGATCATTCCCATCAAGCTCGAAATTCCACCCATCTTATTCATTTGTAAAAGCTGAGATTCCATCATATTGAAATTAAAAACGCCTTTTTGCATCTGTAGGGCTAGTTTTTCTGTCTCAGCTTGATCCACAGATTCCATCGCCCTTTCCACAAGGCTTACCACATCACCCATCCCCAATATCCGGCTTGCAATGCGGTCAGGATGAAAAAGTTCAAGCTGATCTGGCTTTTCACCTGTACCTAAAAGCTTCAGCGGCTTGCCAGTCACCGCACGCATTGAAAGGGCAGCCCCTCCCCTTGCGTCTCCATCAATTCGGGAAAGAGCAATCGCTGTTATGCTCACTTTTTCGTCAAATTCCTTAGCAACCGTAACCGCATCTTGCCCCGTCATCGCATCAGCCACTAAAATAACTTCCGCGGGTTGGGCAAGCTTACGTACCGCAACGACTTCATCCATCAATTGCTGATCGATATGTAATCGACCGGCTGTATCTAAGATTAAAACGTCATACCCTTCAAGGCGGGCTTGTTGAAGAGCGCGTTTAGTAATCGCCAGCGGCTTTTCTTCAGCCATAATTTCAAGCGTCTTAACATCACATTGCTGTCCGAGGGTTTGCAGCTGCTCACGAGCTGCCGGTCGATACACATCCAGAGATGCCATCAAAACCTTACGTTTTTGCTTTTTCGCCAAATAGTTACCAAGTTTGGCGGTCATTGAGGTTTTCCCCGAGCCTTGCAACCCTACCATCAAAATAACAACGGGAGGGACAGCATTAAGCTCAATGTCCACCACTTCTTGACCCAAAAAGTCAATAAGCGCATCGTGAACAATTTTTACAACCAGCTGCCCAGCACTAATGCTTCGCAACACATCTTGACCGATGGCTTTTTCTTGCACATGGGCAATAAAATCCTTAACAATGGGCAGCGCAACATCTGCTTCTAAAAGAGCTACCCGCACTTCGCGCAAAGCCAATTTAACGTCAGCTTCGGTTAAGGCACTGCGCCCTTTTATTTTATCGATGATCGAGCTCAGCCGGCCCGTTAATCCATCAAACATAGTTCTTTACCTAACGAAAAATGCATCAGTGCACGCAACGCGTGGACTGACGTGATGATTTCGAGGGGCACTATGAGCCTAGCTTCTTTTTTTGTCAAGAAATTCATAAAATTGTGTGTGGCATAAGCTCACACCTATTCACACTTTTCATGGATCAAAAAAGATCGTCGTCAGAAGAAGTACGACGTCCAAGACAAAAATGGTTGCTTTTCTGCTGCTGTTTAATGGCTGGAGATTTTAAAGGATATTTCTCTAAAAATGCATTCTCACGGCGGACAGCACCACGAAAAATAACATTTTGCAATTCATCCTGTAGATCGGACGCTTCTCTTGTTAATGGCTGACTATTTTTTAACTCATCCATGAAAGCAATGAGCCCCCGAACAATTCGAACATTGTCTTGTCCGATGGTGAGATAAGAAACGCCATTAACCTCATCTAATGAAAGAAAAGGCTCATCTTCTTGCAAAGGAATCGCATCTTTTACTTTTTGGCTCGGCCGCACATTAGCAAGCATAAGCCCAGGAGAAGCCTCTTTAAACGAGAACAAAGTTTCTAACAGAGAATTTTTTGACGAAAGAAGCCCCTCCGTTTCCTCTTCTTTCATTGTCAATGAGGCCAACTGTTTTATAAGTGGAGACAAGAAATCCTGGGAAGAGTCAAACGCACGAAAAGGTCTCGGTTGGACATGCAAAAAAGCATGAATATACAATTCAGAATCTAGGGAAGAAAGCATATAGAGGTACAGAGCATCAAGGTGATTTTCCTTAATTCCTCGACCTTTAAAATTCATAAAAGCAAGAGCAGCTGCTGCGTCTTTAATCCCTTCCTCAACAGCAATCGTTAAATAATGAACGGCCAGCTTATCATTGTAAGGATTTCGAGGATGTCCTCTCCCCTGCATTAACATAACCCCCATTTTATGCCATGCCTCTGAAATGCCGTTTTTGGCGGCAAATTCAAACAAAGAATAGGCCTTTTTAAAGCTTACTTCACAAGGCCCCCACCCTCCTCTTCCCACCATATCCAACAAACCGAGGTAATAATGAGCCTCTGGATCCTGTTGCTTAACAGCTTTATCGAGCCAATAAACGGCACATTCATCACTATCCCATGGTTCGTCATAATCCTTTGAATTCATAGGAGGAACACGATTGTCCTGATACATCATCCCCAGCTTACACTGGGCATTCACAATTCCTTTGCGCGCTGCTACTATTAAATACTGAACAGCCTTTTGATCATTTTTGTCTTGGGGGCCTTTGACGCGACCTTCCATATGCAGAATGCCCAAATTGACGAGAGGAACAATGTTACCCGTAGATGCAGCTTTCTTAAATAATTCAACAGCCTTCTGATCATTTTCGTCTTGGCTCCCTTCAATTCGACCCTGCACATACATCACACCCAAAGCAAAAGAAGCTTCCATACACCCTTCCTGAGCACCTTCTTGGAGTAATTCAATCCCCCTTTTTATCTCCTCTTCCGATTTAACACGCGGACCATTGAGCAATATAAAAGCGTGTTTACATTTGGCCAGTGTATACCCTTGTTCTGCAGCTTTTATAAAACAGCCAATGGCAGCATCGTTTTCATGCTTTCTCATATGCGCCAGTCCACGTTGATAATTTGTGAGAGCATCTTCTGAAAAAAGCATTGCCTTGACGTCTACAGGAAGTTTCTGATCAGTCTTATCAACTTCTGCTGTATTTGCTGAAAATGAAGTCAAAGCAGAAGCCAAGAAAACACAAAATGTGTATTTGAAAGTCTTTGTAAAAATGGCGTATCTTCTCACAGAAGCACCTTTAAAAATTTTATTTACAATCAATAATATTTAATAAAGGTAAAATTCTCATTAAAATTTCTAAGTAAAGTTTAGACAAAAATCTCACTACCATATGATTTTTTGAGAGGAGAAAAAAAGGGCTGAAAATATTCATAAATTTTTAGATCTTTAGTTTGCAAAAAACAAAAAGAAAGAAAAAATTATAAATTTCAATGCCCTTCTCGACAATATCAAACCTTATTACCCTGAAACTTATCAAGAATAAAATGCTTGTGAATATGATTTTGGGAATGATTGCCTCTGGATCTGTCCAGCAACACAAGATTGCCCTTGGATTTACGGGGCCCACTAAACAATTTTTTGAAATTCTTTCATTTCAACTTTTCCGATTATGCGTTGGCCATTCTGGAAATGACCCAACTCAAAGGTTCTCTTATCCTTGCTCTTGATCGTACAAATTGGAAATGTGGGCGCCTCGATAGTAACCTTTTGGTTCTAAGCACATCAAAGTAAACCTCTTATAAACATGAAAATGATCCAGGCTCTTTCCCTTAAGCCCTCTTTTTCACCTGTTGCGTGACTCATCCTATCCAAGCTTCAAGAAGTGTTAGAAGAAATGGATTTTGACCAAATGGATGTGACAACTCAAATTTTAAAACTATAACCATCTTTTATATTTAAAATATTTGTAAGGTAAAAATACTGCAAGTATCATTAGAATAATGGCTAAGGGATAACCATAGTGCCATTTAAGTTCAGGCATATAGTGAAAATTCATCCCATAAATACTCGCAATAAGTGTCGGAGATAAGAAGAGGACCGCAGCAACAGAAACTATTTTAATAATTGAGCTCTGTTCAATATTAATCATGCCTAAGGTGGCATCAAGAAGGAATTTTATCTTACTTGATAAAAACGTCGCATGTACGATAAGGAACGATGTATCTCGCATAATCATCGCAATTGGCTTCTTATTTTCATGAGCTTCAAAATATGAAGTTTGAAGAATAAAGCTCAACATTCTTGTTGTTGTAATCAGGCTTTCTCGCGCCTTCGCGAGAAGATCTTCGTTATGACCAATACGAGAGATAATATCTTTCAAATTTGGATTGCCTGCTTTTGAAAAGCGATTTGATGCATAATCATACTTGAAAATTTGACGGCTGAGTTCTTCGATATTATGAGTGATGCTTTCTAAAATATCCGCCAATTCCTCTGTAATATACTTAAGCATCGCTCTGAGAACGAAGCTCCCTTCTTGAGAAATGGCTGTATTAAATTTAGTATTTATAAGAACCGTATTATAGGGAGATTCTTTCACATATCGTACTGTTATAAGCCATTTATTGTGCAAAACAAAAGTTAAAGCATGTGATTCAGGATGAGGAGTATCTGCCTGTGTTATAATGATAATCGTAGCAAAGAGAGTCTTATTGCGCTGGTATAAACGGCTTGAGAGTTCAATTTCGTGCATTTCTTCACGGGTTGGAATATTAATTCCAAGAAGATTTTCAATAAACGTTTCTTCTTTAGCAGTTGGGTGGACTAGATCCACCCATATCGCGTTATCGATATGAGCTCCCAACTCATTTGAGTTAAGCTCTTTAAGGTCTGAACCTTCAACATTATATGCTTTGATCATAAACTTCTTATTTTCTGTAGAATATCTTTTCAGTCCACCTTAAGAGATTACAGCTTTTTCTTTAAAAAAGTCTTACCATATTCAATGACTCGGATATAAAAAAATAGACCATTGAGGCTATAGACATCCCATAAGGAATAGTATGAGCAGGACGATAAAAATAACACTGATAAGCTCACTTGGCTCGTATTCCCAATCGCCACTATATCCCCATGTGAGCAAAGCTCCGATTAAGATAAGGACCAGAATAATCAGTAAAATGGTTCCTAATGATATTTTTGTTCTCCTGAAGATTTTTTACTCTTCAGCGGCTTTTATAAACCCACCTAAGCTTAAAAAAGCTATAGCCGTTCCTTCAATGCTTTGGCTTTAGCTCCATGGATTCTGGACTCAGTTTCTGCCAGGACGTATTGATAGCAAGCTATCAATACCGCCTTCTCATATAAATGGATCCATTCTCTGATCTTGTATTCAGTTTTAAGAAGCAATGAGGCTATTTTTTACACTCTTTCCCTCCTGAGAGATAACGGAGCGCTTGCAGGAAAAGACTACTCCCAATCCTTCCGCCGGGTTAAATTCTATGATGAAGAAACCAACAAATATCTTATTTTTCTAACAAATACAAAAATATAAAATTATATTTCAATATAATTTTATTTTTCGTCAACCCTTGCGAAATGACGATTTATTAATTAAATTCAATTTATTGTTTGTTTTATTGAGAAATTAAAATGAGAATAATCCTCACAATCTTGTTTGTTGTATGTTGTTCTTTGTCGTTCTGCTTTGCAGGAACAGGTGAAGAGCTTAAGCAAGACTGGACGTCCAGTATTACCATACTCAAAAATTTAAAACACAAAATGGATACCTTACAAGAAAGTGACCATGGACAGTACTTTGCAAAAGAAGATGTTTCAGAGCGACAACTAGACAGAGCCAAAACGTTATTTAGGCACTCTCTCAACTCCACCGAGCACTACCTTCAAGATTTAGTCCGTACTTCTCAAATTAATGTGGCTTGCTCTTCTCAAGCAAATGAAGAAACGACTGGAAAATTCGCTTTTCAATATTATTGTTTACAATTGCCCATAATAAAGAATTTATATGATGAACAGGCCCTTGCACAGCCGCATTCACCTTATTTTACAGATCTTGAAAGATGTATTGAATCTGTTAATTTTTACTCCAAACACTTTACTCTTACCGAAGAAACGATGGCCTATTTTTCAAAAATTCAGCCAAACGGCAAAAGAGGTGGGTTAAAAAACTATGCTGTCTATTTTAATGAAAATGATTGGTTTTTTTTACAACGACGACAAGTACGGAGCATTCTTTCTAGACTCAATCAAATGGACTTAGATAAACTACATTTACCTGCAAATTATAAAGAATATCTTCAGATTGAAATAGAAAAGATAAAAAAAGCAATTTCCAATATTTTTAAAGGACCCGTAATTTCTTCTATTCTCAAAGAAAAGAGTTATCAAGATTTAGCTGCAGCGGGACAAACATACACATTTTCTAGACCTTTGACGAAAAACCAGCTCGCTATTCAATATGCTCTCGGAATCGCTTTTAACCCTTTTGCTCTCAATTTTACGAGTAATTCACATCCAGAGAAAATTTCTTTATCAGACGAAGAACAGGCAATCAGTACAAACCTTCTTAATCAATTATTAGCACTCAACACCTTACCTAGGCCTACATGCCAGCCGAAAAAAGGAAAGGTCCACCCTACAAAAAGGAAAAAGGGAACCCTTGTAAAACCTCAGGCGAGAACGACCAAGGTAATAACCCCTAGCCGTGTTTTCTCAACAATAGCAAATGACTCTTTCGTTTCTCAAGATCCTGTAATAACTCTGAGTGAATTAGAAAAGCCAGAATCCACTTTATTTGTGAGAGATTTAGTTGAACAGCTTATTCGTGACCTCCCCTTACCCGTACAAGGCGAACCTTCAAGCTCTCATGATCCTATGATTGAATATCCCTCTCAATTAACAAGTAGCAGCAGTACTTCTAGCACTTCAAGCCCTCATGATCCAATAACGAGGCAAGAAGAGTTAGAAAATGTTTCTTTTGTCAAAAAATGGCTCGCAGATATTATTAAAGCAAGTCAATCGAATAATGGAGCTTTTGGCGTTTTTCAAAAAGCTTGGGGGCTTGCGTCTATGATTGAAAAAAATCCTGACCTCCTCGAGCAAATCCAAGAAGCGACGGCAGGGCTTGCCACAAGGCTGCAAATGCTTGAACAAAGTTCTTTAATACACCCCTTATCCCACAAGATTCCACAGAACTTAGAGTCTGACTTTTTATATTTTATGGATACCCCCATACGTTATCTAAAAGGTCTACGGTTTGGGCTTGTGAGCACCCTTTTCGAGAATCTGGATATAAAGATTAACAGGAGTATGGCGGGATCCCGTATACATTTTTCATTTAGAGATAAGCAAGGTCACTACGAGACATCCATTCACCTCCATGATAAACACAATGGTGAGCTTGATGGCGGCCGCATCAGTTCTCTTCGTAAATTTCTTATCGATTGTGGATTTGTCTATAGCGAAACACAAAACTCTCCTACCAAAAAATTTGCCCGTAGAGTTGGACGATAACAAAGACAAAAATGGTTTTGAGTAAGAGATTAGTTTTGGTATAAAAACAGAACAATGCAGTTGTTGTTGTTGTAAAAGTTATATATTCTGACTTAATACGAGCGTCTCAAAATTCTTGCCGCCAGGCTCTTTGGCATTAAATTTAATAACCGAAAGAAACACACCCATAGGAAAGGAAAAGCTATAACTTCTTTACGAGAAAACACTTTTCTTAAAATATAGCGAGCAGCTTTATCAGGAGTCCAAGTCAAGGGGGGAATTTTATCCCCTTTGTAGAGAGCTGTTTTAATGCCACCCGGAAGAACGGTGGTAAATCGCACAGGCCCCCTGTTATAGCGCAGTCTTAAGGATTGAAAATAAGAGCTTAAGGCGGTTTTACTCGCACAATAAGCAATTGAGAAGGGCGCTGGGTACAAGGTAATCAATGACGACATAGCAACAAACGTTGTTTCCCGATCTTTAACCATAGGAAACCATTCTTCAATCCAGCGAATAGCCCCAAAGTAGTTAACATCAAACACCTTTTGTTGATCTTCTACATTCATGCTCTTGTGATCTTCTCCCCAGCCTTCCCCCGCATTTAAAAAGAAAAGACAAGGAATCTGATCTTTTTCTTTTAAAGATGCGGTTACCGCAGAAATCTGGTCTGGCTGTGTGACATCACATCTATAAGGAATAAAAACCTCAGATCCCAGCTCCTTTTCCAACTTATCTAAAACCTCTTTTCGTCGTGCAATGCCAATGACAAGCCATCCTTGCTGAATCAAAAGACGCGCCAAATGTTCTCCAATTCCTGAAGAAACACCCGTAATAAGGCTTATTTTTTTATTTTTTATCACCGATAGTTCATCCACAAATTTTTCTTAAAAATTAAAATATTAATTATTTATATTTTTTACCTATTACACAAGCAAACCAAGGACCATCTTCTTTAGGATTTGCACCAACAATGGGGGTAAACTGTAACTGTATACCATCTAAGGCAAGATCACCTTTACGTAGACTTATGTGTCCTTCACAAGAGTCTTCCTGTGTACTTCCTCCATATTCACTTATTATTTTATATGAAATTTTGCCTCCCTCTATCAGCCCAGTATATTCCTCATCTATACTTAATCTTTTCCCTTCGATTACTTCTATTTTTATAGACTCACCTCCAGGCAACATGAAAGTAACGTTCTCATCAAAGTTATTACTCCATCCCTTGAATATTGCAGAAATTCTTACTGGAGGGTTATCATTATTTTCTTTTGCAGAAGATTCTACTGTGAAAAAGAAAAAAATAGCAACTGTGCTTACTGCACATTTCATAAATTTTATCATGGTCATGTTCCTTTTTGATGATACAGGGGAAATTTATAAGGTCTTCACCTAAAAATTTTCTTTCATAATTTATAAATTATTCAAAAAATATTAAGAAAACGTATACTAACCTCAGTTTTGGATAAGGAGATTTGAAAATTTAATGTTCGGCTTGTTTTCTCTGAGCTGATAGGCAACGAGGCAAGAAAGGATATTAACGCAGCAGTTCGTAGGAGATCTATGTCGAGTATGTG
>JAGONT010000017.1 GCA_017992885.1 Alphaproteobacteria bacterium
GATGATCTCGATTATAGATAGGTCGGTTTTCCTTGGCCCACATTGTAAACACCTCCTTTATTTTGGCTTAGGTGCAGTGAACCATAAATCGACCTACTTATTCAAAAAGTCTTTGGACGGACTCTAAAAAATCTTCATTTTTTTATTCTGATTACATTTGCCCTTTCATCTGTCTCACTTGCTGGTAAAAATGATTTAGTCGTAACCTATGATGTCCCTCCAAGAAAACAAATTACTTTATTCAATACTATAGTTAGGGATACTATACCAGATGCTCCTAAGAATAACTATCACGTAACATTAGGTTGGATTGAAAACGTAGTGCCCAAAGACCGTCGTTCATTACAAGCTTGCCTTAAAACATATGCGGACCAACTTTGTAAAGGCACTACTTTTACAGCCCATTTAGTAAAGCGCTACTTAGTTAATCGAGGATATGATACCTGTCCACTGGTCTTAACTCCCCAAGAGAGTGAAATTGAGAAGCTAAGAGGGATTAATCTTATACTCCTTGAAGAACTTAACGCATATAATAAGAAGAATAAGACAGCGTATACTTTCCATAGAGATGTTTTGCCAGGGGTATATGATCCTCATATCACGCTAGTTAATAAGCATGATATTGCCCGTTTGAAGCTTGATCGTGACTTTTCTATTAGGAAAATTAATTTAAAACTACAAGGTTTTGACCTTGAGTTAATACATTAAAAATAAAATTAAAAAATCTTTACATCCAATTCAAAGCTAAATTTGTTTTTTAGACAAAAATCGAGTATCCTGAAAGTTCGCTAAACCGTTTAAAAAGGGAGATCACGATGAAAAACACGTTTGGCTGGATGCAAATGGGCGCATCTGATCCTAAAAAAGCACAAGACTTTTATGGCAAGCTGTTCGATTGGTCCATGACAGAAAAGACGACAAAAGAAGGCCATCATCCTTTCATTGAAGTCGATGCCGGAAATGGTCCTTGCGCGGGGATTGGTCAAGGAGAAGGCAAGGATCATTCTCAGTGGATTGCCTTTGTTAACGTCAATGACATTCACGAGTCTACAGCTAAAGCTGAAAAATTAGGCGCTAAAATTATTGTTCCCATCACGAACCTAGGGGGCGAAGAAGGATTTTATTGCGTCTTTACGGATCCAACAGGGGCTGTTTTAGGCCTTTATGCCCCCCAATAAAGCTTGTTCACTATTACGTCCTCTTCACGCCATATATCACCTGACGAAGAACGCAAGAATTTATTTGATGCGACTGCGGCTTCAGTCATTCAGGAGTGAGAAAATATTTGACACTGCAAAGCAGGCTTAGCTTTTCTTGGCAAAAGATGGCATACTTTTTGGATCTACTCTGTCAACAAAATGTTCAACTTTTACAGAAAGAACACGCAGAATTGATCTAACAAAATTTTGTTCACAGAGCCTAATATGCTATCATCTTTTTTAAGAGAAACTTCACTCTTTGGAGACCTTCAATGCAAAAGTTTGGGCTAACATGCAGACCCTTTTAGTTTTTCTTTATGCTAAGCTATGCCTTATCATAAGACTCATCATTGCGCCCTTTAGGGAAATTTGGTGTTTTTTTTCAACTTGGATTTTTCAACCCATCTGGAGATTTATTTCTAAACATAAGTTTAAGCTCTCCCTCGCCAATGGATCTCTGCTTGCTGTACTTGGCGCTTATTACACTTTCTTTATAAGACCTGAAGCTATTTATTTTCTCCAATTACGGGACAATATCACAACGTTAAAAACCTACGCTATTTATGTAAGCACAGTATGTGATAAATTAGACACCCTAAAACCTGAAGATACAGAGATGAAAAACTGGTTAATAAATCAAATGATGTTGTATCAAAAAGAATGGGCGGTTGTTTATGCTAAAATGCTCCCTTTAAATGAACGTCATTATCGTCAAACCCCATCTATACATAAGCGTGTTCTTGCCTTTAATAATTGGAATTGGGAACAAATTATATATATAGGCTTAAATAAATCTTGTCCCTCCGAAAGGTACACAGTTAAAGATCTACAACAATGGGAAACTGAAATAGGCACTTTATTTCCAAACAGTATTTCAGATTTCAATAAACTTTATTACGAGCAACACCTCTCAAGCAAATAAATAGGGATCATAAGCTTTTTACAGGAAAAGAATATGTAGCAATGATGGTTTTTGCTGCTCTTTTGACAGGCATTTTGTGGGTCCTTAAAATTGTTTTTTGCTGGATTTTTGGATGCCTTTTTTAGAAAATATTCAAGAAAAAAGTGACTGAACTTATAGAGGCACAAGAACCCATTATTCAGACCAGTTATGAAAAATGATTGAGAACAAGTATAGTTCTGCGCTGCTTCACCCCGCTCGCAACAACGATTTTTATGTTGAAAAAAAATAGATTCGTCATTACATGGAGGAATAAAGTCCCGACAAAGCAATTATCCAGAAACGTAGATTTAAATTACGGGTATTGATATCATTTATCTGGGAGGAATTGTTTTGTGCTTACCCTGAGATGGATACATAAAAGCAGGAATATGTTCGCCAAATCCCCATAATTCTTTTGCCGGCACAGGATGTTCTGTTGCCGGTATAGGATGTTCTGTTGCTGGTACAGGATGTTTTTTAGCAGCAATAGGCCTTGGAGCAGCTGGTGCTTTCACGGAAGTTTCTGCTTTTTTAAAGTCTAAATCAACGTGATACTCTTCAAGAACCGTATTTAAGGCTTTAAAAATTAGGGCGAGGTGCTTCTCTTCATGAGGAGAAACAAGGGTAAAGGCTTTCCCTTCTTTACCAGCGCGGCCCGTTCTTCCAATACGATGGATATAGTCTTCAGGATTTGTCGGAACATGAAAGTTAATCACGCCTGATAAATTCTCGACATCAAGTCCACGAGCGGCAACGTCACTTGCAATTAAAACATCAAGGGTGCCCTCTTTGAAAGATTTTAGGGTTTCATTACGAGCGGCTTGACTTAAATCTCCATGGAGAGCTCCTACCTTAAATCCATGTTTTTTCATGCTATTATAGACAACATCAACTTCCCGTTTGCGATTACAAAACACGATGGCTTGTTTCAGCTTTTCAGCCTTTAAAAGAGCCCTTAAAGCTTCCCTCTTATTTTTTTCTAAAATCCGCACAATATATTGGTCAATACTCGTTGCAGCTTGAGCGGAAGGTGATATAGAGAGTTCTTCTGGATGAGTTAAAAATTTTTGCGTTAAACTGCGAATAACATCTGGCATAGTTGCCGAAAAAAGAGCTGTTTGATGAACGGGGAGAAGAGAAGCAATTCGTTCAATATCCGGAATAAATCCCATATCAAGCATACGATCAGCTTCGTCAATAACGAACATTTTAACATCGTTTAAAAGAATTTTTCCACGATCATAAAGGTCTAACAAACGTCCTGGCGTGGCGATCAGAACATCCACGCCTTTTCCAAGTTTTTTTTCTTGATCAACAAAGGATTCCCCCCCGATCAAAAGAGCTACCGAAAAATTATGATATTTCCCATAAACGGCAAAATCCTCAGCAACTTGAGCTGCTAATTCTCGTGTAGGCTCAACAATTAAAGACCGAGGCATCCGCGCCTTGGCTCGCCCTCGCGTTAGCTTGTCTAAAAGCGGCAAAATAAAAGAAGCCGTTTTTCCTGATCCTGTTTGTGCCAAAGCGATAACATCTCGCCCTGCAAGAAGAAGAGGAACGGCTTGTTCTTGTATAGGAGTTGGAGTTTCATATCCCACATCTGCGATAGCTTGCAGAGTTTTAGAGTTCAATCCTAATGCTTCAAATGACATTTATTACTTTCATTTTAAAAAAATATTCTTAAGTTGCCATTTTAAAGGCTGATTCATTAACAAAAGTCAAATACTTCTTTAATGAAAGGTTAAAAAACAACATAAAGAGCGACTTTTAAGATACAGAGGGTATAAAATTGATCCACCTTTATTATACCAATACCGTAATTTAAGTTTATGTTTCTGGATTGCTTTGTCGGGACGTTGTCCCTACACGCAATGACGAATCTATTGTTTTTCAACATAAAAAATCGTTATTGCGAGAAGAAAGAAGCAATCCAAAATTATACGTGTTCTTAATTATTTTTTGTAAATGGTTATTATTTATCTCTTCACGAAGTTGAAAAATATGCCCACCAAAAAAAACTATATCTTTGCTCGGTCAGCCCTTTTACGCGCATTAGGATCAAGTAAAGCTTTCCTTAAACGAATTGATTGCGGCGTTACTTCTACAAATTCATCGTCTTCAATATAGGCAATGGCTTGCTCAAGAGTCAACAAACGTGGCGGAGTAAGGCGCACTGCTTCTTCTTTACCAGAAACCCGAAAGTTCGTAAGCTGTTTAGCCTTTAAGGGATTAACCTCTAAATCATTATCACGTGTATGCTCACCAATAATCATCCCTTCATAAACAGCTGTTCCAGGACTGACAAACATTATCCCACGATCTTCTAAATTCCATAAAGCATAGGCCACGGTTTGTCCCATAGCATTTGAAATCAAAACTCCATTCCGTCGCCCGCCAATAGGTCCTTTATAAGCTGCATAGCTATGGAAAAGGCGGCTCATAATCCCTGTACCGCGTGTGTCTGTCAAAAATTCTCCTTGATATCCAATAAGCCCTCGGGAAGGAGCAATAAAAACAATACGCGTTTTGCCTCCACCGGAAGGACGCATATCAATCATTTCTCCTTTGCGCATACCCATTTTTTCAACAACAATGCCTGTAAATTCATCATCAACATCGATTTGTACTTCTTCCATCGGCTCTAAAGTTTGGCTTGTCGACTCATCGGTCTTGAAAAGAACACGAGGACGACCAATGGCTAGCTCAAATCCTTCTCGTCTCATGGTTTCAATTAAAACCCCTAATTGAAGTTCACCACGACCTGCAACTTCAAAAGCATCGGTATTTTGCGTTTCAGTCACTTTAATAGAGACATTACTTTCTGCTTCCCCCATTAAGCGGTCGCGAATCATACGAGAGGTGACCTTTTTGCCTTCTTTGCCAGCAAAAGGGGAATCGTTGACACAAAAAGTCATGGCGAGCGTCGGAGGATCAATCGGCAGAGATTTCAAGGGCTGCATCACTTCAGGCACACAAATGGTATCTGACACTGTGGCTTTGGCAAAACCGGCGACAGCAATAATGTCTCCTGCCATGGCTTCTTGAATAGGAACGCGCTCAAGACCCCGAAACGCTAAAAGTTTAGTCAGGCGGGTTTGCTCTAAAATTTTTCCTTCACGATCTAAAGCCTTTACTGGCGCATTCATGGTGGCTGTTCCACTACGAATGCGACCCGTTAAAATACGACCTAAATAAGGATCAGATTCAAGGGTTGTCACCAACATGGAAAATGGCGCATTGGCATCTCCTTCAGCAACGGCAACGTGCTTTACAATAGCGTTAAACAAAGGCGTAAGATTGGTTTTAGAATCTTCTAAGGTCTCAATCGCCCAACCTTCTTTCGCGGAAGCATAAAGAGTAGGGAAGTCTAACTGTTCATCATTAGCATCTAACGCAGCGAATAAATCAAAAACCTCTTCATGAACCTCATAGGGGCGGGCATCTGGTTTGTCCGCTTTGTTAATCACAACAATCGGCTTTAATCCCTGACGCAAGGCTTTTGCAACCACAAATTTTGTTTGGGGCATCGGGCCTTCTGACGCATCAACCAGCACGAGAACACCATCAACCATGGAAAGAATACGTTCAACTTCTCCGCCAAAGTCAGCGTGACCTGGAGTATCGACAATATTGAGCCTGTGACCTTCCCACACAATGGACGTACATTTAGCGAGAATCGTAATCCCTCGTTCCTTTTCCAGTTCATTGCTGTCCATCGCACGCTCAGCAACGCGTTGATTGTCACGATAAACGCCACTCTGTTGAAAAAGCGCATCTACTAATGTTGTCTTGCCATGATCAACGTGGGCGATAATAGCTAAATTTCGAATTGTGTTCATTGAAAACTCTATATCTGATAAAAAAGAAGGGTCACTGTATCGTTTATGTGGGGAGAGAGGAAGCTTTTTTCAAGAAGCTTTCATCACCAATAAAATTTTATTTCTTACAGTAACATTTTTTTCTTTATTTTTACCACTGTTTTTTGCTATGAAATATTAAACAACATTTATGGTATTTTAAATGAAAGCATTTTCTTTTACTTTTCTCCGTCAAGTTTGGACTCATCTGATTCGTCCCTATTGGACATCGGAAGAAAAATGGATTGCCTTAAGTCTTTTAGGCGGACATTTGGCGCTCATGGGTATCTTTATTTCCCTAACCGTATGGTTGAATTACTGGAATAATGATTTTTACACCTCTCTTCAAGAGCTTAATAGTAACGCTTTTTGGTACCTTTTGAGCCAGTTTTGTATTATTGCTTTTTTTTCCATTCTTGCCTTCATGTTAAAAAGTTACCTTTTGCAGAAGTTGGAGATCCGTTGGAGGCATTGGTTAACACATCATTTTCTGGAAAACTGGACGAAAGATCGCCGCTATTATGCCCTACAGTTACAAGGCAAAGGAACGGATAACCCTGACCAACGTATCGCCGAAGATATTATACAGTTTATTATCAGCTCACTCACTTTAAGCATAGGATTCCTTCAGCAAGCTGTCATGCTTATTTCTTTCTTAGGAGTTTTATGGGGACTTTCAGGAACTCTACATATTCCTTTAGGAAGTTATATTGTCTCGATTCCGGGATACATGTGTTGGGGAGCCCTACTCTACGCTATTGGAGGAACTTTTTTTTCTATTTACTTAGGTCGTCCTCTTATTCGCTTAAATTATGAGCAGCAAAAGCGTGAAGCTGATTTTCGCTATAGTCTTGTCCGTTTTCGTGAAAATGTAGAAGGAATTGCCCTTTATGGAGGGGAAAAACAGGAAAAAGGCATTTTTGCCTCTCGATTTTCTCCCATTGTGGATAACTTTAATGTGACTCTTAAACGCATGCTTAAAATCCATGCCTGGAATAGTTTCTATGGTCAATTTGAGGCCATTTGTCCAGCCCTGTTGGCCGCTCCCCGTCTCTTTACCAAAGAAATTACCTTTGGTGGATTTATGCAAACCTTATCTGCCTTCAATCACGTCAGTAACTCCCTGGCCTTTATCATTACAAACTATCCAAGTATTGCTAGCTGGCGTGCTACAACCAATCGTCTTTTGGAATTCAAACTTAACCTTGAGACACTCCCTCCCTGCCCTCTTTCTCATAGCCTCCACGAGCACGAGGTCGTAAAGATCGCCTGTGACCATATTGCTCTTCCCCATGGGCCTATTTTAAATGAAGATCTTCACTTTAGCTTTATACAAGGTGAAGATACGCTGATTACAGGACACACAGGCGTTGGAAAAAGTACGCTTGCACGGGTGATTGCAGGCCTGTGGCCCTATGGTAAAGGAGACGTCAAACGTCCCTCTTCCACCTTTCTTTTTTTGCCGCAAAAGCCTTATATGCCTTTAGGAACCCTTGAAGATGTACTACAATATCCCACCTCACACGCCTCTTATGAAGACATTGGCGATGCCCTCGAGGTTGTTGGCCTTGGCCATTTTATATCAAGTCTCCAAGAAACAAATGACTGGGCCCGTGTCCTTTCTTTAGGGGAACAGCAACGCATTGCCATTGCGCGTACTCTTCTCACAAAGCCGCGGTGGCTTATCCTTGATGAAGCCACATCAGCTATGGATGAAGTCTCAGAAGCGCATCTCTATCGTCTTTTAAAAGAAAGACTTCCTGAGACAACTTTCATTTCTATTGGCCATCGGGAAAGCTTAAAATTGTTTCATGTGCGAGAGATTCGTCTAGAAGAAGCCTTTTCTCAGAAAAGAGCGGCTGCTTAACATCTTTTTAAGTTTAACCTTTTGGTTCATTGAGGAGTATGCCAGTAGAACCTCATATAAAATTAGGCCTCTATCCTTGTTATACACGAACTAGACATGACATGAGTTTGTTGAATACCCTCTTTTATCAAAGGCAACCCTTAGAAGTGAGCCTGACTGAATTGACTTTAATAAGCCATTCAGGTAGGCTTCTTACGCTCTAAGGAGTTGAATGATAGGAATAATCATGAAAAAATTAGCCGTATTTGCCTGTGTTTCAGACTCCATACGATACTTTTTTACCAATATTAAAAGTATTTCTTATCTTGTCCTACAAGTCTATGCTCTCATGATATTTACAAATTTTCTGATTGATTGGATAATGAATGTAAATTTGTTCTCTTACAGTCTTGATCCTTTCGTTCAAGAACATACCTCCTTAAATACAATACTTATCAAAGCCTTTGTATTCTTGTGGGGCATCTTTTTAGCCATCCCCCTTAAGATTTCTATTTCCCGTCACATTGTCTTAAATGAACTTTTTAATTTTAATTTCTTAAATTTAATTCAACAAAAAAGATATTTTTATTGTTTTTTGGCATCTTTGAAGATGACAGTAGGTATAATTCTTATTTCATTCCTAGCTATTTTACTTTTCAACCTTCTTCTCATTTTACTCATTCTCATTCTTTCGCTTCTAATGAACGGAGGTGCATTTCCATCTGTTTCAGAATTTTCCGGAAGCGCACAAATTGTTACCATTATTATAATGGCCATTTTCTCTTCATTTGTAAGCTTTTTTATTTATTGTTTATTTAGCATAGGCTTTATTTACGTTTCCCTTTTCGCTGCGCTCGACAAAAAAGCACAATTTAGTGAATCTTGGAAAATAACAAAAGGACATCGGTTCAGAATCTTCTGGATCATGCTTCTTATAGGAATTGTCACAACCGTGCCCTATATAGTGATTATGTTTCCTCTTTCCTATTTAGCAACGGGGTCTATTGTCGGGCAGACACCACTGTTGATGCCGTTAAGCATGTTTATTGGTTTATATTTAAGCATATTCTTAACAGCTGCCGTTGCTATCACTTATCGATCTCTCATACAACAATCAGAAAAAAGTAAAAACGAGGTGATCCCTGAGCCGAGTGTTCACATATAAGAACAAGAATTACGGCAAAGATGATCTTGCTTTTTACAAGTTTCTGCTTTAATAAGAAAGCTACTCTTTGCCGGTTTAGCCGGCTGGTGTGAGGCATGGTGCCACACACAATAAGCCATAAGGAGTTTATAATGGCGTTTTATGAAACGGTCTTTATCGCACGCCAAGAGCTTTCTGCTGCTCAAGTTGAAGCCCTTGCTGCGAATTTAACAGAAGTTATTACCCAAGGTCAGGGAGAAATGACCAAAACTGAATTCTGCGGCCTTCGTACCCTTGCCTATAGCATTAAGAAGAATCGTAAAGGACACTACGTCCTTTTTAATATTGATGCCCCTTTTGCTGCAGTAAAGGAGATGGAGCGTCAGATGAGTCTAAATGAAGATATTTTGCGTGTCCTCACCCTTAAAATAGATAAATTAGACACCGAACCTTCCCCTTTAATGCAAAGCAAGCAGAGCCGGGATCGCCGTTTCGAGTCCTTTGAAGAAAATACAAACTTTAGATCTTTTGATGAAGAAGGAGAGAAAGAATGAATTCTGGTCCTACAACGCGTAAACCCTTCTTTCGTCGACGCAAAACCTGTCCCTTTACAGGGCCTGACGCCATTCAAATCGACTATAAAGATGTTAAGCTCTTACAAAAGTTTACAACAGAGCGAGGGAAAATTATTCCAAGCCGCATTACGGCTGTTTCACAAAAAAAACAGCGGGAACTCGCCCAAGCCATCAAGCGCGCCCGCTTTTTAGCCTTGATGCCTTACGTACTTGATTAAGGTGCAATGAACACTTCTACTGTAAGGTTAATAACCGTGTTGGGTGGCCTGTTAAGTGCCACCCTTTCTCTTGCCTATCAGCTTCCTTTCCCCGGCCTCATCCTTTTTTCCTATCTCGCGTCTCTTCCTCTTTTTCTCATAGGCCTTGGAATGGGCTTACGACCTCTTTATGGAGCGGGGTTTATCGCCACTCTTCTTGTTTTCATTATTACCCAGCCTCTTCTTGGGTTAGAGTTTTTTATTTTTTCTGTCTTAGGTCCTGTTTTTTTAGTCAATAGGGCTCTTTTAAACCGGAAAACGTCTGAAGGAAAAGTTTCTTGGTACCCTTCTTCTTTTCTCTTAAGAGACATCACCCTTATCTCTGGGGCTGTCATGCTTCTTGCCTTAGGAGGTTACCTTTACTTTATACAAGGAAGCGATATCCATTCCCTTGTAAAAACCTTCCTTAAAGCTTTTGATCCTCAGGGACAAATGGGGAATCTCGAGCCTATGTTGCTTATTATTTTTCCTCTTCTCCCGGGTTTTCTTGCTTTCTCTTGGATTATTATGATGCTTGCTAATGCTGCCCTCGCTCAAGGCCTTCTGGTGCGGTTCAATCGTAACCTACGGCCAACTCCCTCCTTTATAGATCTTGAAGTTCCACATAATTTTTTAATTCTCTTAGGGATCTCTCTCCTTCTTTCCTTAATTGGTGTAGGCTCTCTTGAACTGGTCGGAAAAAATGCTACCTTTATTCTAACCTTCCCCTTTTTATTAACTGGCCTTGGGCTTGTTCATCAATGGCTTCATAAGACTCGCTTTCCCACAATAGCGCTGACTATTTTTTACGTTATTCTCTTCCTCTTTTTTTGGTTAGGTCTTTTCGTAATTTTGTTAGGAATTTTAAAACCATGGATAGAAAAACTCACTCATTCAAACTAGGTGTTGTTTCTTTGTGTTAAAGTTGTTAGAAAAAGAGACAATTAGCCCAGTTGAGGAGCCCACATTATGGAAGTAATTTTATTACAACGCATTGAAAAACTTGGAAAAATGGGAGATATCGTTAAGGTTCGCCCAGGGTACGCTCGCAATTTCTTATTACCTAAAAAAGTTGCTTTACGCGTAACAAAAGAAAATATTGCTCGCTTTGAGCATGAAAAAGAAACTCTTCATAATCTAAATCTGAAGCTTAAAGAGGAAGCTGATATTTTAGCGAAGCGTTTGGAAGGAACCATGGTAACCATCATCCGCCAAGCCAGTGAAAGCGGCCAGCTTTATGGATCCGTAAACACGAAAGTCATTGCTGATAGTTTAAAGCAAGAGCACGTAACAAAATCTCACATAAAAATTAATCGCCCTATCAAAACAATTGGAATTCATACTGTGTACGTGCAACTGCATCCTGAAGTTATGATTAAAATTGGCGTAAACGTGGCTATGTCTGAAGATGAAGCAAGTGCCCAAGCAAAAACAATGGAGCGAATGACAGCAAGTTCAGAGGAGTCTTCCCTCCTCTAGGAAGCAATTTGTCTTCAAAACCTTTAACTGTTAAGCACGCTATGGCTGTTTTCATGCAATGTTGTGGGTTGTTTTTGTATCTTTAAGGCTTCAATAAGACGCTTAAGTGACGTCATAATGAAGCTCACAACGATTGAAAGAATTGAGAGGGATCAGCCTTAGCGTTTACTCTGAATTGTTATGGTCCCTGATGGGATCTTTCAATGATGGGTTAGGAAAATGATTTTTCTCAAATACTTTTGTGTATCTTCATAAGGCTGACCAGCAGGGAGAAATGAATCATTATTTCTTCCGTTTACTGATTACTAATAACCGGAGATAATATGAGCACAGCTCAACTTCAACTTACTTCCTCGTCTCTTCCAATTGCTCAAGGTTCCTTAGATCGTCTGCCTCCCCATAGTCTTGACGCTGAACAAGCTCTACTCGGAGCTCTCCTTCACAATAACTTAGCTTTTGAAAGAGTCGCTGAGTTTCTTAGGCCAGAACATTTTTCTGATCCTTCCCATGGTCGAATTTACGAGGCTATTAGCCTCCTGATAAGCCGCGGACATATCGCTGACCCAATTACTCTGAAAGAATATTTTGACCGCGATGATACTTTATCTGATGTTGGAGGAGGACAATATCTTGCACAGTTAGCCAATTCTGTCCTCTCTATTATCAATACAGAAGACTATGGGAGAAAAATTCACGATTTTTACTTGAGACGACAGCTCATTGATGTTGGGGAAGATATCGTTAATAACGCTCATACATATGATCTTGATGTTTCCGCTACCAATCAAATTGAGAGTGCTGAAAAACAACTTTTTGACTTAGCAACCATTGGGCAAAAGGAACGGGGTCTTCAAACTTTTTCTTCAGCTCTTAAGCAAGCTTTAGTCAGTGCTGAAGTGGCTTATAAAAGAGATAGCCATGTCATTGGTGTCACCACAGGCTTTAAAAAAGTCGATGAATGTTTAGGCGGGTTTCATCCTTCCGATCTTATTATTGTCGCTGGTCGTCCCTCCATGGGAAAAACCGCACTTGTAACCAACTTTGCTTTTAATGCCGCCCGGCAGGTTTTAGAAAAAAATGAAGGAGCTTCTGTTGCTTTTTTTTCACTTGAAATGTCTGCCGAGCAACTTGCTAATCGTATCTTAGGACAAGAGTCAGGTCTTTCTTCAGATCTTATTCGAAGAGGAGACATCGGCAAATCTGACTTTCCTCGCCTTGTTGAAGTCTCTAATAGATTAAACTCACTTCAATTATTTATTGATGATACCCCAGGACTCTCTGTCCCTGCCTTAAGAACACGTGCACGGCGACTTAAGCGACAAGAAGGACTTGGTATGATTATTATTGATTATCTCCAACTCCTCTCAAGTGCAGGGAAAAAATCCGCTGAAAATCGTGTCCTTGAACTTTCTGAAATTACACGTCACCTTAAAGCACTCGCCAAAGAATTACATGTACCCGTTTTAGCTTGCTCTCAGCTTTCTCGTGCCGTTGAGCAAAGAGATGATAAACGCCCCCAGCTTTCAGACCTTAGAGAGTCAGGTTCCATCGAGCAAGATGCCGATGTCGTCATGTTTGTTTATCGCGAAGAATATTATCTTTCGCGAAAAAAGCCTACAGGAAGTGATGAGAAAGTCCACGAGTGGGAAAAATCCATGAACGCAGTTGCGAATATTGCGGAAATCATTATTGCAAAGCAACGTCATGGGCCTATCGGTACGGTGCAATTGCATTTTGAGGGACGTCTGACTAAGTTTTCTGACCTGGCAGATCCAGCTTATTTAGCAGTGAACAATGCGTAAGACGTTGTTTTCTCATCCTCCATCTGTTTCTTTAGCCTTAATTATTGATCTAGGGGCCGTAGCGTCTAACTATCGTACTCTTCGTTCATTAGCAAAAAAAGGAACTATCTGCGCAACGGTCCTCAAAGCCAATGCTTATGGATTGGGAATTAAAGAAGTTGCCTCTTGCCTGTACCAAGAAGGGTGTCGCCATTTTTTTCTCGCCCATCTTTCTGAAGCCATCGAACTTCAATGTCTTCTCAAACAAGATTCTTTCATCTATGTGTTGAATGGGTTGCGGAAAGGTGCTGAAGAAGTCTATGCACACTATAACCTTATCCCTGTCTTAAGTGATGTCAGTCAAATTCATGCTTGGAATACGTTTTCAAAGAACAAGCAACAGTGCCTCAAAGCAGCCATCCATTTTGACACAGGGTTAATGCGAACTGCTCTTACCCCCCAAGATATGAAAAGCTTAGAGCTTGCAGATTTGTCTCACACTGAAATTGTGTGTGTGATGAGCCATCTTGCCTGCACCTATCAATATTCACACCCAATGAATAAAGTTCAACAAATAGCTTTTGATGTCCTTCGAAAACGTTTTCCCTTTGCATTAGCTAGCTTAGCCAATAGTGGGGGAGTTTTTTTAGGTCCCGAATATCATTATGACTTAACTCGTGTTGGCCTTGCTCTCACGGGCTGTCGCTCAGCTATTCCACACGGAACCTATTGCCTTAAACCTGCCATTAAAGCCTATGCTCAAATTTTACAAATTAATGAAATTTCGTCCGGCCAGTCTGTTGGCTATGATGCTACATTTGTTGCATCAAGGGCTTCTCGAATCGCAACAGTCGGTGTAGGCTATGCAGATGGATATTTAAGAAGTCTAAGCAATCGTGGAGGCGTTTATTTTAATGGGTATACATTACCTATTGCGGGGAGAGTTTCTATGGACTTAATTACTATCGATATAACAGAAGTTCCCCCTGATCAAATTCGTATAGGGGATTGGGTAGAACTTTTTGGTGATCACATATACATCGATGCCCTTGCAGAAAAGGCAGGAACCATTTCTTGGGAAATTTTAACACGCCTAGGCCCTCGTTTTGAACGATTTTATCTTAATACTCAGCAACCTAACGAGGTCATTTAATGGTGTGGATGCTTGCAAGTATTGGCCATGTTTTTTTAAATTTTTTAGCCACAACAGGGCATCTTATCCTTTTTCTTATTTATACTCTCATAGAAGCTGTGCAGCCTCCCTATTATTTTCGCCAAATTTTACGTCAATTCTGGGAAATTGGGTACTTATCACTACCCGTTATAGGGCTCACAGCTTTTTTCACAGGAATGGTGCTGGCTCTTCAAAGTTATACCGGATTTTCTCGATTTAATGCAGAAAGTGCAATCGCAAGCGTTGTTGTTCTTACAATGACCCGTGAACTTGGCCCTGTTCTGGCTGGCTTGATGATATCAGGTCGAATTGGCGCCGCAATGGCTGCTGAAATCGGAACCATGCGCGTTACCGAACAACTCGACGCCCTTACAACCCTTTCTACAAATCCTCAAAAATACCTGATTGCCCCCCGCCTCATAGCTGGTATCACCATGCTTCCTCTGCTTGTTTTAATTGCAGATGCAGTTGGTGTTTTCGGAGGATATATTGTCAGTGTTTATCGCCTTGGTTTTAATCCTGCCTCTTATATGAAGCAGACCTTTGACTTTGTAGAAATGGGAGATATCACATCAGGTCTTATAAAAGCCGCATGCTTTGGCTTTATTATTTCCCTTATGGGGTGTTATTATGGTTTTAATTCAAATGGTGGAGCTCAAGGCGTTGGAAAAGCTACAACTTACGCTGTTGTTTCTTCTTCAATCCTTATTCTGATTACCAACTATTTTCTTACTTCTCTCCTCTTTTAATAAGGCAAGCCATGACCCCTAAATTTGTCATAAAAAATCTTCACAAAAGTTTTGGGCATAAACACGTCCTCCAAGGTGTAAATTTTGAGGTTGCTGCTGGCGAATCTCTTGTAATTATTGGAGGATCTGGCACTGGAAAATCTGTTCTTTTAAAATGCCTTTTAGGACTTATCCAGCCTGATAGCGGGAGCATACAAATGGACGGGAAGGAAATTACGAAAGAAACTCATGCTGAAAATGAAGCTCGCCTTCAAGATATTGGGGTCGTCTTTCAAGGTTCAGCGCTTTTTGACAGCTTAAAAGTCTGGGAAAATGTAGCTTTTCGCCTTATTCATGCTCAGCACATGAATCGTAAACAAGCAAAACAAATCGCCCTGCAAAAACTAGCAGCTGTTGGTTTGAATGAAAGCGTTGCCGAGCTTTCCCCTGCTGAAATTTCAGGTGGCATGCAGCGACGCGTTGCTTTAGCCCGAGCCATTGCCACTCAACCTCATGTTCTTTTCTTTGATGAACCAACATCAGGACTCGATCCCATTTTTAGTAGTGTCATCGATGGATTAATCCATCGATGTGTTAAAGACTTGGGCGCAACGGCAATTACGATTACCCATGATATGAATAGCGCACGTCACGTAGGGGATCGTATTGCCCTACTCTGTGGTGGCACCATTGTTTGGTGTGGGCCCGCTGATACCATTGATGATTCCACCAATCCTTATGTGCAACAATTTATTCACGGTTTGCCTTCAGGTCCCATTCAACTTGAAACCGAGACTCGGCACGTCGCATAATGGCTAAATCAAGCACCCACTACGTTTGCCAAGCTTGCGGGAGTTGTTTTCCTAAATGGTCTGGAAAATGCGAAGGCTGTCAAAGTTGGAATAGTCTTATCGAAGAAGCTACCGTTATTCCTTTTCAAAAAAACACTTCTCTTAATATAGCAAAAATTGAGTTTTCATCTTTAGAAGATATTTCTCCTCCCCTTGTGCGTCTTTTGACAGGCATTGACGAATTTGATCGCGTGTGTGGAGGAGGTCTTGTCCCAGGGTCTGTGTTGCTAGTAGGCGGAGATCCTGGAATTGGAAAATCTACACTTTTGTTGCAAGTCGCTGCCGTTATTAGTAACAAAGCTTCTTGTGCTTATATTTCAGGCGAAGAAGCCGCAGACCAAGTTAGGCTGAGGGCAAGGCGCTTGCATATTTCTTCTTCTCCCGTTCACCTTGCCACAACCACTCATATTGGGGAAGTTCTTAAGTCTCTTCATCAAGGACCACGAATCGCCATTATTGATTCTATTCAAACGATGTACGTGGATGCTCTTGATGCTGCTCCTGGAAGTGTTTCTCAAGTTCGTGCCAGTGCTCATGAACTGATCCGCTTTGCAAAAAAATATGGTGTTACCATTATTATCGTTGGGCATGTTACAAAAGAAGGCCTTATTGCCGGTCCGCGCGTTCTTGAACATATGGTTGATACAGTTCTTTATTTTGAAGGAGAGCGAGGTCATCATTTCCGCATCCTTCGCTCCGTCAAAAATCGCTTTGGTCCTACAGATGAAATTGGCGTTTTTGAAATGACTGATAAGGGGCTTCAAGAAGTTTCAAATCCCTCTGCCCTTTTTCTCCCCCATAGAACAGAAGATGTGACAGGATCTTGTGTTTTCGCAGGTATTGAAGGCACTAGACCTCTTCTTGTCGAAATTCAAAGCTTAATCACCCCCTCTTCTCTTGCAACCCCTCGTCGAGCGGTTGTCGGCTGGGATTCAGGGCGCCTTTCGATGATCCTTGCTGTTCTTGAAGCTAGATGCGGTCTTATCTGTGGAACACGCGATGTCTTTTTGAACGTTGCAGGGGGGCTTAGGATTTCTGAGCCCGCCGCTGACCTTGCCGTAGCAGCTTCCTTACTTTCCTCTCTTATCAATACACCACTTCCAAAGGACGCTGTTTTCTTTGGAGAAATTGGGCTATCTGGAGAAATTCGTCCTATCAATCAATGCGATTTACGCCTTAAAGAAGCCTTTAAATTAGGATTTAAAACAGCCTTTATTCCTAAACCAACAAAACCCTTTTCCATGCCAGAAATGACGCTCATTCCTCTTGTACATCTTGCTGAACTTGCTAATTATTTACAAGAAGCAACCCCCTTGCAAAAACGAAAGGAGATTCAGAGGTGACGTCTTCAACCTTTAGTATGATTGATCTTTTAATGCTCCTTATTATGGGCGTTTCTATCCTCATCGGTATTTTTCGAGGAGCAACTCGAGAAGTTCTTGGCATAGCTGGCTGGGTTGGTGCCTTTATTGTTGTTTTTCACGGCCTTCCCCTCTTCCGTCCCTTGGGTCATCACTATATTAAAAATCAAATGCTCGCTGATGCCATTGTTTTCGGCGTTCTCTTTGTCGTTTCACTTGGCGTCTTTATTCTCATCAGCCGTCCGATTGCCGCTGGCGTGAAACAAAGTATATTTGGTGGCCTTGATCGTTCTCTCGGACTTGTGTTTGGCTTTATCAGAGGTGTCTTTGTTTTATGCCTCGGATATCTCGCCATGAGCTTTTTTTACCTCCCCACTGACATGCCCCAATCCATCACGTCGGCACGGTTTTTTCCCTGGGTTTCTCAATGTGCCCATGAGCTTCAACGTTTCATACCAGAAGATTACCTCCCCTCATCTCTTATCCAAGAGGCAACAATAAATCCCTTAGATACCCAAGATCTATTGGAGAGCAGTCTTGAAACAGTGAAAGCGCTTTCAACGCTTAAACCCACCTCTTTCAAACAAGCGCCTCCTCTTCACGAAGAAAAAGCAGGATTAGAGACACTTATCGAAGACAATGAAACAGAGACTCAATAATAAAATTGCCCTTATTACCGGAGCTTCTCGAGGGATAGGCGCAGCTGTTGCAAAACGCTTCGCTCAAGAAGGGGCTCAACTTATTCTTGTGGCTCGCTCTATAGCTGAGCTTGAAGCCGTTGATGACGATGTTCAAAAATACGGCTCTTCTGCCGTTCTGGTTCCCTTTGATTTAACCGATTTACCCCGCATAAATGACTTAGCAAAATCCATCGCTGAGCGCTTTGGACGCCTTGATATTCTTATTGGCAATGCGGCAATCTTAGGGGGGTTAACCCCCATGACTCATCTCACACCAACCCTCTGGCACAAAATTATGACAACCAATCTCCATGCCAACTGGCACCTCTTAAAAGCTATGGAACCCTTGTTGATAAAAGCCGGTAACGCGCGCGTTGTTTTTGTCACTAGTGAGGTGGGGAGCCACCCTACTCCCTATTGGGGAGCCTATGGCGTCAGTAAAGCAGCCCTTGAAATGATGGCAAAAACCTATGCCTTAGAAAACAACCATCTTGGCCTTAAGGTTAACCTTATTGATCCAGGTGCGATCCGTACCTCTATGACTACCGAATGGATGCCTGGACAAGATCCTCTGACCCTCCCCTCACCCGACGAAATTACCGAAGCCTTCGTCTGCCTTTCTGAATTCACATGCCCTTGGCACGGTGAAGTTTTAAAGGCAAGGGACGCCTGTGTTTGTGATAGATAAAAATAAACAAAACCATTAACGGGAATTATGTCAATTTAACAATCTGTTGTATTACTAAGCTCCTCCTCCTCCATTGAGTTCACACTCATGCTTTATAACCAGTTCCTTGAGCATTGGGCGCAGAATCTCATAAGCCTCTTCATGCCATATACCGTCTTCAGATAACTGATCTTTAAATTCTTCCCTCCATTTTTGAGCGGGAAATTCAACACCCTGGACAGCAAATTGTTGTACAATATCATTATCAAGGAAACATTTGATCGTCAGTGCACTAAGCTGTAAGGGAGTCGTTTTAATTTCCAAGGAACGAATGCCAAAATCAGGATTAGGCTTAAAGATTAGCCTTTGCGATTCTTGATTAAACTGCCAACCAACCTCATCTAATCCTTGTGGAAGGCATAAGCAAAGAAAATGAATGTCTGGCATTTCTCGTTCCAGATGGGTTTCATAATAATGACGCATAAGACGTAAAAAACTATTCAGGCTCCCTCCGGTCGCCAGCATGTCAACGATATAAAGTTTTTCTGTGATCTTATTCATCCCTTTTTGAGTCAAATAGTCTTCATAGAATGTTAACTTTGAGGGGGTAACCATACACCGCTTTATGTTCTCTTCTGTCTCTTGATAATGAGCGGCTTTACGCAAAGTCACCTCATCGGGCGTACCAGAAAAACTAAGGTGAATACTGTGTTCTTCAAGAGAAAGCTCGGGGTGTTTTTGTTTGCAGAGTTCCTCATAAGCCACTTGAGGGAGACACGGCGTCCGCCCGACAAAAACAACAGGGGCATTTCCTTCCCTAGCAAGAACATCTGCAATATGGTGTGCGCTCAAAGCGATATCCTCAATGATCGTAATATGCGCCATATTTTTCTTTCTAGAAAAGAAGCCGCCAAAGGGAGTTTGTGCTGGATGGGCTTTACGATACTTTGCCATTTCTTGCAATTCACCAAGTCGCTGAGTTTGCGCCGCCCTTTCCCCCCTGAACAAAATGGAACTATAAGTTTCGCTTAAGGCGTAACGTTTCAAGAGCTGCAAATACTCACCTTTCTCAAAGAGAAGTTGACTCGGCCCTGGGGAAGGTAAAAAATCACTTTCCGCAATCAGTTCAGGAAACTTAGTTGATAAAAAATTAATCTGATCTGTTGGCTGATCGTGATCTAAGAAGTTTAGGCTGCGTCCAATTGGGGTGGCACTTGATTGAAAAAGGGTTGGATCTTCTGCCATGCCCTGAGCGGGATCAGCAAATAATAAAGCTAAGGCTGTACTAAATGCAGAAAATAAAAAACCAAATGATAAGACTTTATGTACTACCATAAAATTCTCCAATAAACAAAATATAATATAAAAACTGCAAATTCTTACAATAAATATATAACAGATGTCAAGAAAAATTAACTTGCCACAAGCTTTTTATATTCTGGATGTCGTTTGATAAATTGCTCAATGAAAGAGCACGTCGGAATCACTTGATAACCATTGTCCGCTGCAAAATCTAAGGCAAATTTTGCAAGTTCTTGACCGATTTGCCGACCCTGCAATTCAGAAGGGACAAAGGTGCTATAATAGTCCAAAATTTTTTCATCAGCCAAAATAGAATATTTTAATGTAGCTGTTTTACCGTCAACAATTGCAACAAATTGCCCGCGGTCTTTATCATGGGTAATGGCTAAGGTCATGTTAAGATTCTCATTTCTTTATTCTCCTTTTGCAAGATACAGCTTCACTCTTTTGACAATATCAGCTGCAGGGCTTTGGTGATTAAAGTGAGCCCGATAATTCCCCTCCTTGTCCATCAAATAGATCAAAGAAGAGTGATCCATGAGATAATCCGTTTCTCCCCTCTCTTCTGACGCTCGCGCAGCATGAACCTTATAGGCTTTGACCGCTTGGTTCACTTGAGCTTTAGAGCCCGTTAGCATCACAAAATCCTTATGGAAATTTTGGGTATAGATTTGCAATTGTGAAGACGTATCTCGCTGGGGATCTATGGTAATAAAAATGGGTTGTACATTCTTACTTCCTCCAAGCTGCTGCAGAGCTTCACTCATGTTGTAAAGAGCGGTAGGACAAATATCAGGACAATAGGTATAGCCAAAATACACCAGCATGGGCTTGCCCTTAAAGTCCGTATCCTTCCAAACCTTCCCCTTGTGATCAACCAGTTCAAAAGCTCCCCCAATCGTCGGTATCCCCCCTTGTGGTCCCGGTATATCTTTGGCAAAAGCCACCATATTATGTGATTTTTGAGTTTGAATAATCCCTAAAATACCAAAGAGCAAAATGGCAAATCCAATCGCTCCTACTGTCAACACATTACGACGTTGTCGCTCCATACTCCCTCCGTTTGATGAAGTCTAAAGGAAGTATGCGATGCATTCGAAAAAAAATCACGGGGTTTTTTAAAAGTGAGAGCTTTTAAAAATCTAAAACACCTCATGTTCTGCTTTTTGAATGAGACTGTTTCCTTGTTTTACGGCCTCATCCAATGCCTCTTGTGCTGATTGTTTCCCCGCAAACGCCCGTTCCATACCATCAATCAGAACCTCTCGCACTTCAACAAATCCAGGGATACGAATCCCTTTAGAGTACGGTGTAGAGGGAAGCATTAAGGACTGAATGGCGATGTCATTATGCATATTCTTTTGATAATAGCCTGAAGCCTTTAATTTTTCATAGGCAGCCTTTGAAATCGGCAAATATCCAGTTGCCTCTACCCACGCTTGCTGATTTTCCGGACTGGCTAAAAAATTAAAAAAGACGGCCACTCCTTTTTCCTCTAGTTCGCTATGACCCTTCATCGCCCAAAGAGCGGCTCCTCCCGTCACAAGATTATGAGGTTCCTTTGTTAAGGTTGCCCAATAAGGAATCGGTCCTGCTCCAATATCAAACTTAGAATCCTTTTTAAGGATAGCCATCCGAGAGTTCGATTGCATAATCATCGCACACTGACCACTTGTAAAGAGAGGCTCAATGTCAGCGACAATGCGACCGCCATACTTGAAAATTCCCTTTTTTTGCCAGTCAGCAAATTTATCAATATTAAAGACATAAGATACAGTGTTGACTAGAAGCTGCGCCCCTTTTCCTTCAAAACCATTCTCCTTTGTGGCAAAGGGCACGTTATGGCGCGCTCCAAAATGTTCGAGTAAATACCCCGATGGCCAAGCCGTTGTCAGCGCACAGGCATATCCTGCTTGTTTAAGCTTTACGGCAAAATCTTCAACTTCTTCCCACGTTTTGGGAGACGTATTCGGATCGAGGCCAGCCTTTTGAAAAGCGTCTTTATTATAAAACAGCATGCCCGTTGAAATATTAAAGGGGAGCCCTTGAAACCGCCCCTTTTCATCGGAATAAAAGTCAATGATGGCGGGAATGAGTCCTTCACTAGTGATTTGGTATCCATATTTTTGCAAAAGTTCATGAGCGGGACTATAAAGGTCTTGTTGACCCCGCAAAGTTGGGGTTGCAATCTCATAGACTTGCAAAATATGGGGAGGATTTGTTTTTTCTCTGACTGCTTTAACGCCTGCTTTAAAGGTTTCTGTATAATTCCCTTTATTTGTCAAACAAACTTTATAGTCTTTTTGTGATCCATTAAATCGATCCACCACCTCTTTGAGCTTGTCACCGAGAAATCCTTCCATAGCATGCCACATTTCCAACTGGATAGGATCTGCCAAAAGGGATGAGATTGACAAAAATGAACTGAGGAGAAAGTAAAATAGTTTTATTCTCATATATACCCATTGAACTTAAAGATACCCTATCCCTACCGACGGGTGTCATTCCCGCGTAGGCGGGAATCACAAAAGAGCTGTTTTGTTACAGATAGTTGTATTGGATCCCCGCTTTCGCGGGGATGACACCATAGAAACACAAGATAAGGTATCTTCAGCATATCTCTCGTTAATTATCCTTCTAATTTTTTCTTGAGAAGGCTATTCACAAGTTCAGGATTTGCTTTTCCTGCCATCGCCTTCATGACTTGGCCAACAAAAAAACCAAAAAGCTTGTCTTTTCCACCCTTATACTGATCCACCATCCCCGTATGCTCAGAAAGAACCGTATCAATGACTGCTAAAATAGCGCCATCATCTGAGACTTGTTTTAACCCATGCTGATCAATCAAACTGCGAGAGTCTTGGCCAGAATCCCACATAAGGACAAAAATTTCTTTTGCCATCTTTCCCGAAATAACTCCTTCAGCAATGTGGTTAATCAGTCCCGCCAAATGGGCCGGAGAAACGGAACAGTCTTCAATTCCTTTTCCTTCTCGATTAAGAACCGCAAAGACTTCTCCAATTAACCAGTTAACTAAGAGCTTTGCTGTTTTTGAGTTAAGGGGAGTTAAAAATTTCAAGGCTTGCTCAAAATAAGCTGCTGTCTCCATTTCAGATACCAAAACCGAAGCATCATAGACGGAAAGCTCATAGTCTTTCATTAAGCGGGCCTTTTTCGTATCTGGAAGCTCGGGTAAACCCCGTCGAATGTCTTCTACCCAAGCTGCATCGATCACAAGAGGTGGCAAATCAGGATCGGGAAAATAACGATAGTCATGGGCGTTTTCTTTACTGCGCATGGAACGTGTTGTCCCTCTTGCCGCATCAAAAAGACGAGTTTCTTGAAGAACTTCTCCTCCTTCTTCCAAAATCGAAATCTGCCGTTCTGCTTCGTAGTGAATCGCTTGAGCTAAAAACTTAATCGAGTTTACATTTTTAATTTCAGCTCGAATGCCCAATGGACTCCCAGGCTTTCTAACAGAAACGTTGACATCAACGCGCATACTCCCCTGATCCATGTTTCCATCACAAGTCCCCAAGCATCGCACAATTGACCGCAATTTATGCACGTAAGCCGCCGCTTCTTCTGCACTGCGTAAATCAGGTTCAGAAACAATTTCCATCAAGGCTACGCCACAGCGATTAAGATCGATATAGGACTTTTCAGGATGCTGATCATGAATGCTCTTGCCTGCATCTTGTTCAAGGTGAAGGCGGGTAATCCCAATACGACGCACAGTGCCGTCTTCAAGATCAATATCCAAATGCCCTTTTCCTACAATAGGCTGAGTATATTGGGAAATTTGGTAACCGGCTGGCAGGTCCGCATAAAAATAATTCTTGCGATCAAACACCGAAACCAAATTAATTTCGGCATTAATTCCCAACCCCGTCTTCACGGCTTGTTCCACACAAAGCTGATTAATTACAGGAAGCATTCCTGGCAGGGCTGCATCAACAAAAGAAACCTGGGTATTCGGATCAGCGCCAAAAACAGTGGCGGCTCCTGAAAAAAGTTTCGCTTTCGAAGCTACCTGAGCATGCACTTCCAGACCAATGACCAGTTCCCATGGCCCCGTCGTCCCTTCATATATATATTGATTTGCCATCGTAAACCCTTAACTTTCTAAAAAAGATTTAAACTCAGCCGCTTCTTCCAGAACATGCCCCGCTTGGAAAAGAACATTCTCATCAAAAGCCGGACCTATCAACTGAAGCCCCAAAGGAAGCCCTTCCTTTGAAAGTCCTGCAGGGATGGATAAGCTGGGAAGACCCGCAAGATTTGCCGGAACGGTTAACACATCATTCAAATACATCACCACGGGATCTGTCGGTTTTTCATCTAGGGCGAAGGCTGTCGAAGGCGTTGTTGGGGTTAAGATGACATCCACTTTTTGAAAAGCAACTTCAAAATCCTGCTTAATCAGTCTGCGTACTTTTTGCGCTTTCAGGTAATAGGCATCATAATAGCCTGCTGACAATACATAAGTCCCAATCAGAATGCGCCGCTGAACTTCCTCACCAAAACCTTGACTCCGTGTATTTTCATAAAGCTCATCTAAGGTTTTACCTGGGACGCGAAGACCGTAACGCACCCCATCATAGCGTGCCAGATTAGAAGAAGCCTCTGCGGGCGCTAAAACATAATAAGTGGGCAGACTATACTTTGTATGGGGAAGGCTGATCTCTATAATTTCTGCCCCAGCTTCTTTAAGCCATTGTGTCCCCTTTTCCCAAAGTTTCACAATATCATCTGGCATGCCCTCTAACAAATATTCTTTAGGAATCCCCACTCTTAGTCCTTTAACTCCCTGAGTGAGCGCTTTTTCAAAGGACGAAACGGGAATATTAGCAGAGGTTGAATCTTTTGGATCATACCCTGCCATCACCTCTAGCATAAGAGCCGCATCCCTAACATCTCGTGTGATAGGACCCGCTTGATCAAGGGAGGAAGCAAAGGCCACCATTCCCCATCGTGAGCACCGTCCATAGGTCGGTTTAAGCCCTACAACCCCACTAAAGGCAGCAGGTTGACGAATAGACCCTCCTGTATCAGTTGCCGTAGCAGCAATAGCCAATCCTCCTGCCACAGCCGCCGCTGACCCTCCTGAAGATCCTCCTGGCGTTAAATCTTTGCCATCAGCTCGCTTCCAAGGATTAATAACATTGCCGTAAAAACTGGTGATATTGGCGGATCCCATGGCAAACTCATCCATGTTGGTCTTGCCTAAAAAGACCGCCCCCGCATTTTTTAAATTCAGGCTCACAGTTGACTCATACGGAGGTTTAAATCCTTCAAGAATATGAGAACCCGCTGTCGTCTGAATGCCTTCAGTACAAAAAAGATCCTTAATGGCAAGAGGAAGACCTTCCAGCGCACTCGCCTTGCCTTCAGAAAGCCGTTCATCACTTTTTCTGGCCATATCTAAAGCAAGGTCAGGCAATTCCAAAATATAGGCATTCAAAAGCCTATGATGTTCCATCGAGGCTAAATAGGCCTTTGTCAATTCCACAGACGAAAACTTTTTCTGGCGCAGGCCTTGTCTAGCTTCCGCCAGTGTCATCCGAATGAGATCATTTTTTAAAGCAAGATTTATCATTTTTTATTCCACAACTTTAGGGACAACAAACATATTACACGCAATATCAGGCGCATTAGCGAGTATTTTTTCTACATAATCTCCATCATCAACCTTATCTCTACGAAAAGGCATTGAAGGTGTATTAACGCTTGTCATGCTTTCAACATGAGAGGTATCAACTTCATTAAGTTGATCTATAAAATCAAGAATATGATTAAGGTCTTGTTGCATGGGATCAATACGTTCAGCAGGCAGCTTAAGACGAGCAAGCACGGCAATGCGTTTGACAGTTTCTTGATCCAATGACATTGTATATCCTCCATGTTAAGTTTCATAATCCAAGACAAAGGCGTCATAACGTGACTCTTAATCTTCCTAGTACCTGGTTTCTAATTTCTGATATAGTCATAATTGTTTTTTAGCTCGGGGTTAAGGGGAAAAATCATGGCAATCGTAGATCCTGTCATTTTATGGACAATCGTCGGGGGTGGAGCGGGTATTATCCTAGGCCTTGCCGGAACAGGAGGAGGTGTCATTTCTATTCCAATTTTAGTGGGCCTTGGAGGATACAATATCAAAGACGCCTCAGGATATGGACTTTTAGCTCTTATGGTAGGTGCCGCTTTATCGTGGCTTATACAACGAAAAAATACTCTTTACCCCATATCAGCCGTCCTCATTCTTTTTGCAGGAAGCATTGCTTTTTTGACGGCCCCTTTAAAAGCCCTTGCTCCTCATTGGCTTGTGATCTTTATTTTAAATGGGACATGCTTGTTTAGCCTTTATAGCTTATGGATCCTGCGTAATCCAGCAGACTCTGGAGAGGAACTTCCTCTTACTTACCAACTGAAAACAGCGACTGTCGGAGGAATGATTACAGGTTTTTTAAGCACGATGACAGGCCTTGGAGGGGGGGTTGTCATTATCCCTTGGCTTACCGCAGTTACACGTCTTAAATTTGAACAAGCTATGGCCTGTAGTTTATTAACTATTGCAGCAACAGCTCCTCTTTCTGCGTGGAGACAAGGAAAGTTTGACTTAACGCTCGAGGAGTGGGCAGGACTTGCAGGAGGCATTATTGTTACGGGTTTAATCGTTAAAAGAATAACTAAATATATTGCTCCTTTTCACATGGTTCTTGTGAGAAAGCTTACGATGACTGGCGTCATTTTTATGGTCATGTTAAAAACCTTAGAAGCCCTCTTTTAAGAAAGCAACAATTGTATGCAATCCCATGAAATTACGATCGAAGATGTACAGCTCCATCGAGAAAAATACATTCTTGTCGATGTCCGTGAACCTCATGAACTCATAGGACCTGAAGGACACATTGAAGGCGCTATTTTAGCAACCTTAGGATGGGCTTTAACCCACTTTTTAGAATTCGCAAATCCTGACAAAGAATACGTTTTTATTTGTCGTAGTGGAGTTCGTTCAGGAAAAGCTTGTGAGCTTGCTTATAATCATGGTTTTACCAAAAGTTATAATATGAAAGGTGGAATGCTCGCCTGGAATGAAAAGCAAGGAAAATTTTAGCCTATGGCTCACCTCCTTCCTGCAACAACCCTTCAAGTTGTTGATATCTTAAATGACTGTAAAGTGCACACAGGGACTGATATTGCAGAAACTTTAGGAATTTCTCGGGCAGCTGTTTGGAAAGTCATCCAACGCTTAAAAAAATATAACATCGCCATACAATCACAGCACCAAGGCTATCACCTTAACTTTCCTCTCTTTCTCCTCAAAAAAGAAAAAATAGAAAGTTTTTTAAAAGACTCAAGAATAACGTTAGACGTCTTTGAAAGTATCCCTTCAACGAATGATTACTTAAGAAATAAATCACCCTTAAAAAACCTTCATTTTTGCCTTGCGGAACATCAAACAAAAGGCCGCGGTCGTTTGGGACGTTCATGGGTGTCTCCCTTTGGCCGAAGCATTTATTGTAGTTTCAGCTATATATTTAATAAAGATATGAGTGAAATGTCAGGATTAAGCTTAATTATAGGCATTGCTATAGCAAACGCCCTTGAATCCTTAAATCCGGCGATACAACCCTTCCTGAAATGGCCAAATGATATCTATGTTCAGCATAAAAAAATGGGGGGCATTTTAATAGATCTGATCGCTGAGGCTTATGGTAATTGTAAGGCTATTATTGGTTTTGGCTTAAATATCAATATGCAAGATATCGCTCTTGAAGAAATTGATCAGCCTTGGAGCTCTTTGGAGCATACTTTACAGAGCAAGATGGACCGTAATTTCGTCGTTGCTCGAATCATCCAGTTTATCCTCAAAAGTCTAGATATTTTTCTTGACCAAGGCCTTGCTCCCTTTCTATCAGAATGGTCACGGTATGATCTTTTAAAAGATCAAAAAATTTCTATTAGTACACAGCAATCCGTTATTTCAGGCATAGCTAGAGGCATTGATGACAAAGGTTTTTTGCGTCTCGAACTTCCTTCAGGAGACATCAAAAACTTTTCTTATGGCGATACAACTCTTCTCAAAAATTCAGCTTCAAGGATTAAGAAATCCGCCAGTTGATGATCCCTTTGCGCTGATCATCATTTTGGTTTAGTGGCTTTCTTTTTAAATCCACGTATAGATTCATATCATAAGCGGCTTGATGAATGATAAATCTCTGCTGGTTGATATTAACAGCATGTAAATACCTTATGTTGATTATAAAATAATTATTGTAATATATTTTTTTAGGCCGCGAATATCTTAATCTGTAATAATTGAGTCTAAAAAGGAATGAACATAAAAGGAGCAACACACCCATTCCCGCAGTCTCACTCAATATAGATAAATCTGATTCGCAATATGCAGGTTGTGTCTTCAATAGCTTATGCGAATGGTCAAAGAAGGACTTTTTTTCTTCTGGGGTGCGCAAGGAAACTTTCGCAGAGCTCACGAGAGTTTTCTGAGGGGTATTAAAATTAGAGTGAGACCTAGGAAAAACTAGACTGATGAAAGCGTTAATATTCATCGGAAGTGAAAATATCTTTTCTTGTTTTCTTCTCATGTCTTTTCCACGAAAACGGGAGTCCAATTCAACTGTCTCAGCGGGTGTGACACTCGTCGGTAGAGAATAAGGTATCTTCAAGCTCAATGGACATAGACTTCTTGTCTCTTTCTCGGACACACTCTCATTTGTCCCCTGAGTATCAACCTCTTCCTCTAGGGTCTCAGACTCTTGTTGAAGGTCAGGTAAAACTTCTTCAATAAAAGGCAAGGGAATCGATGGGGATATGTTATCCACTAGAGAAGGATCCAAAGACTCTAAATCAAGGTGAGAAGAAGCAATGGCTTCTTTAACTGACAAAGCAACAGAACTTTGCGGCTCAAACACTATCTCTTCGGCGAGAGGCAAGGGAATCGATGAAGATAATTCATCTAATACCGATAAGGGTTTTGGAGTCAGGATTTGTTCCTTCTGAATGGGCTCTTCTAAATCTATATGAGGAGGAACAACACCTTTTTCAATTGACAAAACTTCCTGAGGGAGAGAAAAGAGCGCAGTTTTCTCCATAATAAGTTCTTTTGGCGCCTCTAAAATAAGCTGTTCAATTGAATTCTCCTGCGCGTGAACTTCGCCAGGAGTGTTATCAGTCATGTCCATGGATACAATAGAATCTTGCTGATCCCGAATGGTTGGTTCTTTGCACTCTATTTCTTCAGCAAAAGATTGAGGGATCGGAGCGGGCGTTTCGTCTAACGCCTCTATAGTTTGGGGAAGTGGCTTCATCAAGATTTTTTCTTCATAGACATCATCCTCACTATCCATGTGAAGAGGGACAACAATTCCTTTTACAGGCAAAACAATGGGATCTTGTGACTCTAAAGCTTTCTCCTCAATAAAAGGGATGAGAACCGGTGCAACCGTTTCTTCCAACACTTGTATAGGTTGGAGAAGTGGCTTCACTAAGATTTCTTCTTGAAGGCTATCTTCTCTACTGACCTGTAAAGGAATAATCACTTCCTCTGTTGGCAAAACAATCTGAAGCACAGTAGAGAGAGAAGAAGACTCAATTTCCTCCAAAACAATTTCCTTGGGCAAATCTGAAATACACTGTTCCGATTGAGTCTCTTCTAAGGGTAAGACGGGAGAAGACGGAGGCTTTTCTTCAAGCGGCTCAATAGGCTGGAGGTTGGGATCTGCCAGGAATCCATTCTGATTCTCCTTTTCTTCTCCACCATTAGGAAGAAGATCATCTTGAGTAAGGAGCCTTTCTAGAGGAGGGCTCATCGCCCAAGGAAAACAAGAAAGCAAAAAATCCTTATGATCCAAAATATGTTCTCGATCAACTTCCTCCCACTCTGGAGACGTTGGCAATAATCCTATAAGTGGGGCATCATACTGAACGTTATCTTTTTCCTTTAAAAAAATATCTGTCGTTTCTCCTGGAAAGGGGGATCGTATTGTCAGGTACATTTTCATACACTCAATCTCACAAAGACGATCGCCCTTCTCAACGTGTTGCCCTTTATGAACAAATACTTCGACAATTCTCCCGGGTATGAAGGACTTTACAACACTCTGTTTGGGTATTTGCCAACTGAAATCTTGAAAAAATTCATCTTGTTGTTCCAGTGAAATCTCAGGGGATAATCCTATCTCTTCTCGTCTTTGCGAAATTTTAGAAGATATTTCATGAAGGGGAGTGCCTTTTCGCAGTTGAGCATGGTGGAGAGTATTATCGGCCACTCCCACGGGAATTTTTATATCTCGCCGCAGATGCCGCACGCCGTGAGGTTCTTCTGCCTCAAGAAAAACATCCGTTTCAGAAAAGCAGTGTGTCGAACAAACCCACCCTGGAAAGATGAAAAGAAAAAATACCTTTATCAGCCCTGTTTTGAGACGACCCATCCCTATCAATCCTTTATTCTCTCGGTCCCTCCCCTTGACACGTGGAAAGGACATCAAGTGCAATTTAGTTAAAAAATGATTATGGGAAAAAGGTTGAATGGTCAACCATAAAAAATATTATGGTTGACGAAATGGATTTTACAGAAAGATTTTTATTTTGGGCCTAAAAACAAAAAACCCCGCCTAGTGGCGGGGTTTTAAATGTTAGAAAGGAGTGAACTTAATCAACGTCCTCCATATTAGATTGATCGCCACTTTTACTCAAATCAGAGTCATTGCTGTTCGGAATTTCAACAATCCGAATTCCACCCCCAGCACCTGACATAGGTGCAGGATCAACAGAAGGACGACCTTCAATTGCAAGAAGCTGTGGTGAAGAGGGAAGAGCGCGGCCTCTTTGTTGACGAGCATCATCAGCTTTTTTCTTTATTTGTTCCATTGAGTAAATGTCCGTGACAAATTGTCTAAAGGCTACTTCACGAGCTTGAAACACTACTTGCTGAATAGCCGCTTGAGATTTCTGTGCCCTCTGACTTGCATCAGGAATAACAATTTCTGATGTAATGACGTTCGTGACTGGAAGATTTTCATAGGTGATCCCTAAAGCAATCAACTCAGTATCAAGGACATTTGAATCACTCAGTTCTCCCCCGCTCCTAACAAATCCACGAATAATCCCCTTTAAAAAATACTCAGTATTTGTTGGCCCATCTAAAGAAATCACAGTATGTGATCTGCCATTCCAAGTTTCAATAAAACGACGATAAGCTAGCTTTATCTCATCAGCATCAAGTTGAGCGTTATAGAGAGCGCAAGCTGTGCTTACAAATGCCTCTTCAGGATTATCAAGAAGTCTATGACCAGCCCAAAAATCATGAATTGCACGCTCAAGGGTAGGAGTCTCTCCTACTATACTCGCACCAACTCTTCGCAAAGCATTCCCAGTATTTTTACGAAGAGCAGATACGGCTCCCTCATTATCTTTAACTTGAGCAACAAAACTCGCTGCAGAGACACCACGATATTCAGTTGTTCCCGCGAGAGATAGACCCTGCGTTGTTAAAAGATCACCGACAAAAGTATCGCCCCTAATGGAATCACCAATATAACGAAGACTATGACCTGTTCCATAAGCGATCGTACTAAAAGCGGTGCTTGATGTACTTCCAATCCAAGAGAGCGTATTCCACAAATAAGAAGGTTCTTCTGCAACAGGTGCCGGCAAAGGAGCAACTGATGGTGGTGAAGATAGCTGATCAGTTTCAAGACTTACAGGTCTTAGTGAAGAAGACAACTGAGCACGAGTTTTTTTAATATGATCGCAAAGTTCAGGTTCATAAATTGCATAACTTGCAGAATTCATTAAACTACTTGCTAAAATAGATATACTTACTAAATAAGAAAACTTCTTTACCATAACAACCTCAAACAAATTAACATCTAAAATAAATATAGGGACTATACTTAATATTACAAGTATAGTCCCTATTATTTTTTTTACTTTACTTTAAGCGGCAGCTGCTACTGCAGCAACACGAATCGCATTAAAATTATTTTTGGCCTTTTCTTGTTGAAAAGCTCTATTAAGGTATTGATTCATTAATCGAATTTTCTCTCCAGGAACTGAAGTCGCTTTAACAGGAGCTATATATTGAAGCATCTCATAGCTTTGGTTCCTCACAGTTTCTTCAAAAGCCGTTTGTGAGATTGTGGCATTTTGCTGCATGACTTCTCTCGCCACAGCGTCTACGTAGATTTTAAAGGCATCAATCTGCTTTGTTGAATGTCCACGATTATTCACGCCCTTTACAATTTCTAAAAAGAACTCAGGCGCCGTATTATCAACATCAGCTCTGATAGCTGCTGTGGCTGCAGTCTTTAAAGCCTGCTCAATATCTGCCTGTTTAGCACTGTGGTTAAGGCCTAGATTGCTCAGTACAACACGAAGTGGAGTTTGTGTCTCCTCCCCCTCTTTAATCCACTGACCTACTTTACGCAATCCATTGCCGATTGGATTAAAAATTGCGGACGTAACGGAAAAGCCAACTTTCGCAGAAATACCCTTTGCAGCTAAATCTTTGGCCATCTCTTTAAGATTACCTGCTGCCGTTTTCGTATTTCCTTCGGTACGCAATTGATCTCCTGCCCACCGCACAGCATCTCCTGCTGACTTACGAAAGGAAGAAAACCATCCTCTAGGCGCTTCAACTTCAGGCTGCACACGCACAGGAGCCGCACGAGCAATACGAATTTTCTCGCTTAACTCCTCGGAAGACATTGCTGACAAAGAAAAAGGGGATAGCGTTGCAATAATTGTCGACGCTAACAAAAAAGATTTAAAAATATTCATAACACCACACTTTGTTGAATTAAACGTACTCTTCACTACTGTCCATGTAAGCTATTTTTATGAAATCTACATCCGCAATTTTCGCAAGACACTTATGATATTTTTGCCAAGGAAATAAATAAAATTTTAGTTACACGCCTTGGACGTGAAGATAGCTTATTTTGTATTTCTCTGATGTCAGGAGAATGACAATCGACAGTATGAAATAGAGTATTCTTAGAATCGATAAACATAAATCTTAACGCACAACAAAAAGCAATCTACTCTTGCCATCTCGCTCACATCCCCGTAAAAATTTTCTATGATTGCAACACCCCCTCTTTTAGCTTTAAATAATGCTCACCTTGCCTTTGGGTCGCGAGTAATCTTGAGTGAAGCGTCTCTGACTCTTTTTCCCCGCGATCGGATATGCCTTGTGGGACGCAATGGCAGTGGTAAATCAACACTTTTAAAAGTTCTAGCCGGAATCGTTGACCTTGATGGAGGAAATCGGTTTATCCAACCTGGTCTTCACGTTGGTATTCTTGACCAATCCCTCGCCCCTTCTGCCTCCCATACTATTTTAGAGTTCTTACAAAAGCACGTGGGCAGTAGTATGGAGCCCCATGTTCTTGAGGAAACGCTAAGTCATTTAGAGCTTAACCCTCAAAAGCTTCTGATAAACCTTTCAGGAGGGGAATCTCGTCGGGTTATGCTGGCAAAAGCCTTAGTTGTTGAGCCTGACGTCTTACTTCTCGACGAGCCTACCAACCACTTAGATCTTATCACCATTCAATGGCTGGAAAATAGTTTAAGCGCCTACAAAGGCGCTATTTTAATGATTAGTCATGACAGAGCTTTTCTCTCCAAGCTATCTGAAAGGACTTTCTGGCTAGATCGAGGCCGTCTTCGATCTCTTGAAAAGGGATTTCCCTTCTTTGAGGAATGGGCGGAAGAGATTATTGAACACGAAGCACGCACACAAGAAAAGCTATCGCAAAAAATTGCCCAAGAAACCGAGTGGCTCCACCGAGGAGTCACCGCACGTCGCCGACGCAACATGGGGCGCTTGCGGAATCTTTTGGACCTTCGCCAGGAACGGCGGCAACACCAGGGATTACAAGGAAACATTTCTATCGCCACTCAAGAGTCTCCTATGGGCAGTAAGCTTGTGGTAGAGGCTAAACACGTTTTCAAAAGCTACAATGAGAGGCCTCTTATTAAAGACTTTTCCTGCCGGATTTTAAGAGGGGATCGAATTGGCATCATTGGTCCAAATGGTTCAGGGAAAACAACGCTCATTAAGCTTTTGATTGGTCAGCTTTCTCCTGATCAAGGAAACATTCGCCAAGCTAAAAATCTTGAACTTGCGTTTTTTGATCAAACCCAAGCTTCCCTTGATTTAGAGCTTAACCCTTGGCAAACGTTGTGTGAGCAAGGAGGTGATCAAGTCCTCGTTCAAGGCGAACCTCGCCATGTCATGGGTTACCTACAAGACTTTTTATTTGACCGCAAACAAGCCCTCACCCCTATCAAAAACTTATCGGGCGGAGAGCGAAACCGTCTTTTATTAGCAAAAATATTGGCACGGCCCAGCAATCTTCTCGTCCTTGATGAGCCAACGAACGATCTAGACATGGAAACCCTGGATTTGCTTCAAGAATTTTTAGCCGATTATCAGGGAACCCTGCTTTTGATTAGTCATGATCGGGACTTTTTAGACCGCACAACAACTCATATTTTTGCTTTTGAAGGAGAAGGTCATGTCCAACTTTATGTGGGCGGGTATACGGATTATGCTCTCCAGCATGCCCCTCTTCCTTCTTCAAAGTCTGAAAGAAAGAAAGCTTCTCCCTTTGAAAAGCTTAAAATACGTGATAAACTGAGTTATAAAGAGGGGCGTGAGCTTTCTCTGCTTCCGCAAGACATCGAAACATTGACTCAAAAGATCGAAAAACTAGAAGAAGCCTTAGCCGATACTGCCTTTTATCAGCAAGATCCGCAAAAATTTGACCAAACGATCCATCAACTTCACCTTGCGCGTCATGATCTTCATCATAAGGAAGAGCGATGGTTAGAACTTTTAGAAAAAGAGGAAGCTCTTACCGCGGCCAAACGATGAAAATTTATCAATCCCTCTCCCCTCACTTTAATGAACGCCTTTTGCCCATTGATTCTATCATTATTCACTACACAGATATGCCCACCGCTGAAGAGGCTCTCCACTGGCTTTGTCAACCTCACTCTCAGGTAAGTGCTCATTATCTAATTGATGAGAAGGGCAAAATCTATCATATAGTCCCAGAAGAAAAACGGGCTTGGCACGCAGGGCAAAGCTACTGGCAAGGATGCAAGGATATGAATAGTTGCTCTGTTGGCATTGAGCTTGCTAATCCTGGACACAGTCATGGCTACCAACCTTTTCCAGAAGCTCAAATCGACTCCCTCGTCACCCTTTGCAAGACCCTACAAGTGCGTTGGGATATCCCCTCTTCGCGCGTTTTAGGTCATTCAGATATTGCTCCTCAACGCAAACAAGACCCTGGACACCTTTTTCCCTGGGATCTTCTCGCCAAAGAAGGCGTCGGATTATGGGCAAAACAACTTCTTGAAGGAAAAAAGATAGATGCCAACGAAGCCCTCAAAAAAATTGGCTATGAAACAGTTTCTCCGTCTCACGCTCTTCTTGCCTTTCAACGCCATTTCCAACCTCAGAAAGTAGATGGAGTCGCCAATCATCAAACATACTCCCTTCTCCAAGGCTTGTTAAACGTGTAAAAAAAGCTTATGTAAAAGGGGCAGATGGTCGGAGAGGTGCTGCGGTGACGCAGAGGAAAGTCCGAACTCTATAAAGACACGGTGCCGGATAACGTCCGGCGAGGGCAACCTTAGGGAAAGTGCAACAGAAAGTAAACCGCCTGGCAACAGGTAAGGGTGAAAGGGTGTGGTAAGAGCGCACCGCGCCTTTGGTAACAAAGGTGGCACGGCAAACCCCACCGAGAGCAAGACCAAATAGGGGTGGCGCATGACCTGTCTTTGGGTCGTCACCCGGGTCGGTCGCATGAGGCATAAGGTAACTTATGTCCCAGATGAATACCTCTCCCCTGGGTTTCCAGGGACAGAATTCGGCTTACAGACCATCTGCTTATACCCTTACAAAAAATAATTACTCAAGTTTTGGATAAGGGAGGCACATCTTAAAGCGTCATTGCTGCAAGTGAAGCGAAACGATCCAGAGCTCTATTTCACTAAGTTAGCGTTAGGAGACTCCGCACCAGCTGGTGCGGTTGAGGGAGCACTCGACTCAGTAATAGAGGCGGTCAAATAAGGCTGTCCTAAAGAGAGTAAGTTAAACATCCTTTCATAGATTGAACCAAACTCCGAAAGTCGAGGTTTTACCTTTTCCGGGGAAAAATCAAAGGTAAGGCTATCCTCAAAGGGAAATAGCAGCTGATGTTTTTGAGCTTGCTTTAATCGCCCGTTTGTAGGCGTTCCACAAGTTCCTTGACGGTGGGAATATAGCCGCCTGCATAGAAAGGATCTTGGGCAAAGTTATAGGCCGCATGCCCAGCAAACATAAGCTGTGTATCCACTTCGTCACTATGACTAATGGCTTGCAATGTTTTTTGGATACAAAAAGAACGAGGATCGGCTTTACGCCCTGTGGAGCCTTCTTCATTTTGGGCCCAATTGCTGAAAAGGCAGGCGCTTAGGCATCCCATACAGTCAACTTGATCCTTATGAATCTCATTTGCTTTGTCAGGTGTTACAAAAATCAAGGTGGAATCAGGTGTCCGCAAAGCCTCAGTAAACCCTAGTTTTACCCAGGCTTCAGCCATTGTTTTATCGAGGGGTGTCAGGTAAACCAATCTTCCGCGGGCGCCCACTGGGAAACCCTCTGTATGATCACCTACGGGAGTAATAGAATAGGCCACTTGATGAGTTGAACGTTCCTTTAATTCATCCAAAAAAGGATTGGAAACAGCAGATGAATAAAAACCAGTTGGGCTAAAGCGGTTCAGGTAAATATCCCCCGGATTTAAGGTCAAAAGCCGTTTCTTCCACACATCCGAAATAGGACTTTCTTGGGTCAGCAGGGGCCGCGTGCCAAACTGGAAAGCAATCGGACCAAGTTCGGGATTGTCAATCCAATCCGCCCATTCTCTTAAGTACCAAACACCCCCGGCCATAATAATAGGCACGTCGTTGAGGCCAAACTCTCGCATTACATTGCGAAGTTCAAGCACACGCGGATATGGATCTTCTGGTTTGTCTGGGTCTTCACTGTTGCTCAGGCCATTATGTCCCCCTGCTCTCCAGGGATCTTCATAAACAACAGCCCCTAACCATTCAGGAAACTTATGATAAGCACGCTTCCACAGAGCGCGAAAAGCGCGTCCTGAAGAAACAATGGGATAATAATAAATACCATAGCTTGCAGTAATTTGAGCAATGCGATAAGGCATCCCTGCTCCACAGGTTACGCCTTGAATCAAAGGACTGACCTTTTCTAAAACTCCATGGAGAATTTCCTCGACAGCCGCCATTTCCCATAGAACATTCATATGCAGATGACCAGTCCCATTTGATCTTTCATGGGCAATCTTTGCTTGAGTAATACCTCCTTGAATTGCATATTCAATGAGCTCACGATGGCGTTCTCGCCTCGTTTTTCCTTTATAAATAATAGGGATAAGGCTCCCTTGCTCATCAAGAGCATCTGGATTTACTGCAGAAAATGTCCCTACGCCTCCAGCTGCAGCCCAAGCACCTGAGCTTTCACCATTTGACACAGAAATACCTTTGCCTCCTTCAATCAGAGGAAGGACCTCACGCCCCGATAGACGTATTGGGTTAAGCGATTTCAACGCTCTCTATCTCCTTAAACAAACAAAAAGACTAGGCTCCAACTTCCGGGTTACTTACAGGAGATGAAATTTCACATCCTGTTTTCTGATCAATCCGTTTCATCGTGAGACGGATCTTACCCCGGTTGTCCATTTCTAAAACCTTTACAAAAACTTCATCCCCAACGTTAACGACGTCGGCAACTTTTTCAACACGACGAGGAGCAAGTTCACTAATGTGGACGAGACCATCTTGGCTTCCAAAAAAGCTTACAAAGGCTCCAAAGTCGACGATGCGAACAACTTTACCTTTATAAATAGCGCCCATTTCTGGCTCATCGGTTATGCTACGAATCCTTTTTTCCGCCGCATGAATAATGTCGGCGTTGCCTCCTGAAACATTAATGACGCCATCATCGGAAATATCGATTTTAGCTCCTGTCGTTTCACAAATTTCACGAATAACTTTGCCACCCGATCCGATAACTTCTCTAATTTTATCTTTCGCAATGGTAAATGTAATTACGCGTGGAGCATATTCTTTGACGTCTTCACGAGCAGCATCAAGGGCTTCTGCCATTTTACTCAAAATATGCAAACGCCCTTCTCTGGCTTGATCAAGCGCAATTTTCATAATGCTTTGGTTAATGCTTGTAATTTTGAGATCCATTTGCAGAGCAGTGATTCCTTTATCTGTACCCGCAACCTTAAAATCCATATCTCCAAGATGATCTTCATCACCAATAATATCGGAAAGAACAGCGAAATCTTCGCCCTCTTTAATAAGTCCCATGGCAATTCCTGCAACCGGACGTTCCAGAGGAGCCCCTGCATCCATTAAAGCAAGGGACGCTCCACAAACGGTAGCCATGGAAGAAGATCCATCGGATTCTGTAATTTCAGAAACGATACGAAGTGTATAAGGGAATTTATCCTTTGCGGGCATTAGAGGATGAAGAGCCCGCCAAGCAAGTTTTCCATGACCTATCTCTCGACGGCCTGGTCCCCCTAAGCGTCCTGTTTCACCCACTGAATAGGGAGGGAAATTATAATGAAGCAAAAAGTTTTCCTTATATTCACCTTCAAGGGCATCTATCAGTTGTTCATCTTGACCTGTGCCAAGAGTCACCACAACAAGGGCTTGTGTAGATCCTCTTGTAAATAAGGCACTACCATGAGCCCGAGGAAGAATGCCAACCTCACTCACAATAGGACGAATTGTTTTGGTGTCTCGGCCATCAATGCGCAATCCGCTCTTTAAGATATCACTGCGAACCAAGTTCTTTTCAAGTTCCTTAAATTCAATAATACTCAAAGGTCCAGGAAATCCCTCTTCTTTGAGGGCTTCAACGGTTTGGGATTTAAGCAGCGACAATTTTTGATGTCGAAGACTTTTGTCCCTAATCTGATACGCGCCTTTAAGGTCAGCAATAGCAAGTTCATGAAGACGCTCAATAAGCTTTTCTTTTTGAGGATCTGCGGACGGAAGTTCCCAAGGATCTTGTGCACAGTCTTCTGCTAGATCAATAATAGCTTGAATTACAGGTTGAAAATGCGTATGGCCGAACATTACGGCATCAAGCATTTGCTCTTCAGAAAGCTCATGAGCTTCTGATTCGACCATCAAAACCCCTTGTTCTGTTCCGGCGACCACTAGGTTTAATTTAGAGTTAGGAACATCAGCTAAAGCAGGGTTTAAAACAAACTCCCCATCGACCAAGCCAACACGTGCAGCCCCAATAGGACCTAAAAAGGGAAGCCCTGAAAGGGTCAAAGCAGCAGAAGCTCCAACAAGCGCAGGAATATCTGGCGGCGTTTCCATATCATGGCTTAAAACTGTGCAAATGATTTGGGTTTCATTGCGAAAGTTGGGCACAAAAAGAGGTCGAATCGGACGATCAATAAGACGTGAAACCAAAGCTTCATGATCACTTGGCTTGCCTTCTCGTTTGAAAAATCCTCCTGGAATTCGTCCAGCTGCAAAAGCTTTTTCTTGATACTGAACGGTCAGAGGAAAGAAATCCACGTCAGGTGTCGCTTCTTTTCTTGCAACAACAGTACATAAAACGATCGTTTCTCCGTAAGTTACGACGACAGCTCCACCAGCTTGACGGGCTATTTTTCCCGTTTCCAGAGTAAGCTTTTGTCCTCCCCATTGGATCTCTTTTTTGTAAATTTTAAACATTCGATTTTGATTCCTTTTATATCCTTAACGACGGAGCCCTAGCTGCGCAATAAGCTCTACATAGCGACTTTCTTTTGTCCGCTTCAAATAATCCAAAAGCCGACGCCTGCGACTGACTAACATCAAAAGACCTCGACGAGAATGGAAGTCTTTCCCGTGAATGCCCAAGTGAGACGTAAGATTACTAATTCGTTCTGTCAACACGGCCACTTGAACCTCAGGTGATCCTGTATCTGATTCTTTCGTTGCAAACTCTTTAATAAGTTCCTGTTTGCGTACATTTGTAATCGACATCTTTTAACTCCTCTCTTATTCCATATTAAATATGCGTAAGGGCGTAATTAACCCCTGCCCTATTTTTGCAAGGGCTTGCGGTACTCCTTTACAAAGGATCAAAACAACTTGTTCCAGTTCCTTATGGGAAGAGCAAATAGCTTGTCCATGGCGAAGCTTTACCGTCTCAATATCTTGTATTTCAAGAGCCAGGATGTCGACCAGCGCATCTTGAAGAGGCAAGACATATTTCACTAACTCCGTGTTATGCCCTATTTGAAGAAGAGAATCTAGTAAAATCGCATTTTTCTCATGAAAAGGTCCTGCCATCAACCGTCTCAAGGCTATAATGTGACCATACGTCCCTAGATGCAAAGCTAAATCACGGGCTAAACTCCTAACATAGGTTCCTTTACTACACAAAACTTCAAAGATAGCCGAATCCACAGACGTTTTGACGAGAGCCAGCGACTCAATCACAACACATCGAGGAGACAAACTCACTTCTTTTCCTTCTCGAGCATAAGCATAGGCACGCTTACCATTGACCTTAAGGGCGGAATATATAGGAGGAGTTTGCTCAATTTTCCCTGTAAACAAGGAAAGAGCTTGTTGAATTTCCTCGACTTTCGGCCGTTTGTTCGACGTTGCTGTGATCTCTCCTTCTTGATCATCTGTTGCCCGCGCTTCACCCCATTTCACTTCGAAACGATAGGATTTTCTCCCATCCAAAACGTAAGCAAGGGTTTTCGTTGCTTCTCCCAAAGCAATTGGCAAGACTCCCGTCGCCAGAGGATCGAGCGTTCCCCCATGACCCGCTTTTTTGACCTTAAAGAGGCGTTTAACTTTAGCAACCACATGTGCCGAAGAAACGCCCAAAGGCTTATCAACAATTACCCATCCATGAACCATCTGAATTTTTCCTGCACGTGCTATTTTAAGGCTTTTATAGCTTGAGAAATACGATGGCACCCCTCAAGAAGAGTCTTGATATCTGTTGCATAAGAGATCCTGAAATAAGGAGAAAGGCCAAAAGCAACCCCAGGAACCACAGCAACACCTACTGACTCTAAAAGATAAGTGGCCACATCTGCATCATTTTTTATTAAGGAATTTGAGGGTGTATATTTCCCTATTATTTCCTTACAGGAGGGATAAAGGTAAAAGGCTCCTTGAGGTTTAAGACAAGACAGGCCTGGCGTTTTATTTAAAATTTCGAGAGCTTTATCACGTCTCTCAGCATAAATTTCTACCCATTCCTTAAGAAAGTCTTGAGGACCTTCAAGAGCCACCAAAGAAGCCTCTTGAGAAATAGAAGTTGCATTTGAGGTCGATTGTGACTGTAAAGCCGCCATCGCTTTGATAAGAAATTGCGGTCCTGCCCCATAACCAATGCGCCACCCTGTCATCGCATAGGTTTTAGAAACTCCATTAACAGTCAGAATTCTTTCCTTCAAATCAGGAGCCACTTGGGCAAGGGTTGTAAACTGAAAATCATCATAAATAATATGCTCATAAATATCATCACATAAAACCAATAGCTGAGGAGCCTTTCGAATCACTTCAGCAAGACCTTCAAGTTCACTCCTCGTATAGGCCATCCCCGAAGGATTATTCGGAGAATTTAAAATTAGCCATTTTGTTTTGGCTGTTATCGCTGCAGCCAAATATTCAGGTGTTAATTTCAGCTGATCTTCAGGTGTACATGTAACAATAACAGGCACCCCTTCGGCAACTGTAACCATATCGGGATAGGAAACCCAATAGGGAGCAGGAATAATCACCTCTTCTGCTGGGTTGAGAGAGGCTAAGAAAGCATTAAAGATAACCTGTTTTGCCCCTGCGCCTACAATTACTTGGTCAGGGGTGTACTCAATTCCATTTTCACGTTTGAATTTTTCAACAATCGCCTGACGCAAGCCCAAGGCTCCCTCAACAGCTGTATACTTTGTCTTCCCCTTGGAAAGGGCTTTTATAGCCGCTTCTTTAATATGATTGGGTGTGTCAAAATCAGGTTCCCCTGCTCCTAGTCCAATGATATCTTGCCCTAAAGCTTTAAGCTCTGCCGCACGCGCAGTAACCTCTAATGTAGGAGAAGGCTTAACACGTAAAAGTCGACGACTCACAAACTCCATCAAAATCTCACCTCTTGCCTTTATAGTTAATAATACATTAAAATTTAAGAAATTTCAACTTTTAGTGATCAAATGGCCAATCAAATTCATCCTCATTTTATGCCAAAAAAAGATTTTTTGACATCCTACCCAACCCTTTATTATGGGACGGATCAAAAGTGGCTAGCTGTTCTCACTCCCGATCAAAAAATATGTGCGCTTGCCCTGAAAACTTTTCCTGGTGCTGAGAATCTCTTAAAACGCTATCACAAGCATACGATTGTGAAAAGTGAGATCCACTTGCCACAGCCTTTATCCTGTCTTTTAGTGGGAACGCCTCTGCAACATCAAGTGTGGATGGCCCTTTTGGACATCCCTTATGGAGAAACCTGGAGCTATCAGCAACTCGCTATTTACATTAACAAACCCAAAGCCGTCCGTGCTGTTGCCAATGCTGTTGGCGCCAATCCCATTTCCCCCTTAATCCCTTGCCATCGTGTGATCCGCAGTAACCATAAAATTGGCGGCTATTACTGGGGAATTGGCGCCAAAAGGCAGCTATTAAAAGAGGAAGGAGTTGAAATTTAAGTGAGGGCTTGCCTCTTAAATTCCGCTTTAGCTTGACGACTTTGTTGACTTTCATACTGACATAAAACAGCCGTAGCCCCTAGAATAAAGAATGAACCCAACCCTATCCAAAAGGTCGGCCATTCACTGAAAAAAACCATTCCTATTACTGCTGCCGCAATCAGACGTATAAAGCTGACAGGAATAAGATAAGTGATGTCTACAATGGCATAAGCCTGACTTAAAAAAATATAAGCTCCCGCTAAAAGACCTCCCATCAATACAAACCAAGGCCAATGCCAAGACAGGGGCGTTACCCACTGAAAAGAAGAGGCAAAGCCTAAAATTGGTACCGCAAGAAGCAACAGGTATAGGCTGATGGTTTGAGGGGAGTCATTTTTCGCCTGTTTTTTACCGAAAACTGCAGAAAGAGCGTGACAAACTACTGCGCCCAGGGGGAAAATGGCTAAATAACTTATCTCCATCCATTGAACACCGCTTTCAAGAAGTTTGTTTCCAGTAATCAAAAAAGCTCCTACAAAAGTAACGCCAATGGCGAGTCCCCGGCCCCATCCACATTTTTCGCTTAAGAAAATCTTAGCTCCCAAAAGGGTAAAGAGGGGCGTTATGTATTTAAAAGCAACAACTTGAACTATTGGCATTTTAGAAAGGGCCATAAACCACAAAATAGTACCAAAACAAACAACAAGAACTCGCGCCAAATACAACAAATGATGGGTCGCTTTAAAAGCTGACATTCCAGTAGATAAAGCCCAGGGAAGAATAAAAAGAAGACCAAAAAGCGTCTCAAAAAACACGACTTCTGTGGCAGGGAGAGGCGGTATCCCCAGTTCATTAGCTGTGAGAGCCAAATAACGTACACACCCATAAATACCTGAAAAGCACAAGCAAGAGAGCCCCTTAAAAAGAGCACCGCGTACGGACGAATTATCTGCCTTTCCAAGGAACCCAGATGTTTTATCCATAGATAGTGAAGCTGTAGAAAAGTCTTTCATTAATTAAATTTATACCAGATATAAAGAGAGGCTTTATTTGTTATATAGCATTTTGAGTGTTGATTTTCTAGATTCTCTTTTGACTAAATTTTTCCCAATCAACAAGCTAAAATAGGCGTTTCGATAAGATTCAGCCAAGTTAAAATCAAAGTCTCCATCGATATACTTCCCCAAATCATTGCAGAACAAAACTCTCTCTTCTCACGAGAAGGCTACTTAAATAAACTCTTAGATACTATGGAATCTATAGCTTTAAGTGGTTCAATCAGTCTCCGCGAAAGATCTCAAAAAACTCTCTCGATGGCAGATATTTGCGAGATTTTCTAAAAAACCTCTCGACAAAGGGCAGAAAGATTGATAAGTTGCCTCACTCTTAAGGGATAAAGTCCCTTTTTTCACTTACCGCGGGGTGGAGCAGCCCGGTAGCTCGTCAGGCTCATAACCTGAAGGTCGTAGGTTCAAATCCTACCCCCGCAACCAATTAAATCAACAAACTAAAAAGATTTTAAAAAGGTAAAGAAAATGTTGGTGCCGCACTGGTGCCGCAAATGAGAGAAACATTTATATAAATTTAGGTCCCCCATTTGGCTATCATGTAGAACAGCCTAATTCTTCCACATTCCAAGTTCTCTTTTTTATTACCTGGGTATGTAGTTGACTCCACAAGTCGCACGATTTTGCAGTTGACTCCCCTAGAGCTTCCCTGCAACTTTTAAGGGTTATGAAACATTACCCTGAAGATATGGATGAATTCATGAACATGTTTCAGAGCGAGGAGGCATGTTTGGATTATCTAGCAACGATTCGCTGGCCCCATGGGTATCAATGTTTACGTTGTTCCGATAGAAGTGCCTTAAAATTAGGGCGCGGACTCTATCGCTGTCAGTCCTGTAAGTATGAAGGGTCAGTGATTGTCGATACACTTTTCCAAGACACACATAAGTCTCTCCGATTATGGTTCCAGGCAATTTGGTATGTTGTGAGCCAAAGGAATGGAGTCAGCGCCCGTGGTCTACAACAAGCCCTTGGGTTAGGTAGCTACCATACGGCATGGGAATGGTTGCATAAACTACGTCGGGCTATGGTAAGGCCTGGTCGTGATAAATTGAGTTGCATGGTTGAAATATAGTAATTTGAGTTGAAATAATTACAATTTCAGATAGATTGTAAGGATGATCTATTCAATTGATTTGAGAAAGCGCGTCATAGCGTTCATAGAAACCGGCGGGAAAAAGCTTGAAGCCTCCCGTCGTTTTAATGTGTGTCGACCAACAATCGATCAGTGGCTGTTCTGAAGAAAGAAACCGGCAGGGTAGAAGCGCCTCCACTGCCGCCAAGGTCCTGGAGAAAGCTCAATTCAGAAGCTCTTGTAGCCTATGTTGAGGCTCATCCAGATGGAATGCTCGAAGAGTATGCAGAGCATTTTCAAACAAGTCCTTCAGGCATCTGGCGTGCTCTAAAACGTCTTAAATTTACTCGAAAAAAAAGACAACTCTTTACAAAGAACGGAACGAAAATATGTCAAGCCCCCGAGAGTAGATCCAAAAGAAATCTCGTAGTGAGGAATAAAGAGCTCGCGAGCGCGCTTTCAAATAGCGCCGTAGTGAGCGAGCTCAGAGGGTTTGATTTTGAAGCAAACAAGAGGAGATGGAGGACGGGTTGAGTTATATTTTCTGGGAATTCCCCTTTGTTTTTACAGCCACAAAAAGGACAAATTTTAATCTCAGCTTGATGCTCTGTTACACCCGGTTGAATCGGAGGAAGGTCAAATTCTTGCCTTTTCTCAAACCCTAAAAGAAGAGCGCCTGTCAGAGATCTTTGGCATTTCTTGCAAGCCTCAGCAGCGTGCTTAACAACAACGTCAGGCGTTTCAACTTGAGAAAGAGTTATCCCAAGGTGACCTTTTTGTCCACCCGTTGTTTGTTTGCCTGTCTCACGTTGGCTCTTTGGCTTTGGCTTTTTAAATTATCGCTCGAAGGAGGCTTACTACTGTTGCGACTATTTTTAGCAAGCTGCCCTTCTAACACTTTAATGCGCTCACAGGCTTTTTCTAAAGCTTGATGAAGGAGAGCATTGGTTTCCAGAACTTTTTGATAGGCTGCTTTCAATTGGGAAAGCTCTGCTCGCAACTTTTCTTGAGCATTTAGGGATTTTTGAAGGATTTCTTGACTTTGCTGAACTTGTTCCCAAAACGCAAGAATCAGCTCATCCTTTGCTTCAAATGATAATCCTTTGAGGTTTAATGATCGCCCTGTCTTCGGCATTTTTTACTCAATCCTTCTTAAGTATAGAAGAATAATATGAGAGCTGCTATTACAACCTTTACAAAAATATTAGAAATGTAAAAAAGCAAGAAAAATTTTAACTAATTTTTAATTATTTTGTTCCTCTGCTGCTTAATTTACACAGGCTCAGTAGTCACCTATTTTTACAAGTTTACTGGCTTGATACCTATAAGGAGGCAAACCATTGCGCTTTAGACCATTCATTGGCATTTTCATCAGTTTCCGGACCATATACATGGATTCCTGGCTGTAATTCACTTGTTGAATCACCAAAAATGACTTCTTTTAAAGTTTTTCCTCCACTAGAGCGAATGGTAAAAGAATGAATATCACTCGTGCCACCCACAAAACTCAAATAAGTTGATATCACTGAGTCAAGAGGAGAATCATTGCGGATTGCTTGAACCCAGGAGGAGAGATCAAAAGATGTGTCACAAAAACCTGAAGGAGAAGAGGGTAAAGTGCCTAACGGGATGTAGCCCTGAATTGGGTCGTGTACTCTTACTACTGGGCCTTTCCCTGTTGTCCGATGGTTAACAATCAGCTGATATGCATCACTCTGCAATTCCTGATTAGACAATTTTATCGAAATGGCCGAGTGCTTATTCTTAGCATTTTTATTTTCACCTGTTGTCCGGAAGGTTAGACGAGGGGCTTCTTTCGCTGCAGACCATTCATTTGCATCTTGATCTGTTTCAGGTGCATATACATGAACTTCTGTCTGCTTTTCACTTGTGACATTACCAAGAATGACTTCTTTTAAAGTTCTTCCACCGGACTGAATCGTGAAAGAATGAATATCACTCGTGCCACCCACAAAACTCAAATAAGTTGATATCACTGAGTCAAGAGGAGAATCATTGCGGATTGCTTGAACCCAGGAGAGGTCAAAAGATGTGTCACAAAAACCTGAAGGAGAAGAGGGTAAAGTGCCTAACGGGATGTAGCCCTGAATTGGGTCGTGTACTCTTACTACTGGGCCTTTCCCTGTTGTCCGATGGTTAACAATCAGCTGATATGCATCACTCTGCAATTCCTGATTAGACAATTTTATCGAAATGGCCGAGTGCTTATTCTTAGCATTTTTATTTTCACCCGTTGTCCGAAAGGTTATAGGGGAGTTTTCCTTTTTATTGTTAGGTGCTTTTGACTTTTTTATGGACTCTACTATCCTTTTTTTATAAGCTGCTCTAGCCTGATTTTTTATCTCTAAAATATTCTTTGTTCTTATATTGGCAAACTCTTTTTGAAGAGGTTCCCACTCTTCTGGTTTTCCGTCTGTAAGTGTTCGTAAGGACTCAAAGCGAAAGGATCGAGTGCCATACATACTGCCGGGTCTATATCGCGTTCCCCATTCATAGCTTTCTCCAGGAATAGATTGTAGATAATCTAAGGAAGGTGGAAAAGAAAGAGCATTATTTTTTTTCTGCCATGTGTTATCAAATGATTGAAAATCAGAAAGAAATCGCGTGTTCTCATCAGGGTCCTTACTTTTGCTTAACTTGTCCTGGGCTTGAGCTCTCGAAGCAACAAAAAAATGTTTTATAGTAGCATAAGGCGCGATTGCATCCTGTAAGAAAGTTATAGCTTGTTTAAAATGCGCAAGGCGTGGCTTATAATGACCTGATTCGTCAGAAAGATAAGTGATCTTACCTTCGCGTATCTCAATTATACCTGCAGCAAGAACAGGCTCACATTCTTTAACTAAATCGGTGTGTACCAATTGGAGGGACCTTTGCTCAAAATCACTATATCGTCCAAGCATTACACGAAATTTTTTTTGTTTGTCTAAGACGTAAAGACCATAACCATTAATTGGTGATATAGTATGATCAGCATAAGATAAAAGCCCATCTTTCACGATAAGCTCATTACCTACAAGTTTCGGCTCAGGGAGCTTTTTTGGAATAATTTTGAAAAGATCTTTTTTATTACAAAACCATTCAGGAAGATTATAAAAAGAATTAACCTTCCCAAAATCTGTAAGATAGTAAGGTATACTTAGAAGTTCCTTAAGTTGCATAAATTCTTCCTCATTTAAACGATAGTTTTCATCTCCTATCGCTAATTCCATTGGAAGACCTAGAAATTCAAGTTGTCTAGCAACTATCCATCTGGATGATAAAGACTTGATAAACTCTGATTTCTTATATTCCTCAGAATAAATACTTAAACCATAACAAGGAAATTTATTACGTATAGCATTATCTAAATGATAATCGTCATTAGAAAATTTATCTAATAAGAAACGGTCCCAAGATGTAAGAGGTCTAGATAACCAAAATGGTGATCGAAAAAAATCTCTTTCTTCATTTTCATTTTCTCTAATTTGATTATCAACTTGTTGAACAACTTTTGAAATTTCGTCCATAGCTTCAGAGCTTTTCAATAATTCTTTTCCCTCCGCTAAGATATTTTTCAGATGTGGTTGAAGTACAGTCGCATTATGCTTTACTAAAAGATCATAAACCTCTTGAATTCTAGGTAAACCATTCTTCCTCCACGCTCTTAATAATAGCTCGTCTCTGGTTTCGTTTCTCTTTTGTGACTCAAGCCAGAGAAGAAAAGATGGTGTACTAGGATTTATGGAAGCTTGTTCTTTCCATTTACTATAGGCTTCTTGATTTATGGTTAGATAAGGAATAGGAATGGTATCTATGTCCTGATTTACATCTAATTGACCTGTTCCTCTGAGAACGTTACCGCTTCCCATTGTGGAAAATCCTACACGTCGTTCTAAAAATTTGAAAACTAAGTCCCATCGTCCTTGAGACGTATTCATTTGTTCTTCTCTTTGAGCAAGAAAAGAAAGATATTTTTTTCTAGATTCCGCATGTGCCTCTAGATCTTCTAATCCGGGGCAAAAAAAAGCAGAGGTAGACTCTTCTTTCAAAGACAAGGCTAGGGAGGAAATTTCCTCAGTAAGATTAAGCTGCTGTTTTAATGTAGAAATATCTTGTATTTTGTGCTCATGACACTCAATAATTTTTTCCTTTAAAAGAGTAATCCTCTGATTATCTCTATTTTTTTCGTCTTCCAAGCCATACACTTCAGGAGCACCAATTTTCTGAACAAAATCTTCAAATGTGACGGGATCTTTTTGAAAATCATAAGATTTTTTTGCTATTGAAGCAGAGATAGGCATCTCATTTTCATTTCCTGAAAATTGATTTTTCCCAGCAAATGCACCTACACTAAGAGCCGTTGTTGAAAATAAATAAAATGTTAAAATTTTTTTCACAATAAAACCTAAATTAAAATAAACAATTTACAATATTAATATAGCATATATTTCTATAAATTAAAACATCTCACTCTCACTACCCTATAATTTTTAAGGGGAGAAGGAAGGGCTTGAAAATATTCATCAAATTCTGGACCTTTAGTTTGACAAAAAACAAAAAGAAAGAAAAAATTATGGATCTCTCAGCCCTCCCCAAAAGATATCAAACTCTATTACCTTGGAACCTGGCAAGAACAAAATGTTTTGTGAACATGATTTTGGGAATGATTGCTTCAGGCTCAGTTCAACAACACAAGACCGCTCTTGGCTTTATTGGAATTGATAAACAAAAATCCGTTTGTGCACGTATCCGTCATTTTTTAAAAACCTTCACCTTTAATTTTTCCGATTATGCTCAAGCCATTCTGGAAATGACCCAACTCAAAGATCTGTCAAGCCCCCGAGAGTAGGTCCAAAAGAAATCTCGTAGTGAGGAATGATTGGGCCTGCCCCATTTATAGGACCACGGGCAGTGAGAAAATTCGATTTTTTACTCTTCTTTTAAAAGAAAAGTATT
>JAGONT010000074.1 GCA_017992885.1 Alphaproteobacteria bacterium
TGAAAGGAAAAACAATGCTCAAGAGCTGATCCATATTTAAAAATTAATGTAGTGACTAAATTATTTAACTGTTTGAAATATAACGATTCTTTAACTCATGTTTACTCAAAAGTGACGAAGTCAGGAAAAAAGGCCAAGGTCTTGGAAGTATAATTATTTTTTAAATTGTAGAAAATCCGTTTTTGAAATTAACAATTCCAGCAATAATATTAAACTTTAAATTGTAACGTTTGTTCTTATTTCGGTAACGATCTGAGAGAATCCTAAAGATTTTAATTTGTCTCAATACATTTTCAACTTTAACACGAATGCGACCTTAATTCAGCATCAAAATAAAAGAAACATTCCGTTTCCTCAATAGAATCAAAGGTGTAAGATATTTTTAGAGAAACAAAAACTTCACCCATTGGGTGAAGAAACGGAACAGGTGAGATAGTGTCACAAAACTTTCATAGATTCCAGTACGAAGGAAGCGCCGAGAGCAAATACACAGCATTTGCCGGGCTACCGTTATTTTTTGAAATGGCCCAAGGGTGTGGGTTGCTTGACGAGATTAAAAATAAGCTAAATCTTAACAAACAAGGATGGCTGGATTCTCAAATTATCCAAGCTATTTTGCAACTGAACTTTAGCGGAGGAGATTGCCTTGAGGACATTGACTGCCTTGAAGCGGATGAGGGGCTGAAAGCTCTTTTAAAACAAACGGAATACTTAGGCATGAGCCGGAAAGAGAGGCAAGTCTATCGGACTCGATTTCGTAAAGGTAAAGATCGAGCCTTGCCATCTCCTTCTGCCATTCGGAGGTATTTGGAGAAATTCCATGATGAGGGGGAAGAAGAAAAGCGTATCAAAGGGCAAGCCTTTATTCCCTTCTCTAATAAGGCCTTAAAATCCCTTTGTAAGCTTAATGCAGTCCTTGTGAACTTTGCGCAAAAACACCGTCCTTCTGAAGTAGCCACACTCGACCAAGATGCGACTTTGGCAGAAACCAACAAGCGTCAGGCGCTATATTGTTACGAGAAGTACAAGGCCTATCAACCTTTCAACACCTATTGGTATGAGCAGGAGATGCTCTTGCATAGCGAATTCAGAGATGGGAATGTCAATGCAGGGTTTGACCAATTGCGTTTACTCAAAGAGTCTTTATCCCTTCTCCCTCAAGGGATCAAAAAGGTTTATGTGCGCTCGGACTCAGCTGGCTACCAAGAAGATCTTTTGAGGTATTGCGCGGAAGGGAAGGATGAACGTTTTGGGGTCATTGAATTTGCGGTAGCGAGCAAAGTCACGCAGGCTTTTAAAGCCGCAGTTCTTCAAGTCGCGGAGAACGACTGGCAAGCTATTTATAAAGAAGATGAGAAGGGAAATCCCATTAAAACGGATCAAGAATGGTCTGAAGTTGGGTTTGTTCCGAACTGGGCCGGGAAAAGTAAAAAAAGCCCAGACTATCGTTACATTGCCATGAGGGAGCGTTTTGTCTCTCAACCGATGTTTCCTGGCTTTGAACCCATTCAACAGGAACTACCTTTTCAAACCATGGTCATGAGGAAAAGTGAATATAAGCTCTTTGGCCTTGTTACCAATAGAACACTTCCCGGCAATGAACTCATTAATTGGCTTCGCAAAAGATGTGGAGCAAGCGAAAAGGTACATTGCGTACAAAAGGCTGATTTGGCAGGAGGGCAATTTCCCTCCAATAAATTCGGAGCTAATGCTGCCTGGTGGCAGATGATGGTCTTGGCTTTTAACCTCGTAGCCTTGATGAAAAAACTCGTTTTACCAGACTCCCTCAAAAACAAGCGCATGAAGGGAATTCGTTTTCATCTCATTAATATTGCGGGATGCGTAGTGACTCACGCCCGAAGGCTCATTGTCAAAGTAAGCCCTCATGTTGACATCTTGGGGCTGATTAAAAGCGTCAGGCAAAAGATAACGGGACTGGCAACTCCATCCCTAAGGAAGGTAAAAACAGTGACGTAACAAAGTCATTTTGAGACACAAAAAGGATAAGCGAGGGGGGGGGTGATGCAGAGCTTTGTCGATTTGATGCGTGTTTTTGTTATCCCACGCAATTTTGTATACTTATCGCGCGAATTTTATCGTGCCGTACAAAAAAATCGCTCGAAAAGCTAAAAACTCTGAAAAATCCTCCCCTCTTTTCCATCTATCAGCTCGCCCTCAAATTTAGGTGGTGGATTTTGGGCGAGAAAGGGCTTGATTATAGGCTTTATCTTCTTTATCTAATGGTTTGTTTTTTGACGCTTTAAAAGGAATCTCTGTTCTAATGTGAAGTTTATCAAGCCCTTGATAGCCTGAATCCGCAAGGACCGTAAAATCTTTAGGAATAGGGGTTCCTGTTTTATATAGCTCAAAGTCATGAACCGCTCCAGGCTTTGTTTTAGAGACATGAATGATCCGCCCTTTAGGGAGTATGCGTATCTCTGTTTTGTTTGTATGGCGCTTTTTCTTACCAGAATAAAAAGCTCTTTGGCCCTTTTTAGGTCTTTCAATTTGTTGTTCTGTCGCATCAATGATAATTTCTTCAACCTCTTCTTGAGAAAGGTGCCGCGTTTTTGAGATGGCCATTACTCTTGCTAAAATAGGCTCTAACCTTTGGATATTTCGGCAAACCCGAGAATCATCAATACCAAAGAGGAAACCAATGAAAATCTGGGTCGCATAGGTTCTGTAATACAATAACAGCATTAAAATCTGTTCGCTCAAGAAAAGCTTATTGTTTCTTCCAGGGCGTTTATAGCACCGGACAACTCTCTTCTCCCATTGGAGTTCAACAGCTTTGAGAATACGTTCAAACTCATCAATCAACAGACCAAATAATCTTTTAAAAGTTGTTGGATGGTTTTTTAGCTTATTGTATCTTAAGGACATGGGGGTTCCTTTTTGCAATTAGGTCCCCATACTTTCCTACATTTTTACTGAAATTTCAACTTTCGCAGCAGGTCTAATAAAGGAAATCTATTGATCTAGGGAGCAGCAATTTTATCAGCTATTAGTACTACACATTCTTTTCCATCATATCTCATATCCTCAGGATAAATTGACATATTAAAAAATTTGCTTGTTATAACTT
>JAGONT010000075.1 GCA_017992885.1 Alphaproteobacteria bacterium
CCTCTTTCTCCTACAACCGTATCATAATGATGAGGGAGCTTTTGCAGAACAGATCCAAGCTGGGCAAGTTCAATAGCCTCTTCTACCTCTTCTTTTAGCGCATTCGGGCGGGCATAAAGAATATTTTCATAAATAGTTGTGTTAAACAGGATTACATCCTGAGGGACAATTCCTAATAGGTTATATAAGCTTTCAGTGTTTATCTCTTGAATATCTTTGTTATTGACGAAGATTTTTCCCGCATTAGCATTATAAAATTTGAAAAGCAGACTGGAAATAGTTGACTTGCCTGAACCCGTAGGCCCTACAATGGCAAGTGTCTTTCCTGCGTGAAGCTCAAAGCTAACATCCTTTAAGACTAGGCGAGAAGGCTCATATCCAAAAGAAACATTTTGGAATTCAATTTTGTCTACCTGCTGTGCTAAGATAAAACTTTTGTCAGGGTGAGAAGTTAAGGGCTTCGTGTTATAAATTTCCATAATACTGGCAAAGTCATTCAGACCTTTTCGAATATCTCGTGCCACAAAACCCATAAAACTTAAGGGAGCTGCAAATTGTAAGACATAGCCATTAATGAGAATAAAATCACTCACGTTATATACACTTAACAATGTTTGCTTTCCAGCAGTATACGTAAGCCAAACCAAACCGCACCCTATGATGAAACTTTGTCCAATACGAACAAACTCCATACTTGAGAGGGATTTAACTAAGAGTTTTTCTCTTTTTCTTAAATGATCCTCACACTTTAAAGTTTCATAAGATTTGTTATTAAAATACTTGACGCTCGCAAAATTCAACAGACTATCTACAATATTAGCGTTTGTCTCAGATTGTTGCTCATTGCATAAGTTTTGAAAATGAGAGGCCCATTCTGTGGAATATAAAGTGAATATAATAAATACAGTCGCTATAAAAATGAGTATAAACCCATAAACAAGGCCATAATAATAACACAGAATGATAGAGGCTAAGGTTATTTCTATGATGGTAGGTATAACGAATAAAAATAAACCCCAAAAAATATTTGGGAATCCATTTTGGGCGCGTTCTAAGGCATTGGTAATGGCTCCCGTTTTTCTATCCAAATGGAACTTTATAGGTAAAGAATGCAAATGGTCAAATAACTTAGTACAAAAAAGGCGAACGCTTTTTTCCAAAGGAGTGACCATAATAATTTGTCTGACCTGTTGGAGCGTTTGAGATAATGTCCAGATAATTCCATAAGCCACCAATAATAGCGATAATTGATAAGTCATGCTTTTATCTGGAGAAGAGAGTGTTGAAACAACCTCTTTTAAAATGAGGGGGATGCTAAGGTTGAGAAAAATAGAGACAAGGATCAACCCGAATGAAATTAGAAAGAGGCTGCGAACTTTTTCTTCTTTTGCCCATAAAAAAGGGAAGATGTCTTTTATAATTCTTAAATTCTTGAATCTTTCTTGCATATATTATAATTTTCCTAAATTATTATCCGTAAAAAAGTGACCCTTCTAGTAGCCTCAAGAAAAAAGATGGCTTTAATTTTCTTGGTTTTTTTGTAAAGGAAAACTTACTAGAAACTGAGTGTTTTTGAAAGAGATAAGATTTATGAAAAGAAACTTGATGTTTTTATTTCGGAGTGCAATCTTTGTCTCTTCCTTTTTGATATTTCCACAGATTCACTTTAGCTATAAAAATCGGAGAATTTGATGATAAGCGCTCCCAACTGGTACTTAGAGCATAAAAAAAACCCAAATTCTGTTCTTAGGCTTTTTTGTTTTCATCATTCTGGAGGGGGAGCCTCAGCTTATTTTCCTTGGGTAGAACAACTTTCTCCTCATATTGAGCTAATCGCCATACAGCTTCCAGGGAGGGAGAATAGATTTACTGAACCTCTCATTAACAATCTAAATGATATTACGGCTCATCTAGCTGAAGGGTTTCGTTATTATATAGACAAGCCTTTTTTTGTGTTTGGGCATAGTTTAGGAGCTCTCCTCTCTTTTGAATTCATCAAAGCAATTCATGAACGCTACGCTGTTTCTCCACTCCATATGATTGTTTCTGCCACAAAAGCTCCTCATTTGCCTTTTCGCGTCAAGCAGTTAAGTAAGCTAGATGATACTTGTTTGAAGGAAGAGTTAAAAATCTATAATGGAATAGATGAACGTATTCTCCATAATGATGAACTTCTTGATTTATTTTTGCCGATCATAAGAAGTGATTTTAGTATTTGTGAGAATTATCGTTATATAGATTCAAAGCCTTTCCCTTTTGATATTCTAGCTCTTTCAGGCATAAATGATCAAACAGTAACTAACGAAGAGCTTCTTGGATGGTCAGCATACACATTAGGAAAGTTTGAGACTGTCTTCTTTCCTGGAGGGCACTTCTTCGTCAAAGAACACCAAAAGAGTATTTTAGAAATGATCAACCAAATTGGTGAGAGACATCACTCACATATGAATTGTAAAAGCTAATATGCCTTTTTGTAAAAATAAACTCAAGACATCGCGACGGCAACTTTTCTCTCTCCTTTGTACGTTTCTCTCCCATGAGCCATTAGAAGGTTATCAAGGATCATAATATCTCCTTTTTGCCACTTAAATTTCATTTTTTCTTGATTATAAATTTCACGGATATGATCTAAAACTTCATCTTCAAGGGGCTCCCCATTTCCATAGGAAGAGTTGCGAGGGAGATTTTCTTCTCCTAGTTCTTTTATGAGAGACAGACGAGAGTCTTCTTCTAAAGAAGAAATATGAAAGAGATGCGCTTGATTAAACCATACAGACTCTCTGGTTTCAGGGTGAGTAAGAGTAGCTTGGCAGGTTTGCCTTGTCGTTAACTCAGAGACTCCGTGTTTCCATTCGAACTCAATATCATGATCTTTGCAATATCTTTCAACGTCGTCTTTTTCTTCCGTTTGAAAAACTTCTTGCCAGCTTAAATCAATTCCTTTGGTGTAATTACGTGTATACATC
>JAGONT010000046.1 GCA_017992885.1 Alphaproteobacteria bacterium
CATTAAAACACTAGCAAATTCAAACGATCAGTATTTAGGAGATATAGGAGAAACTATTACAGAATTAACAATGCTCTCTTTCGGGTATAATCAACTCCTTTCAAAGTATGAAGGAAACCATGGCTTGGATGGTGTTTTTATAGATAAAAGTGATACGCCTGAATGTTTTATCACAGAATCTAAATGCTGGAAAAAGCAGGAAAATGCATCAACAACAATGAAGAATCTTTTAGGGGAAGATAAGATACATCAAAAGATAACAACTGGCCGCTCTAAGGGGGATAATATTGGTCAAAGTATGGAATCATTAGAAACATTTATAATTGACAATCCTGGGTCTGTTTTCAAATTTGCTCATCGTACCCTTCTAGGCGGTAATTCTCAAGGTGCTATAGAGAAAATCAATTACGAAAAGTATGAAAATGTATCAGGGCGTATTTCAATAAATAATCTAGTAGAACATCTTAAAAAACTATCGATGAGCCAAAAACAAAACTTAAAAGAATTGTTACCTAGTTTTTTTAATTAAAACTTATATCTTCTATATTCATATGTACTACACATTATAGATTAATGTTTTGTAGAAGACCGTAAAAGAGTGATGAGAGGCTTAATGTTCTCACAACCGACCGTTTGTGAGAACACAAAAGGCAGCTCTAAACTCAAAATGGGAATCCTTGTGAAACCAAGGATTCCCCATAATTTTCAAATTCTGAAAACCTCTCTTGAAACTAAATTCTCAAGTGGATAAACTCTGTATGAGTTTTGAGAACAAGATGTCATATCAATGAGCTATATGCGAGTTCCAAGATCAAGTGTTTTTATGGCACCCACTTTAAGAGATAAATCTATTATCAACAGTAAATGGTTTTATATTTGTTATCTCGACTAAATGAAATTCTGGATGGTGAGGATTAATAAGGATATTCTTTTCTTCTGGTATAATGGCGGAAGAAACGATAAGTAACAGCTCTTTCTTTTCTTGAAGCCAACTATCTCCCATTTCAATAAACCACTTGCCTGCTTTCCCTTCCCTCCAACCAGATGGAAATTCTTCAAAGCTTATCTCCTTCTTAGAGACAGAATCTTCTACATTAAGCTGTAAACTCACATATCCTTTTGGAATTATTCCTTTTCTCAATCCAGGAATAATCTCAACAAAAGCAAGGGCTAAGCTAGAGGCTGCATAGACAACAGGATGATTAGGAGAATTCCACCTACCTCCATATAAGCTCGCACCAATACCCGATAAATCAGCATATTCCTCTTTACAAAGACGCCATGCACGCATTAGCTAGGAATACCATGTGCTATACGGCCAAGAAGGTCTTCAACCAGCTGGCTCCCACTGTCAGTGTCTAAGAAATCTAATGGCCTCTCATTGCGCAACACAATATTTTTTTCTCGAAGCCAAGCATCTGCCTCTTCTTCAGTTCCTAACACCTCTACTGCAAAGCTCCTAACTCGAATAAATCGTGCGAGCTTGTCCGATTCTTCGGAAGATAGTTTTTTCTCCTTTATTCGTCTCATGAAAGTACGTTCCGGAGTTACAAGCCAATTAAATTCTTTTTTTGAAAGAAGTCCTTTTTTTAGAACATAAGAAGCAGAATCAGCAGGGATTCCTTTATGAATAAGAGCTACGAGGTCTCTTCCAGAAGAAATGATTTCTCCTAGAATTGGCTTTCCTCCTAATGAGTTTGCGATCTTGTTTACATAAAGCATTATGCACCTTTCTTGCCATGTGCCATAAGTATACGAGCATATGGCAATAAAGTCAAGCTTGATTTTTATATTGTTTATTTTTTCAAATTTTTTATGCTGTCTTCAAATACTGATAAAGTGTTTCACGACTAATCCCATACTCCCGAGCAAGCGTGGCCTTTTGTTCTCCTGCTTCGATGCGCCGCTTCATTTCAGAAATTTGATCCGCATTTAAGGAACGCTTGCGTCCTCTGTAGACCCCACGTTTTTTAGCCAAAGCGATTCCCTCGCGTTGGCGCTCTCGGAGTAAGGACCTCTCAAATTCAGCAAAGGCTCCCATAACAGAGAGCATCAAGTTTGCCATTGGCGAGTCCTCACCTGTGAAGGTAAGTCCTTCTTTGACAAACTCAATGCGAATGCCGCGTTTTGTTAGGTCTTGGACAATGCGACGTAAATCATCAAGATTACGTGCTAGCCGATCCATGCTGTGGACAACGACCGTATCTCCGTCACGCACGAAAGCGAGTAATCTTTCCAGTTCCGGGCGATGTGTATCTTTCCCAGAGGCCTTATCTGTGAAGGCGCGGGCGACTTGAATATCTTCCAGTTGGCGCTCTGGATTCTGATCAAAGCTGCTGACGCGAATATAGCCGATCCGTTGACCAATCAAGAGTGACTTCCTTCTGTAAATGTGTCAGAAAGAAATCTATAATCCTTTACATGATATGTCAATGAACTTGTTTTACAACCTTATTCTGACGTATTTATATTGGGACGCCTGACGTCAATATGAGGTATACTCTAAATGGACATTCTTTATGAGAACTGATGCACGATAAGGGAAACTTTCTCTAAGTTTTTTATTGACGTTCATACAGCTTATGTTTTAAGATGAGATCAAATAAGCATATTTAATGGAGTAATGTTATGAAATATTTAAATTCCGTGTTTACTGTTATAGCTCTAATAAGCTTCTCTTCTACAAGCGTTTTTGCCATGGAAAACTTCCTAGATAAACCCTTTAAATATATTTCTAAAAACAAAGTCTTATACAAAATGTCTAAACGCTTGCTTAGTGATAAAAATCATCAAAAGAGTGTAGTTATAAATGTTGAAAAATCAAAAAAAAATATAAATAAAATCCTAGAAACACCAATTATTGCGAAAAAAATTCCTCCTTCTTATAATTTACCAAAAAACTTTTTTATAGAAGATAGAGAAGATGTAGTACTAGAGCATGTTAATGAAAGAATTTTACATGTACATCGAAATTTAAAAATGGAAAAAGAATTTTTTATTAGCGAAATCAAAAAAGAAAAAGAAAAAAAGAATATGCATAGGGTCCTTCTTAAGGAAGAAGGAGGAAAAATTACAGATCGACGTATTAAAGTAAAAGATCCATTAAGTCCTCAATATCTTCCTATTTGCCATCTTCATGGTTTTTATAAACTAAATGATCAAGATCTTCTCGCATATCGAGGTTCTGGCTTTCGAAGCTCTCTTAATCATATAATAACTGCAGGGCATAATCTTTTTATTGATGAAGAATTAGTTAAAAAATATTATGAAAGAAAGAAATTACCTATTCCAAAAGAAAAATTTTCTTTTGAAAAAGAACGTTTAACTATGGAAGTTATTTTTGGATATAGATATGAAAATGGAGAAAGCAAGTATAGTTATGTTTATCAAGTTAATGGAGTGCACTGTTTTAATAAAAAAGGACGAGATTTAGGAATTATAAAATTACCAGATAACCAGCGAGAAGTATTAGATGATGATATTGGTAGTTTACCAACAATGTTTTTTCCAAATCAGCCACATGAATACATAGGTAAAAATGTTACTGTTGTAGGTTATCCTGGAGAGTTAAAAGAACCATTTTTACATACTCATAGTGGCCCTATAAAAGAGGTGGATCCTAACAAGTTTGTTTTTTATGAGGTAGACACGACACAAGGAAATAGTGGATCTCCTGGATTTCCAGAAATAAATGATAAGAACGTTAGCGAACAGGTTACTCCCGCTTTTTTAACGCATACTCATGGCCTAGAAAAACATAAAATTAACGCTGGAGAGGGGTACGATCAGGATTTTTATGACTTTATGTCTGGACATATTAATTAAGTAGCACACCGTGCGGGACGCGTGCGTGGGAGGTCTAAACGGATATTTGAAATCGCCGGGTGTAGAGAGCAAGAAAGATCGAAAATCTCTCTCAGAAGAGAATTGAAGATAACATCCAACTCTCAGATCGCGTTTAAATGCTATTTAAGAGGCGTTGACGCCATATTTTATGTTCGGCAGTAAGATTCCTTCTTAGACATTAAATGCGTCTGTACGAGCGGATATGGGGGTTTTAAGACATCTCTCATTGAACAGCCTCTTCTTCCTCATCAACTCCTCCCTCAAAATAGGAAATTTTTTAATGTTTTCAGTGTATTAGAGATATTTTCTGAATTTTCTTATTTTTTTGCTCTGGTCAGAACCGCGTCGAGTCCCGCCTCGCACGCTAGACACGCCCGTACTCGCGTTTCCCGCGCGGTGCTCTTTTTTTGTAATCTCTGTAGTATTTTTTGTATGTACTCTCTGTATTAGAACGGGCATTTTTCCCATTGCTGTTTTCTGCCATTTTTGGAAGAAGCTGCCCACTCGAATGATCATATTGCTCTTTCGAATGGGCAAAATGCCCATTCGTGATTTCTGCGGTTTTGACGGGGAGGTGCTTTTTTGAAGAAGCAAAATGTTCTTTCGAACGAGCATAACCTTCATTCAGAGGTTCGAGCTGTTTGGATACTCATAATTTACGTGATAAAAGTTGAGAATTGAGAGATTCGTGGGGGTGGTAAGAACCTTTTCCCTCCCTTAGCTCATAACACGAGTCTGCTTAGCAGCCCCCTGCTGCTCCTTGTAGGAGGAATATACAAAAAGTGAGCTTATCAGACAATACGATTTCTTTATCTCCTAATTTTTTCATGGTTTATTTTTTGAATAAACATAGTTTAGCACTCAAAAAATCTCCCATGACCATCCTTTGACCGGGTGGAAAAAAAGATTCTTTCAGAAAGGCATGAGAGCAGTGATAACGCTCCTATTCAATGCCATACGGGTCTTTGTCAAAGGCAATAGCGGTTGGAGTATGTGCGAGAAGCTATCACCAAGTCTAAACGGACTGTTTAGAATCGAAGAATTTGTCAACTATACGAAAATGAAAACCTTTGGAATTTTAAGAATGAGAGGATTCAGTTTTCTCAAAAGATAAGAGTGAGAGTGGTTGGAGACTTTGTAAGAAGATTTGATCAAGATAACCCTCAAGGTCTTTAAGCCTTGAGAGCATTACTCTTGTACGATCATCGGCTTCCCAGCCTGTACCGTGATTAAGATCATAGCCAAAAGTTCGAACGAAACCAACTTCATTATTCTTGTTGGAAGTATCCTAGCGGGGGTTAAGGGGGGCGGCAATGAGTCCCCCTTAAATTATGCTGAAGCCCTCTCTCAAACAAGAAATATAGGATTTAGAAAGCTGTCATGGGGAGCCTTTTAAAAAGGTTACCATGCGTGCTTATGTGTTGCGTGTGCCGTAAGATGACATATCGATAAAATTGGTATGTTGTGAACTTTATAAGAGATGAAGGATGGCCCTTCGGAGTCGGTTTTTAGGAACTGGTTCCAAACCACCTCAAGCTGCTGTAGTAAAGAGCCATGGTGGTGAGCGTTGAGGAAAAGTCCATCATTAAGTGGGCAGGTAACGATTAAAGAGACGAACAAAATTGAAGCATCGTTGAAGCGTCATAAATGGTGAACGGTGTCCGGCGTAGAGGTGACGTGAATTTGATCGAGGCTTTTATAAGGAAATGCGGGAACCTGTCGTTCCGATGCTAAGGGAGAAATCCAAGTGGCTGGGTCATTCCGTTTTGTTTGTGAGTCAACCGGAAACGGGAGGAGCTTGTGAACAAAGCAAAGCCATTAATGGCTGAATGATGGGGGCCGGATGAATCGAGAGGTTCACGTCCGGTCCTGCGAGAGGCTGGCGGGGAAGTTCCGCTGGCCTACTCACCCTCTCTGGCAACGATGCTTTGTCGCAAGCGACCCAGACCGTTTTTGATGTTTTTAGAACGGTATTTAATCAGGCTTTGTTACAGGAGACACAGGCAATGACTCGATTTGTTTTCATAAATTGCTTTTTACTTGAATCCCAGAAAAAGATTTCTTCGAAGAGAGGCTTTTTGCATTTTTCGCAGTAATTCATTTTAGCTAATTTCTTTTTAGAGAGAGACGCAATGGCGTTCTTCTCGCCATTGCTGTCTTATAGGCCGAATAATTCCGATGTGAGCGCCGGTCAAGAGTGACCGGAGGTCATCACCGGAGGTGACGCGAAGCGCTCTTGACGGGCATAGCGATAGAGGAATTACAGAAACATCTGATTTGTGAGCGAAGCGAACTAAGGGTTGTTTTTTTGATTTTGAAAGTTTTCCACAGATGTGTGCTTCCAACTACAGGTTTCTTATATATAGGATATATATAGGTATGTGGTACCGTTTATGCGTAAAAAATAGTACCGTTTATGCGTAAAAAACAGAAAAACATTGGTACCGTTTATGCGTGGATAACTTTATTTATACACCGGTTTTTCACAGAGATTTTATTTTACTGGCTTTTATGCTTGGGGTTAATGGCATGTCGGTTAGTCGGGTGTAGAATGATTCCACCGTTAGCGTATTCAATGCGTAGAGCTGGTGATACTGCAAGTACCTTCCTCATAGCTGTTATCACTTTCTTACGAAAATTAGCAGAGTCTGTATAATTAGCGCCCATTTGCTGTTCTAGACCTCTCCAGGGGATAAATTGTTCTTCGCCTTTTTGACTGATACTGAACGTCCTATAATTTGCCCATGCATAAAGATCAATTGCTAGAGGAGAACGCTTTAGAACACGTAAAGCACGCATGTCAACAGGCACTGGAGAAGCGCAAATCGCTTCAAAAAACCACTCTCCAAGCTCAATCCAACTTTTCCAAAGACTTGGTTGTTCTGGTTTCTGATAACTCCACCACAATTCGCCTTTTGGAGCTACTTGCATATCCATCCAAGAACTGTTTGTTTCTTCGCCAACTTTCTGGTTCACGTTAAAGCTTATTTTTGCCCGGAATAGCCTATTCATCTGCTCACGTAGACGAGGTATGGTTCCCCATCTCCCACCTGTTGGGGTAAGGCCAAGCTCACGCATAAAAGAAGACAGACTATCTCCCAACTCAAGTCTGCGGGACTTTGTCCTAACAGCTTCCGTTGTGATCCAGAACATCAGAAGACGCGGAATCGTTCCATATGGAACCCCAATACATCGTGGTTGTCCTGTTTTTTGATTAATCTCCCAATCTGGCTTTATTGTAAGAGTTAAGTTGCCGTTTGTTCTTCCCCAAATTGGAACATCACCAGGATCACTGTGTGGCATGGTAGCCTGAACTAAAGCACGAGCCATGAAAGCGAGTTGTGCTGCGCTCGGCTCGTTTTGAATTTGCTCAGCCGTCATTAAAATTCGATCTATACTTGGCGGAAACATGGATTTAGGAATGATTTTCATGCTATGGGGTTCCGGTTGTATTTGACGAAAAGATCGTTCAATGCTTCACGTAAAAGTTCCTGTACAGTCGAATCTTTGTCAAGAGCCATTTGCCTCATTTGACGTTGAACTGCGGGATCAAAGTGACCTCCTACAGCGCGCGTTGTGGCTCGTGAAGAACCAGCCTTAGTTTTTGTACCTCTAACAGAGGACGGTACAGCAATATGATTTTTGCCACTTGCTTTATGCAGAGCGACGGCGAGGTTTTCTTTCTTGGTCATTTTTCAATCCTACTTGTATACATGTCCACTTGTAGAGTTGTAGAGCTTCATCTGCAGCCTTTCCTCCAGGTTCATATTCCTGTGCTGTCTGCCCAATTGTAAGCGCATGCATGAAAGCCGCGCGCTGAACAACCTGCACTGGAGCTACTTGTGCATCATAGCCAGCTACAGCCGATATTGCTTCTTCAGCTAAACTACCCCGTGGGGGCACAGAATTAAGAATGACAGAAGCAGGCTTACCAGCAAGTCTGGAAAGGTCAATCGTTGCACCTATCGCCCGCAAATCGAGAATAGCCGGTCGACATGGGATTAAGATCAAGTCAGCGGCACGAGCAGCAGAAAGTGATGTACTTTCTGAATGAGGAGCGGTGTCAATGATGCAAAGATCTGCTCCACCGTTCTCAGCAACTTCCAGAACAGCGGTAAGTCGTGACGCCTGTGCCGAAATAACAATCGGTGTATCTCTTTGTCTACTGTCCTTCCAGCTTGTCGCGCTGGCCTGAGGATCAAGATCTATAATAACAGCTGTTCTGCCAGAAAGCTCAGCGGCAACTGCTAAATGGATGGCAAGGGTTGTTTTCCCGGCCCCTCCTTTTTGAGAGAGAAAGGCAATAATTTTCATGTCTATGTGTATACATGTATATTTTTATACGTGTCAATATGTGTATATCTATATATTTTTACGGGATATAAGTCGTTGAAGATACTTAATTTTAATAAGGATCTTAAAATACACAAGTCCATCACTTATATAAAGACTCAGAGGAATAATCTAAAAAATAAGAAGGATACCTTTATGCCAACAGATGATTCCAAACCAACACATAGTTTCGAAGATTTAGAAAAACAGCTTGCCAAAGATGCCCTTGAAAAGGCTCTGAAGGATCTTCATAAAGAAATCATAAGGGATATTGAAAAAAACAAAAAAACCTTTTCTGAGGAAATCCAAAGAACGCTTGAGGACTTTAAGGAAGAGCTTGAAGAGAGTGTCTCTGAAGAAATGGACAAAAAACTCTCCTCTCTTTTTGAGAAGCACTTTAAAGAGACAAGCTTGCAAGTGAAGGGGAGCTTTGAGGAGATATTTGATCCTGTTTTAAAGACCACACAAGATGACATGAATCGTCTTCAATCTCAAGGTGAGTCTACCTTACGCTCTTGGAAGGGAATGATGGCAGAGTATGAAAGTCTATGGACAAGGCCTTTTATTCTTGTATTTTTTGCTTCTGCCTTTACAGGAATGCTTATTTTCCTTATTTCTATTTATTTCTTGTGGTCTACCTATAGCGAGACAATCAAAGGGTATGAAACGCGACTTACCTCCAATGAAAACTTGCTCCTTTGGTATTTTGAAAAATACAAAGAGAGCCCTGAATACATAGAGGCAGAAAAACAAAAACAAGGCATAAGCAGTCACCTAATAATCAAGCCCAGAGCAAGAAAAAAAAGAAGTGAGCCAGAATTATAAAGAGAATCCCCCTCGATCCATCTCCTTCACTTTTTGAAGATGATTTTCCTGAGAGGCTTGCTTAATAAGCTTGCTCATTTCAGGGTCCATTTTTTCGAGATGTTCAAAAAACTCTTTGTTTTTATAAAGAGACTTTCCGAGAGCATGTCGCTCTTTTTCTAAGTCAGAATCATCACGTTTTTCAAGCTCACGGCTTAAATCTCTAAACCTAAAGTAATGAGAAGAAGCCTTTTTAAACCCTTCCTGACGAGCCTGCTCTTTTTCTTCTTCTAACTTAATCGCCAACGCCTTCTCTTGAAAAGCCTTTGCCTGAGCCTGTTCAGCGGCAAGGAGAGCGTGTTGCTCTGTCTTTTTGATCTCTTGGAGATGAGAGAGAAACTTTAGAGCTTTATCTGGATCCTCAAAAGCTGCCTTGCGGGCTAAGACTCTTGCTTCATCGGACATGTAGCTTAAAAGAGGAGACTGAAGCTCATGATCAACTTTTTCTATCTTTTGCTTGAAAACTTTCATGTAAGGCTCGCGCTTGGATTGCCAGTACTGAATAGAAGCAGCTTCTCCATGAGATTTTAAGCCTTCTGTAAAAACACGCTTGTAGAAGTCAGCTGAGTTGAAGGCAGGATGCTTCCAGTCTTCATAGACCTCTTGGAGGGTGTTTATTTTGTTCGTCTGCTGAGTTACATTGTTTTGTGAGCCAGAGATCGATTCCTCCTCTGGCTTTTTCTCTGTGTGTGGTGGTGTTGACGCCTTCTGTAAAATCTCTTGAGCTCGAACTTCTTCACGGACGATTTCTGGCTTGAGAAGGATCCTTTCTCGCTCAGAAACACGACCCAAGAAATGATCCGCAGCGGCTTCAAAGGCCCGCTTGGAAACAGCCCCCATAGCTTGAAGCTCATCAGAAAGACGCGTAAAGAGCTTATTCAGAAAACGATCTTCTTCTTTCATAAGCAGACTCAGAGAATGGGAATCCAAATAATCGGCCGCCCCAAGCTTTTCTCCTGATTTAGCTAAGATCTCGGGAACCTTTTCTGGCCTCCAGAAATCTAAGGTACTTCCATAAACGTGAACATCCTCTCGATGACGGGTCATAGCCACATAGGTCAGGTTTTGATTCATCTCATGAGAAGCAAGAAGGAAGCTCTTGTCCACAGTGGTTCCCTGAGACTTATGAATGGTTACGGCCCATCCTTGATCAAAGAAAGGAAACATCTGAGGAGAAAAAGACACCTTATCTCCTTGATCTTGCCCCTGCCTTTGATCTAACTCCACCTCGATCTTGTTGGACTCTAAGGACAGGATCGTTCCTATGGATCCATTCTTAACGCCTAGATCTTCCTTATTACGGGTAAACACCAGACGGTCACCCTTTGAGAAATCGCGTGTTTCCTTAAAACCTTTTCTCCTTCCAAAATCATCTTCAACCTCTCGGGTAATGGTGTAAGAAACATCCTCTTTTTCAATCACACCTGAAGCTTTTAGAAGAGACCGAGCTTGGGTGTTAAGATCGCGTACATCCTGGTTACTGTAAGCCATCATGAGCAAACTCTTGTCAGGATCCATTTGATAAGCCTGTCGCCAATCCTCAATAAGAGCAGCTTTTGCTTCCCTTCTGACTTCAACGCCTTGACCAGGAGCTCGTTCCATTCCAATGAGGTGGTCAAGCTTCTTTGATTTCAGAAATTGGCTTGCTTCTTGGTATTGAGAAGGTTTTTCCTGTTTTTTACTTACAAAGAGCCTTGCCATCTCAAGAGGATCAAGAGATCGAGATTCCAGGATTTCTCTGTAATCATCCGCCTTTCCTAAGATCGTGTTTCCAGCCTCTCGTTGAATGGTT
>JAGONT010000047.1 GCA_017992885.1 Alphaproteobacteria bacterium
AATATATGAGAGAGAGGGTTGTAAAAATTTACCAATCAGTTAATCTAAAAGATAATAAAATAAAAAAGTATATTAAACAAAAGACAAACAACAAAGTAACCTAAAACAAGGCTGAAGTTTATCTATGAGGAAATTTTTGATAAGAGCATCCAAAAAAATAAATGCCTTTCCGAATCTTCTGTTTGCGACGGGTTGGGGAGAATATGACAATGTCAAAGACAAAAGAAAATTTGACACCTGAAGAGATCGAAACCATAGAATTAACGGAGAATCCTCGCTTTCGCAATTTTGATTGGGGCAAGGCTAAAAGTTTTTATTATGTGGCAAAATGTGGAAGCTTTGTAAGTGCAGGGCGTTTTTTAAATATTTCTCAGTCAGCTTTAAGTCGTAAAATTATTTTGCTTGAAGAGCATTTGGGATGTCCCCTCTTTTCTCGTCACAGTGGAGGCGTCAAACTAACACGCAAGGGAGAAGAGCTTTTTTCTATTGTCGAAACAACTTTTGTAAGCCTTAAAGGATTTACGCGCAATGCGCATGCAACACTCAATAAGGGGAAAAAGCGCAAAATAAGGATTGCAACAACTCGTGCTTTGGCGGCCTATCTATTAAATGACCTTATCCTTGATTATAATGAGGCTCACGCTCATCTTACCTTTGAGTTAATCGGTGATGATCATTTGATCGATGTTGTCTTAAACGATGTGGATATTGCCATTCGTCCCATAGACTTGCAAATACCGGGCCTTGCAAAAGAGCAAAATGTTCAACAAGAGTATTTAGCTACTTTTGAAAAAAAATTATATGCAAATTGTGAGTATATAGAAAAATATGGAGAACCTCAAAATATTGAGGATTTAAAAGATCATCGCCTTATTGGCTATGCCCACCCTCAAGAGCATCCTTATTCTGAAGTCAATTGGATTTTAAAACTCGGAATGCCGGAAGGCCAACTACGCGAACCTATATTTGCCTCCAATTCAATTGAATGCGCGATCAAGGCTGCAGAAAAAGGGATAGGTATTGTGAGTCATTATGACGAATTAGACCTTATTAAAAAATCTAAGCTAATAAACATTCTTTCCCATGTTAAGTGCAAGAAATTAAAAGTATATTTTATTTATCAAGATTATCTTAAGGGAGATAAAGATATGATGGCTCTAAAAAAATACCTACAAGAAAGGATTTATTGTCCTCAATGAAGAAATTTTTAGATTGCTTCATTCCCGTGTTCAATATGAAAACTATATTTAAAATACATGAAATTCATATTATCAAAAGTACTCTTCCAGATATTATATCTTAAAAAAGTACTTCTGATAATAAAAATTAAATTTACACCTTAATTTTTTTTAAAAATTAAATATAACACCAGGTTCTAATGGCCTGGAAATTTGCATTTTCAATTTCCATTTTGATTCTCCTTTATTTAGTGTTTATTTTAGATTACAAGTAATCAATTTCCTCGCTAGCACACTTTTAACCTTTGTGCAAGCTCTTGTTCCATACAATCAAAAAGATTAATGGTCAGTTCAAATAACCCTAAAGTTAAACTTGCATGAGCATAAGTTTGAGGAGCAAGGTAGGAAGCAAGCTGAAGCGGCATATCACAATGCCGATTGTCTTGATTAATCTTATAATGCAGATCATAGCCATGGGCTGCCTGGGGTTTAGAAGACAATCTTAAGAGACGAGAAATAGGGTCTTCTCCTTCATAAAAGGTCGCTTCAAAAAGATTAATTAAGGCAGAAAAAGCCAGTGGGGAAGAACTTGATACTTTCCCAAATGCATCCAATTGCCACTTTGTCGCTGCTCCGACAGGGAAGGCATTTTTATCGAGGTCCATATCTTTAAAAACTCTCTCCATAAACTTATGGTGACCCGCTTCATCACAGATATAATGGCTAATCAACTCTCGGGCTTTTTCAAAATGGATCAGAGCAGGTTCCATCACTTGACACGCTTCGGAAGTGATATACCATGATTGCTTAACAACCCACCCCATAGCTTGAAAAAATTGGGCTTCATCATCTTTGAGCAAGCGCTCTAAAAATTTTCCAAATCCGTCTTGACCCGACCAAGTTGTATTTTCCCACTCTAACCGATAACACAATAAGTAAGAGATAAAGCTAAGGGGATCATAAAGATTTGTGCCTACAATTCGTGATTTCTCTAAAATTTCTTTCCAATTCCATGTCCAAGCGGGCAAAATATCCTTTTTAAGCTCCTCCGCCATCTCGCATCCCAAGGTTTCAATCAAAGCAGAAGGGGTTGAAGGATCCACAGTTAATTCAGGACACGCTTGAAGATCTTTCCCCTTAAATTCTTTTAAGGTCCTGGGTTGAATGTAAAAAATAGGATAATCTTTTAGCTTAGACATAAATTTCTGGACATTCTGGTTAGCAGCAGACGTATGAAGGTGTTCGGTTGCCTCTTTGATCCATCCTTGATCTTCTTCAGTGATCTTCACGTCCAACGTTACCCAGGGAAGAGAAAGAGAAAAACGCTTATCATCAGGGGCCCAATGGATAGAAAGTTTTTCATGAGGGACGTATATCATATATTTTCTCTATTTGTTATTTTCTTTCACATTTAAAATAGATAGTATAATTTTTCAAGGTCTTTTGCTGTGGATCAAAGGGCTCAGAAAAGCCTGAGTATAAGTAGGATAAAAAAGAGTGGCTGTTAATTTTTTTAAGAAATACCCCCTTGGATTTAGGGGCTTATGTGTGACCCAAACCTGCTATAATTTTAGCTTTTACGGCCTTAAATCGATCTTTATTCTTTATGTTATTGCCCAGCTTTCTGTCTCAAAGAGCGACGCCATCAGTTTGTTTGCCACTTTGCTAACGGTCGCCTATGGGACATCCTTAATGGGCGGGTGGATTGCAGATAATCATTTAGGGAAAAAGCCAACGATTATTCTGGGAGGGCTGTTCCAAGCCCTTGGGATTTTCTTGTTGATGTTTCCTGTCGAAGAGATCGACTTTTTCGCTTTAGCGTTGATTGCCTTAGGGTCAGGGTTTTTTAAGCCCACCTTATCAACGTCTGTTGGTATGCTTTTTGAAAATCCAAGGGACCCAGCAAAAGATAATGCCTACTCTACGTTTTACATGGTAATGAACCTCGGAAGTTTTATCGGACCTCTGTTCTGCGGCTTTGTTAGTAAAACCTATGGGGGGTATTATGCAAGCTTATGTCTCATCATTGTAACTTTAATGGGAGGCCTTTATTTTTTTTATGAGAAAGTTCATTATAAACAAGAAAGCTATGTTTTAAAAAAAATTTCTTTTTCTCGTCTTTTTTTTATAGGAATTGGCATTATTGCTTTTCTCTTTTGTCTCAAGCAAGTTTTCAAATATCATGCGTTTTTTAGTCACCTCATCGGCGTCATTGCTTGTGGAAGCATACTCTATTTTGGAACATTATTTTATCAATCCAGCTCTCAAGAAAGGCGAGACCTTTTAAATATTAGTCTTTATATTGTTCTTTTTACCTTCTTTTGTGCTCTCTTTGAACAAACAGGAAGTTCCCTCATGCTTTTTTTTGATAAGTCTGTGAATCGCCAGATTCTAGGGATTGAGGTTCCTACTTCTGTTTTACTCTCTTTAAATCCTATCTTTGTTCTCATCTATAGTCCTTTTCTTGTTTTATTCTCGGAAAAAGTGCTTGAAAAAAAGAGAAGCATTGATGGATTCATAAAGATTGGGGTGGGATTTTTTCTGACCGGTCTTAGCTTTTTGCTCTTGGCTTTAGGCTGTTATCAAGAAGATCCCCTTGTTCCTCTCCTATGGGTTATAGCAGCCTTTCTTATTCAAACAATGGGCGAGCTGTTGATTGTTCCTATTGGTTATTCTAATATTTCAAAATTGTCTCCCCCCCGCCTTCGGAGTGTGATGATGAGCTTTTGGCTGATGGCCATTGCCTATGGGAATTATTTGAGTGGATTTATTGCCCAATTCTCGTTAAATGAGCCATTGCCATCTGAAAGTTCTTTAGATCATTATCAAACTTTCTTTTTAAGTTTGGCCGTGGCTCCCTGTTTTGTCGCTATTCTTTTGCTTTCTTTCTATCACATAAAGCAATCTAAGCCTCTAAAGGCACAAGAAAAGTCTAAAGCTTAAGACAAAAGACATCAATCTCTTGTGGGTTTAGCTCTGTGGCTTCTGTCCTTATTCTATTAAAGCTATATATTTCAAATAATTATTTGTATTCATTTTTTTGACGCAAGGTTGCAAGATAAGCAAGGCAGGCTTTATGATCTGGTTTTAGATCTTCCTCAATCCACCAGGACTCAACAGCTTTTAAAAGTAAGCCAATTTCTTTTCCTTCCTTGATGCCCTGGAAAATCAGATCTTTTCCCATAAGAGGAAAGAGAGGAACGGACCACGATTTTAACAAAGTATGAAGATGTGTTAGAAATTGAGCGGCGTCTTTTAAAGATAGTGTGGCAATGGTTAAGTGGTGGGCTGTTTGCAAAAGGGCAAGATCAAAGGTTTTTGCCTTTCCCCAAAGATAGGCGTGTTGTTTGTAGGATGTCTTTGTTACAGAGGGATGTTTTTTTGTTAAGAAAAATAGTGTGTCTTCTTGCTTTTTCGAAAGACGCAAATGATTTTTAACCTCTGTTAAGTCAGAATGAAAAGCCGCAAGCCTTATCAGAGCAGAAGGATGAAGATGGGCTTCTTTTTCCAGAGATACCAAAGCGGTAAGAGTTTTCCCTTTTTTAGGGCGAAGGATATAGTTTAAAACGCCTGTTTCCTTCATGCGATCAAGGGTATAAAGGGGAGTGGGTAGTTCAAGTATTTTAAGAAACTCTTCAGTCACTCGTTCGCGAGCAAGATGCGTAAGATGAGAAGCGTATTTTTCGCAAGCTTTAAGCCCATTCTCATCAAAAGGTTCGCGGCCAAAGCGAGCGGAAAAGCGGAAAAAACGTAAAATGCGTAGATAATCTTCTTGAATGCGTAAAGAAGAGTCGCCAATAAATCGAATGTGGCGGATTTTAAGATCTTCAAGACCACCTGTAGGATCAAATAAATGTCCGCTTTTATCGGCGTAAAGAGCGTTTATTGTAAAATCACGGCGTAAAGCATCCTGAACCCAGTCTTCTGTAAAAGCAACCTGAGCTTTCCGCCCAAAGGTATTAATATCCACTCTAAGAGTTGTAATTTGATAAGGTCGTTTTTCAAGGATGGCGGTGATTGTGCCATGATCAATTCCTGTTGGAATGACTTTTATGTGATTCTTTTCTAAAAGATCAGTAACCCAATGAGGGTCGCGATCAACGGCTAAGTCAATATCGCTGACGGGAAGTCCTAAAAGTCCATCACGTACAGATCCTCCGACAAGTCGAAGGATAGCACCTTCTTGTTCAAAGAGTTCAAATAGATATTGAAGAGTCGGAAGGCTGAGCCAGGGAGCCGTAAGGCGGACCATATCAATACCATACTTGCCACAAAGCCAGAGCGAAGGAAATCGCTAGGAAGCTATCAAGACGGTCTAAAAACCCGCCATGACCTGGTATTAAAGGACTTGAATCTTTGAGTTGACTCCAGCGCTTTGCCTGTGATTCTAAAAGATCACCAGCTTGAGCAATCAAAACTAACAAAACAATCCCCCAGAAATTAAAAACCCCTGGGAAAAGCCAGAAAGAAGCTTCGTAACTGACAATGGTTCCTCCTAGCATCCCTGCAAAAAATCCTGACCAAGTTTTATTAGGACTAATGGCAGGAGCAAGCTTGGGACCCTTGAGGAAAATTCCTCCCACATAGGCAGCTGTATCTGTGCTCCATACAAGGAATAGCAGCCAAAAAATAAACTTCCAGCCTTCTTCTGTTGAAAAAAATTGGAAGATCCACAAGACAGAAAAGATCAAATAAAAGCTTCCCAATAGAATACAGGCAAGCTTTTTCCATAATGGTAATCTGTTCTTTAAACACAAAAAAAACCATTCAATGAAAAGACAGATGGTAGCACTCGCCCATAAAACAAGGCTGAAAGGGGGGCCTAGGTAAATGATATAAAGAGAAAGAGGAATAAGAATAATTGCCGATATCAGCCGGTATTTAAGGTTCGTCGATTTGCGAAATTTAGGCTGCTGTGCCAAAACGCCTCTCTCGATTTTGATAAGTTAAGATAGCCTCCATAAAATCTTCTGGTGTAAAGTCAGGCCAAAATTTATCAACGAAAACAAGTTCTGTATAGGCGACTTGCCATAATAAATAGTTGCTGATGCGCTGTTCTCCGCTTGTTCGTAACAGCAAGTCAGGGTCAGGAACTCCAGCTGTATAAAGGTGCTGCTCAAAAATCTGCTCTGTAATTTTGTCAGGGTCAATTCGTCGATCGCGCGCTTTTTTGGCAATTTCTTGTACGGCATTAATCATTTCAGCACGACTTCCGTAGCTGACGGCCATCTGCAAAATAAGTTTTTTATTAGATTTTGTGAGGTCTTCCACATGTTCGACAAGATTTAAAATGGTATTCGGTAAAAGTCCTCTTTCTCCGATAATTTTAAGGCGGACACCTTCCTTATGAAGTTCCTCAGCTTCCGTTTCAAGATAATGTTTTAAAAGAGCCATTAATCCAGAAACTTCATGGGGATCTCTCCTCCAATTTTCAGAAGAGAAGGCATATAAGGTGAGGTATGAAATCCCTATACGTGAAGCTGCTGTTACAATCTCTCGCGCAACTTCACTGCCCCGTTTGTGCCCCTCAAGTCGAGATAGAGACTGCCTTCTTGCCCATCGTCCATTTCCATCCATAATGATGGCGACATGTTGGGGAGTTTTATAAAGACGTGAGTCAGTCATTAGTGCTCAATATTCAGTGCTCAATGCTTAGACTATCTTTATACGTGTATTGATTTAGAAATGCAAAATTTTTCTAAAAACTGACTATTAAAGACTAAAAATCATCAAACTTGGAGGATTTCTTTCTCTTTTTGCGATAAGGTTTCATCAACTTTTTTAATGAATTCGTCAGTTAACTTTTGAATGTCGTCAGAAAAACGGTGAGAGTCATCTTCAGAGATATCACCGTCTTTTTCCATGGATTTAATTTGATCCATTCCATTTCGTCGGATGTTGCGAATGGCAATACGACCCTCTTCAGCATATTTACCCGCTATTTTAACAAGTTCTTTTCGGCGTTCTTCACTAAGTTCTGGAAGAGGGACACGTATAGCCGCTCCAGCGCTTGAAGGATTTAAGCCTAGTCCTGCGTCACGGATGGCTTTTTCAACAGCTGGAGCTAGGGAGGCATCCCAAACTTGAACTGTTAAAAGGCGAGGTTCTGGGACGTTAATGTTGCCAAGCTGGTTAATATGCATTCGATTGCCATATGCTTCTACTGTAACAGACTCCAAAAGATTAGGAGAAGCTCGTCCCGTTCTGAGTCCTGAAAAATCTTTGTGCATCATATCGAAGGCGACTGTCATGCGTTTTCTTAACTCTGAAGTGATTTCCTTACTCATACAGACCTCTTATCTTATTTTGGTGGAGTATACTCAATTTTTGCAAAAAGGGGGAGGGTGTTTTTGTAAGCGACTCGCAATCAACAGGACTCACTACCTATAATCTGATGAGGAAGGCAAGTCACGTAACAGGTTAGGAAAAGGAAATCCTGAGCTTAAAGAAGGTCTAGAAGGTTCTATCTCCTCTACAGATTGAGGGCTAGAAGGCTCGTTCTCACCATCAGAATGTTCACTATAGGAGGGTAACGGTGGTTGGTTGGGGAGGGGTGAGCGGTCTTCCTCATCAAAACTGTTAGCCAGAGATGTAGATAATGTAATTAGCACAGTTGCTACGGTAATCTTTGTTTTCATGTGTGAATATTTAATTTTAAATTTCCTGTGTTTACAATAAGACGCCGAAAATATAGGCGTTATTGTTGTCTTATGATAAATACTACTTCTTAAATCGTTAAAATTTACATAATAACATGGCTAAATTTTGATAATGTGGAATTTTGGAACTCTTTACTTTCCAAGTTGTGCGGCAACTTCTGCAGCAAAGTCAGCTTTATCTTTTTCAATGCTTTCACCAAAAGCGTAATGAACAAAGCGAAAGCGTTAGTTGGCAGAGGGCGGGGGACATTCTTTCATAATGAGATCGTGAAGCGAACTTTTATTTTGAAATAAGGAGTCATACCTATTAAATAATAGGCAAGCACCTCTGCGATTTCCATCATAAAGTTGAGCTAATCCTAAAAGCTTAAGCCCTTGATAATTTAAGGGCTGCCAGTTTAGCGTTTGGGAAGCATAGGACGCAGTGTTCTCATAATCTCGTTTGTTTAAATAAGAATAGGACACATTTAAACAAGCAAGCCAATTTCGATTGCCGTAGGAACAGGCTAATTTATTGAGAGGTTCATTATATGGAAAATTAAAAGAAATATATTTTGCGGAAAAAGAGATAATGACAATTAAGGTTGCCAAGAAGTTAAGCCCTATCAGAGCAACACGAGGGCCACGTTTAAGCTCATAGCTCACACGATTTGTTGGCAAAAGGAAAAAAAAGTACCCCGTCATAAGAGCTGTCATAAAATAAGGTAAAGGTTCTAGAAGGGGAAATTGGAAGAGAGCTTGAATAAAAAGCATTATGAAAAAATACAGAATATCTGGACGAGAGAGGAGCACTTTTTTAATATCATTCCAGAGAAAATAACAAGTACTAAGTCCTAATGAAAATAATAAAAGACAAAAAATAATTCCTTCTTCTGCTAAATAAGATAGAAATTCATCATGCGGATTAGAGAAAAGCATCCCTTCATTTAACGAAGGGAAAAGGGATCCTAAATATGGAAGAGCGCCAAATTCAAATTGTCCGATTCCAACTCCTAAAGGATTGCTATAAATCATTTGCAGGGTGTTTGTATAAAGAAGCCAACGGAATGAAGAGCTTTTATCTGTAAAAGAAATCAGAGATAGATCAGGATAGATGAGCAAAATAAACTGTTTGAGTGAAAATATCAGAATGACTGATAAAATTATGATTTTAAGATTTTCTATAAAAAATTTTCTATTTGTTAAAATAGAGAAAGCTAATATTAAAATAGATCCAATAATTACAGAACGACAATTTGTAATATCAATATAGGTAAGTGATAAAGATGCGAGCAGGTTTATTTTCCATGATTTTTTCATTTGCGTCCATTGACGAGAGAGAAAACCAAACTGAAAGGCAAGAGAAAACCCAATAAACTCAGCTGAAAGATTGATATTACCCAATGTTAAATAAGGAGGTGAATCAGGATGAAGAATAAATTGTGCAAGAGCGAGGATGATAAAAATAAGAGAGGACAAAAAGATAACTTTTTCAACCTTTAGAAAACCTTCCTCTTGTTCGCTACAAAAAAAATTAAAAAAGAAAGCTGTGGCTCCCCAAAATATAAAGCGTCTGGTATGTTCATATGAAATTAAAGGTACGTTATGCATATATGAGTTGAAAACCAACATACATAAAATAAATGACAAAATATATAAGGAGATTTTGGGAATTTTAGGGAGATTTATATATTTAGTTTTAAATAAAAAAAAGAATAAAATTAAGTTAATGCATAATAGTAAAGATATCCATTTAATCGTTGTATAAGGATCTGGAAATTTTTGTAAAAAAACATAGGGGCAAAATAAAAAAATAAAAAAAATTAAAGAAGAAGTCCCATAGAAAAAAAAATAATCTTTGGAACAATTGTTAACCTTTACCACGAATGATTTTAAGCCGGGCATATATTTTGATCCTATAATAATACGTCGAAGATCTTTAATTTTTTAAGATCTTCGACGTTTTAAATGGGCGATAGTTACTCGTTAATTAGTGTGGTTCACTGCCATAGTAGTATGGCTGTGGTTGGCCTGGTTCACTGGCATTGTTGTTTTGCACTGGTGGGTGTGTATAGCCTGATCGGCTAGTGCTATTTCCTGATATACTGCTATTGCCCTGTGGTTCACTGCCATAAAACGCTAGATAGGGGGCGGATATTGAATTATCTATTTCGACTTTGCTAAAGGCAAAAGTTGAAGATAATGTGGTGAGTATAGTTGATAATAGAATTATTTTTTTCATAATGAGTTCCTTATCATTGATGTTCGTTGAAGTTTAAATTTTTAAAATGACCAAAATCAAAAAAACTAACTTATCAAATTTTACTGCTTTTTTATTAAAATTTATATAATTTCTTGAAAACTTTACGACAGAAAAAAAGTGAACAAAGAATGGAGCTGTGCTATGAAATATAAAGAATCGCTTGTTTACTTATGAATTAAAATGCAAGCTGGGAATCTAGAATTTTATAATCATCATGAGCAAAATAAATAACGTAATTTGTAAATAAAATAAAATAATTTTAGTGAAGGGTATATTCTTACCTTTAGTATAAATATTTTTGAGCTGCCCATATCCTTGATCCAAAAAAACTGAAGATCATATGTTTTTTATGATCTTCAGTATGTTTTAAATAAAGAAAAAGTTCACATCAATAAGGTTCACTGCCATAGGATTGAGGGTATGGTTGATAGCCTACTGGTTCACTGCCATAAGAGTGTGACTGAGGTTGATGGCTTATAGGTTCACTGCCATAGGACTGTGAGTATGGTTGATGGCTTATAGGTTCACTGCCATACGAGTGTGACTGAGGTTGATGGCTTATAGGTTCACTGCCATAAGAGTGTGACTGAGTTTGATGGCTTATAGGTTCACTGCCATAGGACTGTGAGTATGGTTGATGGCTTATAG
>JAGONT010000018.1 GCA_017992885.1 Alphaproteobacteria bacterium
AAATAAGGAGGCATTTAAGCCTCTTTTTTCTTATAGCCCCCTTGATAATATTAATGAGCCGACCGTGGTCAATGGCTTTAATTTTTCCTTCAAGCTCTAAACCTAAAAATGCCCCTAATTCTAAAGCAAATTCCTCAAATTGTGGCTCAAGATATTGATTTCCTTTAAACCACCATACAATGTCATATTGAGGATAGTTTTTATAAATATAGTGTTTTGCGATTTGAGATTTGCCAAAGCCTGAGGGCCCGGAGAGAACAGCTGTTTTTAAGGATGAATTTTTAAAAAGCTCAGCTATTGCCTGCAAAACATCTTCTCTCCCAACAAAGTTATAATTCTCAGCAGGAACATTCCATACAGAGGGAATTGAAACAGCCCAGCTTCTTAAGGGAAAGATCAAGATAAGAATAAAAAACCATACGACTTTATGAGGGAAAAAGTGGAATAACATTCGGGGAGGATGTTTCTGCAAGAGAACTTAGAATCACAGTTTTTGTGACATTCAAACCATTCTCATCTCTTGAGGTTTCATATTTCAGACCATTGTTCTGGCATAAGAACCGAAAGACATCCTCCTTTACAAAAAGAGCTGGATATCTTTCCATAAGCCCTTCTGTTGTATCTGCATGGGAATAACCATTATCCTGAACCTCAAGCTCAAAGGCACTCGCTTCTTTCCTCACAAAAATTGAAGCTTTCCCATTTGTAGAAAGGCTATGAATGGATTTACCTATAACATTCATCACAATAAACTTTGTAAAAAGGGGATCACCCTGGAAATTTAAATCCTTGGAACAAAAAAGGTTTATAGTTACTTGTAATTTATAAATTTTTTCGGCAAAGAGAGCGCAAACCTCCTCAAGTAAGGCCCTTAGATCGATAGGAACATTTTTTACCTTTGAAACCAGATTATTAGATAGCGATTCTCCAACTTTTAGGCATGATTCAATAAGTTCAACTTGATCTTTTTTTGAGAGTGAACTCATAGGGTTTTTGAAAGACTGTTCCACAACACTGAGAGCTTTTATAATATAAGCAGCTTGTTCATTTTGTCGTTTGTTCAAGCCTAAAAGATGGTTTATATAAGATTCCAAGGAAGTTTGAGAACTTTTATGATCCTGTTGACAGGCTAATAACTTTTCTTTTAAGCAGTTTTTTTCTGTAGTTGATTTTAAAAGAGTAGCTTCAAGCTCTTCTTGTTTGGTTTTGTGGGTATTTTTATTACGGATGTTAATAATATAAGCACAGGAGACGATGAGAATAATACCAAAAACCGTAAAATAATAAAAGAAAGCATAACGTTCTTGGTTAACAAAGACAAAACTCCAAAAATTATTGAGTGGCCTTGCATAAATGGCAAAGGGAGTTTTTTGAAGAAGATTACTTTCTTCATTCTTAGAAAGCTGCGGAGGATTTAAAGTCACGGTTTCCATATTTCCTAAAAAGACTTTAAAATCCATAGGATCAATTTGAATTTCCAAAACCCCCCCTAAAGTATCTCTCTCACTAAAAACCGTTGTTTTACTGACAACAACATTCTCATCAATGGTAATAGCTGTTTCTTTCTCAGCAGTATGGACATCGGGTGCGGATTGAGAATAAAGAGGGGAAGGTCCGAATAAAGTGATAACCCTCTGGGGAGGAGAAAGTTTATTGTAGAAAACTTTTTGGATTTTTGGGAGGGTACCATTTGGGTTCAAACGCGGTACAGAGCTCAAAATGTTTTGAATGCGCTTAACATCGCCATGAGAGTCGATAATGCGTGTGACTGTCAGCTGAGAGAGTTTTTTGAGATTCTCTAAGGCTAGTAACGTTTTTTGCTGAAGTGTCTTTAATTCTAACTGTTGAGTAGCTTGATAAGCTGCTAGATATCTTTGATGCTCAATAAAAACATAGGTAGCGACAAGCACAAGGGAGAAGGATACAAAAGTAGATATCCATAATAAGGTAGGTTTTAAAATAATTCTAAAATCCTTAGCGATTCCCCCATACAGCAACGATTAAGCCTCACTTATATTTTATTCAATTGAATGTTACTGCTATAAGAAATAAAAAATCAAATAAATTTTTCTGCAAACATCTAAAATTATTTAATTTTTTATCATAAGTTTGCAAATACGCTTTATACGCCATGCATTTTATGGGTATTTTAGGCTGTTTTTTTGCTGACGCAAAATCTTTATTTTTTACTTTAAGTCAGTTTTTTAGGAATTCATTCATATGTCATTATGCAAAAGCCCTAAATAGCTTTGAGCGACAGTGTAAATACAAATTAATTTAGGGGAGACAGGGCTTTGTGCCTAAAGATGACAACTTGATGACAATGCAAAAAGAGCTGATCTGAAAGAATCTTTAAAAACTGAAGGAAAGAGCCTGGTGGAGGGAGCAGGATTCGAACCTGCGTAGACGTACGTCGGCAGATTTACAGTCTGCTGCCTTTGACCGCTCGGCCATCCCTCCGCACCAACACTTTAAAAGGGTGATAAGAGATTTAGCAGCTTCTGTCAATGAGGAAGTACAAAACATCCGTAGAGGCTTAAAAATGGTGGTGTCTCACCACCACTACACCTTCAATAGAGTTAAATTAAGAAGGAAACTCCGTCTATCCACGATGAGGGATCAATAAAATTTTATATAACGTTTGCCTGTTTAAGCTCTGCAATTTGCGTTGAAGATAAAAACTCAGACAAAACATCTTGCGTGTGCTCCCCCAACCGCGGAGGTCGCCTTTGATAAGTCACGGGAGAATCAGAAAGATAGAGAGGTGACGCCACGGTTTTTAAATCACCAAAAGATTGCGCAATATCACGCGATTTAACTTGGGGATCTTGAAAGGCTTCTTCTAAAGTATTCACAGGCCCTATGGGAATTCCAATTTTTTCAAGGTTTTCCAACCAATAAACTTGAGGCTTTTCTTTAATAATTTTGTTCATTTCCTCAATAACTTCTTCACGGTGACGAACACGCGGATCATTATGAAGATAATGAGGATGGGAAAGAAGATCCTCTCGACCGACGAATCGACAGAATTTTTCAAACTGAGCGTCCGTTCCAATCGCGATGATAACAAATCCATCTTCAGCTTCGAAGGTCCCATAGGGAACAATATTAGGATGACCATTACCAACACGTGGCGGGGACTTCCCCTCTAAAAGATAAGACTGGGCAGCAAAGGATAACAGAGCCATACATGAATCCAAAAGAGCCATATCTATAAATTGCCCTTTCCCCGTCCGTGTCCGTTGAAAAAGAGCCGCTAGAATGGCCATCGCGCTATACATCCCTGTCCCAATATCAGCAATGGAAATGCCAGCACGCAGAGGAGTTCCTTCTGGTTCCCCAATTAAACTCATCAGGCCAGAAAGACCCTGCACTTGAAAGTCATACCCGGGGCGATGAGCATAAGGCCCTGTCTGACCAAAGCCTGTTATCGAGCAATAAATAATATCAGGTTTAATTTTTTTGACATCCGCATATCCTAAACCGTAACGCGTTAAAAATCCCTGTTTGAAATTTTCAATAAACACGTCGGATTTTTCGATAAGACGATGGGCAATCGCTAATCCTGCAGGTTTCGTAAAATCAAGCGTTACAGAACGTTTATTCCGATTACAGCTTAAATAATACGCACTTTCTTTTGTCTCTTGCCCTGCTTCATCTTTTTCAAAAGGGGGCCCCCACAATCGCGAAACATCTCCCACCAAAGGTCGTTCGATCTTAATGACATCCGCACCCAAATCACCCAAAATTTGGGTACAAAGAGGACCCGCCAAAACACGGGTCATATCAAAAACGCGAATATCGTCGAGGGCTTTCAATCCTCTTTAACTCCTAATAGCTCAACATCAAAGACAAGAGTTGCATTTGGGGGGATCGCCCCAGGAACACCTTTCGCTCCATAAGCCAGCTCTGATGGAATGATCAGCTGACGTTTGCCCCCAACCTTCATCGTTCCGACTCCTTCGTCCCACCCTGGAATCACTTGTCCTTTACCTAATGTAAAATGAAACGGCTCACCCCGATCAACAGAACTATCAAACTTTTGATCATTTTGTTTCAGCCATCCTGTATAATGGACAATAACGGTTTGACCCACTTGCGGCGTCGCTCCCTCTCCATTTTTCAATTCTTTATAGGAAAGACCGGAAGGAGTGCGAATGATTTCTGCGTTAGTGCATTTACACTCTGTGCCACATTTACACGGAGCGTTTTCTCCCTTCTTACAATCACAAGCTTGAGCAGAAGAGGAGAGAGCTAAAAGCCCTGCTAAAAAAAATGCTTTCATAGACAATACTTCCTTTGTCGTTGTTGATGATGATTTGTGTGTTTAAACTCTTCCATTGCTTTCACTAGTTCCTGAAGAGTTCCAGGTTCAAACGCCGAATGACCCGCCTCAGCAATCAGTCGAAAATCAGCCTCAGGCCACCTTTGCACAATGTCAAAAGCGGAAACCACAGGGCAAACAATATCATAACGACCATGAACGATCACGGTTGGGATATGGCGAATTCGATCGATTTTATTCAAAAGGTCATTTTCGGGTAAGAAAATATCATTCAGAAAGTAATGGGCTTCTATGCGAGCTAATCCTAAAGCCATATTATCTTCAGAGAAGGCAGACACCACAGTAGCATTAGGAGCAAGGGTTGCGATCATTCCTTCATAGACGCTCCATACTTTCGCAGCCCTTAAGCAAACGTCAGGATCTGGACTCGTTAAGAGCTGATAATAAGCGTGAAGAATGGTTCGCCAGTCTTTTCTCTCCTCAGGATCTAAATAAGCCGTGAGCTTGCGATGCTCCTCCGGAAAAATAGATTGAGCCCCCCATAAAAACCATTTAAATTCAGACCGTCGACATAAGAAAATGCCTCGAAAGATTAACCCAAGACAAAACTCAGGATAAGCCTCAGCATAAGCAATTCCCAGAGTCGTTCCCCAAGACCCTCCAAAAACATACCAACTTTCAATACCTAAATGAAGGCGGAGCTTTTCTAAATCGGCAATCAAATGAGGTGTCGTGTTATCTCTCAGCTCTCCATGAGGAAGGGATTTTCCTGCCCCCCGTTGATCATACAAGAGAATACGATAATAGGCTGGGTCAAAGAATCGCCGCATCGACGGCGACGTTCCTGCCCCTGGTCCACCGTGAATCACCACAACAGGCACACCTTCTGGATTTCCTGACTCTTCCCAGTACATCTGGTGCAGATCATCCAACTTTAAATAGCCTGTTTTATAAGGTTCGATTAATGGGTATAATTGATCTCTCACACCATCTCCTAAAAGTTGTAATTCTACGCTTCAGTTATTCACATTCTTGCTCAGGGTCAAGAGAAAGTTTTCTTTCAATTTCGCTGATCAAGCGTATTATATCTTCTTCTGAAAGATCAACGAGCGAGACTTGTTGCTTCAGCTTGTTTTGAGTAAAAAGACCTTGCTCTCGTCCCAAAAGTTCTTTGGCTTTCAAGGCAACAGCATATTTTCCTTCTTTCATTGCGGTTTCATAAAGATCTGCCAAATCTTTTAAAATTTCCTCGCGCAGTTTTTTATCTTTTTCCACTTTCCATTAACCCCATTAATAATAAAACCACACCTCAACTTAATTTTAATTTTATTATATAGAAAAAATCAAAGAAACAGAAACTATTTATTTGGCCATATGAATCCATTAGCTCTAAAATCATTACAAGAGCAAAGGAATTTACTAACAAAAAAAGGAATGTTTAAAGCTTTTCAGCTGGATAAGTCGTTTAAAGAACTGAAGCGATATGAACAAATAGCAACCTTTCAAACTTTCGCATTTTTTGTATCGGTTTTTCCCTGTTTGAGATCCTTCCGAGCCTTTCTTGCTAATTTTTCATATCTGTTCTTGATTAAATCAAGTTGTTCAGGTGTTAGTTCTTCAAGGTCTAAAAGAACATTATGCGCTCCCCTGTGTGAGCGAATAATCTCATCTAGTTTTATTTGCATGGCTTCTCCATCACGATTTTGAGTGTTTTGTATTATAAACACCATCAAAAAAGTAATAATAGTTGTGCTTGTATTAATAACCAGCTGCCAGGTATCAGAAAAGGAAAAAAAAGGGCCTGTGATAATCCATATAATTATTGTAATGAGGGCAATAAAAAAAGCACTTTTTTTTCCCGTCATCTGAGCAATATATGTAGCAAATCTAGAAAAATTTTTCATATCGTTCTTTTCCAACTTTAAGATAAGACTTAAGTAGCTATTTCCCTTCAATTACGGACAGAATATTACCAGCAGGGTCTTTAAACCAAGCTATAGTAGGGCCCTCACAACGACAGATACCCTTATCATCTGTTTTAAAATCAGCTTGATTATACTGTTCAAAACGCACGCCACGCTTAGTTAATTCGTCTACGGCTTGTTCTATATTATCGACAGGAAAATTAAGAATCGTAAATGTTGCCGGCGTATGGTTTGTTTTAGGATACACTATTATTGGATTTCCTCCCGCAATTTCTAACTTTAGTAAATAACCATCCATTACTTCGGAAACATCCAATCCAAGTGTCTGACTATAAAATTTTTTGGCTTTTTGAACATCATCGACGGAAAAACTGCTGAATACGTGTGTGTCTTTGAACATGAGATTCTCTCTTTTTATTTAACTTACATTATCATATTATTTATCCAAAACGCAGATTAAATTAGCTTTTAAACATAAAGTGTAAACATTATAATCTTTACGTAATTTTCGCGAGATGTTGATCTAAATTCACACTCTCCCCCTTTTGCACATAGACTCTTTCAATAATGCCATCACATCCTGCCCGGATGATGTTTTCCATTTTCATAGCTTCCATAATAGCAATAGGATGGCCCCTCTTGATAGAATCGCCCTCCTTAACGGCAACTTCAACAATAAGACCAGGCATGGGAGCCATGACAACGCGGGATATATCCGGCTGCCGTTTTGCCGGCATCAGAGCTAACAACTCGGCAATACGCGGGGTCACAACGGTGGTGAGGACCCCATATCCATCCCAAAAGAGGTGATCACGAATGCCTTGCGCCTCAAGCTGCAAAACAAGCCTCTTTCCATTAAAAACCCCAGTAAAAAAGCAATCTCCCGGATTCCAGTGTGTTTCGATGATAAGCTTTGTCGCCCCTTCGTTAACTTCCCACTGTCCTTCTTTATGCAAAATATGAAGAGAATGCTTTTTTCCCTCTAGCACAACAACTAAAGTTGCTTGATTTAAGCTATGGCGAAGACAATACATCACAGCAGCTGCCCCGCTGGCAATTTGAAGGTTCTTTGGCATTTCAGGAGTAAAACCGTCCCCATAGAGTTCATCAAGGGTTGTGGTGTTAAATTGCCCTTTTCTAAAAAAAGGCGCATTGACCAGCGATGTTAGAAAATGAATATTTGTCGCGATCCCTCTAACGTAGTAATGATTAAGTGCTTCTAAAAGAACCGTACAAGCAAGCTCTCGACTAGGCTGATGGACAATTAGCTTTGCGATCATAGGGTCATAATAAGGCGTCATAACATCCCCTTCCCGAACCCCACTTTCAAGACGAATCTCCCCCTTTTTTTCTAAGGGAGGCAAATACGTCCTCATTCTCCCTGTTGAAGGCAAAAACCCACGAGATGAATCTTCCGCATAAAGACGAGCTTCTATTGCGTGACCCTTAAACTGTACATCCGATTGCTGAAGACGCAGAGGCTCACCTGCCGCTATCCGAACCATTTCTTCAACCAAATCTATGCCCGTAATCATTTCAGTGGTGGGATGTTCAACTTGCAGGCGTGTATTCATTTCCAGAAAATAAAAATGCCCTTCTGGATCCACGACAAATTCCACAGTTCCTGCTGAAGTGTATTTCACAAATTGGGCTAAACGAATCGCCTCATTCCCCATTTCCTTTCGCAGAGCTGGCGTCACGAAAGAGCTAGGAGCTTCCTCAATAACTTTTTGATGTCGACGTTGCAAAGAACATTCTCGCTCACCTAAATGAATGATGTTTCCTTCATGATCTCCCAAAATTTGAATTTCTATGTGGCGTGCAGAATCAATATATTTTTCAAGGAATATACGCTCATCACCAAAGCTGGAATTTGCTTCATGAATAGCGCCTTTTATCGCCTCTGCTAAGGCGGAAGGCTCATGCACAATACGCATGCCCTTCCCTCCTCCTCCCGCTGCGGCTTTAACCATCAGAGGACACCCCATCTCATGAGCCATTTCTTCGGCTTCATGTAGAGTCTTAAGCGGCTCATCCGTCCCTGGAAGACATGAAACCCCGGCAAGACGCGCGAGTCTTTTCGCCTCTAACTTATCGCCCATAGCTCTTATGACGTCAGAAGAAGGGCCAATGAAAATAAGCCCTGCCTTTTCCACTTCCTCTGCAAAGAGGGCATTTTCTGATAAAAAACCATACCCTGGGTGAATAGCCTCCACACCAGATTTTTTCGCAACATTTAAAATCGCTTGGCTATTTAAATAACTTTCCCGGACAGGAGGAGGCCCTATAAGATAGGCTTCATCAGCCATTGCAACATGAAGAGCTTCCTCATCCGCTTCGGAGTAGACGGCCACCGTTTTAATATCCATACGCTTTAAGGTGCGGATAATACGACAGGCAATCTCACCACGATTGGCAATAAGTACTTTTTTAAACACTCACTGTCGCTACTTAAGCTTTTGGCTTATGTTCTGTCTTAAGTGACGTTTTCTTAAGGGAGGGTTGTTTTGCAGCAACCGGTTTGATCTTCTCGGTCGCTTCTACCTCTTCCTGTTTTTCACTTTTTTTAGACCCTTTGTCTTTGGTCATGAGTCGACGAACTTCTTCCTCTTCCCATTTTGGCGTCATAAAGGGGACAACAGAATTAACTTGAGGAATAAGCCCCAAAGAAAATGCATGAACACCAAGCCCTATTCCCCAGCCAACAATCACCCAAATGGGCCAAAAATAGCCTCCCCCAGCAATAGCCCAAATAAGGATAAGTCCAAGGTTAACAGCTATATAAATAAGACCGTCTGTATAAAACCGTCGCAGTTTTTTTACATGCTCTCGTGCTTGATGTTCATTCATAAAGATCTCCCAGGTTTATAATTATAGTGGTATATTGTCATGTTTTTTCCATGGATTTTCAAGTCTCTTATTTTTGAGCATTTGTAAGGAACGACAAATACGTGTACGCGTCGTATGAGGTAAAATAACATCATCAATATAACCACGACTCGCGGCGACTAAGGGGTTGGCAAATTTTTGACGATATTCTTCTGTATAGGCGTCTACTTTCTCCTTATTCTCAAGCTCACTACGAAAGATTATCTCAACAGCTCCTTTAGGGCCCATAACAGCAATTTCAGCAGAAGGCCAAGCCAAATTAACATCTCCACGTAGATGCTTTGAACTCATCACATCATAAGCTCCTCCATAAGCTTTGCGGGTGATGAGAGTGACTTTAGGAACAGTTGCTTCCGCAAAGGCAAATAACAATTTTGCTCCATGCTTAATAATCCCTCCCCATTCTTGAGTCATCCCCGGAAGAAATCCTGGCACATCCACCAATGTAACAAGAGGAATATTAAAACAATCACAAAATCGGACAAACCGTGCAGCTTTTCGAGACGCATCAATATCAAGACAACCTGCTAAAACCAGAGGCTGGTTAGCAACAATCCCTATGGACTGCCCTTCCATACGGGCAAAACCAATAATAATATTAGCCGCAAAATCAGGTTGAAGTTCAAAAAAATCTTCCTCATCGACAATCTTGTAAATAAGATCTTTCATATCATATCCCTTTAAGGGATTGGGAGGCACAAGAGTATCTAAGGAATGACTCGTTCGAGCTCCAGAATCGAGAGTAGGTTTGAGAGGCGGTTTTTCACGATTGGAAAGAGGTAAAAAATCAAAAAAACGACGGACTTCTAAAAGAGTATCAATATCATTATCAAAAGCTAAGTCAGCCACACTCGATTTAGTGGTATGGGTTATCGCCCCTCCGAGTTCCTCATGAGTCACTGTTTCATGAGTCACCGTTTTCACCACATCCGGCCCTGTCACAAACATATAGGAAGAATTTTTAACCATAAAGATAAAGTCTGTCATTGCAGGAGAATACACCGCTCCCCCTGCACAAGGTCCCATAATGACAGAAATTTGGGGAACGACACCTGAAGCCAGAACATTACGCTGAAAGACAGCGGCATATCCTGCGAGAGAGTCAACACCTTCTTGAATGCGCGCTCCTCCTGAATCATTCAATCCGATGATGGGCACGCCAACCTGAACAGCTTTATCCATAATTTTAACAATTTTTTCGGCATGTGCCTCGCTCAAGCTTCCTCCGAAAACCGTAAAATCTTGGGAAAAAACGAAAACGGTACGACCTTTGATCGTCCCATACCCTGTAATGACACCATCCCCAGGAATTTTGTGATTTTCCATGCCAAAATCGCGAGACCGATGCTCAACGAACATATCCCACTCTTCAAAAGAATCAGGATCCAGTAAGACATCAAGTCGCTCTCGGGCCGTTAACTTTCCCTTTTGGTGTTGCGCTTCAATACGTTTGAGCCCTCCCCCAAGTCTTGCGGATTCCCGCTTTTCTTCAAGTTTTTTCCGCACATCTTGCATCCCAAGCTCCCTTAACTCCTACTATACAGAAAGAGAGAGAGGGAGCCAAGATGCTTAGTTTTACTTCTGTCCTAAAAAAGCCCAAACATATTCCCAGCTAGAGCGTTGATTTGGCTGCCCAGTTGAAGGGTTGGTGCTTGAATGAACGATGTTGGTCTGGGACCCTACTCCCCCATGATCACGATTCAGTGACCACAAACAAACTCCTCCTAAACTAACACTTTCAGCAAATTCTCTAACTTTGACAGCATCAACAACACTAAAGTTTTCAGGCGCTGTGTCATTCATCCCAATCATAGGCGTGACTTCAAGTCTTGACCATATTTCTGCATCAGAGAATGCATACCCATTCTCTATATACGCTTGCTTAACTTGAGAGAATGTAGACTGCACAGCGTCTATAGCATAATCGCCCATTGTTTTCTTACAGGGATAAGCATAATCCATCGCCATAATATTGGTAGAAAAACTTAACTTATGAGCTGCCGCTTTTTTAAGTACACCCAAACCATTGCCATCAACCAGCCCTTCGGGCAGCACCGGTAACGTGAAGCTCATTTTAAGGAAAGGATATTTTTCTTGAATTGTTTGGATCGCTTTCATCATAATATCTAGCTTATCCGAATGATCCCTTTCAAAACAATTCTCTATATCAAAATCAAGAGCATTAGGATGGTATGTCTCTATGATTTCGAGATAGGTAGCCGCAAGTTCTTCAGCGGAACGACTCGCCTTGGCGAGATCATCGTTCGCAACCCCTCCGAAAGAAAGAGTCAGGTGAATTCCCTGATCTTGCAAGGTTTTGATAACATCAACGCCATAACCAGAAGCAACATCATACCCTGCAAATGTAGGTTTATGTGTATCACGATTAGCGGTCACAAATGCTAGACGTAAAGCGTTTACTTTACTCTCTCTAACGATGTCATAAAGTCCCGTGGGTTGCATACTATTTGCTGCATTAGACCATTTTGTCACTTCATTCAGCGTTACATCAATATAAGGAGCGACGGGAACCCTTCCAACGCGCTGTGGAATAGAAGAAGATGCCACAGGAGCTTCTTCTGCGTGATGAATAACGGGTGGAACAATGATGACTGGTGCAGGATTTAAATGTCTTACAGGAGCTAAACCATCTTCGGGATTCGTGAGCGTGAATACATCATGTGAAGGAGAGAATTGAAATGTAAGAAATTTCCCTTTCTCTACAATCATATCTCCTCGTCCATCCCATCTTTTACCAACGACAAACGAGACTTTCTTACCTTCTTGCCTAGGGATAATTTCCGCACTATCTAAACCCCAAGCACTCGTAATTCTTACGCTTTCATTATTAAGAGTAAGCTCAAGAGGATGCTCGGTTAAGTTCATGTCTTTACGGAAAGAGACACGGATAGATCCTGTCCAGCCGGAAGTGCTTTCAAAAGTCTCAATATCTTGATGATTCGCTTTTGCAGTGGAATAAAAACTTGAAATTGTTAAAAGGACCGAAGTCACAGAGATAAGATTCTTTAACACAACACAAAACCTTTATATAAATTAACACTCAAAATACTATGTAATACTTTATTATTTAAATATCAATAAGTAAAAAATAAATAGATTTTCTTTATAGTAATTTTTTAAGCTAAGGAGGAAATAATCTGGTTCCCTTTTTTGATAAAAAGAACTTCAATTTTTTTGTGCACAAGATCTGCCATCAAAAAAACATAGAGCAGCACCACAATGATGGTTAAATATATATTGAAGCCATATCCAACGGCTAAGTACATCAGAACGTACCCAGGAAGAACATGTCCAACATAAACGGGGTAACTTATTTGTGACGCCCAGTTGATGAAGGGAGAGAAAAACTTCCTTGATTTTAGGTTCTGAGGAGGAAAAAAGACGACATAAGAGAACGTAAAAAAACCTAGCAAATAGCTTAGAGTTTTGGCAAAATCAGGCGAATAAAACAAGGGTGAGAGAAAGCAGACCAGTAACGTCCCACATAAGCCACTAGCTTTCAGCCCTGAAATTTGTTTTTTATATAGAAAATAAATACATGTGCCCAAGAGGATAAGCATAAAATATTTCAAAGTTTTGAGCATAAGGGGAACTAGATAAAACCATGAGTAGTCTTCACCCTCAAGAAAACTAGAGAATGCGAAAGCAATAAGACTCATGATAACAGTTAAAAAACACATCTTTTCAAGAAAATTCTTTTTCCCTAAATGCCACACAATACCCGCAAAAAGATAAAATTTCACCTGAACTTCGAGCGACCAAACGGACCCATCAATAAGTGCGTAATGGAAAACATCCCTTACCCAAAAAAAGCAAGATAAAAGATGACCCCATGTATAAGGAAAAGACATTTCACGTAAGAGACAAAAAACAAAAACAAAGAGAAGTCCTGTTGAAAAACAAACAACATAGGTTGGCCATAGACGAAAAATCTTATGAATCACGTAAGCCTTAAATAAAGGATATCTTTCCAGAGTGGGTTGAATAAGAAACCCTGACATGACAAAAAAGAAAGCAACTCCTAAATGTCCAAGATTAATAGGGCAATCTTTTAGCGCTTGTAAATAAAATGGCTCGGCCAAATAAACTGGTTCAATTTGCAATAGCCCAGCAGATGTCACAGGATAGGCAAAGAAAAAAATAAAAAAGTGATAGAATAGAACGAAAAGGGCGCTCATCCCCCTTAAAACATTTAATATGTAATATTGATGTTTTTCCATGCCCATCATGTAGTCATTCAGTCTCAAGATTTCAAGTCCATTATGGAACACTCCCAATACCCATATGTCATGTCCTCTTAAAGAAACTATGGATCAATAAAAAATAACGTCTTTTCAATCCGATGAAAAATTATTGAAATTGTTTCTGGCTCGGCAAAGATTCCTCTCTTGTGACATACGCCATCTTGTTCTAGAAAGGGGAAAATTCAACCCTATCATTTCAAATTTAGGAATATATTTTATGGCCATTTTCCCAGACACTTGGATTCGCGAGAAAGCTCTTCAAGGAATGATTGAACCCTTTGTCGAGCATCAAGAAAAACAAGGGGTTATTTCTTATGGTCTTTCCTCTTATGGCTATGATGCGCGTGTATCGGATGAATTCAAAATCTTTACAAACGTCGATAACGCCATTGTAGATCCTAAGAATTTTTCTCCTACCGGCTTTGTGGATCGGCAAACAAATATTTGCGTCATTCCTCCTAATAGTTTCGTACTCGCCAGAACCGTAGAGTACTTTCGTATTCCTCGGGACGTTCTTGTTATTTGCTTAGGAAAATCAACCTATGCCCGCTGTGGCATTATTGTTAATGTCACTCCCCTTGAACCTGAATGGGAAGGCCATGTGACTCTCGAATTTTCAAACACCACGCCTCTTCCTGCGAAGATCTATGCAAATGAAGGGGGCTGTCAATTTTTATTTTTGAAAGGAGATGGCCCTTGCGAGGTTTCTTATCGAGACCGTCAAGGAAAGTACATGGGTCAAAGAGGCGTCACATTGCCAAAAATTATTGAAAAACACACCGCCATTCACAAGGTTATATAAATGGATAAAATTATGATTCGAGGGGGCATTCCTCTTCGCGGACAAATCAACATTAGTGGCGCAAAAAATGCCGCCCTCCCTTTGATGGCAGCCTGTCTTTTGACAGATAAGCCCCTTCACCTCCTTAATATCCCTGAACTTTCTGATATTGCCAGCATGGCTGAGCTTTTATCTCAGTTAGGTGTTACCATTGACATTGACAAAACATCTGATCATACAACGATGCGACTTTGCGCTCAAAATATTCTCAGCACCATCGCACCTTATGATATTGTTAGAAAAATGAGAGCTTCTGTTTTGGTTCTTGGTCCGCTTGTTGCCCGCGCAAAAGAAGCTCACGTCTCCCTTCCAGGGGGATGTGCAATTGGTGTCCGACCCATTGATTTCCACCTTAAAGGACTTGAAGCCTTAGGCGTTGAGATTACGCTTGAAGACGGATACGTCCACGCCAAAGCGCCTCAAGGTTTAATCGGAGGAGACTACTCTTTTCCTATTATTTCAGTTACAGGCACGGAAAATCTATTGATGGCAGCTATCTTTGCCAAAGGACAAACGCGTTTAATTAACGTCGCAAGAGAACCTGAAGTTACAGATTTAGCCCATTGCCTGAATGCAATGGGAGCAAAAATCACTGGCATGGGCACCGATACACTCACTATTGAAGGAGTAGATCAGCTAGACGGAACAACTCATCACGTCATTGCCGATCGAATTGAAGCAGGAACCTATGCGATGGCCGCTGCTATTACAGGTGGTGAACTTTGCTTAAAAAATGCACGGCTGAATCTGATTCCCACCGTAACACCTCTTTTACAACGAGCTGGTGTTTGCTTAGAAGAAGACGAAGACGGGCTTATGGTCAGAGCCCCCTCTTCCTTCCTTCAAGGAGTGGATGTTATGACCGAACCCTTCCCTGGATTCGCCACAGACCTTCAAGCTCAATGGATGACTCTCATGAGTGTTGCAGAAGGCGCATCTATGATTACTGAATCCATCTGGGAAAATCGCTTCATGCATGTCCCCGAGCTTTGCCGAATGGGAGCCGACATCACCGTTCATGGCTCCTCTGCTTTGGTACGGGGTGTTAAAGAACTCAAAGGGGCTCCCGTTATGGCTACCGATTTAAGAGCCTCAGTTTCCTTGGTATTAGCCGGCCTTGTGGCAAAAGGTGAAACATGCATTAATCGCGTCTATCATCTTGATCGAGGATATGAACGGGTTGAAGAAAAATTACGTGCCTGTGGGGCTGACATTGAGAGAGTGCGATAATATATATAAGAGAAGACACATAGACTATGATAGAAAAAATGACATATAAGCCTTTACAGATGATCGCTGAAGATGGTGATGATCTCCATGTTATTGCTGCTTGCCTTCAAGACGCTCTTATTCCTCTTTCCGGCATAGAATATGATGAGAAAGAAGGATATTTTCGCCTCGTTGCTAACCGTTTTTGTTGGGAGTGTGAATCTGAAACTCTAGATGGCAATGATTATTATACACGGGTCGCTGCTGGGCTTTCGTTTCGTCACGTTACAGATGTGCACAAAAAAGATATTAATATCCACAATCAACACGAACTCATTAATCTTCTGACCATTCATCAGCAAGAAGATGATTTTATTCATCTCATTTTTTCCGGTGGTTCAGAAATTAAACTTAAAATAGATAAACTAAATTGCCACCTCAAAGATATAGATGAACCTTATCCTACCTCTAAGCGACCTTCTCATAAATAAACGACGTAATGGTAAAAACATACCCATCGCAGCATGTCATCCCGGAATTTAGGAAATATTATTTTTCTCTAAGACCATAACCCCTGGCAAAGTTTTTCCTTCTAAAGTTTCAAGAAACGCCCCACCAGCAGTTGAAACGTAGGTGAAGTCCTCAAGAACATTAGCGTTTGCAAGAGCAGCGCCCGTATCTCCCCCCCCCGCAATAGAAAAAAGAGATCCCTCCCGGGTTAGCTGTGCCGCTCCTTGAGCCACAACTGTTGTTCCTTTGTCAAAGGGCGGTTTCTCAAAAACGCCAAGCGGTCCATTCCAAAGTAAGGTATGGCACGTCCGCATTTTTTCAAGAATTACCTGAATTGTTAAAAAACCAATATCAACTATTTTATCATGATCGCTTATCTCTGAAATCAGGCATGTTTTAGAACGTTCTGGTTCTTCAAGATTTTGCGCCACAATCACATCTTGAGGCAAAAGAACCTGCACTCCTTTTGCAAGGAAATCTTGGGCAACTTTAAGAAGGTTTGGCTCATAAAGTGATGCCCCAACATTATATCCTTGAGCCGCTAAAAATGTATTTGCCATAGCCCCCCCAATGACAAAAACATCAACTTTAGAGAAAAGATTTTCAAGAAGCGGCAGTTTTGTAGAGATTTTAGCTCCTCCAACAATGGCCATGAGAGGACGCTGCGGACGATCAAACACGCGCTCAAGCACTGTTAATTCTTCTTCCATAAGTCGACCCGCATAAGCTGGTAAGAGATGGGCAATCCCTTCTGTTGAGACGTGGGCCCTATGAGCAGCCGAAAAAGCATCATTAACATAGATGTCTGCCCAGCGCGCCATCTCTTGGGCAAAGGTAGGATCGTTCTTTTTCTCACCTTCTACAAAACGTATGTTTTCTAAAAGAAGAACTTCACCTTCTTTCAACTCCTGAATAGCTGCTGTAACACCTAATCCACTGGCTTCTTTACAAAAAAAGACGGGTATAGGAGCTATGGTTTTCTTTAAAATCTCAAACACAGGAGCCAACGTAAGTGAGGTATTGACCCCCTTAGGACGACCACGATGAGCTAAAATGATGACTTTAGCGCCTTGACGACTCAGTTCTTTAAGGGTGGGAAGAGATCGCTCAAGGCGAGTAAGATCAGTAACACACTCCTTTTGGAAGGGAAGGTTGAGATCAAGACGTACCAAGACGCGCTTTCCCGTCGCTTTTAAATCATCAAGTGTTAAAAAGTTTGCCATTTTTTTTGTTTCCTTTTTCTTATTTGCCACTTTCATGAAAAGAAAATGGAATATTCCCAAATTTTCTCAAGAAGCGAGTAAATTTTTAAGTCTTTTTCTAAATTTTTCTTTGGTAGGCGCCATTTCTTCAGCCGTTAGTCCTTTGCGCCTATGGCCTGTAATCTCTAATAAAACTTGAATGAACAAATGCAACTTAGTGGGTCGAAGAAGAATATGGATATGCCCATGAGGAACTGTCATACCAGCAGCTAAACCATTTTGAAGAAATAAAACAACATCATCCCTTCCACTTTCTTGTTTAATAGCCTTGACGCTAGCTTGTAGAAACTTATCAACGTGTAGAACGTCAGCAAGAGAGAGATTTTGCCAATTTTCAATATGCACAAGGGGACGAGGGGTGACCATTAGGTGATAACCAAAAGTATAAGGACGAAAGTTGTATAGGCAAACAAAGTCGCCATCCTCATAAACACGTTGAGAGTCGATAATGCGAGGGTTGCAAAATACACACTCTTTAATTGAAGTTAATTTCGCTTTTGAGTTTGTAAATTCACCTCCATCTCCACTTGTTTCCTCGCCTTTTTTTTCCTTTTGAAGAGGAGAAAGTTTATAAGAATCAATTAATAATCCATTGCGGGTTATCAGCTCTTTTTTTACGCTTTCAAGGCAGACTTCTTGGAGATCTTTGATATGCGTTACTCTTCTCTCCCAGGGAAGCGTATTTTTTAAAATTCTTGCTTGAGTCTTAAGTGTACGGTCTCTTTCTCGTAAAGAGACAAAAATATTTTCAAACTGTTTTTTTGGAATCCTTGCGTCTTCCGGCGTCAATTGTTTTATCTTTTCATCACCAAAAAATACATAGACTGACCTTTCAATCTTCTCCTTCACATCAAGCTCATCTCCCTGCGGCCCTTTTAAAGTAGCGGGAATCATTTCAAGGCACAGAGAAGTTCGTCCTAAGCCATAGTCTTTTTTAAGATCCATAAACATGACATATCCTTGATACCCCCTTTGCTGATAAGCTTCTCCAACCCAATAACGAAATTCTTCGAGCTCTTGCAACTGAGCAAGATTTAAGTCTTCAAAAGGAGTAGAAAGGTTGGGGTTAGCTAAGATCCATATATGATCGTTTTCAAAGCACAGAGGAGCCAAATAAACAGTAAAATATTTCCCCTGCAAAAGTTCATACTGTTTAAAACAAGCATCAAATGATTTAATTTTTGCTGAAATATCAAAAGATTGTAAAACACTTATTAATTCCTCTGCCTTTAAATCTTCAAAAGAACTTTCAAAAGCTTGAGAAATATTCCAAGCTGTTTTTTTTGTTTCTTCAGCAAAAACAAGTGAAGAAGAAGAAAAGAGCAAAAAGAAAAAAAGAAAAACTCTTTTACTTAAAAAATAACTTAGATTTTTCATCATTAAAGCAAAATTCTCCAAAAATTTAAGAAAAAATTAATCAGTTGTCCGATTTGTAAGAATAGTCTTATAATGTTTTCAATTAAGTTGTACAAACATATTTTAAAAAATTGCAGTCAATAAAAATTTAAATACAATTTACAAATAAAGCATAGTATAATAAGTAGATAGTATTTTAAAAAGGAAAAATCCCATGAGTGTTGATAACTCTTTTTTCTCAAAAATTGTAAAAAATTTAACGGCAGTGACGCTTATGGCTCTCTCTTCTGTTTCAGCTTTTGCTATGAGCAGTTCCGAGAGTAAAGTGATCACGCCCTCCCGTAAAGTAACACGGGCATCCGACGATCAACAACTTACCCTCCTTTCTTCTCGCATAGGATTTCAAGGGGGCTTAAGCGATATTGAAGAGATTAAGATCGAAGCTCAGTCTAATGATGGACCGTGGAAACTCATATGGCAGTTAAATATGGGTGATCCAGCAAGTGAATCTCAACTAGGAGTTCATGTGTATGGTCCAGAAACGGATGGAAATGCAAATACTTGGTCAACAAGTCAGCATGATACCTACCGAGTAGCGGGTGATAATCCTGACGCTAGGATCCCTCATTCAGCGGTTTCTTTTAAACTATTGAATAAAGACATACAGAAAGATGCAACATATGAACTTATTGTTAGTCATCGCACCAAGGAGACAGGGCCCCTTGTAAGAATTTATGATCCGGGTACTGGGGGTTACATTAACCTTCAGAAGTTACCTCAATCTTCAGAGTTTATAGACACATCGTTTGATCTTAAAGAGTGGAATGTAGAATCTATGCGCGGTGGAGCAAGGGGTCCAGAGGAGTCGCTGGCGAAGGAAACTTCATACCTCAGCTTTATAAATGGTAAAAGCGATATTCATTCTTTGACGCTGAAGTCTAATGGAAAAACTATAAAACAGGTAATCTTGGGTGATGCGACAAGTGAATCGCAACCAGGAGTTCATGTGTATGCCCCAGAAAAAGATCCAGGAGATATTAAGACAAACCAATGGTCAAAAGCTCACGAACCAACACACTATTTCCGAACAGCTGGAGATAACTTAAACGCCATCAATAAGCATGCAACACTTAGTTTTAAGCTCTCCAATGAGTTAGTGCAAATCAACTCTGGTTATAGGTTGTCTGTAACGCACCGTTCTGCTCCAGGAGCAAAGATTAAGATGTTCGATGTAAGGACGAAGGCCTTCCAAACTCCTATGGATCTTACGCCATCAAAAAGCTTTATTACGCAAGAATTTCCTCTCGATCCAAGCCTAATTATGCTTATGCTTGGGCAGTACGAAAAGCTTAGCATTATTGCCGTCGTCAATCCAGACACTTGCAATACCATTAATGATGCAGTTAAAACTAAACCTGCCCTACAGTATTTACCAGCAGGGGCAAAATTAAGCCGATATCCAAAACATGCCTACCATATCACCTTAGACTGTTTTAATCATGACCACCACCCAGATCCGATGCAGCATATCCCGTTTGGGATCCCAGAGAAAGACTATCTGTATAATGTGATAAAAGACTTTGCTACCCACCCAGAAAGAGAATCCGTGGCTTATAAGGGAGAGTGTTATGATCTTCAGTTATGGACTCATATAAAAATTCCCGGCGGAGATAAGCTCAAGCATATTCATTTTTCCCTAACGGAAAGAACATCAGATAAGGTACTTAACATTGATAGTTTGCCTAAAATCATAAGCAGCAAAAACGGTGAAGTTATGTCTGCACATTTTGTGTTACGAGTTGGCATTCAAGAAAAGCTTCCTACTGATTGGGCAAGAATTGTTCTACATGATACTCCTCAGGCAGCTTCTTCTCGTTCTAGTGCAACTTCTTATGGAAGCAATTTGCTTAATGAAGCTACAAAAAGCCAACAAATAGGTCCTTATCGTCTTTCAACTAAGTTAAAACCACATATTTCTGTTGCCCGTCTTGTGCCTAAAGTGGGTCGTTCATTTGCTGGAGAGCACGATTTTGAAGCTTTACAAAAAATTTATAAAGCCGTCGCTACTCCATACACAAAGGTTCCAATCCTTATCGACAAGCTGAATGTCATGACACAATTAAATCGCAAAAAGATCCTTTTAGGAAATCCTCAACAATTGCCGAGTATTTCAACAATATAAATTGAGACTTGCCCTTTCATTTTCTTTCCAAAGGGTGAGTATCATCGCTTTTTAGGTTGCGCATATTCTAGATCTGCTTTAGACCAATGATCAGATTTGCATAGGGAGCTCAAATGCGCACTGAAATTGAATCCTTTGTCCATGAAATCGAGGAGAATATTTCTCTCCTCAGGAGGAGACTTTGACTGGGATGAAGCCCAAAAGCGTCTTCACACGCTAGAAATAGACGCCCAAAACCCCACATTGTGGGATAATCCTCAGCAGGCTCAAAAAATAATGCGGGAGAGAGATCAGCTTTCTCAATCTCTGGAACAAGTACAGAACATTGAGCAAAATTTAAAAGATACACTCGAGCTCTTAGAACTAGGTGAAATGGAAGAAGATCAAGACCTTCTCAATGGCGCCGAGAAAGATATCGAACTCCTGCATCAAAAAGTTCAACGTTTACGACTCGAGACTCTTCTCTCGGGCGAAGCAGATGCCAACAATTGTTTTATTGAGGTTCATGCCGGAGCTGGCGGTACGGAAGCCCAGGATTGGGCCTTAATGTTAACACGGATGTATACCCGCTGGGCGGAAGCGAATGGGTATAAAATTGATTGGATTGAGGAAAGCGCAGGAGAAGAGGCAGGAGTTAAGTCTGCAACCTTCAAAATAGGATCTCATAAAGACGCCAACCATCCTTATGGGTGGCTTAAAGGAGAGAGTGGCGTTCACCGCCTCGTACGCATTTCTCCCTTTGATTCAAATGCCCGTCGACACACGAGCTTTGCTTCCGTATGGGTTTATCCTGAGGTTGATGAAAGCATTAACATTGAAATAGAAGAAAAAGATTTAAGGATTGACACCTATCGAGCCTCAGGAGCAGGAGGCCAACATGTCAATAAAACCGATAGCGCCATACGCATCACCCACATTCCGACAGGGGTCGTCGTTCAGTGTCAAAACGATCGATCTCAGCATCGAAATCGTGCTCAAGCCATGAACATGCTTAAAGCTCGTCTTTATGAGGTAGAACTCAAGAAACGAGAAGAAGCAGCACAAGCTTCAGCCGCCACTAAATCAGAAATAGGATGGGGTCATCAAATTCGCTCTTATGTTCTCCACCCCTACCAAATGGTTAAAGATTTAAGAACCAATGTGGAAAAAGGCAACGCACACGGTGTCTTAGAAGGTAATATTAATGCCTTTCTGGAAGCCACCCTCGCTCAAAAAATTAATTCTTAGTTGATAACTATAATTTTGTTCACGAGGCATAAATACTTAACACTTTCTTAACAAACTTAAAACGAAACGTAACAAAATTTTATCAAATTTACTCTTAAAACTCTCGTTCCTAACGCATTGATAAGCTATGATATAACCTATTAAAGGTTTTAATTTCACTTTAAGTGGAGGAAAAACGCCAACAAAGACTCAGGATACTAAATAAGATGCGTAAATTTTTTGGAACAGACGGAATTCGAGGACAAGCGAATAGCGAACCTTTTACACCCCATACCTTGACTCGATTAGGACAAGCCATTGGTTTAAATTTTATGCGGGGCGATCACCAGCATCGTGTTGTCATTGGAAAAGACACACGCCTTTCCGGATATATGGTGGAAGCTGCTCTTGCCTCAGGTCTTGTCTCTGTAGGAATGGATGTTGCCTTCGTAGGACCGCTTCCAACTCCAGCTGTATCCATGCTTACACGCTCATTAAGAGCAGATGTGGGGGTGATGATTTCTGCCTCTCATAATCCTTATGCAGATAACGGGATTAAGCTATTTGACCCAGATGGATTTAAACTCTCTGATGAAGCAGAACGAGAAATAGAAGCACGATTTGAGTCTTTTCCTTTTTTAGTCACTCCCCCTTATTTAGGACAAATGATTCATTTAAACGATGCCATGGGCCGTTATATAGAGTCTGTAAAAAGTAGCCTTCCCCGCCATATGAATTTTGAAAACTTACGCGTTGTTGTGGATTGTGCGAATGGCGCTGCTTATAAAGTAGCTCCCTTAGTTCTCAAAGAACTTGGAGCAACCGTTATTCCCCTTTGTATTTCTCCTAACGGTCAAAATATTAATGACAAATGCGGTGCAACATACCCTCAACTCATGTGCGAAAAAGTAAAAGAAGTAGGAGCTCATGTAGGAATCGCCTTTGATGGGGATGCAGATCGTGTCATTTTTGCTGATGAGCATGGACAAGTCATCGATGGAGATCAAATCATGGCCATTATTGCCATGAGCTGGCAGGAGCGTGGACTTTTAAAAGGCAAAGGACTTGTAACAACATTAATGTCCAACTTAGGACTAGAACAATATTTAGCAAAAAACGGCCTTTCTATTATTCGGACACCCGTAGGTGATCGTTATGTATCCGAGACAATGCGAGATCAAGGGTATAATTTGGGAGGAGAACAATCAGGCCATGTTATTTTATCTGACTATGCAACGGCAGGAGATGGACTTTTAACAGCCCTTCAAATTCTTTCTATTCTGATTTTAAAACAAAAACCTGCGAGCCGTGTGCTCAAACTTTTTGCTCCTCTCCCTCAGGTTTTAAGAAGTGTGCGACTGCCCTCTTCCACCCTTAAAATGCCCGGCGTCGAAAATATTTTTGAGAATGCCCGTAAAAAGCTTGGAAAAAATGGTCGTCTTCTTGTTCGACCTTCCGGCACCGAGCCTTTGATTCGAATTATGGCCGAAGGTAAAAGTCAAAAACTTGCCAGAGATACTGTTGATTCCATTGTTAACGCTTTGACCTCTCTCTCGCAAAAGGCCGTTGCTTAAGCAATTGAGTTCACAGGCAACTTTGAGTGTTGCTTAGTAAATGTTTTCAATTGATTCGTAAAAAAATTCATGCTCATGAGGAAGGACCTTCCTCACTTCTAGAAGTTTTTAACAGAAAGACGCACGTCATTTTTAAATGCGCCCTGCTGCTGTACTTCTTTCTAGAATTTAAACAGAAAACTATTTTTTCAATAGAAACATTGGATACACTAGCATTCGAAATATTACTTTTAATATTACTTATTATAAAATAAAATCATTTAAAGAATTTAAAAATTTTCCTTATCCCATCCTTAATTTTATGAAAAAGTACCTCATTCGCAAATTCAGAGTAATGACGAGGTTTTCTATTAAAACATTCTGTAAATTCGTGGCTGTTCATATTTAATTTTTTAATAATAAATTCTTCATCAATACGGCGGTCATTTTCATTATAAGAGGGAATTGAAAGTTGAGCTAATGCCTCTTCTCTGGTGATCTCATTAGACATAATCATACTTGAAAGATGAGCTTTTCGTTTGTCGTAGTTAAAGCGGGTAGGGAGATAATAACTTTGAAACCATTTTGTCCACCTTGATTCATGGTGTTTATCCCCATAATTTTTCCAACCTACTTCACGTTGAAGATATGCGATAGCTTCTTCCCTATGATAAGGAAGATAATCAAGAGGACGAATACGCTTAAGTTTAAAAACATAAGGGTAATAAATATAATTTTTATAAACACTTAACAAAGGATATTTTTTTAAGGGACGCTCTCCAAACTTGGCATGAATAGCCTTAAGGTTGCGCGAGTCCATTGCGTTATATCCCCAGTTTTTAGGGAGAATAGATTCAGTAGCATAATTACCACCGGATAAAAAGTAATTAATATTCATTTCGCGTGTTTTATCATAAAGGACAGCAAAAAAAACATGATCTTGAGGAACATCTTGGTTAGCAACACCAGCACGTATATAGGCTCGTTGCAAATCTTGAATTTCTTCCCAATCAATCACTTTAGTATAAAGATCAATGTTTAATTTTCTAACAAGCATTTCAATATTATGAACGGCTATTTCTGAGTTCCATCCCGCATCTACGTGTATAGCAAGAGGTCGTAGGCCAAAATCTTTCACAACTAAGCAAGCGAGATAAGAGCTATCCACGCCTCCCGAAAGTCCGATGACGCAATCATAAGGCTTTCCTTCACCATCCTTACGAATTTGGTCTAAAATTTTATTAAGTTTTGGGCGCCCAGTGTCTGGATGCCAATTATGAGGTATGATGACCTTTTCAACATGCGTACAATGATTGCAATAACCTCGTTCATCGAATGAAATATCAATATCTGTCGTGTCTACCACACAACGTAAACACATTTGATAGGGACGTTGAAAGGTCTTCGTGCTTTTATCCATTTTATAATCCTTATACTATCAAAGACTCAACGTCAGCAATGCTTGGATACGTAAGTAAAGGAGCATCTAATTTTCCGATAAGTGTAAATAAAGATCCTGCAGCAATAGCAGACGCTCCAGCATCGACAGCTGATTTTAAATCCGACAGATTTGAGGCTCCACAGCATGCAATGACAGGAATATCTAACTGCTTAGTAACAGCTTCAATAAGATCTAAGTTGTAACCTTTTTTCGTTCCATCTCGATCAATGTCAGATAAAAAAATCTCGCCTGCTCCCATATCCTGGACTTTCTTTGCATAGTCAATAGGACAGATGTCATGTTTTTTTGTGCCATGGTGAGAAAAAACTTTCCACTGACCATCAGGCATAGTTCTAACATCAATAGAGGCGACGATACTCTGCGATCCAAAATGAGAGGCGGCTTCTTTAAGTAAAGCAAGATTCTCATGAAGAGAAGAGTTTATTGCTATTTTTTCAGCCCCACGTGTAAGTATCTCACCTATCTGTTTAACTGTTTTTACTCCGCCACCGTAACAAAAAGGCATAAAAGCTTCTTGAGCAACCTCCTGAATCAGATTTAACCGTGGCTCGTGACCTTGAGGGGTTGCAGAGATATCTAAAAGGATAATTTCATCTACTTGCTTTTCGTTAAAAATACGAATCGCATTCACAACATCTCCAAGGTATCTCCACTCTTTAAATTCACGAGTCTTAACTAAAGCTGGGCCATCAACAAGTAATATGGGAATAATGCGTTTAAGTAACATATCCAGCGTAACCTTCTTTATACGTTAAGAAAATTTTGGAAAAGGCGCATTCCGTACTTATGGCTTTTTTCCGGATGGAATTGCACACCAAAAATATTTTCAGCTTCAACGGCAGCTACAAAATCATGCCCATAATGGCAGAGAGCCGAGATGTTCTCTTTATTATCGCACTGGACATAGTAGGAGTGAACAAAATAGAATTTTTGAGGATCAGTTAATGATCCAAAGAGGCGTTGCCCTTGCTGTGGCAAAACTTTATTCCAAGACATATGAGGAACTTTTATTGGGTTTGTCTTGACTGGACGAAAACGTACACATCTTCCTTTAATCCAACCAAATCCTAAAGTATTACCTTCTTCACTTCCCTCAGTCATGAGCTGCATCCCAACACAAATCCCAAGGATAGGCTTTTTTTGTATTTCAATGCATTCTCGCAAAGGATCTGTGAAACCTGTTTCATTAAGGTTATTCCATACAGCTGCTGCAGAGCCAATACCTGGAAGAATAATTTTATCGCTATCTTTCAAATCTTTCGGATTATGGATAACTTTGGGATAAAAATTAAGATACTTTAACATATTCACAACAGAGTGAATATTTGCTAAACCATGATCAATAATTACTATAGACATTTCAATGTTTATAATTTAAGTGGTTGTGTTACACACTAAGATAGAGAGAAAGCTAACTGTATGTCAAGGGCTTTAGATAGATTATTAAAAGTGGCTATCCCCTTTAAAGAATATTTACATACTATGACCATTGTCTTTACAGGTTCAACTTTTGCAGAGATGATCCCTATTTGTATGGCGCCCTTCCTTACTAGGCTTTATATACCAGAGGATTTTGGGCGCTATGGTCTTATAATTTCTGTCTCTGCCCTCTTGGCTCAATTTTCAACTCTGCGTTATGAGAACTCTATTATTATTGCTAAAGACTCTCAAGAAGTTTTTTTTACTTGGAAGCTTTGTGAATACTTAATTTTTACCATTCATGTTTTATTTATTTTAGCTATGACGGTAACTTATAGTATAGTAGAAATGTTGCTGCCAAACTACAGCTGGGGGAACAGCTTTTTTCTTATTCCTTTGGTTAGTTTAGGGAGTGCTTTATTCCGTGTACAAATTCTTGTAAATAATAGGAATGAAAATTTTTCTTTTGCTTCCAGAATTAAGGTGGTGCAAGCATCACTTATAGCAACTTTTAGTATTACTTTGGGAATAATATATGTCCAAGATGGACTTATATGGGCTCTTATCTTAGGTAATTTAGGGGGTGTTTTATTTCTACGACCCAAATTAACCAACTTCCCACCTCCAGAAATAAAAAAACTGATGGAAGTTGCAAAGCGCTATAGTAATTTTGCATATTATGCTCTTCCCGGTGAGCTTGTTAATAATGCCACAAGCCGGTATCCTCTTATGGTCTTTCCTTTTTTATTTGGTAATGAAATAGCAGGGTATTTAACTCTTTCTTACCGTGTTGTCGCGATGCCAGCACGGTTTGTTGCGAATGCAGTTTCAGAGGTTTTTTTTCAACGAGCAAGCAAAGAAATGAGAGATAAGCATGATTGTCGACATTTGTTTTTATTAACAGCGGGGGTTTTATTAATAATTGGCCTCCTCGGTTTTGGAAGTTTATATCTCTTAAGTGATCATATTTTTGAAGTATTTTTTGGAGAACAATGGAAAAATACAGGAGAATATATAAAATTTCTCATTCCTCTTTTCTTAGTGAGTTTTGTCGTTTCCCCTCTAAGCTCAATGATTTATGTAGCGGAAAAACAAAAATGGGATTTCTTTTGGCATATGGGTAATCTGATATTGATAACATCAAGCAGCTTAGGGAGTTATTTCTTTTTTGAAAAAATCGAAGCCGTCCTCTTAGCTTTTGTTATGGCGGGCAGTTGCGCCTATTTTGTTTATTTTATAATGTTACTTATGCTTACAAAAGGAAACCCTCATGAAATTAAAAGAACATAGAAAAAAATCTACGCCCAAGGAACTACCACAAGATTTAAAAGTTAGTCATGTTTTCGTAAGCTCATTTCGTAGTGAAAGTCGTGCGATAAAAGAAATGCGCTCTCTTAAAAAAGCTTTACCGCAAGCTGATATTTCTTTTGTGGGCATACGGGATGACGATCAGCTTTCTTATGAGCTTTTTGAGGATCAATTTGAAATTTTTAGGGAAAATTTAAAAACACGTTCTCTTCCCAAAGTGATTTTTTTTCAACTCATAAAGTATCTAGAATGGGTGTTGAAAGCCGTAACGCGTCTTAAAAAGCTGAACCCTAAGCTTATTCATTGTCATAGTTTAGGAGCCTTACCCGCAGCAGTTATTGCCAAAAAATATCTTAAATGTTCTCTAATTTATGATGCCCATGAGTTTGAAACAGAAAGAAATGGCGCACCACCTTTTCAACGCCAAATTATGCGCAGTATAGAAAAATTTTTTATAAGGTCCACTGATGAAGTCCTTGTTGTCAGTCCTTCAATTAAAGATTTTTATCAAAAGCAATATCCAAAAAAAACAATAAGTCTCGTGGTTAATGCTCCTTCGAATTCAGAAGTTAACGCTACTCGTTATCTAGATATTCGAAAGACTCTGGGACTTTCCAATAAAGATTTCATCTTCCTTTATATGGGAGCAGTAGCTAAAGGACGGGGGATAGATCTTTACATGCAAGCGTTTAAAAAGCTTAAATCCCCTTTTCACCTTGTCTTTTTATGTCATGAGAATGTAAGTCAAGAGATCCGAAAAATTGCAGGAGAAAGAGACAATATTCATTGGCATCCCGCCGTTCCTCACGACTATGTCATTAACACAATTAAGCAAGCTGATGTAGTGATACGCATTCTTGAAGCGACTTATTTAAGCTATATCTACTCTTTGCCCAATTCAGTTTTTCAAGCAGAAATAGCTGGAATTCCTTACTTAGTTAACGATGAGTGTAAAGATATAAAAAGCTTTTTTGGATGCTCCCCTCTCTGTATTCCTCTAAAATACGATGTTAATGTACTTTATAACTGGTGCAAGAATTATACGCGTGAGTCTTTCCCAAAACGAGAAGAAAGGGCGGATGACATTTATATTTGGGAAACCTATGAAGAGATTCTTTTGAATACCTATAAAAATGCTATGAGAGTTTTATAAGCACTTATTATCTATGGTAAATTTTAGGATGAATTTGTTTAGCATGGGAATCTTATATCTTAAAAAACCCAACCTGTGTTTAAGGGATGAGATTAAGCAAAGAATGGAATGAAGGTTTATCTAAACTAAATTGATAAGCCCCACAAAGAGGTGAGCAAAAGCATTTAGAAGGCACCGATGCCGATGGTGGATCAAGCGATTTAGCATTTGATGATTGAAGAAAAGATAGTTTCCACAAATAACCTACGCCTCAACATCAACTTATCTTGTATGTCCATGAGGCAATTTTTCATATTTTTTCTGATCTTGATAATCAATTTGGATCAAAGTTAGTGTGTGACTAAAGAAACTTTAATCATGATTCAGCATTCTTTCCATGGGAAACAAATGAAAAGAGGGAGGAAAAAAGAGGGAAGAAAACTTATCTTTATCTAAAGCGTCTTTTATGAGGTGTGGCAAGAAAAGCTTCTGAGATCTGAATCTTTGCCAAAACAGTGCATGATTTGGCTTTTTTTTATTGCTAAGCTCTCATAATTAATAGAAAATATTAGCGAAGTTTTTATCAATAAGGTCAGGTCATAATGAGCTTTCTAACTTTGTTTTTCCAAAAGCACATAGAAACCGCTGAAAAAGTTTTTGTTTTTTGCGTGATTGCTGCTATTTTTCATAAAACCTATATTCCTTTTAAGTATGTGCCTTATGAAAAAATTATTCTTATTTTTTCTATTATCTTAAGTGCATCATATATTATTTTTTATTATTTTAATAAAAACAGATTCTTTCATTTATTATTTAAGAGACAGTGGAACTTGGAAGAAACACGCAATCTTATAAAACAACTTTTTTTAAAACAAGAAACAGGCCTCATAAAATTTTTTAACATTTATATCTATTCTTTATTTTATTTTATTTTTTTAACTTATGCATTTATTATTTCATATGCATCTGGCCCCCTTTTAGCGAGTAATTTTATTCTATTAGCTCTTATGCAGTTCCCCTTATATGCACTTCTTGGGATTTTTTGTTCAAAACACAAAAAAACAATCGTTAGCTCTATTTTTATTTTATCTTCAGTATATTTTATTCTTTCTATTATTAGCTTAATTTATGGAAATATCTCTTGGACTTCCAAGACATTTCAAAACATTTTTCTGGGTCAGGAAACTACCGCATCTATGTATCAAAATATTAATTTATACTTAGGAATGTTTGCAATAATAATTTATTGTTTTATTGAAGGAAATAAAAAAGAAGATGGCATAAAATTATTATCAAATATTTTTCTTTTTTTAATATTATCTCTTAGTGTTTTTTTTATGGCAATTATTGGAGGAAGGTCTTCGTTTATTTTTGTATTAGCTATAATTTTTTATAGAATTTTTCTATTAATTAGTCAACATAGATTTTTAAAATCAAAGTACACAAAATTTACGTTTTTATTTATCTTTTTTTCAATAGTCTTATTATTTTTATTTTTTTTGTTTTTTTCTTTTGGGAAAGACCTTTTTATAGTAAAAAGATTAAGTGTTTTGTTTGACTTCAACGCAGACTCTTCTTCACGCTTTTGGTTATGGAGAGAAGCCCTTTCTTTATTTACTGAACGACCCTTCTTAGGGTCTGGGTTAGGAGCGTTCCCTGACTTCATAGGAAAAGGAGACGATCTTTTTGGAAAAGAGGGGCCTTTAGGATGGCATCCACATAATCTTATTCTTGAGTTGTTATGTGAATTAGGAATTTTTGGCCTTTGTTTGTTCTTTCTACCAAATTATTTTCTATATAAAAAACTAAATAATAATTATGCAAATGATTTCTATTCAACAATTCTCTTTTCGCTACTGGTTTATTTTTTCCTCATATTTATGGTATCAGGGGGGTTACCAAGCATTCATACCATTGTATTTTTATTTTTTTCATTTCTTTTTAACTCTAAAAATTATTTAGAAAATTCTTCATCATGGACCTTTAATAAAGGAGTCTCATAATTTCTTCTTGGGACTTAAAACATCAAGAATCTGGCAATTGAGCATGAGATGATACGGATTGTATGAAAATATTAGCTAAGTATAAACGAAGGTCTCTTGATTTAAAAATGAGCTCAACGAAAACGCTTTCGGATAAACCTTCCGCAATAACACAAGTAGATTAGATGAATTGCAAAGCTAGAAGGATTTTTGGAAGAAAAAATGAATAATAGTCCTGGTATTACAAGTCTTATGACAAGGCTGAGCTCGATTCACAGAAAGTGTAGATGCTTACTTATTATTTTCTAGCCTAAACCTTGTGGGTAATAATTAGGGCTTTGCAAGTTAAGCATTGGGGATAGTTAAAATTAATTCTGCTTTGAGCTTTGAAGCATCCACGCTGCTTTTTCTAAGAACGTTGCTTTTTCAGTCATCATATCTGTTGTGACAACATCTCCATACTCACTCGCCAAGGCACCAACTTCTTGAGCTTTCTTTGCCAATATCAGGTAATCTTCCCTTAAAGTTGATATCATAATATGGCTTGCGGGGGCTCCTATGCTTTCTTGAATGGAAGCATGATTTAAGAGCTCTGACAAACCAGCAGGTGTGTATTCTCCAAAAGTGCGGATACGTTCAGCCACTTCATCCATCGACTCCCATAACTCTTGATAAAACTTTTCAAACATCTGATGTAAAGAATAAAAATTTGATCCTTCTACATTCCAATGAAATCCATGCGTTTTATAATAAACCACGGTCGTCTCTGCAAAATACTCTGTTAAAGCCGTTGCAATTTCTTTACGTCCCTCAGCGGCAATATGATCAGTCATATAATATTTCTCCCTTTTTTAATTTGTTATTCCAGACATAACTTGCTTATTTAAAGCTTGTTCGCCCTCACGTTCACGGCGGGCATCTTCAACTTCTCTCCCCAAGAAATAGCTAATAACGGTCCTTATAGCAACAATAGCTCCCAATACGATTAGATCTTCTTGGTTAGGTTTGATAAAGGTATGGATGATATCTCCTGCGATCATAAACTCGAGGCCAAAGAGAATATATGTTCCTAAGACAGCTCTAATTTCATTAGCTTCTTTTAGAAAAAACATAGTACTCTGCCGATGGAGTTTCATACGCACAAAAGCCATAGCAGCGACCACAAATCCCCAGAACACAACGATAATGCCAACAAAATTAATACCAAAGACGGCAGCATTTAAAATTATAAAAAATATGTCTGGAATTTCCATATATGTCTCCTCCCTCTGTTGACATGTTACGATTCAACATGACTGGTTAAAGTCTCAATGTATATTATCACAAAATAGCGACTTTACCCTATTCGATTCTGATGCCACCCCATCATTTGATTAAACATTTTAAAAATAAACGGTTAACGAATCCATAAAAAGAGGTATAATAATTTCCCAGAAGGAGTAAAATTTTCATGTCAATTTGGTCATATTTTTTTATTTTCTTTTTCATGTCACTCTCAGACAGTGTCTTTGCTCACGAGTGCCGAGGACGCGTTAATTATTTTGAAAACCCTTTTTCAAATAAATGCATGCACTGTGAGCAACCCTCTTTACGCAACCCAGAACAAACAAATTGCACATTTCCTAATACAGACCACTGTTGTGAAATGAGTTCATGCAATGATTTCAACCTTAATTTCTCAAAATGGATTAATGGCGAGTGCACAATTCCCAAGTAAATCCATGCAAATAAGGCTTTTTTTGCATTCCCATTTGACGAACGGGGAGATCAATGGCACAAATATGACGTCTAGTTTAAGGAATAATTTGTAAGACAATGACGAAAGATTATCGCCCCACCATTTTCCTGCCTCAAACAGATTTTCCGATGAAAGGAGATCTCCCCACACGCGAGCCTAAACTCCTTAAGCACTGGGAAGACATAAATCTCTATAGTCTCCTCCAAAAAAAAGCGGAAGGACGTCCCCTTTTTGTTCTTCATGATGGCCCTCCTTATGCTAATGGATATATCCATCTGGGACACGCCCTTAATAAAATCCTTAAGGATGTAGTCAATAAATCTCAATATAAGCTTGGAAAATCAACTCCTTTCATTCCAGGATGGGATTGCCATGGATTACCTATTGAAGCTAAGATTGAAGAAAAATATCGCGAAAAAGGCCTCCAAAAAGACGATATTCCAAGAATTCAGTTTCGGAAGGATTGCCGAGAATTTGCAAAAAAGTGGATTGATGTTCAGCGAGAAGAATTTAAACGCTTAGGCGTTACCGGAGATTGGGAACACCCTTATACCACCCTCTCTTACGATGCAGAAGCCGAAATTTTACGTCTTTTGGGTGTTTTTCTCATGAATGGCGGTCTTTATCGTGGTACCAAGCCTGTCATGTGGTCTGTTGTTGAAAAAACAGCTCTTGCTGAAATGGAGCTTGAATACATTGATATTGAATCTCCCTCTATCTATGTCCGTTTTCCCATTTACACCTCTCCTCTTTCGGTCCTTAAAGGCGCCAGCGTCGTTATTTGGACCACAACACCTTGGACACTTCCAGGGAACAGAGCAATCGCCTATGGAAATGAGTTCGACTATATCGCTTTACGTGTTGATGATATCAAAGAAGGATCTCAAGCAAAACCTAAGGAAGTGATCCTGATTGCTGAAAGCCTTAAGGAAACTTTAGAAGCTGAAGCTGGTATCACAGCCAGTACGATTCTCGGCACATTCAAAGGATCAGAGCTTCAAGGAACCCACAGCCACCACCCCTTTTATGGAGAGGGGTATGATTTTGATGTTCCTCTTTTTCCTGGTGAACACGTAACACTTGAAGCGGGAACAGGTCTTGTGCATATCGCTCCCGGCCATGGCGTCGAAGATTTTGCCTTAGGGAAAGAGTTTGACATTGAAATCCCTGAAACCGTTGCCGACGATGGCCTTTATTATAATCATGTTTCTCTTTTTGCTGGAAAGCACGTGTATAAAGTAACCCCTGACATTCTTGGAAAACTAGAGGAAAAGGGGGCTCTCTTAAAGCAAGGGAAACTTATTCATAGTTATCCTCATTCATGGCGATCAAAAAAACCTTTAATTTACCGTACGACCCCTCAGTGGTTTATCAGCCTTGACAAAAAAGACCTTCGAGAAAAAGCTCTCGCAGCGATTGAGACCGTCCAATGGATTCCACAATCCTCCATCAACAGAATTAAAGCAATGATCGAGAGTAACCCAGACTGGTGCCTATCTCGTCAACGCGCCTGGGGCGTGCCTTTAACCCTCTTTATGAATAAAACAACAGGTGAAGTTCTGAGAGATCATGAAGTGGTTAATCGCATTGTTAACATTGTTAAAGAAGAAGGCTCAGACGCCTGGTACACAACCGATCCTGCTCTTTTTTTAGGTCCAAAATATGACCCTGCTGACTTTGAGCAAGTTCAGGATATTCTTGATGTGTGGTTTGATTCTGGATCAACACAAAGTTTCGTTTTACGTGCACGCCCTGAACTTCATTGGCCCGCCGATCTTTATCTTGAAGGCTCAGACCAACACAGAGGGTGGTTCCAATCTTCACTTTTGATCGCCTGTGGGACAGCTCATGCCGCTCCTTACAAGCAAGTGATGACCCATGGTTTTATTGTTGATGAAGAAGGACGAAAAATGTCCAAATCTCGGGGTGATGCTGTCTCGCCACAAACGATTACGAGTACCATGGGAGCCGATATCTTACGCCTATGGGTCGTAAGCAGTGATTATCAAGAAGATCTGCGCATAGGTTCCGAAATTCTAAAACGTCAGCAGGACACGTATCGGCGCTACCGAAATACCTTAAGATATTTACTAGGAGCTTTGGCGGAATTCTCAGAAGAAGAAAAGATCGATTATGCTCAAATGCCTGAGCTTGAGAAATGGGTACTTCATCGCCTCTATGAGATTGATCAAAAAGTACGAGACAGCTCAAATTCTTATGCATTCCAAGCTCTTTATACTGAGATTCATCATTTTTGTGCTGTCGATCTTTCTGCCTTTTATTTTGACATTCGCAAAGACGCTCTTTACTGCGATGATCCTTTAAACCCAAAGCGCAGAGCCACTCGAACCATAATGAATCTTATTTTTGAGTGCCTCACAAAATGGCTTGCCCCTGTTTTATGCTTTACAGCAGAGGAAGCCTGGCTTTCCCGTTATCCTCATTCGACTGAAAGTATTCACGCCGAGCTCTTTCCTGCTCTTCCTTTTGCATGGAATGCCCCTCAGTTAGTGGAAAAATACGAAGGCCTCCGTACGATCCGAAAAGTGGTGACCGGGGCTTTAGAAGTTGCACGCGCTTCAAAACAAATTGGCTCTAGTCTACAGGCCCATGTTGAAATTTATCTTAACGCTTCTTTGAAGCCTTTCATTGACGGTATTGATTTAACAGAAATTTTTATTACATCTCATGCTAAGGTTTTTGAGAGTCATATTTTTCCTGATAATGCTTTCATTCTTGAGGAAACACCAGGAATTGGCGTCATTGTTACTGTTGCTTCAGGAGAAAAGTGCGCAAGGTGCTGGAAAATTTTACCTGAGGTGGGAACCATTGAGGCTTTCTCTGATCTTTGCCAACGTTGCGCTGAGGTGGTGGAGCACAGATGATCCGTCTTTTCTATGCTTTTCTCATCGTCTTGCTCGTAATTGCTGTTGATCAAGCCTCAAAAGCTTGGATTCTCGATATTATGAATCCTCCCACAGTGATTCCCCTTCTCTTTTTTTTAGATATTGTTCTCACCTGGAACAAAGGAGTAGGCTTTGGTTTTCTCCAAGCTCATTCTCTTTTGGGAATTTTAGGACTCATCACAATGGCCTTAGCAATTTCCATAGCATTAGGTGTATGGCTCTGGAGAACAACAGATAAGTTTTTGTTGATTAGCTTGAGCCTGATTATTGGAGGGGCCCTCGGAAACATTATTGATCGATTACGCTTTGGCGCAGTAGTTGATTTTATTTATGTTCACCTCTACATTGGGGGGTATCATTTTCCTGCGTTTAATGTGGCTGATAGTGCCATTACCGTAGGTGTATGTCTTTTACTTTTAGAAAGCTATGTGAGGAAAGAAACGTGACCCAGCGCTTACACTTTATAACTATAACTCTTTTATCAGGATTCTTTTTGCTCTCTGGATGCCAAAATGTTAAGAAAACACTAGGTATTGAGCGTGATCCTCCTGACGAATTTTCTGTAAATCCCAGTATCCAACCTTTAGATATGCCCCCTGATTTTTCTACTCTTCCTACTCCTCAGCCGGGCGCCCCGCGTCCTCAAGACGTCAGGGAGCTGAACGCAAAAAAGGAAAAGATTTTGGGCTCAAAATCAAGCAGTAGTAGTGCAAGTCCTGGTCAAAAAGCACTTCTTGATTTAGCCGGCGCGCAAGAAGGTCACGATAAGGTACGTGAAGAAATTGACGCAGAATCTAATATTGCACGTGCAAAAGGCAAGCCTGTTTTGGAACAACTGGGAATAAGAAAAGCGAAACCTGAGGGTGACGTCGTCAACCCTTATGAAGAGAGTATAAACCTTGAAAATCAAGGAATTACAACGAAAAATGCGAAGGTTTCTCCGTAGGTGATATATATGATAAAAAGGGTGATAGGAGTTTTTCTTTTGGTATTATGGACTGAAAGACTCTCGGCAGAACCTTTGCTACACTACGAAACTTTCACTTTAAAAAACGGTCTCCAATTTATTCTTATGCAGAATAAACGTGCCCCTATTGTGAGCTACACCACATGGTATAAGGTTGGATCTGCCGATGAACTGCCTGGGAAAACAGGTCTTGCACATTATCTTGAGCATCTGATGGAAACAGCCTCACCAGAAATCCAAATGGGGCAATTTTTAGAAGATTTCAATGCATCTGGCACGCATAGCAACGCCTTTACAGCAGGTGATGTTACTTTTTACTATAAAATGGTTACAACCGACCATCTCGAACTTTTAATGAGGTTTGAGGCAGGTCGCATGCAAGGCGTTGCTTTTAACCAAGACAAATTTGAAACAGAAAAAAACGTTATTATTGAAGAACGTCTCATGCGTACAGAAAATGATCCTGACTCATTCTTCAATGAAAAGTTTAATAGTCAATTCTTCACCATTCACCCGTATAAAAACCCCATTATTGGTTGGGAAAAGGATATTCGAGCTATAACACTTGATGATGTCAAAGCTTTTCATAAAAAATGGTATCATCCTAATAATGCTTTTGTCATTGTTTCCGGTGATTTTGACCCTGTTCAAGTCCGGGCTTGGGCCGAAAAATACTACGAAAATATCCCATCTGGCCCTGAAATTGAAAGAACTCGTCCCCAAGAACCTCTCGAAAAGAAAAAAATAGCCCCTATCCTTGTTGAACATCCTCAAACACCAACAACTTCCTTTTTTCAAATGTATCCTCTTCCTGAACTTAAGCAGCAGCATTACCAAGATCACTTAGCCTTGGCGCTTTTAAGTGAATTCTTAAACGGAGATTTCAAAGGAAGTCTTGAAGAAATTCTTGTTCATAAGGAAAAATTAGCGTCAGCCTTTCACAGTCAGTACTCTATCACTGAGTTTCTAGACCCTTGGAGCTTCGCAATAAGTGTCAGTCCTCTAGAGGACTCAAAAATTAAAGACATTGAGATTATCATCAATGAAAAACTTGAACAAATTGCTCAGAAGGGTTTAAATCAAGGAGATCTTAACCGCGCACAACAATATGCTTATAATGGTTGGATTATGCAGCTGGACGATATTTTTAGTCGAGCCCTTTTTCTAGGAACAGCCTTTTCCTCTGGATTAACTTTAGAACAAATCAATTCTTTGCCTCAAGATTTGAAAAAAATAACCCCTGCTGATATTCAAAGAGTTACTGAAAAATATCTAACAAAAGACCATGCCGTGCAAGGGACCTTGAAAAAAAAGCCCCTCTCCTCATCTTCTGCAGCAAAGAGGCCTTGATGTTAAATAATCTCAATCAATTCAAAAATGTCCTTCCGAGAGGAACGATGAAGGGAGTGAATTCTAAAGACGGTGGGATTAAGTTCATCAACATAATCTTCATCTGTCTTTTGTTGACCTCTGGAATTTTGCCTGTCAAAGCAGATATTCTTCCTATTCAATCTTTTAAAACCCACACCAAGCTCGACGTTTGGCTTATTGAAGATCACACATCCCCCATCGTTTCATTAGGTCTCATCTTTAATAAAGAGCAATCTGCCCCTCCCTTCAAACCAGAAGCTTTACTCTTTCAAAAAGTGCTTGACTCAGGAGCGGGCGTCTTGTCTCCCCTCGAAATGGATCGATTTGCAAATGAAACTCCTGCTTCAACATCTGTCAGCTTAGGCGTTTCAAAAAATTCTTTATTCATTAAAACAACCAAAAATGGTTTACAGACAACACTTAAACTTTGGGCACGCTTGGTGGGCAATCCTGAATTTCAGAAAGCTGACTTAAGTTATAGTAAAACAAGGACTTTAACTTCTCTTGCGCAGATTAGAGAAGACTTGGAAATCATTGCTTTTTTAAGCTTAATGAATGTGATCTTTCCTGAGTCTTCTTTCAACATAGATTTTAAGAAAGCAGAAAAATCCATTAACTCTCTTACAGCAGAAGATCTAGAGAAAGAACGCACAACACAGTTTTCCGCTCAACCCAAAGTTATGGTCGTTGGTGATGTCACTCAAAAAGAAATTACTGCACTTTTGGATTCGACCTTTGGAACCCTCAACTTCCCCCCCCTCTCTTTGCATACTTCTCTCAAACCTCAGTGGGGCAATAAGGAAATTTTTATAGTAAAAGAGGGCCCTCAAACCGTTGTTGCTTTTTGTCAACCTGGTGTTAATCCACAAAGTACAGACTATCCTCAGTATCTCCTTCTTCAATATGTCTTAACGGGACGATTTTATGACGAGCTAAGAGATAAAAGAGGCCTTATCTACTCCATTAATTTTTCAGAGAAGCATTTTGGTGACGTCGACATTTTGACAGGAAGTTTTTCATGTGAATGCTCACAAACACAACAGGTGACTAAGTTTATAAGGTCTGAGTGGGAAAGAATCAAAGACTTTGGCATCACGCAGCAAGAGATGACCTCCGCAAAACTTTCTTTAAAACGCAACCAAATTCTTAGTTTAACTAGTACAGAAGCTGTGGCTCAAGAATATGAAAGTCCTTTAGCTTATAACTTAAAACCTGATTCAGCCCGCACACTTTTAGCAAGAGCTGAAAAGACAACCCTTAAAGAAATGAATACATTTGTTCAAAAGACTCTTAAACCAAACTTATTAACCTTCGTATTGGCGGGCCCCTCCCTTCATTCTTCTCAATCTAAAGGCAAGGAATGACTTATACTCAAAATCTATCAGGTTGTTATACGGGAAATGGTGATAAAGCTATTCTTCATACATATTTAAAGTCAAACGTTTTAGACGTTTTTAGAAATTCTTATCAAACTGGATTTCTTTCTGCTCTTTCCTTGGTAGAACAAGAAGATGACATCGAATTTTGCCAGGTTGCAGCGAGTCAGTTTAAAGATTTTGAAGATGTCATTATTTTAGGGACGGGGGGATCAAGTCTGGGGGGGCAAGCTCTCCATGCTCTAACAACCTCCTCACATCCTCGTCTACATTTCCTCGATAACATAGATCCTCAGACTTTTTCCTTGTTTTTTCAAAAGATTAACTTTAAAAAAACTGGGGTTATTGCCATTTCTAAATCAGGAAGCACTGTTGAAACGCTTCTGCAACTTTTAACCTGTCTACAATATTTTGAACAAAAAGGCCTTCAAAATCACTTTATGGTCATTACTGAACCTACTGAAAATCCTTTACGAAAACTAGCCAAAGCTTATAACTGGCTATGTCTTGATCATCCTCCAGAGGTAGGAGGACGATTCTCATGCTTTTCCCTCGTAGGGCTTATTCCTGCTATTCTTGCAGGTCTTGATCCTTACGCCTTTCGAAAAGGGGCACGCACCGTTTTACAGGATCACCTTACGAATCAGACGCCTCCTGCTCTTGCAGGGGCAGCAATGGCTGTGTATTTAGAAAATTACCGACAGAAAACAATCTCAGTCCTCTTTCCCTATGCCGATCAACTTGAACTTTTTGCCCAGTGGTATTGCCAATTATGGGCGGAAAGCCTAGGGAAAAATGGAAAAGGAACAACACCTATCCATGCTCTTGGAACGGTGGATCAACATAGTCAACTTCAACTTTATCTCGATGGACCAAAGGATAAATTTTTTACCCTTATAGTCCGCAACTGGAAAGGGGAAGGAGACTCCATTCGTTCAACTCTCATCCCTGAATTAACAGGAAAATCCCTGGGAGATCTTTTTACAGCAGAGCAAATGGCTACTTATGAAACTTTAATCCGTCACAAATGTCCAACACGGTTAATAACTGTTAATTCCATCGACGAGTATACCCTAGGATCTCTTATGATGCATTTTATGATAGAGACTATCCTCACATCTTACCTTATTAATGTGAATGCCTTTGATCAACCTGCTGTTGAAGAAGGAAAACGCTTAGCAAGGGAATATCTTGCTGCATGACAATTCGCAAATTAGAAGCTCATCTTATCAATCAAATCGCCGCCGGAGAAGTGATTGAACGTCCTGCCGCCGCCGTTAAAGAACTTGTCGAAAATTCTCTTGACGCAGGAGCAACAACCATAACAGTCCAGCTTAGGGAAGGAGGTCGCAGCCTCATCGCTGTCACTGACAATGGAGTCGGCATGACTTCTGAAGATCTTGAGCTTTCTGTAGAACGTCATGCAACATCGAAGCTTCCTACCAGTGATCTTTTCAATATTCAAACTCTTGGGTTTCGCGGAGAAGCTCTCCCTTCTATTGGCTCTGTCAGTCGTCTTCACCTCACAAGCCGCGCCCAAAACACTCAAGAAGCTTGGACTTTAAAGATAGAGGGTGGTGAAAAACAACCCCTCGTCCCTGCCTCTCATTTACAAGGTACCCATATTGAAGTTAAAGATCTATTTTATGCCACACCTGCACGACTTAAGTTTCTTAAAACACCCTCAACTGAACTCTCTCATGCTATCGAGCTTTTAAATCGACTTGCCCTAAGCCATCCGCACGTTGGATTTAAGCTTATGGCTGATCAACGCGTTGTTTTTGATCATACGATCTGCCCAACCCTCCCCGAGCGTCTAGCCCAAATTATGGGCTCTGAGTTTGTTCAAAATGCTTTGCCTATTGAAATGACTCGAGGAGACATCTTCCTTAAAGGTTTTATCTCTCTTCCCACCTTTAACCGAGTCAACACTTCTCACCAATATCTTTTTGTCAATGGAAGACCAGTAAAAGATAAACTCCTTCAAGGAGCTGTGAGAGCTGCTTACCAAGATTTTTTAGCTTCTAATCGCTATCCGCTCTTAGCTCTTTTTCTTGAGTTACCCCACGAAGATGTCGATGTGAATGTTCATCCTTCCAAAATTGAAGTTCGCTTTCGGGATAGTGGTCTTATTCGAGGAACAATAGTTAGCGCTCTTAAACAAACTCTTGCAAAGGCAAGTCATCAAACATCTACAACCATAAGTGCTCAAGCTCTCCAAGCTTTGCGACCAAAATCTCTACATCAACCTTCCTTAACGGAATTCATCCCAAGATCTTCTCAAAGCACAAGAATTTCAGGTTGGCCTCAGCATTCTGTTTCCAATGATCCGACCTTCTTAAAAGAATCATCTTCCTCTACTCCACTCAACGATTTTGAGGAGACTTCTCCCTCGCCCTCGCTAAACGAAGCACCTCTTGATATCCCCCCTCTCGGTTTTGCAAAAGCACAATTTCATGAAACGTATATTTTTGCCCAAACACAAGAAGGTTTAGTGATTATTGACCAACATGCTGCGCATGAACGCCTTGTTTATGAACGTCTTAAGACGGAAATAGGGCACGTTAAACGACACCCGCTTTTAATCCCAGTCGTTGTAGAACTTGCTGAAGACACTGTTCCCCTTCTTAAGTCAATTCAAGATGACCTTCTTACTCTTGGACTTGTCATAGAGCCTTTCGGAGAAAAAGCTGTTTTAATCCGAGAAACTCCTGCCCTTTTAGGAGACATAAATCTTCAAGCCCTTTTACAAGACTTACTTGACGAACTGAAAGAACTGGGAGAACCTTTGAGTCTTAAAAAACGACTCGCTGAAATTTTAGCAACAAGCGCTTGTCACAACAGCGTACGTGCAGGTCGAAAACTTACCGTCGAAGAAATGAATGCCCTGCTCCGTCAAATGGAACAAACACCCCATTCTGGTCAATGTAATCATGGACGCCCAACTTATGTCGAACTCAAGAAAGCTGATTTAGAAAAGCTTTTTGGCAGACGGTAAGTCTATCTCAACATTATATTGCAATTAAAATCCTGTTGTATGGCTAAGAGATAGATAGCAAGGAGAGGAATTTTAAAGTACACTAATTGAACAAAAATAATAACGATGGGGGCTGAGAGTGAGTCGTGAACATTTCGAGCAAATGCTTGATTATTACCAACAAGAAATGATGTATTTACATCGAGCAGGAGAAAACTTCGCTAAAAAGCACCCCAAGATAGCTCAAAATTTAAACCTCTCTTCCGCAGGCTCTGCAGACCCACATGTTCAACGACTTTTAGAATCCTTTGCCTTTCTAACCGGACGTCTTCAAAAAGAACTCGATAATCGTTATATTCAGTTTACCAATACCCTCTTAGGCGTCCTTTATCCCCAGTTTATCTCTCCCTTCCCTTCCGCCTCAATTGCCTCCTTCCGTTTGTCTCCTCATTTGGGGAAACTAACATCAGGCTATATTGTTCCTCGTAAAACCAATCTTTTTATTGAAGCCCAAGAAAAGAAAATCTGCTATTTTCAAACAACTTATCCCGTAGAATTATGGCCTTTTGAAGTTTCAGAGGCTGCTGTAATAAATATTGATCAAAGTCCCCTTCCCTCTTCTGAACTTCAAACCCAATGGGTACTTAGAATTCGTGTTCGGCGTTATGATGGTAGAATGGACGAGCTCAATCCATCCAGTTTGCGCTTCTATCTCTCTGGAGATGCTCGTACAACTCAATGCCTTTACGATAGCATTTTCGGCTATCATCCAACAAATCACACTCCAGTATTTATCAAAGCTGACAATGCGGACATCCCCATCCGACTTCCTGAAGGAGCCGTTATGCCCGTGGGTTTTGCTGAAGAAGAGTCTTTAATTCCTTATCCTCATAAAACCCCTAAATCCTATCGCCTTCTTTACGAGTATTTTGTTTTTCCAAACAAATTTAAGTTTATTGACATCAAGCACTTTACAGTTTCAGGAGCCAATCATTACGTAGACATATACATCCCCTTAGCTGATCGCAGTCAAGCCAGTACATTTCGAGTAGGACATCATAACTTTCAACTGGGATGCACACCTATCATTAATCTTTTTCATAAGATTAGTGAACCTATTGACCTAAATCATCAATCTGTCTCCTACCGTTTAATAGGAGATCAGCGAAACGAAGATTCTACCGAAATTCATAGTATTTTAAAGGTTATTGAAGTTATCGGCGGCAAGCAAGAAACACAAACATTTGCCCCTTACTTTTCTTTTGACTATGAAATAGAAAAGAATGCTGAAAATTTGTTTTGGTATTCAATACGTACCTTATCCACCAATCCTGACATTACAGGAACGGACGTTTCCATTTCCTTTGTTGACTATAATTTCACGCCAAAAAATCCGAGTCACCAAACCGTATATGCCTATACTCTCTGCACTAACAGAGATCTACCAACCTATATTCCTGCGGGTGCGACACTCCAAGTTGACGAAGTCCTTCCCCCCGTATCGATTACATGCCTTGAACGTCCAAGCTCTCATATTTCACCCTCTTTAGGAGGAGATTCCCAATGGCGATTAATTTCTCAACTTTCATTAAACAATTTAGGTCTTAGTAGAGGCGACAAAGCTATATTAGCCTTAAAAGAACTTTTGCAGCTGTATTCTGGTTTTAATAAAACACATTCTCATCCAGAGATTAATTTGCTTGAAAGCATTGACTATAAACCTGTTACGAGACGTTGGGGAAGGGATTGTTGGAGAGGATTTGTCCAGGGTCTAAGTATTACTTTAACCATCGATGAGGCGCCCTTCACCGGTCAAGGCTGCTTCATTCTTGCTTCTGTTCTTAATGAATTTTTCAGCCTTTATGTATCATTAAACTCCTTTACGGAGCTAACCCTAATAAGTACTCAAAGTGATGGAGTTTGGAAGAAATGGCCCGCACAAATCGGCAGTCAATGCTTAGTGTAAAAGATGTTCTTTTAGCAGAGCCTTATCGCTTTGAATTTCATCAAGCCATCAAGCTCTTAGAATATCTTTCCCCTGGAGCTGCTCTTTTTGGAGAAACAGCTAACTTTCAAAATGAAGTTGTCACTGTAAAATCCAGAGTTTATCTGGAATCAATGGCAAGTGATATTTATTCATTAGAAAACATAGCATTAGAATCTGACGATCCTGTTGATGGACCTCCTATCTTGAACGTCAATTTTATGGGATTAGCTGGCGTTCAAGGTCCCCTTCCCTTTCCTTATACAGAAATGATTATTCAACGTATCCGTAATGGAGATACAAGCCTTAAAGATTTCCTTGATATTTTTAACCATCGTCTCATTTCTGTTCTGCATCTCATCCGCAAACAATATATGCTTAGTCTTAATTCCCTAACACCTGAAAAAACCGAAATTGCTCAATCCTTGAGATCATTTTTGGGAATTGAGCCCCCTGCACTTCAAAATCGTCTTCACGTTCCCGACCGCAGTCTTTTAGATTATGCAAGCTTATATTGGTCTCATCCTCATTCCGCAGAAGGACTGACATCCATCTTAAGCAGTTATTTTCACATTGATGTTCGCGTTGAAAAATGTGTAGGCCGTTGGCGCCTTATTGAGAAGGACCAACGCACTCACATCGGCCAAGAGGGCCAATGGCAAATCTTAGGACAAGGAGCAGCCTTGGGGACAAGAGTCTGGGACCAACAGAATCATCTTCGTCTGCATCTTGGCCCGCTACTTACAGAACAATTAGATTTATTTTTACCCATTGGCGAAGGGTTTTCACGATTTCAGGATCTTACAAAACTGTATGCTGGTCCCGAGAATGATTACACTCTCGTTTATACAGTAAAAGATCCTCCCTCAACTTTTCTACAAGAGAATAGCTATTTAGGCTGGAGATCTTGGTTAGGAGCCTCTCTAACATCTGGTAGCCCCATTATTCTTAGTAAGCGCTAAAGTAAGAGATTTTAAGCAATCTGTTGCAACCAGTCTTTAACAACTTGAATATGCTCTGGAATCATTAATGAAGGCGCGTGACCACAATGAGGAAGGGTCACAACCTTCGTGTTAGGTTGAAGATAAAGCATTTTTGTAATGATATCCGGTAACAGCAGATCGGATTGTTCTCCACGGATCACGAGTATGGGGCACTCAATGGCCTGCCAGTATGTTTCAAGATGCAGAGAGGGGCTGGGCTCATTGATAAAAGCTTGGCCAATAGCTGGATCATAGGCCAGACGAAAATGACCTTGATCATCACGTTTGATGCCATATTGAGTGATATGATTCCACAATACATCGTCTGTGATGCCAAAAGTGGAAAGAACGGTCTGAAAATAGCTTTTAGCCTCATGAAAGCTTAAAAAAACATGATCGTTGCGTGCATAGGTTTGTAGCCGTTGTAACGTCATACTGGGAACAATCATGCCCACATCGTTCAAAATCAAACTTTTGATAGGACTGTTCGGTTGAGCCGCTAACATCA
>JAGONT010000019.1 GCA_017992885.1 Alphaproteobacteria bacterium
AACTCACTTCAAAAGTATACCTGGCGTATACCCGAAGATTTCTGATAAAATTTGAGAAGACGAAAAAGTGAAGAAACACATGGTGCCGAAGAGGTGAATCGAACACCCGACCTACTGATTACGAATCTGTATTTTAATTTCATTTTTTATCTATATTATTCAACAACTTAATTAAGAATTTTTAGGCCTAAATTTTTCAATTGTCGCCATTCTGTCACCTGGCGAATATTCCCATATGGTTTTGGACATCTTATCCAACTTTTTTTGAAATCTAAAATAAATTTTTCCACCTTTATGGTTGTCTCCTATCGTATCCCAGGTCCACCATTTTGATATTTCCTCGACAGGGCCTAAGGTTTCAAACACTTTTACTGGGCGTTCAGGAAGCTATACTAAATTGTCTAAACGCTGCTACTTTATTTCCTAAAAGCATCCTATTAATGTTTAAATAATTTATCAGAGTTTAAGGCAAGGATTACATTCATGACAAATCTTCTAGAAACTCACTAAAGTCAATGACCTTCGTAAAATATCCACGATCAATTACATTCTCATCAACGCCATTAACATGAATGAGAACAGGCCAACAGGAAAATCTTCGCGGTAAGATAAATCGATCTAATTTATCTTGCATTTCTTTTATAATCTCTGACTTTAACTCCTTCTGAGAAAACTTAATCTCGCAGGCAAATAAGGTATTAAAGCGCGTCTGTATTAAATAATCGATTTGGCATCCTGGTGTTCTTGTAGTCTTTCTTTGAAAAAATGGATTATTCACAATAATATCTTCAGACTCTATTTTAAGTCTCTCCCAGATCTTTTTCCTATTTTTTAAAACTAAGTTCTCAAATTGAAGTCCCAATATTGTCTTCCAACCAGGTAAGTTATCAATCTTTATATCTTTAAAGCTATCTTCTAAAATTTTATATGCATTCGGCTTTATGAATTTAAGATAAAACCTTAAGTAATTATCGCTTAAACGAAAGTGACTAAGTCGCAATGGCTTTCCGGATTTAATGCTCCACGTATAATCACGAGTTATAAAACCAGATTGCATGAGATCATCAAGGTAAGTACTTAATGCCCCACTTTTTTGATATTTCAAAGCTTTGGAAATTTCATTGAATTCTTTGGAACCCTCTGCAAGAGATTCAACAATAGGTTGATAAATTTCACTTCGTCTTTCAAATAAATCATGGAAAATAAGATCGAACTCTTTAAACAAAATTCCATCTTTTAGAAAGCACAAGTTTTTGATGTTATCATCCGCATTAAGAGTCGATTGAATCTGCTCAATATACCAAGGAATACCTCCTGAGACTGAAAGAAGCTTGAATTTTTCATAAATTGAACCCCGAAAACCCTGGAGATCTAAAAGCTTACTACAATCATTTAAAGGGAGCTCCTCTAAAGTTAAATAAAGAGAGATCCTCCCAAAAAAAGCGGTGCTACTGATAATATTTTTTTCAATCCAGGTTGATACGGATCCACAAAAAATAAGAACAAGGTGAGGATTCTTTTTAAATTCTAAGTCCCATGCATTTTTAAGTTTTCCAAGAAATAGAGGATCTTTCGACCCCATCCATGAAATCTCATCAAACAATATGACAACTTGCCTCTCAAAGGTAAATCGGGTTAATAAGCTAAAGAGATCTGACCAATCTTGAGCTTGAATGCTAGGGAGTCCCACTTGAGCACCAAGTTGCCTAGCAAACACATCCCTTTGAGATTGTGCTGTTGTCCCTTCTATAGGTGGAATTCCTGAAAAAACTAAAAAACGTTTTCCCTTAGCAAATTCTTCCACTAAACGACTCTTGCCGATGCGTCGTCTTCCTTTCACAACAACCAAGCTTGCAGATTTTTTTCCAAGAAGGGAGTTTAGTCGCTCAAGCTCATCTTTTCTTCCCACGAATACAGGGCTAGTATCGGTCATATGGTATTTCCTTATCACATTAGAGACAATTGTACATAATGTGATATAATTTTAATACACAAAACTTATCACAAAACGTGCATTTACATATTTTGTGATATTTCCGTTGTGTCACTTCTATTTTTTGATATGGGTTTTAGCTCTCTTTGAGGAGATCTTTTTAGGTTGAATGAGGTTCTTTTTTCTTAAGGGTTCTTTTTTTACTTTGCTGTCGAGATAAATAATGGAGGGAGGTTCCCCTTCAATATCAATTCCAAAGAGAGAAGACAGATCCCCTGTCAATCTTGTGTCTTGGTCAGAAGTTTCTTTTGATAAGCTTGATGAGCTTGCCTTCGCAATAAGGTCGGTATGGTTTACATCTCGCAAAGTAAACAGATCTTCAGGATGCTCATCAAGGTGTGCGCCTACACCATAAAGAGCGGCGGCGACGTGTTTACACATATCTGCGTAGTCATAGCACGAGCAATCGAGTTTTATGTCTTTAAAATCTGGAAAAAGGCCTCTCTCTTGATGGGTAATAATTTCCATCACGCCTTTAGAAAACTTTCCCTGCAAGAGCTCAATTAAAGAATCAATTTTACCCGCGCACTCGTTCACAAGGGCCTCCCACTTTTGTGTAGGAACAGGGTCGATCTCAATAATAACCGTATAAATTGATGAGCCGCTGACTAAGGCTCTGATCTCCCCAGCATTGAGTTTGAGATCAATGACAGAACCATTTCGAACGTATGTGCGACCTCGTGGCAATCGATTCTCATAATCACTGTAAGATTCAAGGTGTTTACACCAGGCCTTGCCCCAGAAGGTTTTTGCAATAGTACGCCCTTCTATAACAACGGGTTTAACGTAGTGTCCTTTTTTGGTGAGGGAAGACACTTTTTTTGCAGCTTTTTTCTTTCTCTCCGCAACAGGTACGTATGGAGGGTATCCCCAGCTCATGATGATTATTACCTCCTTTAAAGAGACCATCATTAGCTTTCTCCAAGAACACGATGAATGTCAAGCGTTACAATATTGAGGAGATCCTCATTACTTAATTCTGTTAAGTTTGTCTCTTTTTCTGGTGTTAACAACTCATCTGAAAGATCTTTCTTTGAGCTGAGCAGATCATCAATCTTTTCTTCAATCGTTCCTTGGCAGATAAACTTATGAACAAGTACATTCTTTTTTTGGCCAATACGATAGGCACGATCTGTCGCTTGATTTTCTACAGCGGGATTCCACCATCGATCAAAGTGAATTACATGGGCTGCATTGGTTAGATTAAGTCCCGTTCCCCCTGCTTTCAAAGATAAAATGAAAAAAGGGAACCCTTGCTCTTGCTGGAAAGCTTCCACCAATTTGGATCGTTCTTTGATCGCTGTTTGTCCGTGAAGAGTGAGCCCTTCCTGCCCAAACAAACCTGAAAGAAATTCACTCAACGCAGGAATAATTTCACGAAACTGGGTAAAAACAAGAACTTTTTCCTGTTTTTCTTTGATGGGCTCACAAATTTCCTTAAGGCGGATAAATTTACCGCTCTCTTTTTCTTCATACTGACCATGCCCTAACCATTGGCTCGGATGATTACAAATTTGTTTAAAGCGTGTGAGATAGGACAACACAAGACCCCGACGTTGAATTCCATCCATATCTTGTTTAAGTTGGTTTGAGAGTTCATTAAGGGCATGCTGATAAAGGGCTATCTGCTGCTTTGTGAGAGCACAATAAGCCTTTACCTCTGTCTTATCGGGTAGATCAGCAATGATCTGTTTGTCACTCTTAAGGCGTCTTAAAACATAAGGACTGACAAGGTGACGAACAGCTGCATAGAAGCGTCCTGCCCCATCCTCTCCTTTTTCTTCTGAACGCTTAAGCGTTTGTTTTCCATAGTCAGAAAACACACGACTCGATCCTAAAAGCCCAGGAGCCACAAAATCAAATAACGACCATAGATCCAAGAGACGATTTTCAACGGGTGTCCCTGTCAAAGCAAAGCGAACTTGGCTTGTCAGTTTCTTAATGGCTTGTGTTTGTTTTGCAGTCGGGTTTTTAATGCTTTGGGCTTCATCAAGGACAACAATATTCCAAGAGATCTGACTGAGCCAAGAAAGACGATGGGCATGAGCGTACGTTGTGATGACAAGATCTATGTTCGATAAGTCAGGAGTATCTGTTACTTTTATAAACTCAGCATTTAAAGCAGAGCTGTGTGCAATCCATATGTTAAGGTCAGGCGTAAATTTGCTGATTTCAGCCTGCCAGTTTCCTAAAAGAGAGGCAGGAAGGATCAAGAGGCTTGGTTGTCTTTTGTCCCCAGTAGAAAGATGTTTCACAAGTAAGAGTAAGGCTAAAATCTGAACGGTTTTTCCAAGCCCCATATCATCTGCAAGGCATCCCCCTAAACGAAGACTATAAAGCCACCATAGCCACTGTACGCCGGCTTGTTGATAGGGGCGTAGATCTGCGAGGAGGTGTTCTCGTAAAATGACGTGTAAATTTTGAACCTCTGATTGCTCTGGATGACGGAGTTTAGAGAGGGTCTCATTCAACCATGGACCTTCAATCACTTTTGACCATTCAGCCACATCTTCAAGAGAGGCTTCTGTTATTTGTGGCTCAAAAGCTCCCGCTAAAAGACGAAGACCTTCTGTAAAAGAAAGGCCTTCTCTTTTGACTTGTTTTTCCACCTGTTTCCAATGGGAAAGGACTTGCTTGAGCTTATCATTATCAACTTCCACCCATTGGCCTTTAATTTGTACCAGTTTGCCTTGGGTTTGGATGAGAGTTTCTAACTCCTTTAAGGTGAGTTCCTCACCATCAGGAAGGGCAAACCCCATGTTAAAGTCTAGCAAAGCATCGAGTCCTACAGTGCTCCCACTCACATTACCTATGGCAACGGTGACTTGAGGTCGAGGGGGCCGTTTAGGATTCCACCAATTAGGAATCTTCACCACTACCCCTGCTTCTTCAATCAAAGGGATATCTTTAAGAAAGTGGTGAGCTTCACGTGCGGTCCAAGCCAAAGGTTTAAATATCGATCCACTGTCTACTAGTTTCTTAACAAACGAGCTTTTCTCAGCAGATCTTTGTACAGGGAGAAGTAATGAAAGAAGATGGGAGCGTTTTTGCTCTCCTGAATATTCTTTTAAGGCGCGTTCCAAGGGTAAATGTTTTACATCGTGATGCTTAAGTTGAGCATTCTCTGTATTCGAGAAACGGGTTGTATAGGTGGCTAAAAAAGCAAAGGGATGAGTTAAGTTTGCTTTATTTTCTGCAAGATGAAAACAGACACGTCCTACTTTATTCCAAGCAAGGTTATAGGTCATAAGATAATTTTGTACGCTATCCCCTTCAAAGGAAGAGACTTCTTCTAAAAAGGCTTGAGAAAGATCACGCCAAAGCCCAATCATGATTTCAGAACTTAAATACTCTCCTCCACGCATAAAAGGAGCGCGTTCTAAGTAGGATTCAAATTCATTTAAAGGGGGAAAAAACTGCAAAACGTCTTCAGAGGAGAATTTTTCTAATCCCGAAAGCTTACTGACCTCAGTCACAAATAGTTTAGAAAATATCTGCCAATAGGCAAGACTCGGTGGAAGAGTCACCCCAAAATCTGTAACTCCTAAGCGTAAAAGTCCAATGGCACTCCCGCTTGCAAAAGAATCTTTTATTTTATTGGCAACGCTCAAAAGAACGGTTTCTTCATTCTCAGAATCACAGTAAAGATAAAGATGACCTGCTGGAGAAAGAGAAAGGCTTAAGGGAGCGAATAAATTCTTATTTTCTATAGCAACCTCAGTCACTTAAATCTTTTCTCGTATAAAGTGCGGATAAAGTTTGGGAGAGGCTCTTTCCAGGGTTCTTGCCTATGACTACTTTTCCTAACTGACTTGGATTTAAACCCAATTTCTTAGCCATTTGAACGGTTACCTCTGAAAGGTGGTACTTCTTTTTTGCATCTTCCCATGCTTTTTGTTTTTTTACTTTCTGCATCAGATAACACCCTTTAAGCTCATTGAAAAGAATGGGTGGCTTTGTAAAATAAAACAAGAGCTCTTACTCTATCAAGGCCAAAAATCAGTAACCGGAATAAGACAAAAGCGGTCTTAAAAAATTAGCTCTTTCCGTGTTCTAAGGCCCACTGCTTGTAAACTCTAACTCTGAAGAAGAATATGGTCAGGCTTTTTGCTGTATTTTTGATGCCACTCAATGTATTCGTCAACGGCATTCTGAAAAGCTTGTCGTGTGGCAAATATAGATTTACCTTGAAAAGTAATTAAATCATGAGTGTTGACAACATTACCCTGAAAAATGTTTGTCTTTTCATCAAATAAATAATGGCCAATATAGCCTTTGTATTCTATCATAGCTTTTATTTGTTAAGGTATGAATTGCACACATTTTACGTTTGAGATGCTTATGACCATTTGCCTATCCTTCCCCATAACAATTAAGCTTAGAAAACGTCTCCTTGTAAAATAACCATACCAAAATTATCTACCCTGAACAATGCGGTTTTTATTTCTATTTTTTATTCATCTGTATTTTTAAAAAAATCCTATAAAAGCTTTTAGTTAAAAGTGTACATTTTCACAGATATTTTTGTTTGTTTCAAAGTTATTGATTTTAGATAGTTTTTGGAGGAGAATGACAGGGCTTAAGAGAGGTAAAGGCTGCATTACTGAGATAAAACTTAAAAAAGTAGGTGCCTTCTGAAGCTTTCATGAATGATACTCATTGTTATTGTTCCTCTTTTCTCAAAAAATTACCAAGAATTAATACTTTTATTTTTTAGAGAAATTATTCGTTTGATTTTTTTCTGAATGAACCTGTAATATTAGTATAAAACAACAGACGGGAAGGGTCAGTCGTGCTTTATGAGCATTATCAAAGATTTTAAAGCATTGTTAAAACCTATATTAGATGGAACAATTTTGTTCGTTTTAGTCTCGCTTGTTTTTATTGCTTCTTGCGGTTTTTTTGAATACCAACAATACCTCTCGGCTTATCAAAGGGACCAGCGAAAAGAAGTCAGCATTATTCGAGAGAAAACAAAAGCTTTTCTTGAAAAAATTCAAGAGTTAGCCGGGCTTACTAGTGACCGCATTATAGCCATGGATGGAGAGCCTCAACAAATTCGAGAGATTTTGATATCTACCTCCCGTTTATATGATCCTGGAGAAATACCAAAAATCCAGAAAATTTCTTATTATAAGCTCTCTGATCCTCCAAAGCTCATCACACGATATGAAGCAGCGCCTTTGGAGCCTCAAGCTTTCCCTGAGATCCAGGATCTTAGCAATAAAACATCGGCTATATTTTACCAAGATTTTTTCTTAAGCAAATCCCTTGTTTTTAATAGTAAAGGTAAACTTGAGGGCGTTTTGGAAATTCACATTGCGTTATCAGAATTTAAAGCCTCTTTAGGGGTTTTGAAATATCTAACCTTTGATCCCTTAATTTCGCTTGCCGCAGAAAAAACTCACTTCTTTCAAAAAGAGCCTTTTGCTCTTTATGGAAAAAATCCGCAAGTCTTGTGGAAGTTTGTTTCCTTAAATAAAGCTCGTTATGGCATTTTTATTGTTTATTTTTTCCTTTGTGTGTTTTGTTTTCTGCTGGGTATGACCTATTTTCGAAGAGATCTTCAAAAGATTTATAGAGCAAAGATTGAAACTCAAAACACTAACATTAAAGTTTTAAACGCAGATCTTGTGAAATTACAAACAACTGTAGAAGAGACAAGAAAGAATTTTCAGAGATCTGAAGAAAAACGGAGAAGCCATGATATAACCTGCAATTCATATAAAAAGATTCATTCTGATTTGAGCTTCTGGCAACAAGAACAGACTTTTCATATTTGCAAATGTTTAAATATTCTCACACAAAGTTATAAAGGCTCGAGTGCTGAGCTTTCGCCAGAACATCAATTAAAACTTCTTCGTTCTTGTCTACAGTCTGCCAATCTATTGGCCAATGGCCTCATATCAAAAATGAAGAATGAACCTATAGTGATTAAAACATTACTTGAAAAAACAAAGTCTCTGTTTGCTGAGAAAATTTACACGTCTAAATTGAATATAGAGATAGTTTGCGAGAACAATTTACACTTTGTTGGAGATCGATTTTTTACCCAATTCATTTTAGTGAACTTGTTAGGAAGAGCTGTTCATAGGGTTCCTAAAAACGGAACCATTACTCTTACCTCAACAAGCCAAGATGACGGGATTCTTTTCGAGGTACAAGATAAAGGGTTTGTATTAGTTAATTCTTCAGAAAAACTTATTAAAAAATCCTTTGCTTTCCTTGCTGGAAAGGATGATTTCCAAAAAATATGCATCCAAAATGGCTTGAAATATCAATACTTGAGAGATGAAGAAAATTTCAATCGCACGGCAATTTTTATACCTGTTACTTCTGAAAGAGAGCTTAAGAGCAATATCGTTGATTTATTTAGCAAAGAAGTTGATTTGACGTGAAGAAATTTAATAAGAAATTTTGTTTTTTAAAACGTTTATCGAAGCCTTTGTTCGTAAGTTTTCTTGTTTTTTTCTTTTTAATTTTAACTTCAAGTTTTTGTTTTTCCGCTCCTTCTCCAAAGGTATGGAATCTTCCTGACTCAAATCCTATTTTTGTGGGCAGAGAAAAGCAACTTCAAATGATTCATTCTTTTTTTGCAAAAAGAGAAGGGCATCTCCTCGCTCTTACAGGAGGGCCGGGTTTTGGAAAAACTCAAATTGCCAAAAAATACGCGCAAGAATTTTCAAATCATTACGATCTCATTTGGTGGTTTGATGCTCAGCAAGATCTCCCAAGCCAATATGAAAGGCTAGCTATCGCTTTAAATCAGATCCTCTCTAAAAAAGAAAAAATTATTCCTTCTCAATTCTCTAAGGAGGTTCTCATTGACTCTGTCAAAAATATACTGAGAATCAAAAACATAAAGTATCTCCTCATATTTGATAATCCACAAACATACACTCAAGTTCGAAACTTTATTCCTTGCACCCATGACCAGCCTGGGAGACATATTCTCTTAACGTCACGAAATGCAAATATATGGATCAATAAGGTGGAAATTGGCAAGTTTGAGCGTCAAGAATCTCTTCAATTTCTCCAGAAAACTTTGCCGAACGAAATAAAAGAAGATAAAGTAAAACTAGCAGGAGCTCTTAGTGACTATCCTTTAGGACTGACGATTGCTGCTGGTTTTATAAAGTCCCATCTCACGACTACCATCGATAAATATCTTTTAATGCATTTAAAAAGAACGCTAAAAAAGGGGGAGTCCTCTCCAAGTACACTTTTAGACCAATATCCAAGAAGTGCTCTTGCAGCCTTAGAGATCAGTCAAAAGTTTATCGAAGAAGAATCCAAGGATTCGCTACAAACCTTACTTTTCATGAGCCTACTGAATAGCAAAGATATTCCTGAGTCCTACATAGAGTTGTGGCTAAAAAATACGAGCAGTTCTTTAACCGCTGATGAAGCTATAAAACATGTCTATGATCAATCTCTAATTGAGGTCAATAAGACTGCTGCATCTAATTCTCATCAAAAATTAAAGAAAAAAGAAAGAATTCACTACCTCTCAATTCATGATTCAATTCATCAGCTTATTAATGAAGGAATACCGATGAAAGAAAAAAAGGAGCTTATAGCAAAAGCAACTGAAGTAATGCTTGAAGTCTTTTCTGGGTCTGCCGAAGATATGACTAAAAAGATAACGAAGGAACCAATCCACCTCCAACATGCTCAAAAATTATGCGCGAATGCAAGGGAAGTCAACTACACGAGCGATGGGCTCCTTCAACTAAAAATATGTATCTTACAATCCATAATGACAGTGTTCAGAGATTTTGATGCGGTTGAGCCTTTGCTTATAGAAATTGATGAAGATATTGAAGCAGGCTTGTCTCTTGCCCCTTATTACGAAGCCCTTCTGAAAGTGAACAAAGGCTTTCTTGCCCACAACCAAGCACAACATGAGCTTGCAATACAATTTATGAATGAAGCGATGCTTATTTTAGCTCCTTATGAACAGTACAAAGAAGAAAAATTGAGAGCTATAACCAACCTTATTCAGTACCATGCTATGAGAGGAGAATGGGAAAAAACAGAAGAGCTTATTGAAAGTGGAAATAAATTATGTAAGGATTTGCCCTGTGAGTCTTGCATTTGTTTTTTTATTTATGCTTGGGCCTTCACTTTAAATGATCAGGGAAAATTTCAACAAGCTTTAGATGTTCTTAATAAAGCAGATGCTTACCCCATGCTGAGCGTAGAGTACCCTCCTATTTACCAGGGAGTTTCTTTACAAAAAATTGAAGCTTTCATAAAGCTTGAAAAACTTGATGAAGCGCGACCCTCTCTGAGAGAGCTTGAAAAAAAACTCAACGAATTCTATGCAAAGAAAACACCGGTCCTAGCGTATATGCTGATTTTAAAAGGCATGATACTGCTTCGTGATTCAGATAAAAGGCCTAAAGCTTTTGAGACTATTAAAGAGGCTCTGGAGATATGTAATAAATCTTTTAAAGGTCCCATCAGGCATAGAGCTCAAGGAAAGGCCTATTTAGCTTTGGGAAAAGCCTTCGCTGCTCAAGGCGATTTTCAAAACGCCCTTGAAGCCTATCGAATGAGCGATAGAATTTATACTGCGGTCCTAAAAAACAAAAAAATAGACGACGTGAGCGATCTTTATAAAGATCTAGTTATATTAGGTGCTAAGATGAAGGACGAGGCAATTGTTCACGAATACTTGAAAGCTCATATTCAAACTTTTGGTCATATACATTCACGAACAAAAGAAATTCTCTTGTTTCTCAACCAAAATGGATTAACCGTCCCCCTTTAATCTGTCGCAAGATCAACCCACCATTCTGCGAATTCTTCATCGACTTGACTTGGATCTTTCTGTAAAGAGTGAAGGTAAATCTCTTGGATACAGCTCATAAATTGCTCGATTGTTAATTTGTTTTCTTTATTTTTTAAGGCGTTATTAACAAAGTTTACAATGTCTAAAAAAAGATTAGGATGATCATATTCACGGCTTAAAAGCTCTTTATTTGATTGCGATAAATCCTCTTCATAAGAAGCCTCTTGAGGAGTGAGAAGGTCTTTGACACTACATCCTAAGACATCGGCTACGGCCTGCAAGATATCAGCACTGGGTCGTTTTGAGCGTCCCCTCATAATATTTTGCACTGTATGACGCTTTAACCCTGCCTCTTTTTCAAGTTCTGAAAGAGAAAGGTTCTTAGCTCTCATGCGTGTTGAAATATGTTTGGCTACGGATGTACTCATACTTTACCTCTCTTTCAAACCATTATGGCATACCTTTCACCATTTTGAAACCACGTTTAGCGTAGTAGTATGTAGAAATTATTTTTTAACAACATGTGTTGACATAATACGTTTTATAACGTACATTAACGTAAGTAACGTATAAACAAGAAGAGGAGCAGGTCTTATGCAAGAACCTTTAATGTCACCAGAAGAACTAGCTGCTCGTTGGGGGATTATGCCTATTACTCTTGATCGTTGGAGGTGGTCCGGGAAGGGACCGCGCTTCTTTAAGGCTGGACGTGTTGTTAAATATCGCGTTCAAGACGTAGAAATGTATGAAGAACAAAAGTCCAAACAAAGCACAGCATGCACACAAGATGAGGTGCTCTTAAAAGACCTTCAGCAAGCGAAACTGAAAAAACGCAAGAGGAGATTCAGGTGATTTAAAAGAATATTTTTAAAAAGAGAAAAAGCACCTGTGCTTATTTTTGCATACAACCACAGGTGCCCGGCATGTACAGAACCCAATAAGGTCTATACACAGAGAGTTTAGCAAATAAGGATCTAAACGTCCACCTTTCTGAACAGACTTGCTTGAAAAGGCTCTTGATTGGGTTTTGAATGAAAATGTTCAAATCTATAAGGAGCACTTATGCTTAATGTTATTGAACCAAAGGATCATCATTTATATCGGCCTCAAATTGACGCGTTATTAAGTTTTTTAAAAATATATCAAGATTTTTCACCCTCATCTGAAATAACAGAAAATGCCATGTTTATTGTTGCTGAAGATGAAAAACTTGGTGTCTATGGAGGAGCTATTGTTTATCCACAGAACGTAAGGGCTCTTTATCAGAAACTTGCAAATGCACTTTTAGAGTTCCTTCCAGAGAAAGAACAAGTTTGGTCTACTTGCATTTGTTTTTGTGCGGATCAAGACGACGGATTTTTAACTCTAGAGACCTTGGAGGTATGTGAGAATTTCTACAGAGATCTTCATAAGGCTTTGAGCGAAGTAGGAAAAAAGAAAGGGACGAATTATCTTGCTCTTACTTTACATTCCAAAGATCATCGCAACACCATAACTTATGGGCGCTGGTCGTATCTTTTAGAAGTAAATCCTTCCGATTCATCTGATTATCGTTTCCATGGTCTTTTAGCTCTTAAGAACAAGACAAACGAAGTTTTTGAGGTCCAAGAAGAGGATTTTGATTTCGATGATCAAGACGATGCTGATAGGTATGTCTAATGACGCGTGTTCCTCGTCATATGGACAATGCTCTGTCTGTCCCTGAACGCATCCCAGAGGACAAGAGCATGCCTGTGGAGAGAGATGAAAATCTCTCTCCATCGTCTGTTTCATGTGAAATTCCTCAAAAGCCACGTCTGTTGCTCCTTCAAGGAGAGTTGATGGATTTGACGGGTGACTTCTCGAGTTCTTCTATTTTGGGGCAGCTCGTGCACTGGAGCCAAAAGGTAAGGAACTTTGAGCTTTTTGTCGCAGAAGAGAAAAGAAATGTTCTTCTACCCTATCCTTCTTTTTCCCATGGGTGGTTTGAAAAGTCGCATCAAGAACTCATAGAAGAAACCATGCTCTCTATTACTATTTCTAGCCTTCATGAGACTCTCAACTTTCTTATCGAATGTGGATGGGTCCGAACACGTGTTTATCTTCAGGATACAGAAGAGAGAGCGACTCAATATCGGGTGAATCTGAGGAGGTTATGTGCTGATCTGCACGCTCAAGGCTATGACCTTCCTGGCTTTTCAACTTATGGGATTTAAAGGAGATTTTATGCTTAAGATTATTGAACCGTCTTCTCATGAAAAGTACCAGTCAGAAATTGACGCGTTGATCTCTATTTTTAAACATACTCTTCCTAAAGATTTTAAGTTTTCTTTAGAAGAGCAGGCAAAAAGTACCTATATCCTTGCCAAAGATGCACATTATGGTACTTACGGAGGCGCTATTCTTTGCAAAAAGCCTTTTTGTGCCTTTGATGATCAAATAGGAAGGGTTCTCACTCTTCTTCATTCTCACAGACGAAAAACCTGGTCTGTTCAATTTTGTACGTATTTACCGGACTGTGACAGGCTTTCACGTCAAGACAGAGTAAATCTTTTTCGTGAGTTTTATGTGAAACTTTATAAAAAACTCATGGTTTTTGGAAAGCACCATAAAACGAGTTTTTTAGTTGTTTCCTTAAGTCACGTAGACTATGTCACAACAAATCTTATTCGAGACTGGCCTTATATTTTAGAAGTCTTGCCTGATGGTGATTATTTTCCTTTTTTTCACGGAATATTAGATATAAGGCCCGGGAATCATGAAGAGATCCTGTCTATAAAATATAGGCCTAATCAAAAGGTTAAGCAGCGTCTCAATGCTGAGATTCAAATCAAAGAAGACGATAATTTTCCTCGTTTGGAAACCCATGGAGTTTTAGCCTCTTTTCCACAAAAAAGCTTTTTTGTCGAAGCTCAAGAAAATAATTTTGATTCCATTGACGCCAACCAAACTGATAGGTCTGTCCAATGACGCATTTCTCTTGTCATATGGACGATGCACTCTGTATTCCCCAGCACCTCTCTGGGGACGAGGGTAAGACTGGAGATATAAATGAGTTTATCTCTCCCTTTGAAAACATCCCTTGTGCAAAACCTAACCCTAAGTTTGCCATTATTCGTGAAGAATTTGTTGAATTAACAGGTGATGCGTTGGTTGCGGCTATTCTCAATCAACTCATCTATTGGAGCCAAAGAGTCACGGACTTTAACCTTTATGTGGCAGAAGAGAAAAATGCCTCTTCAAAGGGCCAGTCTTCTCTCCAACATGGATGGTTTTGCAAAACAAATCGGGAGCTTATGGAAGAAACCATGCTCCATGTCACTGTTGTCACCTTTCGTCGTTACATGAACTGTCTCGTAAAAGAGGGGTGGATCCAGACGCGAATTAATCCTCGGTATAAGTGGAATCGAAACCCTCAATATCGAGTAAATCTGAGGAAGTTATGTGCTGATCTTCAAAAGAAGGGCTACAGCTTTCCTGACTATGCCTCCTATGGAAATTCAGAACAAAGCGGTTGTTCAGAATCAAATCTTAGCGGGTCTAGTGCATCTCTAGAAACAGAAAGCAATTCAAAAGAGAGGTTCCTATGAAAACATCAGCTTTAAAGCGTATGGACGCTTATGAAGAAGAAAATGCCCTCTCAAGTCTTTATGGTTGCAATAGCAAAGAGAACCAATCTGGTTGGAAAGATAAGGACGCTTCTCTCTCTCCTCTTTCTTTCAGAGAAAATTCCTGTAGAAAAACCAAATGTCCAAAGATTGCTGTGGCTCGTGAAGAGTTTGTCGATCTTACCCAAGATCTTCTGATGGCAATGATCTTAAATCAGCTTTTGTATTGGAGTCAGCGCATTAAAGATTTTGATCTTTTTCTGGAAGAGGAGAAAGCCTTTAACACAGAATATGAAAGACCTGCGCGATATGGTTGGTTTTATAAATCAGCCATTGAGCTCTCTGAAGAAACGATGCTCCGTCTGACAAAGGTCACCATACGAAAATACCTCCACTGTCTTATTGAAAATGGCTGGATTTCTGAGAGGGCTAATCCTCTCAACAAATGGGATAGGACGACACAGTATCGTGTAAACCTGAAGAACTTGCACATTGACCTTCAGAAGCTTGGATGGGATCTCCCTGGTTTTCCCAGAGATACATTCCCTATACAAAAACTTTCCTTCGAAGGAAATAATCCAAATCTTCCAGAAAACCCGCAGAATTCCCGAGGTTTAGAAAATGATACTTCGAGGGAAAGAAAATCGACTCTCGAGGGTAAAACCGATGATACCTCGAGGTTAAGTTTATCGACCTTCGAAGGTCGAGTGGATGACATCTCGAGGGAAAGAAAATCGACTCTCGAGGGTAAAGCTGATGATACTTCGAGGTTAAGTTTATCGACCTTCGAGGGTCGAATGGATGACACTTCGAGGGAAAGAAAATCGACTCTCGAGGGTAAAGCCGATGATACTTCGAGGTTAAGTTTATCGACCTTCGAGGGTCGAATGGATGACACTTCGAGGGAAAGAAAATCGACTCTCGAGGGTAAAGCCGATGATACCTCGAGGTTAAGTTTATCGACCTTCGAGGGTCGAATGGATGACACTTCGAGGGAAAGAAAATCGACTCTCGAGAGTAAAGTCGATGACACCTCGAGGTTAAGTTTATCGACTCTCGAGGGTCGAATGGATAACACTTCGAAGGTCGAAAAACTTAACTTCATATACCTAACTGAGACTACTACAGAGATTACTAACAGAGAGCACACGCAGAGAACGCGCTCGCGCGAGGATTTCGATAAAAACTTTTTTGAAGAAGTTCTCCGGATTTGGAATACCTGTACAAGTCAAGAGGTTCATCTCACAGAAGAGCGGCAACACAGGCTTCATTCCCTCCTTGCACCGTATTTTGAGAACGATCTGGCTCAATGGCAGAGCTTCTGTGAGCGAGTGGCCTGTTCGTCTTTTCTGATGGGGCAAGGAGCCCGGAAATGGCGCGTCAGTCTGGATTGGATTCTCGTCGAGGAGAACCTTCTGAAAGTGCTGGAAGGCAATTTCGATGAGGGAGATCTTGCTGATCAAAAAACTGAAAAGGCTTCTGAGGAGGCCAGAAAAAAGGAAATGAACGCCATTCTCGCTTCCATCGAGGATCCTGTTTGGAGAGAGTGGTGTGCTCAATTGGATTTTGCTCCTGGATCTCGTGAACCCGTGAGTTTATGGGAGTTGAAAGAAATCTCCCAGGCCAGGTTTTTAGAAATTGAGGATGATCGACTCGCCTGGATTGGAAGCAAAGATAGCAAAATTCTTTCCCGCATTGAAGGTCTGCGTTTGAAGATTTTGCCTATTGTCCAAAGAACTTTTTCCAGCGTTCGAAACCTCAGAACTCGCCTAGAGGAGAACGATCCCTCGCTTCAGCCAGCCATACCCCCTCCGCAGAGAATTACCACGACTTCACTTCAACACAAAGGAGACACTCATTATGCTCAATAAGGTCATTCTCAAAGGAAACGTTGGTCGTGCCCCTAAAGTCTTCTTGACCCAAGAAGGTAAGAAAATTGTGAGCTTCTCTTTAGCCACAAAAATATCCTGGAAAGATAAATCTGGGGAATGGCAGTCAACAACGGATTGGCACCGGGTTACGGTCTTTCGCAAATCCACAATGAGATGGATTAAAGATCTTTTAAAACAAGGAGATCCGGTTCGTGTGGAAGGTAAGCTTACCTACCAACAATGGACTGATAAATACGGCCAGCCTCGTTTCACGCCCCATGTGGTTGTTTCTGGATATGGAGGAAAAGTCGAATCTCTCAAGCTTTTAGGATCAAATCCTCAAGATAACAAATTGATCGCTGAAACAGAGCAAGAGGTGACCCCTTCTAACCTCCCTTCTTCTCTTACAGAGGATGAACGACCCTGTCCACCTGTTGAGGTTCCCGATGGGGACTTTTCCTCAGTTCAACCCTTTCAAGATACAGGACAATCAACCTATGAATAATCAAATCCATTCCCAACAACATTCATCAACAAAAGTCGGAGTAGGAACAATGATTACTCACTGCCCCCTCCACGGATCCGGACGAGCGCTACTAACGCATCCGGCTCTTGCCTCAGGTGATGACGCCCATGCGACGTAAAGGATAGGGATGATGAATTTCGGGCTTAGGCAACCAACGATCAATAAGACGAACCATGCGTTCCCAGGTGAGTGTGCTTTTCTTTTGACCTCTACGCTTAAGCGCGTGATGCCAATATCTCCCAATCTGAAATCGAAACAAATACAGCGAGTTCTGATTCGTAGGCACTCCAAAATACCGGTTGTACCCTCCAACAACAGACCTCAACCACTTCCCAACTTTGGGAATAGGATCGTGCATTCGTTTGCGCAGTTCGACTTTGACTTCTTGCAGCTTCGCTCGCAATCTCTTCTTGTTGGATCTGCGGATAACCGCAAACATCCCATTGCTTGCTTTCTTCCCCACAATGTGGGTGAATCCAAGAAAGTTGAAACTTTCCGGCCTTCCCAATCCACGTTTGCTTCTGTTGTTGATCGCAAATGGACCAAATTCGATCAAACGCGTCTTTTCAGGATGAAGCATCAGAGAGAACTTCTTGAATCTCGCCTGCAACTCAGTCAGAAACTGCTTGGCAACTCCAAGATTTTGGAATCCAACAACAAAGTCATCAGCCCAGCGTGTGACAATGATGTCTCCGCCTTTGCGCTTCGTTCTCCATTGCTGGATCCACAGATCGAAGGCGTAGTGCAGAAAGATGTTCGACAACAGCGGAGAAATCACCCCGCCTTGGATTGTCCCCTCCTCTCTACTGTGCCATGTTCCGTTCTCCAGAATCCCCGCGTTGAGCCACTTTTTGATCAGCCTCACAACGCGTTTGTCCACTATCCTGTGTTCGATAAACACCCCCAACGGTCTTTGCTTACCGTCAGCTTTGGGTATGTACGATCTCTTGACTGGCTTTGCTCGGTACGCTCCGCGTTTGACTTTTTGACGGAGGTCTTCCAGGTTTTCTGTCAGCTTCTCCGCATATTGTTCCCACGTGACCCCATCTATCCCTGTCGCCACGTTTCGTTTGAGGCTGTAGAAGGCCTCTTCGAGTATGTCGACCGAATAAATGTGATGCATCAGAGCCGTGAACTTCTGTTCTTTGTTTTTAACAGCCGCAGCACGTATGCGCTTGAGCGCACTTTGCACCCTCTCCCGGCATTGTATCCGGTGGGTGTTTTGCTCTTGCAGATTTCCTTTGGCCAGTTGCCTTTTCTCCATCGCCTCCGCTGGCCTCAAGGCCTGTGTAGCCTCTTGACCTTTGTTCAGCAACTTCGTCGATACTACGCAACTGTCCGACTTCCCATGTTCGTTCATCATTGTATTACGTCCTTAGACTTCCCAATACGTTCCAGCAGCACCATTGCTCTGGAAGAACATAGGATCTCCCAGTTCTCGCACGAGTTGTTAGTGCACATGCATGGGGTCTCTGACCCCGTGAGGTCTCTAGAATACTCGCCCTGTCGTATCCTCGAGTGTTGCCTTCCGCACTTCTCCAGAGCGTCGGCACCTCAGTCCTTCGTAACGAGGCTCAATACCCAGCCTATGCACACCATTATCAACGCTTCACAGACGAACTTGCGGACGCCTGTGCATGACTCATGTCCAGTGTGGGTGGCTAACCCTTCACTGAGCGGAACTTTCATCCGCAAACTAACTCGCCGGTTTATCCCGGCGCACGGAGAAATAACGATGAATACGATGAATACCATCAATAAACTAAAAAAACCTTTTAACGATAACTCTGTCTACACAGAGAAAATCAAGGCATTCTGTCTTGTTGTCATTGCCTTTTTATTGCTTACGCCTGAAGCTTTTGGTGTTGCTGATGCAGGGGATGCTGGATTTAACGCAAGCAGCAACACTGTTGTGGCTATCATCAATAATAAGCTTGTTCCCATTACACTGATTGCCGGTTGTCTTGCCAGTGCCGCTCTTGCCTTTATGAAATCATCGCCAGCCCCTTTTGTCATTGCGATCTTGACCACCATTAGCTTTGGCTTTGCAAAGGTTTGGATCAATACTACCTATGCCATTTGTGTGTGAAGGAGATTGATCATGGATCGAAATGAGAACTTTCTTTTGAATCGTTTAGATAAACCTTTACGGTTTTTAGGCATTAACAAGGATGAGGCCCTGGTTGTTGTTATTCCTCTCTTTGGGGGATTGTTCATGGGCTGGATTGTTTCAGGCTTTCTTGTGGGGATGGGAGCTCTTTCTCTTGTTCGCACCCTTAAGAAGCAAAATGAAGGCTCTATGCTCATTCATGCGCTCTATTGGCATCTTCCCACACCCAAAAAGTCCATGAAGTTGTCTGTGCCTTCTCATATTCGAGAGATGATTGGCTAATGAAAGCTGATTTTCTCCATCACAATATCCTTAAAATCATCTCCCAGCGAAATGCCTGGATAGGAATATCCACCCTCATGGCTATGAGTACTGTTCTTTTAAGCATGGCGATTTTTCTTAAAAATGAGCGCACGATTTTGGTTCCTCCTCACATTACGAAAACCCTGTGGGTGGAAGGAGGGACAGTTTCAAAGGAGTACTTAGAAGAAATGGGGATTTATATGTCCAAGCTTCTGTTGGATCTTTCTCCCACGAGTTTTGTCTATAATCATGGGACGATTTTAAAGTACGCCACCCCTGAGACCTATGGTGTTTTAAAAAAACAACTGATGGGGGATGGAGAACACTACACAAAGCTTCAGCTCTCAACCCACTTTAAACCCATAGAAGTTAAAGCCGATCCGAGCAAACTCCACGTCAAAGTAAAGGGAACTCTCACCAGCTATGTGGCAGGCAGAGAGATTCGCTCTTCTTTAGAGATCCTTTCTTTGCAGTTTAGCTTACGGGGGGCAGGGCTTCTTTTAGAAAAAGTAACCGGAGGACTCTCTCATGGTGAGTAAATTTTTGATTTTGTTATTAGCAGGAACCACAGCTCATGCAGCCATTGTCCGACCCCTTGATGAGATGAAAGTTATTGAGGTGCCCATTTCTCAACAGGGACTTACGCGTCTTAAGGTACAAGATGACCGTATTCTTCATGTTTTTGGTAATGCTGGGGAATATGTTCTGGAGGCAGATGAAAATCAAGGACAGATCTTTGTTCGTCCCACACCCTTAGAAGGAGCGCCTTCAAAACCCATTAGCCTCACGCTGACAACCGAAGGAGGATATACGCAAGATCTACGTCTGGTTCCTAAAGATCAAGCCCCTGAAGCGCTTATTCTCAAAACGGATACCACTATTCAACAAGAGATTGAACAGGAAAAGCGCGCCTCTGCTCCCCTCTTTCGTGAGGAAGTCGAGGGACTGATTTTTGCCTTACAGGGAGAACGTATTCCCTTAGGCTACAAAGAAATGCCCATAAGCTTGACGACACTGAATGAGCCTTACCAAAGGATCAGAGAACTCCAAGGACAAACTTTGCGAGGATTTACCTATCACGTTCAAAACGAAACCCAAGACCATTTAGTGTTATCCGAACCGGAGCTTGCAAAAGATTTATTGATCCCTAGAAACATTAGCGGAGGGGGACCCTTCAAACCCCATAGGATCATTGCCCTTTTGATTTCTAAAAAAACCTTAACCCCCGGAGAAGGAACAGAGATTTATGTCGTGGCACGCGCAAATTAGAGAGAAGATGAGAGCCTTCCTTCACCCTGAATCTTCTCGAGGCACTCGAAAGCTTCAGGTCTTTTGGCTGGGATGTGGCGGTTTTGTTATCCTTATTGTTGCCTATGGAATGGGAACCTTTTTGTTTGAAAGCGCCTCTCTCCCTCAACAAGAGGAAGAAGTCAAAGTTACAGCGACTTCTATCGAGACAGCTCCAAAAAAAATAGATCTGGAGACAGCTTTTCGTAATGGCATTGAGAATGAACTGAAAGCCCTTTCTGATAAAATAACCGCTATTGAAACACTTTTTCAAGAAGGCGTTAAACGCGGAGAGCTTCCCTCGCAAGCCTCAAACAATGAAGATGAAAACCAAGACTCCTCTTTAAACTCTTCCTTTTCTAAATCACCCTTTGTGCAGGAACTAGAAACAAAAATCTTGCAGTTAGAACATCAGTTGGATACGCAAAGAGGGAATCCCCTGCCTCCACAGCCTTTTCCTTCTCAAGGTGGACAAGAACAGGGTGAAGAAAGAAACCTTATTCAGAAAGTTTCCTTGGGCCTTACGGAAAACGCACACCATAAAGTGCCTAAAACTGTTGAGACAACCATTCCTGCAGGAGCTTTTGCAAAAACCGTTCTTCTTTCAGGTCTTGACGCCTCATCTTCCATGAGCGCCTCTTCTGACCCTAGACCTATGCTCCTCAGGCTCATTGAGTTTGGAACACTCCCAAGGCGGTTTCAAAGCGATTTGAAGGACTGTCATTGTACCGCAAGTGCTTATGGAGATCTCTCGTCCGAACGCATTTATGCGCGCTTGGAAAAGCTCACATGTATTGAAAGAAAGACAGGGGAAATCATCGAAACACAAGTTGCTGGTTATATTGCAGGACCTGATGGAAAGGCCGGCATTCGAGGAGTCGTGGCTTCCAAGGATGGTCAATTCTTAGCTCGAAGTCTTGTGGGAGGGGTATTTGCAGGTCTGAGCAATGTCGCTAACCCTCAAAACCATCAAGCTCAAATGAATCCTTTTATGCCGGGAGGCACGCAGCTCTCTCCTCCTAACGTTGGTGATCTGTTCACGTCTGGCATGGCGTCCGGAGCTTCAACAGCCCTTGACCGTTTGTCTCAATACTACATTGACCAGGCAGAACAACTCCAACCCGTCATTCAAGTGGCCGCTGGTCAAGTCGTGGACATTGTCTTTACGGAAGGAACGTTTATTGGCAGCCAAGATGTGAAGGAGAAAATTGAGGAGCAGAGAGACGTCAGTAACCCATCATCAAGTCATCAGAATTAAGAAAGGAAATAAAAATGTTTCAAAATCTAAGAAAAGCACTTAAACGCTCAGTTGCTTCGGGTATTCATCTGATCACTGATTACCGATTGTTGATAACCGCAGGGCTCTGCCTAACTGGCTGTATGGGGGTTTATGAAGGAGGATTTGAATGTCCTCCAGGGATTGGGGTGGGGTGTAAATCGATCTCTGAGGTTAATCAAATGGTGGAGCAAGATGAACTTCCCAAAAAACAAAATGAGCCTCAAACACCCTGCCAACAGTGCAACTCAAATCCTGACTTTCCACAGAGTCGTTATGAAGACCCCATCATTTGGTATTCTCCTTGGGTTTTGGAGGGCGCCTAGTGAAAAATTTTCTTTCTCAAAAGATCAATGAAGGAAAACGACCCTTTGGCTCAACGTCTTCAACACTCAAACTGGCGAACGAGTTTCTATTTCCTTATGGCTTGAGTGAGATGCTTCCTTACCGTAGCTTTGATCCAGAAACCCAGCTTTTTCTCAATCGATCTAGTGTGGGCTTTGTGCTTGAAACTCTGCCTTTAGTGGGATGTGGAGAAGAAATTCCAAGGCAACTGACAGGGATTTTCCAGCATGCTTTGCCTTTGGGATCAAACTTGCAATGTTTGCTGATTGCCAGTCCTCATATTGGTTCTTGGCTCAAGACATGGGAAAATGCACGACAAAATCTTTCCTCCTATAACAAGATTTCATTAAAGGAAGGCTCTTTATATGAGATCTCATTAAATGAGTCCTTTAAGGACGAGTCCTTCAAGGACCGTTCGGATGTTTTGCAAGAACTGGCTAAGGAGCGCTGTGTTGCTTTTAAAAATCATTCAGCTATTAGGACATTCCGCCTTTTGATTTCTTATAGTGAACCAAAGACAACCTTTAAATCCTTTGAAGACATGCTAGCTTTGCGAGAGCAATTGGTCACAACCCTAAACGGGTGGGGACTTCCTGTTAAAGTATGGCAGGCAGAAGATCTGATATCTGGACTTGATGAGCTTCTCAATCCAACAGAACGGTTGGTTGGAAATCATGAGTCTCTCTGGAATCCTTATGAAAGCCTGTCGCGGCAAAGTATGTGTCCTGCAACCCGAATCAAGAGTGAGCCCTCTCGCTTAGTCTTTGGAGAAGAAGAACGTGTCCTTCGTCTTTATACAACACGTCTTTTACCCCGTCTTTGGCAACAAGGTGCCATGGGAATTCTCATTGGAGATCCTTTTGAGGAATTCTTGAGGCTTAATGGGGGATTCTTCCTGTCCTATGGGGTTCATATCTGTAATGAAAAGACCCTTAAAACCAAGATGCTTGCCAAATGTGGCAACGTAGAAAAACAAGCAGCTAGTCCTATTGCAAAGTATGTACCCTCCCTCAAGCCAGAAGCAGAAGAGTGGACGTATGTACGAGAAAAGTTTGAAGAGGGGCAACGACTGGTGCGTACCCGTTTTCAGGTAGGATTGTTGACTTCTCCTGATCAGATGGCACGAGAAGAACAAACCCTTTTTAATCTCTATCGCTCTCAAAGATGGGAGCTTGTTTTGGATAAATATCTGCAACTCCCCTCATTCCTCAGCTGCCTTCCCATGACGTGGGGAGAAGGAGCTGTTGAGGATAGTCGGCTCTTTCAGAAGACAAAAACGACTCTCAGTCATGAACCCTCTAACCTCATGCCCATTCAAGGGGAATGGCAAGGCACCCGATCCCCCGGAATGATGCTGGTGGGCAGGAGGGGACAGATTTTTTACTGGTCGCCCTTTGATAATAATGAGGGGAACTACAATACGTGCGTTGTTGGCCGATCAGGTTCTGGCAAATCTGTTTTTATGCAAGAACTCATGACCAGCATGCTAGGAATGGGGGGACGGGTCTTTGTGCTTGATGTAGGAAGGTCTTTTGAAAAAACGGTCAAGCTTCTCAAAGGAACCTTTGTGGAGTTTTCTACCCACTCTCCTATTTGTATTAATCCTTTCTCTTCGATTCCACCCAATGATAGTGAAGCAGCCTCAGATGGTTTAGCTATGTTGAAACCCATTCTCTCCCTCATGGCAGCTCCTAAGGAAGGAACGACGGATCTAGAAGATGCCTATCTTGAACAAGCTCTTCAAAATGCTTGGGATAAAAAACAAAATACGGCCACCATTACGGATGTCGCCACCTTTCTTTTAAAACGTTCCGATCCTGTTGCCAAAACCTTAGGAAAAAGGCTTCGTCCCTACACAGATCGGGGAACCTATGGCCGATTCTTTCATGACTCGCAAACCCTCGGATTTCCCCAACCCGATCGGGGATCTAGGACAAGCATTGATCTTTCTGGCACATTGGTTGTTGTCGAAATGGAGGAGCTGAAAGAACGAAAAGATCTTCAATCCGTCATTGTCCAAATGGTCATCCTTCAAATCACGAACTCCATTTATATGGGAGATCGTAAAACACCCTCCTGCCTCATTTTAGATGAAGCCTGGGACATGCTCCGTGGAAAGCAATCAGGCGTCTTTATTGAAACAGCTGCAAGGCGATTAAGAAAGTATTACGGAGGCCTCATTGTCGGAACTCAATCCATCAATGACTTTTATGCAACCCCTGGGGCTCAAGCTGCTTTTGATAACTCAGATTGGATGTGTCTCCTTTCTCAAAAGGATGAATCCATTGAAATGCTTAAAAGCTCTAAACACCTCTCTATGGATCCAAGCATGGAGCGTACACTTCGATCTCTTCATACAGAACAAGGCAAATACGCAGAAATCATGATCAAAGGACCCAAAGGCTTTGCTGTGGGAAGACTCTTTCTCGATGACTTCTCAAAAGTCCTCTACTCAACAAAAGCAGAAGAATTCACAGCGGTTCAACACCTTGTCAATCAAGGTCTCAGCTTAAAAGAGGCCATCCAGAAAGTCAGTGGTCAATAATCAAAAAAAAGGAAGAGGCATGAGCATTATAGATTTAAAAGAAAAAATCATAAAAATATACTCAAAGGCAAAGTTTAAAAAACGCATGAGCTACGGCTTAGGCTTTGGGGTTTTCATGGCTATGGGTTGGTGGTTGACAACCTATACACAGTTTTTAGAAGTTGTTTCTGAGAGTTTAGAGGATATTCACTACATTCTTGTCCATAAAAGTTCCTCCCTTAAACGGGGTGATATTGTTTTGATTCAAGGTCACACCCCTCAGTATGTAGGAGAAAAATCATTTACCAAACGCGTTATAGGGCTTCCTGGCGATACCATCATAAGAGAGAAAAACGGGTTGGAGATAAAGGCTAAAAATTCCTCTGTCTCTTTCATCTTTCCTCTTCTCGACAAAACAAAAGAAGGACAAATCCTTACTCCTCTTCCCTGTCAAATTGTTCCTGAGGGGTATCTTTTCGTCATAGGTGACCATGCTCGCAGCTTTGACTCCCGTTATGAAGAGTTTGGGCTTGTTCCAATGGTGAAAGTGTGGGGAAAGGCCATCGTCAAATGGTAGTTCAGTATTGCAGTAGTAGCATGTTGCGGTATTGCAGAATAATAGCTGCGCAGCGAAGACTTTGTGCTTCAATTCAAAGGACTTTTCTCTGCACGACTGTTCTCTGTAACACTGTAGCACTGGCCACAGACCTCGGGACGCGTGGTACCATTTACCCCATCGAAGAGCAAGACCCCATTGTTCTGATTCAAAGCAAGTTGAAGCGCATGGAAGAAAGGGGGGAATTAGAACGTCATCACCAAGAACTCCAGAAGAAAACAAAAGCGGCAATTGAACGTCCGAAACCTGTGGAAGGGATTACTAAAGCTCGTGAAAGTCGCGTGGTTTATTATGATCCAACCTATATTGTCGCAGAAGACATCAAAGATCATACGGGGCATGTTTTTTATAAAAAAGGCACAAAAATTAATCCTCTTGAAACGGTAACTCTCTCTCAAGAACTACTGTTCTTTGATGGAGATGATGAAAAACAGATGGCTTTTGCAAGAGAGAAGTTAAAGGAAAGACCTGTCAAACTGATCCTTGTTAAAGGAGCTCCTTTAACTCTTTCAGAACACCTAAAGGTTCCTGTTTATTTTGATCAGGCAGGTCTTCTTACCAAAAAGCTTGGTATTGACCATGTCCCCGCTTTGGTTGTTCAGAAAGACCTTCTCTTATGCATTGAAGAAATTGACATAAAAACACCGCCCTCAGAATTAAAAAAGGGCCCATTTAATGGGAATTCATTTAATGAGGTCTCACTACATGAGGATTCATAAGATGAAAGAAAACTGTTGCAGAAAAACAAAATATTTAAACCATTATTCTCTCAGGCTTCTGATAGGCAGTCTGTGTCTAACTTTACCCACACTTTCAGCAATTGTCCTGCTTATTTTATGGGAAAATTTTGAGTTTCTTTGGGTACCTATTCTCTTTGGAATTCTTGGGTGGTTTCTTATTCTTCCTTCAACTTACGCTCTTGTTCGCCCCTCAAAAGAGCGCGTTGCTGTTGATGCTCTTTCGATGGGCTTTGTGGCGATGCTTTGTCTTTGTTCAGCGGCGATTTCTTTTAAGGGCACAAGCTTAATAGAAAATTTAGAAGTCCAAGACCTGCAAAGAGTAAACCCGAGAACAGAACAATTTGATCCCACAGAAAGAAATCCCAAGGGGGAACATTCGGAGCATTGGGAAAGATGACTCTTCCTCCTATCCCAATCATTAAACCTAAACTTGCGACAGTGAATCCTTTATTGAAGAAACTATTAAAATCGCTTGTATTTTCAGCAAAGCAGGGAGTTGAGAGGATTGAGAATAAAAGAGTAAGGGAGATTGTTCTCATTTACTTTCTCTTTTTATTAAGTTTCTCCTTTTCAAATAGTAAAGCCTGTTCTGGACGATTTGTCAATCCGATGACAGATATTTGCTGGTCCTGCCTTTTTCCTATTTCTATTGGCCCTGTAAAAGTAAGCGGTGGTGGGCGAGAAGATACAGAAAATCCCCACCAGATCCCTTGTATCTGTCCAAGACCACCTATCCCTTCAGTGCCGGGAATACCAGTGGGATTTTGGGAGCCGGTAAGGCTTGTCGATGTAACACGAGTTCCTTTCTGTATGGTGAGTATGGGGGGTGTTAAAATGGGGAATAGTTTTATTAACTATGGAATTCATGGGGCGAATGGTGAACGCAGAACCCAAAATAGCTTTTATCAAGTCCATTGGTATGTGTATCCCGTTATTTATTGGCTTGAGCTTCTGGTCGACTTTCTATGCCTTGAACAGCAAAGTTTTGATGTCGCCTATCTTACAGAGTTTGACCCTCTATGGAATGCGGATGAGCTTTCTTTCATTTTAAATCCAGAGGCAGTTCTCTTTGGCAACCCCATTGCCCAAGCTGCTTGTGCTGCAGATTGTGCAGCAGCAACCGCTGGGTTCCCTCTCAATCCTCTTTTTTGGTGTGGAGGATGCCAGGGCAGCCTTTATCCCTTTACAGGTAATAATGCAGCTCACAATGGAGGTGTTCAGGCCAGCCTTTTGATGGTTCAACGTATGATGGCAAAGCTTCATCGAGAATTGTTACTTTGGGGAACAAGCGGAATAACAAATGCAGAAATCTGTCAGAAATATCCCTTACCCATCATCAAGAAGAGCCAATACAAAACCCAGATGACCTATCCCCGCCCTACCACACGGGGTCCCATGGCTTGTAATCCTTTAGGGCGCACAGAAGTCATTTGGGGAACAGGACGCGAATTTCCTTATAAAGGTGAAGATTTTGGATATCTGATTTGGAGAAAGAGGAACTGTTGCGCAATTTGATTTTTCCTATTTTATTATTTACTTTCAACGGATTGTGCATGTCCTGTCCTCAGGAAAACATATGCCCCGCTCAATTGCAAGAGAGTTTTATACGAGACTCTCTTAAAACCATTGAGAAAATGAAGCAAAATAAGGAATTCCAATCATTCCTGACAAGTTCTTCTCAGCAAAGTACGGCTGTTTTAGAAGACAAGGAGTTTCAGAATTTTATGGCAGGGCTTGAAACTCAAGTGCTTTTACAAACAATACCTCAATATAAACGAGGAGAACTATCGTCTGACCTTTCAAAGATTCCTTCGACCCAAATGAGGGGAAGGCTTTATATCTTTGTCTCCTTCTCGCTAGATGAAAAAGCTCTTCTTAACCTTGCCCATGAAGTTAAGCAATTTGGTGCAACTCTTGTGTTGAGAGGTTTCAAAGGCGGGAGCTATCTTAAGACAGCTCAAGCTCTGCAACAAATTATTCAAGAAACAGGCCAAGGATTTATGATTGATCCTGAGCTCTTTTCTCTCTTTGCGGTTACGGCAGTTCCTACCTATGTCTTGAGTAGGGCTTTCCCCTTCAATTCCCCAGAGAGCACACAAACGCCCCTTCATGACCGTCTCCAAGGGCATGTGAGTGTTTTCTACGCGTTGAGTGTTTTTGCAAAGGAGGGAAGCCTGAAAGAAGAAGCCAGCTCTCTCTTAGAAAACGCTTCATTAGAAAAGGGCCGGTCAAAATGAAGAAGTGGACGCTTTTCTGTCTTTGTTGGACCTTTGTTTTCCCTGAGGTGATCCTTTCCAGCCCTACAGCTAATCTTAAGCAAGGAGACAAAACTGCTCAGGAATTTCTAAGTCAAATAGACATCAAAAAGAAGGAAGCAGGAAAGCACCCCTTTTATTCAGGACACTCAGAGGCAGCTAAACTAAAAAGCAGAGACCTTACGGGACGAGCTCAAAGTCTCAGTCAAACTGATTCTGTAAGTCAAATGCTTTATCAGAGCGCTGACTCACGTCCTCAAGTTAAAATTGATCCTTCAAAAGATCCTCTTATCACAGGATCTCAAAGAATCATGACCACGCCTTTAGAAGCGATTGGCGGAAAAGGAACGTGTGTCGTTGAAACACATCAGGGAAATAGAGATGAAGTCCTCACTTGCGAAGAGCCAGGAGACGATTCCCTTGAAAACTGCATACGTCACCTCGTCGTAAAAGTAATAAAGACAAAGGTTTTGAGAGAAAAATATGAAACCTTCCGTCTTACAGGATGTAAAAAGTCCCATAAGGACTATCATACTCGCTCTTGTCCCGCTCTTCTCGCTCACGTTCGCCAATGGAGAACTCGTAGAGTCTGGAAAAAGAATGCTGGACCTATTGATGTCACTGCAGCCTTTAGGGCTTGTTTACAAGAGGTGAACAGTAAAAAGCTTACGCGTTGCTATCGATGCAGCAATCCGCGAACCATTGTCCCCGTTGATCTTAAAGAGGATCAAATCAAAAAGGTTATTATTGAAAGGAATTCCTTGGGACAACCTTTAATTCAAGGAAAAACACACCTGAGTCGTCATGGACGATTAAAGGTCTATAATTTGAATGCAACGATCAAAATCACTTATGAAGAAGACTCCTATACCATTCTCCCTGATGAGTGGACATCCAATTGTGAAAAATTAGACGCACGCGTTGATCAAGGACTTTGTCACTATGATACCAAAGAATGTACTCAAGGTCCTCAAACACGTAACATTGAGGGAGTTCCTATTACAAGAGAGTGTTGGCAAGAAAAGCTGACTTACGCCTGTGATTTCCCTACAAAAGACAATTGCGGTCCTTTAAGAGCCCGAGGCTGTGTACAGATTAATTCCACCTGCAAACAAACCGTTGGCAAGACGTGTGTTGCTTATACCCAGACCTATCAATGTAAAGGAAACTCTCGAACCTCCCATCAAATTACGGGAGGCAACACCCCCTTCTGTCTTGATGGAAGCTGCAGAGATCAAAGTTTTGAAGCCAACAACGAGATGATGTCCTCTCTCGCTCAATTAAGCCTTCTTAAAGGTATGCAAGGAAAAATAAATTCCATATTCGAAGGAGATGAACATCAATGCTCGAAGCATATCCTGAGTTTTAAGGATTGCTGCGGATCAGGAAAAGGCTGGGGAAAGAGCCTCGGTCTTGGAGGATGTAAGGCAAAAGAGAAGCTTCTTCAGAAAAAGCGTAAAGGGCGTCTTTGTCATTATGTGGGAACCTATTGCGCTAAAAAGGTCTTAGGCCAATGCGTTAAGAAAAAGTCCTCCTTTTGTTGCTTTGGGTCAAAGCTACTCAAAGCCTTTCAAGAACAGGGAAGAAAACAAATCAATCTTGGCTGGGGAAAAGCAAAAAAACCCCTCTGTCGCGGTTTTACCATTGAAGAAATACAGCGCATTGACTTTTCCAAGCTTGATTTAAGAGAAGCTTTTGAAGATCTCATGAAAAACTATAAGCCTGCAAAGCTTCAAGGGACAAGCCAGAAAATAGGTGACCGTCTGAACACCATTAAGCAAGGAGTCGTCCCCAATGCAAAAAAACAACAAAAACAAAGGCCAGAAGCATGAAGAACAGTATTGCAGTGTTTCAGCCTTACCGTTTTGCAGAAAAGATTTTTGGGTTGAAGATTGTTCTCTCCTCTTGCTTTATTCTCTTTGTAATCTTGTGTATTTGTTTTTCTTCCCTCAAGGCTGAGCCTGTTTCATCTCATAAGAGACCCCATGAATCTGCAAAAGCTAACTCAAAAAGCTCCCCTAAAATTGGGTCAAGCTTCAAGCTTGTTGAATCAAGAAGCTCTCTTAATGATGGGTGGAGGCCTCAGGCTTCCTTTTTTCATAAGCATGCGGAAGGGTGGCACTGGTATGAGTCGCTGAGGAACGACAAAATAGAAGAGGAAAAGGAGAGTTCCTCCAGCAGAAGCTCTCCTTCCCACTCTCAAACCCCAACGGAGAAAATTGAGGCTCAACGAAAAGAACTCGAGACTAAACTGCATACGGCTATTCTCGAGCCTTCTCGGGAGAATATCATAACTTACATTCTCGTGCAAAAAGCGCTTATGGATCAAAGTCAGCGATTTTCTGAATCCTGGCAAAGGGTTGTCATGACAACCCCTGCCTTGGATGAAACGCTGGAGCATCCTGTGGATCAGAATGCTCGCCATGTTTATTATGGAGAGAAAAATAAAGAGCTTACATCGCGCATTAAGGCCTTAGCTCAAGACTATGGATTATTTTTCTTCTTTCGAAAGAACTGCCCTTACTGTCATCACTTTGCTCCTGTTGTAAAGCATTTCGCAGAGAAACACAGTTGGTCTGTCCTGGCTATCTCTTTAGACGGAGGAGTACTCCCTGAATTCCCTCATGCACGACGTAATAATGGCATTGCAGAGCGTCTTCGAGTTTCCCATGTTCCCGCCCTCATTGCCCTCCATCCTCAGTCAGGTCAAATGATTCCTCTGGCTTACGGACTTGTTTCTGAAAGCGAGATTGAGGAAAGAGTTGATCTTTTAACGCGGATGCTCAAGCCCGAAGGAGATAAAAAATGAAGAAGATGTTTTTATGGGTGTTTCTGTTAGGTTCTCCTTCATTTGCCAGTATGCAGGATAATTTAGACAAAGCCTTTCAAGTGCTTGGCATGGCTCATAACGTGACAGAAGGAGGGGGTTATCAGGATCAAACTGGAGGATTTTACACGGGGGGCCGTGTCTTTGCGCGGTCTCGTGTGAATAATGCAGATCTCTTTTCTTTACAGCTTCCCCATTACCGTGCTGGGTGTGGAGGAATTGACCTCTTTCTTGGTGGGTTTAGTTATATCAACGCCCAGCAGTTTATCCAGCTTTTACGCAATATTGGCAGCAATGCCAGTGGCTATGCTTTTAATCTGGCTCTTGCCACAGTGACTCCTCAAATTAAGAGTGTACTGGATGACCTTGTGGCTAAGGTTCAGAAAATGACCAATCAAAATATCAATTCTTGTGAAGCTGCCGCAACCCTTGTCGGAGGCATGTGGCCTCAATCCGATGCAAGTTCTCAACTTCTCTGTAATGCCATGAGTAAGGATCTTGGTATTGCGAGTGATTGGGCACAAGGCCGTCAAAAATGTGGAGCTGAAGAACAGAGAGCAGCTGTCTTAAACCGAAAGGGAGAAAAACCAGGGTTTAAAGACATTTTGGGAGATGAGTTTAATATTGCTTGGAAAGCTATCCAAAAGAATGGCTTCTTAAAAGGAGATTCAGGACTAGCGGAGTTCTTTATGACTCTTTCAGGCACCATCATTTCCCGACGCGTCGGCAATGAGCTTGAAGTTAAGGTGTTACCCTCTAAAAGCACCGATCCCCAGCTTTTCTCTGCTCTTATTATGGGGAACGTGCCTGTGCAAATTTATAAATGCGATAACCCTTCAGAAGATAAGTGTCTCGCTCCTACCCTTCAAAATATGGTGCTCCCAAAGGCGAAAGCTCTTTACTCAATCGTTGATAAACTCTTGCTCTCTCTTTCTAAAAAAATTCAAAAACATGAAGAAATCTCTGAGCAAGAGGAAGGGTTTGTGAATGCGACGATGATCCCTGTTTTGAAGATTATAGCTGTGGAAACAGCTTTTAAGGAAGCAGGCAGTCCTATTAGCGCTACTGAATTCAGTGAAGCGATTGCTCATGATATTCTTCTTCAATACCTGGACGAGGTCATGTCTCTTGTATGGGATAGTGTGATCCAACTTAAAAAAGTCCAAATCAATGATGGAATGATTGAGGAGCTGAGATCAGGCATCGCGAGTTCTCGGAAACTTCTTTATGCCAAACGCACAGCGCTCTTTGAGCAGATGACTATCACTCTTGATTTGATTGAGAGAACTCAACAAATCGAAGCAAAACTACAAAACATGTTTATTTCCTCTCAACAAGGCACGAAGGCAGGAGGGAGATAAGATGGCGCACGTCATAACCACCTATGGGGGAGGAGAGCTCTTTATTCTTGTCTTTGATGCCATAGCTGCTTTGTTTAAAGCAGATCGCACAGGAATGGTTATGTCCCTCATCCGAATTGGGTTGATGGTGGGGTCCGTGTATGTGGTTATGCTCATGTTTTTTAAAAGCAGTTTACAAGAAGGAGCTAAATGGTTTCTCTGGGTTGTTGTTGCAACCAATCTGCTCTTTCTCCCTAAAACGACAGTTTATATTGATGATCCTTTGACAAAAATAAGAGGAAAAGTTGATAACGTGCCCTTTGCTTTGGGAGCTTTTGCAGGTTTTGTAAGCCAGATGGGAAGGGCTATCACAGAAAAGGTCGAGTCTGTTTTTATCTTGCCTGGTTATATGCCCTATCATCGAACAGGGACAGTGTTTGCCTCTTCTCTTATGAGCCAGGTGGGACAATTTCGCATTGTTGACCCCGCCTTTAAAGGAAACATGGAACGGTTTATCAACCAATGTGTTGTTTATGATGCCATGATTGGTCATAAGTACACACTGACAGACCTTCAAAACACGCCTGACATCTGGACTCTTGTAATGACAAAGGCTTCTCCTGTCCTTGGATTTCTTTATAAAGAGGGAAACATTCCAGGAACCATTATGACCTGCAAGGCAGGAGCTCAAAAGCTCAATGCTCTTTGGAACGCTGAGATTGCCAAAGCAACCTTAATCTATGGCAGTCGTGTTCAAAATCAGACCTTGACCAAAGGCCTCTTTTTTACGCATTTGCACAATGGCTACCAGTTTCTCTCAGACATATCAAAATCAGCAGAAGACATCCTTAAACAAGAGATTATGATTAACGCCATTGAGGAATCAAGCAACAACAAATTGTCAGAACTGGGAGCAGCCTCTAACTATGCAGCGACCAAAGCTCTGCTTCAGCAAAGAACTGCCTATGCGGTTGCAGGGGAGATTGCCGCCAAAACCTTGCCTTTGTTTAAGAACGTGATCGAAGCTCTGAGTTATGCATTGTTTATCTTCATTGTTGTTTTAGCTCTTCTTCCTAATGGATATAAGATTCTTCTCACCTATTGTGGCATTTTAGTATGGACTCAGCTATGGGCCCCTCTCTATGCTGTTCTTAATCTCGTTATGACCCTTTATGGAAAATCTGAAACAAAGAGTTTGATTGGAGAAGAAGGCCTTACCCTTCTTAATTCCTCAGCCATCATCAATGCGAACGCCGACATGGTCACATTAGCCGCATGGTTCTCTGTGAGTATTCCTTTTATTTCTTACGGTATTCTCAAACAAGGGGCTGCCGCTTTTGTAGGCCTGGCTCAGCATTTAGGCTCGGCCATGCAATCTGCTGCCAGTGGGGCCGCAGCCGAAACTGTCTCCGGAAATATCAGCTTAGGCAATGTGAGTATGGGGACTCAAGCGTATCAAAACACAAGTGCTTTTCAGCACAACACGAGTCCAAGTTATACGGCCTCCCAATTTAAAGCGATGGGAGCAACTGGTGTTGAACAAAATACTTTTGCAAGTGGCACTCAGGCCTTTAGCGACCAAGCCATGTCTCGCTTGAGCGTTCAAATCATGGGGATAGAAAATACAAGTTTTGCTGAACAGCATAACCTCAATAATGCATTGAGCATCTCTCAATCAAAAAGCCTTTCTGCAAGTGAAGCAACGGAAGCCTCCCTTCAAACGTCGACCAACTTCTTATCCCGATTGGGGACAGATCAATTTAAAGGGGAGGAATACACCAAAAACATCAGCGCCTCTGACGCCAAGAGCCTTCAGAACTTCAATAACTTTGTTAAAGAAATTCAACAAAGAACGGGGTTAGATGAAACACAGGCCGCGGAGGCAGCTCTTGGTGTGGGTCTAGGAGCAGGCATAAAATTCCTGAGTGCAGAAGCAAAAGGAAGCTTCTCCAGTACAGCGGCTCGCCAACAAGCGATTCAAGATGCCTCCTCCATTGCAGATCAAATAGGGTATTCAGAAAACACCGAGAAAGTGGTTTCCGCCGCTCAATCCTTGTCAGAGGGCACACGTGATTCTAAAGGTTCTGATTTAGACACAGGCGCTCTTGCAAGCCTGAATCACGCAAAAGGATTGAGAGAAGAAGCCTCCGTTGCTAAAAATAAAGTAGACACCCTCTCTAAAGACATAAGCTCCAGTCAAAGCAAGGGCTTAACCATTAGCAAAGAACTCACCCAAGAAGTTTTAGAGTTTATTGCCCATCAACCTGCCAATCCTGGACCTAATGGTTCATCGGGAGGTCAAATTGGTTATAAAGAAGCTCGTCGTATTCTTGAAAATGGTGGAGAAGAACGCGCCGCCTACCTCAATCGTTTCCAAGAAAAAAATCCACAATATTCCATTCAAAGCATCAATGTGGCAGGAGCACAGCAAGCTCTTGAGACACGTTACGAAACCCAGGCTCAGCATCAAAGAAACAATGCTGGTGTCCAAGCGCAAAACACTTCCAACGCACAAGAAGTGCAGCACCATGCAAACGCCGCAGGCCTTGACAAGACTCGCTTTGATAAGGCTCGTCTTGAACAAGAAAAAGCAGAGAGCCCTCAAAAAGAGTACTCGATTAAAACGGCCATTTTAGAACAGATTAAAAATACAGAGGATAAGGTGCAAAAAGGAAGTGAGGAAGTTGGTAAACAAAAACAAATTCTTCAAAACGCAGAAAAAGCATCGCAAGAAAAAACCTTAGGAGGAACGGCCTTGAAAAACCTAGCCGTAAGTACCGGAGAGGGTCTTTTAAGTGCCGGCAAGGATGTTGCTGACGCTGTCGAAAAGCTTCCCCCTGATTACCCCATCATTATTCCTTAATGGGAGCATGGAATAGAATATGCAAATTCTTACCCTGATTAGGCAAGCTATCCCGCTTCTTACATTCGTCATGGGAATGATGGCTTGGGTGTTTCTTCCCTCACACTTTGGAGCTCTGGAGTTTCAATCGAAGGCCCTCTTTACATTCTTTCTGAGCCTGACGATCCTTTCTTGCCTTCTCCTGCCCCTTGGAGCCAGGTTCATGGAAATCCTTAAAATCGGGGTCTATGTGCTCTTTTTTATCACCTTTATTCTAACTTTAGAGCCGTTTTACATAACCTTTTTAGAGGGGAAAATGATCTACTCAAGGTTAGTCCTCTCTTATCATCCAGATAAAGCTCTGGGAATGATGTTTTCCTGGCTGCAGAGAAGACTTTCAACCCACTATGAACTTTATGGAATATGGCTAGGGTTCTCAGGAATCCCTGTTTTGCTTCTTTGTTATTTTTTTCATCTCCTCTGTCTTGTTCCAGGAAGGCGCCTCTTTTTAGATCGCTCCTATCGAGTTAAGGACGGTCCATGGGTTGCGGGATTTTTAGACAGAAATAAAGAAAAAGAACTTCTTAAAAATAAAAAGGGATTACCTTTAGGTGTCCCTTTTCAAGAAAAAGGAACCAAAGGAAAAATCCTGAGGTATCTTCCTGATTCCAGCAAAGGGTGGCTTGCAGGCCATCATGTGGTGATTTCAGGATCTCAAGGGGGAAAAGGGGTGTCTTGCGTTCTTCCCGCACTTCTTGATCATGAAGGCCCTGTGGCAGTTCTTGATATAAAAGGCGAGCTCTTTGCGATGACGCAAAAAGAGAGAAAAAAAAGAGGTCGTAAGGTTGTCGTTCTTAATCCTTTTAACGTAGTTGAAGAAAATCAATGGCAGTGGAATCCTTTGGATTATATAAGGCCAGAAGAGTTTGAACGCGACTCACGCATTATTATTGAAGGGCTTTTAGAGCCAGAAACACCTTATAATCAGCATTTTTATAAAATTGCCGCCGATATTCTTCAAGTGACCCTTGAAGTTATTCAGAACACCATGCCAAAGGAGGACTTTAACCTCAACACACTCTATGACTTTGTCTGTGGTCCTGAGTTTATCAACCAGCTCAAAATATGGGCAAAACATCCAGATTTCTTAGAAGGAAGACCGGCTAAGATGGCCAGTACCATCTTATCTGCAGGAGAAGAAGAAAGAGGCTCGTTCTTGACGACCATTAAACGCAATCTATCCTGGGTTGGTTATGAGAAAAACAAAGCGTTCTTGCAGCCTAACAATGATTCAAACGACTCAAACACTTTCTCATTTGATGAGCTTTTGGATAATAAGATTGATCTTTTTTGTGTGATTCCCTTAGATATGATTGAGACCATGTCAGGATTTTTACGCCTCTTTACTAACATCGTCTTAGGAACAGTCATAAGACAGTCAGGCTACAAGAATCCCCAAGAAAAAATCCTCCTTATGCTGGATGAGTTCCCTCGTCTTGGAGCCATGCGTCAGCTCATTAACATTGTCACCGTTGCTGCGGGAGCTGGCATAGAAGCCTTTATGGTGGCTCAAGATAAATCCTCCATTGAATCCGTTTGGGGAAAAGAAACAGATGTGATTTTTGGGTCTTCGGCAACTGTGAGAATTTTTAATCTTGGGAGAACGGATAGCTCAACAGCTTCCTGGGCATCAAGCCTGATGGGAGATAGGACCATCATCACACGAACTAATGCCGCACGTGAATATGGAGACTTTCTAAAGGGAGCGGGCTCTGAGTCCGTAAGCCAAATGAAAGAAAAACTCCTCACAGCCTCACAGATTCAAGAGCTAGGCGACACCAAAATGTTATGTTTTCTCCGAGGACAACAACCTCTTTTTCTTGAGAGGATCATTTCTCATAAACACCCTCATTATAAGGATCGCCTCAGCCCCAATCCCACGCTTTTATTATCGTAAAGTTTTTCCTTCTTCAAACCCGAATTATGGATTAGGGAGACCGAAATCGTAAATTAGAGAAGGCTTAGTAGGTCTAAGCTGATAAACAATGAGAGTGGAAATAACATGAATAAAGGCATTAAGGGGAGACCTATGTCTGGTATGCTCAATTTGAAATTTATTTTTTAAATAATCAAAAACAGTCTCAACAAGAGACCGCTTACGCAGAAAGAGTTTTTCATAGAGAAGCATAATTTGATTTTTCATATTTTTCTTGATTCCTGTGACAAGCTTAAGCCGTCATAACCGATTTGAGCTGCTGCAATGAGGAACTTTGAAGGAACACAGCCAGAATTCAGGCAATCTCCTCCCATTTGAGCGCGCTCTACAAGGACGACAGACGCTCCCATTTGGGATGCTCCTGCTGCAAAGGAAAGCCCACCAGATTCTGCGCCAATGACGCAAAAATCAGGGGTGAGGATGGATTTATTTTTGTCCTTCATGTGAAGCTGTTGAACCTCCCCAAACTTCCTTTAACCTTTCGTCTCGACCGCAATTCCATCGGTAAAATTTATATCTAACGGGATTTTTTTCTTTGTAGTCTTGATGGTATTCTTCAGCATCATAGAAAGTTGTTGCGGGGAGGAGCTCAGTGACAATTTTTTTGCCCAAAACCTTTTGAGTGTTTTGTAGAGAGGCAAGGGCGGCATTCTTTTGTGCCTCATCATGATAGTAGATGACAGATGTATAAGGAGAACCCTTGTCACAAAACTGGCCCTTTCCATCAAAGGGATCCACGTTATGCCAAAATATATCCAAGAGTTTTTCATAGGAAATAATACTAGGGTTAAACTCAATCTTCACTGCTTCCTTATACCCCTGATGACTTTCATAGGTGGGATTAGACTTGGTTCCTCCTGCATACCCTACCTGCAAGGAAAGTATTCCCGGCAAGGGCTTACCAGAATCAGGGTTGCGAAATTCCGATTCCCCACACCAAAAACATCCCATGGTAAAGATGGCGACTTCTTTTTTTTCTGGAGTCATAATTTCCTCAGCTCTTAAGGTGAATGTGAAAAGTCCTGTTACGATTGCTAAAAAAGCGAATAGCGCTCTCATTTGTTCATTTCCCCTGATTGAGCAAGCGTCACACTATACGTCCGCTGCGCAGTCTGTCCTTCAGGGGTAAAAGTGAGGGCCATAGAATTCATACAATACCTTTTCCCCGTAGGGGGAGGGCCATCGTCAAAAACATGGCCCAGATGATACCCACACCGGGAACAGACGACTTCTTTTCTAGCCAATCCGACAAGCCCGCGGAGACTATCATTTGCATCCGTACGGACCACAACTCCCCCTTTTATAGGTTCATAAAAACTTGGCCATCCGGTTCCAGAGTCAAATTTAGCCGTTGAACTATAAATGGCGTAATCACCCCCACAGCAGGCACAATAATAAGTTCCCTTTTCATAAAATTTATCGTACTTCCCTGAACCTGCTCTTTCTGTTCCATGGACTCGGCAAACATTGTAAGCTTCTGGACTAAGGTGGCTTTCCCAAAATTCATTCGGCTGATCTTTATAGTCAAAAGCTGTTTCTATTTTGCTTTCATTTTCTTGTGCCATGAGCATTCCCCCTGTTCCAAAAGCTAAATTGATAAGAAAAATCAATTTCCCAATAAAGAAAAATTCTTTTATATTCATTTTTATTCTCCTCTTTTTAATTTACTTCTTAACATGGAATCATTGTAAGAGGGATATATAAAAAAGTTAAGAAGATTTTGCTTGAACACAGAAAAGTTCTCACATGATGAGACGCAGAGTCTTCTCTCCACACAAATAGGGATGGACAAAGTCCACGTGGAGAAGCAAATTTGACAAAAATATGATAAGGAACTTAACCATGCCAACACTTTTCGATCCGCTAACTTTGGGAGATTATTGCCTTCCCAATCGGATGATTATGGCGCCCGTGAAACGAGTCCGAGCGGAAGATGGGGGGTCCAAGAAAACTGATGGCAGATTATTATAGTGTACGGACCGAGGCTGGACTCATTATTACAGAAGCAACGGCGATCAATTTCCAAGGACATGGCTGGTTGAATGCCCCAGGCATCTGGACTGATACTCAAGAAAAAGGCTGGAAAGTAACTGATGCCATCCATGCCAAAGGCGGGCACATATTGCTCCAATTGTGGCATATGGGTCGTGCTTTCCACCCTGATTTCTTTTCTAACACTTTGTTCAAAAGAACATTTCACACATCCAAAAATTTCTTCTTTTATCTTTTCAGTAGGTGAACCACACTCTCTACATTCAAGGCCTTTTAAAACACGGACCTTTCCACATCCAGGCATTTTACATTTTGGACATTTCATTTTTAAACGCAGACATAATTTTTGAGCCAATTCTTTAATAACCATCATTCGTGTTGGATTCATATGAGCTCTCATATCTGTTTCAAGTCTTACACTTTTGCTTGATGATGCTTTTTGACAAATTTTAAAAGCATTACGAAATCCTTCTAAGGTCTTTATCCCTTTGAAGATCAAAGATTTATCTTCCCATTCCAAGTGTCGAACAATGATTCCATGGGAAGGGAATTTTATTGTTTCAGCAAAATTAAAAAATTCATGCTCTTCTTTTATGTCCTTCGATTTATAATTTGTGTTTTCAGTGATAATTGTTTCATATACAATAAAATTTCTTTCTCTGTCCATGAATAGGAGTGCTTCATAATCACAGGCCAAAAAGGGGATGCTGGGATGAGATCCAAAGCTTCCTTCACTCGCAAGGCCTAATTTAAAACCACTCAGTTCAATTCCCATTTCACACTTCTTTTTTAAAACCTCGAACATGGTACCGGGACGTTCCACTTCTCCTGAAAATGTTCCAAGTTGGTCTGTATCTCCCCTTTGCTCGATCACTCTGATTCCTAACTCTTTTAAAAAAGGTTCAGCAAGAGCTTCTGATTTAAAATGGAGTGTATTGAGAGCGCAGTATTTACCTTGATAAATCATTTTAATATAGACCTAATTTAGAATATATTTTGCAACTGCAAAGTAAAGAGGGATCCCGATCAAGATATTAAAAGGAAATGTAATGCCTAAAGAAAGAGGAATATATACCCCCGCTTTTGCGTTAGGGAGAGCTGTTCGCATTGCAGCAGGAACGGCAATATAGGATGCACTGGCACAAAGAACCATAAACAGCGTTCCAGTACCAATATCTAATTCTAATACTTTGCTGAGCCCTGCCCCAAATGCCCCTCCAATCAAAGGCATGTAGATACCAAAAACAAACAGGCTAGGACTAAATTCTTTTAGGTGGTGAGCTTGTCTAGATACAAAAAGCCCCATATCTAGAAGAAAAAGGGCTAAAAAGCCTTGAAAAGGATCCACCAGAAATCCAGTCATTTTTTCTAAACCTTCCTTTCCCGTTAAAATACCTATGAGGAATGATCCCATTAAGAGCAAAATAGCTCCATTTGTAAAAATTTCTCTCACATTGCCATTCCTTCGTTCTAATCCCTTAGATAAGCCATGATTCGCAATCATCAATCCTGAAAGTATTGCCGGAGCTTCCATAAGGGCAAGGACTGCAACAATGTAACCTGCATAAAGAATATGACCCTCTTGTAAAAAACTTACAGCAGTAACAAAGGTTACAACACTGATGGATCCATAGTGGGCAGAAACTGCCGCAGCTGTTGTGCGATCTAATTTTGTTGTTATTTTTAATAATGAAAACCCAACAAAAGGTTGAAGAAACCCAATTCCTACGCCAACCAAAAGCATAGATATTACTTGGCCATTTATTTCTGGAGTGTCGGTAAGGGCAACGCCTCCCTTAAACCCAATAGCCATCATTAAATAAATGGAAAGATAGCGACTGATGCTTTCGGGGATGACAAAATCTGATTTTATCAATCCTGAAAAACATCCTAATAAAAAAAAGAGAATGGATGGGGACAGTAGATTTTGAATGAATAGGGTTAAAATTGTCATAAAAAGTCCTCAGAATGCATTTGGGTAATGACATTCTATGCATTTATGATTACGATAAGGAAAGTTAATAATTTTAATCTTATGAATTAGAGATTCTTATGACATTTGATCACCTTACACTTCAATGTTTTTTATCAGTGGCCGAAAGTGGCAGCTTCACAAAAGCTGCAGAAAAAGTTAGCCGCACCCAGTCAGCAGTTAGTCAGCAAATTTCTAAACTAGAGCAAGCGCTGGAAGTCACTCTTTTAAAAAGGGAAAGAACCGTTTCTTTAACCACAGAAGGAGAAATTTTTTTCACTTATGCTCAACGGATTCTTTCTTTACACCACGAGGTTATTTCTCGTTTCAAAGAACATCACCTTAAAGGAGAAATCCGCTTTGGTGTTCCTGAAGATTTTGCCACCTTTTTTTTGGCGGATGTGCTTGCAGATTTTTCACGAATTCATCCGGGAATTCTGTTAAACGTGGAATGCGACTTAACCCTTAATCTTTTAGAACGATTCAAGAAGGGTGAATTTGATATTGTTTTAACGAAAATGGCTTGTCCCAAAGATTTTCCCCATGGTGTCAATCTTTTAACGGAGTCCTTAGAGTGGGTTTGTAACCAGAGTTTAATGGCTACTCTTGAGAAAGAACAAACTCTTCCTCTTGTCCTCTCTCCCCAGCCTTGCATTTATCGAACGCGCGCTCTTCAAGCTTTAGAAACCGCAGAGCTCAAGTGGCGTATTGTTTATACAAGCTCAAGTTATGCAGGAACCTTAGCTGCCGTTAAAGCCGGACTCGGATTAACTGTCCTGCCAAAAAATATGATCCCAAAGAACCTCACTTATATTAATATTGATTTTCTTCCGAAACTTGATAAAGTTCATATTTCTTTTTTAAAAAAATCAGAAAAGAATCAATCCATAAATAGTTTTGAGAATTTTGTTCTGAATAAGATAAAATGACTTTACAGAGTTTTTAGAGCTTCCAACGCCCTTTTCCGAGCAAAATTGTGATCAACGATAGGAAAGGGACAGCTCGTTCCCAACTTAATTCCTGCCCTTTCTAAAACTTCAGAGCTCTGAAATCTACTCTTTAATCTACTTTGCAAGCTTTAATTCCACCCGGCTTTAGATGGTTGTAATTGATTTACCCATGGGATTTTTTTTCCAACTTCTTATTTATAGATCGCTAATAAATCCATCCGGAAATAGATCTATTCTACTAATTTAAGCTTTTGTGTCTCATCTTGTTGATGCTTCCACATGTCAGCATAGTAGCCTTGTTGAGCAAGAAGGAACAGATGTGTGCCCCGTTCCACCACCTTACCTTTATGAAGGACTAATATTTCATCAGCGTGAATAATCGTTGATAAGCGATGTGCAATGATAAGAGTGGTATGATTTTGAGAAATTTTAAGAAGATTTTTTTGAATTTCTTTTTCAGTTTTTGTATCCAAAGAAGACGTGGCCTCATCAAATAAAAAAATAGCAGGGTTTTTTAAAAGTGTTCTTGCAATAGCGACTCTTTGTTTTTCTCCTCCTGAAAGTTTTAAGCCTCTCTCTCCAACAAGCGTGTTATATCCTTCAGGCAGACTTTTAATAAAATTATCAATTTGTGCATGCTGCGCGGCTTTTTCGATTGCAGCAGCTGTTGCTTCTGGGTCACCATAGGAAATATTATAATAAATCGTATCATTAAAAAGAACTGTGTCCTGAGGAACGACCCCGATCGTTTTCCTAAGACTTTCTTGGGTTACATTTCGAATATCTTGTCCATCGATAAGTATAGTGCCTTTTGTGATATCATAAAACCGAAATAATAAACGTGAGATTGTTGATTTCCCCGCACCACTTTCTCCTACAATTGCCATTGTTTTTCCGGCGGGAATTTGAAACGAAACATCTTTTAGGATTTTGCGATTGGGATTATATGAGAAAGAAACGTTTCGAAATTCAATAGATCCTCCTGAAATACGTATCGGCCGCGCCGTTGGACTATCCTCAATTTCAGCATTTTCATCTAAAATAGAAAACATTCCCTCCATATCTACAAGGGATTGTTTAAGGATACGGTATGCATATCCTAAAGCTCCGAGCGGTATAAAAGCCTGTAATAGATAGCTATTTACCAGCACAAAATCACCAACGGTTAAGGTTTGATCTACAACGCCCATTGCTGCCAAGATCATAATTAGAGTTGTACCTATTGCGATAATAATACCTTGGCCACCATTTAATACTGCAAGGGTAGACTGATATAATATTGCAGATTTCTCAAAATGGGATTGTATAAGATCAAAGCGACTAGCTTCATAATCCTCGTTTGTAAAATATTTAACAGTTTCATAGTTTAAAAGAGTATCAATAGATCTCGCATTCCCCTGATCCTGGATTGTATTCATTTTGCGGACATAGTGTGTTCGCCATTCTGTGGTTAAAATTGTAAAAACAGTATATATGGTAATGGTTACGAGGGTAATAAAGGCGAATTTCCAATTATAAAGTATCCACATAGCTGTAGTCATAAAGATAACTTCAACAATAGCAGGTGCTATATTATTTGTGGAAAACCATAAAAAGTTTTCAATACCTCCTGTTCCCCGTTCAATAACTCGACTTATACCACCGGTTCTTCGAGCCAGGTGAAAGCGTAAGCTGAGACGATGAAGATGCTTAAAAACCATAACTGCAATCTTACGTGTTGCATGTTGCCCTACTGGAGCAAAAATTGCGATGCGAACTTCACTAAAAAAAGCGTTTAAAATTCGCATGGCACCATATGCTAATACTATGCCTAAAGGTAGCACGATGATAAAATTTTCTTTTTCAAAGGAAAGCGCATTAACTGCGTCTCTAAAATAAAGTGGGACTAAGAGATTAAATATCTTTGAGAGGAATAGGCATAAGAAAGAGATAATGACGCGTATCCTCAGTCCTACAGCGTTGGTTGGCCAAAGATAAGGCAATAGACGTAAAAGGGGACTTAAAGACGACTTAAGCTCTCCAGAAGGAGCAAAAAATGTAAAATTCATAGCACCTATTATGTCTTATGATAGCCACTAAAGAAAGCACTCTTCACACCTTGATTATTATTACTAAGAAAATTGAGGTTCGCCATATACAAAAAAGTCATACTCGTTTAAGATTTCTAAGGTAGTCATAGCAGGTAAGTTGCTGCATGAAAAATAACTACTTTTTCAAATAATTTTATAATGAATATTTCAAGATTGATTTTTTAATGATTAGCAAATGTGATATTAATAAGCATCGCACTCCTATTAATCGGCGAGATAAAGTTGCCTTTTATTATGTAAAATGTATGCGTTTTTTTGCAGATGCATTTTTTAAAAAGAGATATGGTCATAGAGCTGTAGTTTTAGAGACGGTAGCTGCTATTCCTGGTATGGTAGGAGGGATGTTAATTCATTTGAGATGCTTGAGAAAAATTAAAGATGATGAAGGATGGATACGGCAATTACTTGAGGAGGCTGAAAATGAGCGAATGCATCTTATGACATTCATTCATATTGCACAACCTAACATAATAGAACGCTTCATTATAATAATTGCTCAATTATTTTTTATTATATTTTATATTGTACTCTATATTTTTTCTCCTTATACAGCTCATAGAACTGTTGGTTATTTGGAAGAAGAAGCTGTTACAAGCTATTCTCAATATCTCAAAGAGGTAGAAGAGGGAAGAATTCCTAATATTAATACACCTTTTATAGCTCAATCTTATTGGGGTCTGGCAAATAATTCTACGCTTCTGGATCTGATTCAAGTCATTCGTCAAGATGAATGCAGACATAGAGATAAAAATCATAGTTTTGCTGATGCATTGTAAAATATCTGTAATTATTTACCAGTTAAAGAAATAATAGTTATGGCTAAATTTTTAATCATTGCAGCGAGCAGCGGTATTGGGCAAGCGGTTGTTCGTCAGCTTAAAAGCGAAGGACATACCGTTTTCAAGACAGCGCGTGACAATTCAAAAATTACTCCCGATGCTTATTTAGATGCGACAGATTTTCATGCAGTAGAAGAGATATTTAAAAGAGCGGGAGATCTAACTGGAGTGGTTAATTGTAGCGGATCCCTTCTTTTAAAGCCATCCCACCTGACAACCAAAGAGCAATATAATAGTGTTATAGAAAGCTCTCTTACAACTTCTTTTGCTACTGTTCGAGCAGCTGGAAAATATATGACTAATGGGGGATCAGTTGTTCTTATTTCATCAGCTGCTGCAAGGGAAGGATTTGCAAATCATGAGGCTATTGCCTCAGCAAAGGCTGGAATTATTGGGCTCACCCTTTCAGCAGCAGCTACCTATGCGAGTGCCAATTTGCGGATAAACGCCTTAGCGCCTGGACTTGTTGAAACACCTTTGACTGTACAGATTACGAACGATGAA
>JAGONT010000048.1 GCA_017992885.1 Alphaproteobacteria bacterium
TGCATTTTAAGAGGTATTAAAGAGATAATTTTTACGTCGCTAACGCTCCGATAAAACGGCAACTTTAAACCGTAATTGCCGGCAACTTTGGAGCGGAATCAATGGCAATCTTCAGCGGAATGCGCACCCTGAACAACCTCCTGGAGAATCAGTTTATCCACTGTAAGATTAGCAACAGCTTTCTTTAAGCGATTGTTCTCTTTCTCAAGCTCTTTTAGACGCCTGGCTTGAGCCATTTGCATCTCCCCATATTCCTTACGCCATTTGTAATAGGTGGCATCTGAAATGCCTAATGTCCTACAAATCTCAGAAATAGACTGACCCTCGTGAATCAGAATCTCGGCTTGGCGTAGTTTCCGAATAATTGTCTCTGAATTATGGTGTTTCTTTGCTGAAATAACGTTTCCCTCTTCCTGGTTGATCTCATTTAAATCTCATGCCTTCCCCATCCAAAAAGAATTTGCTACGAGATTATTTCTGGACCACTTATAGGGGGGAAGGACAAAAAGCTAAAAGGAGTAACATCAAGAAAGTTACTCATGAAGAGTGAGCGGTTTCGAAAAGAGTTTTGGAGCAGACATTTATGGGCACGGGGATATTTTGCTGTTTCTACAGGAAACGTTACCGATGAAATTATCGCAGAATACATAAAGAATCAGGATGAAATTGAAAGGCGTAAAAGTTCCGACAACTTTCAAGTCGGCTTCTAGCCGAATTTAGGAGCTACCGCCTTCTAGGCGGTAAGGGAGTCCACTTTCTTATGCAACCAATGCGGAGACATCCTCCTTGCCGGTTTCTTTTTTTTGGGGCGACTTTTGGGAAGATTATAAAGCTTGGTTAGATAACTCTCCTATTATGCATGTTGAAAAAGTGACAACGCCAACTCTTATTCAACATGGCGATAACGACACAATCGTAACAATTGATCAAAGTTATGAGTTTTATCAAGCGCTAAGAGTGAGAAAGATCCCTACTCAATTTATTGTGTACAAAAATCAAGGGCATGGAATAAACGAAGATGCTGCTGAAAGCGCAAGCAAAGATATATTTAACTGGCTTCAAAAATACGTTGAACCTTCACTTAAAAATAGCGAGTGGGGTATCCTAGATAATATCATCACGCGTTATCTAGGATACCCTCTACTTTGCAATCTTAGCTTTTCTTTTAATTGATTTTATTTTGTGGTTTGTTCTGTGGAGTTAGAAGGAGCTTTCCACCCCCAGCTACTCAATACTTTCCCAAGCCTTGTAGAGAAGCTATCGGTCGACCATTGCCGATACATAGCAACATCTCTTTTGTCATCCGTGCATATAAACTTTCCCCTCACTCCTTTTAATCCAGGAGGCGAATTTGGGGCTTTGAGAGGATCGGTTTTCACGCTTTTACGAATATCTTTTTCATTCTCTTGATCGTTCTCCATAGAATGACACACGTAAGGCATCAATAAAAGAAGCACAAGAGCACTGGTGGTTAATTTTTTCATAAGATTATCTCCTTCTATTTTATTAAATATACAATATTTTAAAAAAAATATCAATATTTTTTATTAGAATCATGATTAGTTGAATATATCTTCATGTTCAAACGAGTAAGCATAGGAAGACTAAGGGGAATGAACAAATTGTGGAAATCAGTGCCTGCTTTATGAACTCCAATAATGAAGCCTGAATCAAAGTCTCTAAGTGCGCTTCCACTACTTCCTCCAAAAGTTACAGCTTGGTGAGTCTTTTTTGAAAAATCAGCAAATTCCACAGATTTTTTTTGAAGAGGATGTCCGAAGGGATATTGATAAATGGCTACTTTGTGTAGGTCTGAGGAAGGTAAGCTCTCTGCTATTTGGCAAATTTTTTCTGGATATCTGTTCTCCTCCAATTCGATCAGAGCAACATCATGCTTAGAGTTAAGGCTTCCATAAATCCATCCATTCGTCCTTTGACCTGAAGAAACAAGATAATCCTCCATAAGAAAAACGGACTTTACGTCTTTGCTATCATAAATAGCATGCGTGGACGTCGGCACGTTAGGAAGAAAGTTCTCATCAAAATAGGGCGTTTGATCATTTGATGAAAAATGCTCTATGGTTAGTCCTTGTTCAATTATAGCAGGCTCTAAAGTACGATAAAGCCGATTTTTACTATTACATATTTTACGAAGCCAATTTGTAAAACAAGGAACTTCTTCTACAAAACCATGTCCATTCGTTATTACTCCATGGGAGGTCATAGTGCCAGATAATGTAGAGTAATCAGGTTCCTCGCCCAAAAAAAGCGATTTCATCTTTTCTGTAAATGTATACTGTCTTAAGGGTGGACGTGTTGTGACTCTAACAGCGGCAGGATCTTCTTGCCCCTTAAAGAGAAATTCAAAAGCCCTGGTGTCTTGGGGACCCCCATCTGTCCGAGGAACAATACTTTGGGCTTTTGGAGGTGTTTTTGTCGGAGTACTCGGTGATGAATAATCCTCGAGAAGCCCCATATCGTCAAAAGAAAAAACGGGAGAAATTACTGTGAGAAAAACAACAAATTGTAATAATAACACTCTTAATTTTATACTCATACCATATCCTTTTGCGTAACAAACATAAAAAATAGAAGCTTAAATTTCAATGTTACCTCTATGTAAAAAATTCTTATATATATCATTTATTAATTTGTCAATATTTTAATTTTGCATAAGTTTATAAGAAAAACTCACGAGACTTCCAATTAAAATGCTTGAACATAGGGTGCAGGAGCCAACATATATGAGTTTAGATGAGGTTTGTAAAAAATTATACTGATGAGCAGCTTTTTGAAGCTCAAAGTTAATAGCTCTCCCTGGAAGCATTTCAAATTGAAAATTTGCAGATTGCAACGCCTCCCTGAAAGGGACGATGCCTCATATAAAAGACTCAATTTTAAGTAAATACTCTCTCTCATTTATGCCTCTTTTTTATCTTTAATTTTAAAAACTATTTCCAAACACGACATTTACTGCCTACTTACATAATCAATAAACCATTTAGAAAACTTATGATCTACTTTTCTAAGTTTTGCACGAGCGGAATAAGAATAGACATTTTTTAATATGTTAAGATAATCATCAATAGAAAGAGCTTCGCTTTCCTCTTTCATAAGAGCTAAGATCGTCTGAAAGCATTCCCTCATAAGCTTAATGTCATCGAGAATAACCCCGTTTTTACTTTTAATGATGAGCTTAATGGCTTGTTCAGCCTCCCCATTTCTAGAAGGAGATTTTTGTATTAAATCATCAAGAGAACACTCTAATGTTTCGGCTATAATTTGGAGTGATTGTGCGCTTGGATTTTTTATCCTATCTTTGAGAATATTTCTAATAGAGTGAATGCTTAATCCTGCTTGCCTTTCTAAGGCTGCAATAGAGAGTTTTTTTTCTTTCATATAATCAATAATTTTTTCTTTTAAAATTATCATGTTGATATCTCTATATTTTTCTGAATTTGCACTTTGATTTTTGTAAATTTACTTAACTTTTTATATTACAAAATATACATTTTATTAAATTTTACGTTAATTTTATCGATTTCTTCAAGCTAAAAATAGGAGTGGGACTATGATGCTTTTTATTAAGAAAGATTAGGGTTAACATATTGTCATATTTTCTTTTGCAGATAATTGATTCTAAGCAGCAATGTATTTAAATTGCTAAAAATTCAAAGGTAGCATAAACAATATGTCCAAAATTTTCAGCAAAAGAAATAAATTTAAATTTTTAAGTTTTATTTTTATTTTCTTTTTAATAGTATTAATATCTCTTTTTCCTAACTTATCTTTTTTTTATTTTTCTAAGCTGCCTTTAGAGGTAGAACAACTCTTTAAAAGTGAAAAAGGCATTTATCACAGTAATTGCTTAGGAAGTTGCCCGACAGGAGCAGCTAATGACAATGTTATTGTAGATCATGAAATCATTATCTTAAGCTCTAATAAAGAGACAAAATTTGCTGATTGGGTTGCTTATAAAGTGACCCCTGCTAACATTAATGGCCCTGAAAGAAAAAGAAATTGGGCAAAAGATCCTAAAATAGATGCCCAATTTACTCTTATTCCTAACGATTATAAGGGAATGAGTGATGCCCCTTACTTCTTTGATAGGGGGCATCAAGCTCCCTTAGCAGCTTTTAAAAATCATAATAAATGGTATGTAGTAAACTATCTTTCTAATATTACACCTCAGAAAAAAAACCTCAATCGAGGAGCATGGAAGACTCTTGAATCAACAGAGAGAAAACTAGCAAAACACTATGGTGAAGTTTATGTCATTACAGGGCCTTTTTACAATAAAAAAAAGCCAATTGAAATTTCTCTTAATAAAAGGGTGGATTATACAATCCCTTCTGGATACTGGAAAATTATTTCCATTAACAAAGGATCTGTCATTGAAACTGTAGGTTTCATCTTTCCTCAAGAAGCACCATTAAGTGCAAATCATTGTCAGTATGTAAACGAAGTTTCCGAAATCGAAAAAATAAGCGGGTTCGAATTTTTTAATAAAGCAATACGCTTGCAAGAAGAAAACTTGTTAGCTGAAATGGGATGCATAGAAAAATAAATAACTATGTTCCTAATCGACTAAAAAGATCTTATGACACAGCTTCTTTAAATACTTTTCCAGGCCTAAAGCGAGGAATCTTCATTGCTGGGATTTTAAGAGCAGCACCTGTTCTTGGATTACGTCCTTCACGTGCTATACGCTCAGCAAAAGTAAAGGTCCCAAATCCAACCAAACGAACATCAGTTCCTTTGGCAACAGCTTCTATCACTGAGCTAAAGATCGTCTCAACAGCTTGTGTAGCTTCTGTTTTTTTTAAACCAGTCTTCTTAGAAACCACTTCAATAAGGTCATTTTTTCTCATACTTTTTAAGTTGGTATTTTTTTTCATGTTTTTGCCTTTCTTAGTTTTTTATAACAGCAGAGCATTATTAATACGTTCTTCTAATTAAACCATTGATACGGAAGAGCACCTATATGATCAATACCAAAGACCTCTTTAAAAACGCTAACATTCTTTAAGCGTTTAGGTTTTTTATTTAACGAATTCATTGATGAAACACGCGTGAGGAAAGATGACTGATTCTTTTGCGAGACGAGTGTGCCTAAAGTTAAGCAAAGCAGCACGCCTCCTCCAAGTAGGAGCAAAACCGTAAATTGAGCATACATTTTCTTTCGTTTTTTCTTGCTTATAGAACGCATTCTTAAGCTGTTTGCAAAACAGGAAATGAGAAAAGCTGGGAATGTAAAAAAGAGAGAAAAAAAGTGTGTATAAACCTTAAGTATGCCTACAGATTTATTAGAAATAGAAAAATAAAAAAGTCGTTGGTGGCTCATAAACCCTATTATTATTGTTTTTATAAGCTAATTATCTACATGGATAAGAAAATTTTCAAGCAGATTTTTCAGCATAACTGGTGACACCATTTTTTATTATATTGAAGTCTCTACATTTGAAAGATAGGAGAGAATGGCCCTGTTTTTTTCCTAGAGAGTACGCCATTTGTGGGCATTGTGAACTTATACGAAACAACCATTTTCTTACTTTCTTTTCACAAGTGTCTTCAATTTTTGTTTTTCTTGGACGCTCATTTTTGAGAGAACAGCTTTATACTCATAGCCCAGGGAGTACATTTTCATGAGGTCTGATGGAAGAGAACAGGGATTTCGTTTGGCATAAAAATATCCAAGTCCGGCACCCAATAGTCCGCATAATAAGCATCCCAGAATGGATAAGGACCTGAGGTTTCGATGTTTTGATGTTCTGGAACTATCGAGAGTTCTTTTAGCATATTGGACCGATTGATCGAGAGTTGTGAGGATTTCTTGGACTTGGGCTTCAATCTTTGTAGAGAAAGCTACAGAAGCGCTTTGAGCCATATCTTGAGCAGCGCCTTGTACGGCTATCTTCATGTCATTTTGGGCAGTTTTGGAAAGCTCCTTAAAGACGTCTACGTGAGAAAGCAGAGCTGTTGTGGTGTCTTGTAATTGGGTAACATTTGGACCAATTTTCTTAATTTCCTCATTGATCTCGTCACGAATCTGAATAAACCTTTGGATGTCTTGCTCGTTTTGATTCACTTGGCTTTCTCCTTATTTATGGCTTGTTTAGTTGGAGGAGTCATTGTGAAGCTCTCCAGTTTTTGTTGACGCTTTATGATTTCAGTTTCAGGGGTGGATCTGAAGCTTTCTGTGAGGGTGGGAAGACTTTTATATGTCAGTCTTGTTTTACAAATAGGATAAGGCCCAGGGAGTTTGATAAAAGCTTCAAGATCATGCAAATTCGCAATCTCTGTAGGAAGAGTCAGAGGCTTCGTTCGTGTTTGAGGAGAAAGAGAAACACCATCTCGAATACTGTGGGCTCCATAGGAGAGATTTTCGAGTTGTTCTGTCGTTTCTGCTTCCCCTAAAATTTTGGAAATCCAGCTTGTAATGGTGGGGTCCGTGTTTCGAAAAAAGATTTTCGTGTTGAATTGATCTAAAATGGATTGAGCTTGGTTTTGACCATAAGCGTGATAAAGCTGAGGAAAGTTTTGAATCCCCGCTAAGACACATCCGCCGTATTTACGGCTTTCTGCCATGGCTGTTTCAAGAGAAGGAAGCTTTTGAAGAGAAGAGAGCTCATCAATGATAAACCACAGTCTTCGTTCCGTATTAGGAGGAAGCGTCATTAAGGCATTAATGGCTGTATCTAGCCAAGCGCTGACAAGAGGAAGCAGTGTTTCTCGTTGATCAGGTTTTACAGATAAGAACAACCAGGAATCACTGGAAATGTGAGTCTTGCTGATCCATTTACGGATGGAAAAGCCTTCAGTTGTTGGTGTGAGATATTTAAATCCTTGGAGATGATTCGCAAGCGTTGCCCGAATAGACAACGTCATCTTTTCTCCTTCTGCATGAGTATAAGCAGCGGCATCGGTGTGTTGAAAGAAGGTACTAAAGTCATTCAGGTGACTTCTGACAAGCACATGGTAAAGTTTTTGGATATCGCAGTCTTTTCGTTTGGCGCACTCTTTTAAGGCTGACGCTAATAAGGTCTTGCCTGCATTTTCCCAGAATTTATCATGGGCTGTCGATCTTGGCACAATGGCAGCAGCTAAGGCATCATAATGGGTCTCTGTGAGACACTCTGCCCAAGGAGACCAAACTTCAGATCGTTCATCAAAAGGATTCAAAAGCAGGTCTTTGCCTTCTCGATAATACTTGGCAACAAAGTCCCCCGTCATATCCACAACAATCGCCCGATTGGACCACCCTCGCTCATGGCGATGGCGAATTTGAGGAAGAAGGGTGTGAAAACAATTGGTTTTTCCTGAGCTGGTTGTGCCTGTAATGAGGATATGAGATGTTTCCCTATCCCGAACTAAAGGGAGTTTGTCTAAACAAAGGTCCGAATCAGAATTTGCCCTTGTGAGGATACCTTTCATTTGTTTTGCGGAAACAATATGGTTGCCACGTTCAAGCTTTTTCTTAGATTTGACGTAGCCTTGATAGATGAAGAACCCCATGAGAAGGAAGGATGAAAACAGAGCAGCCCATAAGCTTTTCCACATATTTTGATAGCAGAGGGTATCAATTTTCTCAATATGAGCCTGGATGCGAGGATTTCTAAGAATATCTTGTGATTTAACTTCTCGTGTAACCCCATTTTCAAATTGAAAGGCTTGAGTCATTTTTGAAGGATCGTTTTGACTCATATTGACTCTCCATTCAGCAGCGAGAGACTCTTTATAAAGATATCGTTGATAGGAGGTCGTTTCCTTAAAGAACAGAACTGTAAATACACCAATTCCCACACAAAAGGACAGGAAGCATGTGGCCACGCAGATTTGCTTGAACATATGAAAGGTGTGGAGAGTGAGCTGCCCTCCCCGTGTGTAGAAGTCTAGCATTATTTTCTTGAAATCCTTATTGAATACATATTTAGATGGAGATATATTGAACATAAAAGGTGAGAGGACTTAAACAATGATAACAGCAACCCAAGAGAGTCAAAAAGCTCTCCTTTCCAACGACCCCTTTCTAATAAGAAAATGTATTGTTCTCTCAGGTCTTGTTGCTGGAATTTTAGGTGGTTTAGGGGGATGGAATCCTGTTCTTGGCTTAGCTGCCTATTTTTGCTGGGTGACTCTGTGGGATGGCCTAAGCCATTATGTACTGCACCTAAAGGCTTCTTCTTTTGCAAATCCTGAAGAGCTCTTAAAATCTGAGAGGGTAACGGGTGAAGAGCTGGACCATTACTTTGATACACGGCGCTATATTCGCTTTGCCAGCCTTGCCGTTGCAACGGGTGTTTTTGGACTCTCTTTTTTTCTATTTCCCTATGCTCTAGAAGCATTTTGCATAGCTTATGTGATGTGCACCCTTTTAGGAATTCTTTCTGTTCGCCTCTTTTCCAAGAGACGACGTCCGCGGTTAATCTATCGAGATGAACGGTATGATAATCCCCCCTGGCCCAAACCTGACACGGGCGGCTATAGGGATTATGTCCGATGGTCAAAAGGAGAGATCGCCCCCATGAAATTGTAAAATGTCTTCTCATTTAGAAGGCGCCTTTTCTTTTCTCTGTAAGGTTTCTCTTTCAAGAAATTCTTGTTGCTCCATGAGCTTATCTTCTATAGACGTCAGTTTTTCTTTCAGGTCCCGCTGAGAGGGGAGATTGATCTTGAGATCTCCTCGGGTACTCTGCGCTAAAGCTTGAGAGGATGCGTTCTGGTCCTTTCTGCTCTCTGCACTTCCTACCTGGCCTATTTGTGTCTGAGAAAGCTGATTCTCGACAGTTTCTGTTTCAGCTGTTCCAGACTGGCCTGCTATCCTCTCTTCTTTTCTGCTTTGTGATGTGTCAGCTTGAGTTGTTCCATGGTGAGACTCTACGTTTTGCAATCCTTCGTTTTGTAACAATTCTGATGAATGAGAGGTACTTACCGCCTGAGTTGGTCTATTTTGAAAGGGTTCAGGCTGATTGATGGCAGTTTGAAACCCTTCAGTCTGGGCTATATTAGCTTGGGTCGGTCCTGCTTGAAGAAGCTCAGCCTGGGTTAGTATGTTCTGACCTCTTTCAGTTTGATTCAGTCTATCTGGACCTTCTTCAATTTGAGAGGAAAGACTTTGAAATGGCTCACTCTGCGCACCTTGGCTCTGAATTACCTCTCTATTGATGGTTCTAGATTGGTCTGCTCCAGTCTTGGTTGTTCCCACCTCGGTTCTCTCAGTTTCGATTGCTCCCGTTTCAGCTGTCCGAGTTTTAATGAATTTCGCTTCATCTAATCCAGCCTCTGTGTTTCCCATTTCAGTTTGTTGTGCGAGGGGATGTTGCTTTTCAGCCATCCGATGTTCTGTAGAGGAAAGTATTTTTTGGGCTTCATCATGTGGTGCTGTATTCACCTCAAAGTCATTTCCAAGACCGTGTGCTGAAGCTTGAGAAGCTGTATCTTGCGACCCTCCCGTCTCTGTATCCCTCCTCTGACCTGTTTGTGACTGAACAAACTGATTCTCAGCGGCTCCTGCTTTAAAGCCTATCTCGATAGCTCCTGTCTCAACAGATTCCGTCTGGATCTCCGTATTTTGCAATGATTCGTTCTGCAATGATCCTGTTTGTTCTTCCATGCTTTGAGCGTCTTCTCTTTGGGAGAGTCCAGTTTGAAGAGCACTCGCCTGTGCTATTGCAGGCTCCGTTGCTCTATCATTATACGTCCGCACTGCTTCACCCTGAACGACTGCGGTTTGAGCTCCTCCATCTTGGGGAGTTTCAATCTGGATAGTTCTGTGCTGGCTTACTTCCTGGGGTAAGCTACTTTTGATTGTTCCAGCTTCAGCGGTCCCAACCTCGGTTGTCCCAATCTCAGCTGTTTCAGTCTCGGCTTTCCCATTTTGTAATGCTTTAGCGTGTGCCAGTATGTTCTGACCTCCTCCCATTCGAGAGACAAGACTTTGAAATATCTCGCTTTGCATCATTTGACTTTGGGTTGCCTCCCTATTCATGGTTGGAGGTCGGTCTGTATCAGCCTGGGCTCCCCCCGTTTTGACTGTTCCTGCCTCTGTTGCCCCAGCCTCGGCTGTTCCAGGCTTAACGGGTTTTGTTTCCTTTAATCCCACTTCTGCTTTTCTCATTCCAGCTTGTTGAGCGAGAAGCTGTTGCTGTTCAGCCATCTGCTTTCCTGTAGAGGAAAGTATTTTTTTTGCCTCATCACGCGGTCCTGTACTCACCTCAAAGTCATTTCCAAGGCCGTGTTTTGAAGCTTGAGAGGCAGCGGCGCTCTGAGTGATTTCTTGATTCACAGGATTAGCAATACGGTTTTTGGCTTGATCATAAGATCTATCAATATCTGATGCTTGCGAAGCGAGCCCATGAGATCCCACAAATTGATCTGCCTGTTGCATCTTATCTTCCATGAATCGTTGCT
>JAGONT010000049.1 GCA_017992885.1 Alphaproteobacteria bacterium
GTAGAATATCTTGTCGAGTAGCGCCCACAATAGAACGATTCTCATCCATTTTCAGCGTACTTTTTGTTAAGATCGAGCCTATATCAAAATTTGAGAGTGAGCTTGACATACTCTTTTCTACGATCGAGTCTAAAAGGAAAGAACTTGTCAGCATATCAGCTTTAAGTTCCGCGAAATTTCTGGAGATTTCTTCAGCATAGGGCGTCCATGGTTTATCTTGTGACAAATCTTCAATAATTTTTGTCTGTTTGTTAATCTTTTCTTGGAGGGCGGTACGCTCAAAGACAAGTTTTTCTTGCTCTACAATTGAAGGATTCTTTTGCAATGAAAGTTTGTAAATTTTTACCTTAAGTGGTTTGAATTCATCATTAAGTTTTTGAAGCTTCAATTGTTCTTGTGTAATGTATTTTTCCCACTCTTGCTCAAATCCTGCTGCACTTATTTTGTCTTGATTTATGATTTGAGTACCTATTTGATAAGCTTCACGAGAAATCTTACCAATAGCTTGATCAGTGGCTTCTTCTTCTTTAACCAACTCTGCAAAATGTGCTGCTTGCGTTTTTAAAAGAGTCATATCCTCGTACCATGATTCAAAGACTTTGACTGCGGATTGGTAATACTCAGTTGAACTATGGGGATTGAGGCCAGGGAGTACCATTGTTCCATTAATATCATAAAAAAGAGAATTGGCTCTTTTGATCTCGGCATCGTTCGTGCTTTTTAGCCAAAAAGCAGCTCTGGGGACGGGATCATAAACATGAGCTATTTGTATCGTATTACCCTTACCCTTAATATTATTATAAGTTTCTAAGGAATTTGCATCTATAATATTTGGTGCACCCTCTGTCATAATAGATAATCTTACTTTAATTCCCATTTTTTCGGCTATTTGTTTAGCTGAAACAGCAAAAACTTCCCCTAGAGAACCTCCAAGGCTATGCCCGACCCCTGCAATGTTAAGCGTTGCCCCTGCATGTTGTTCTTGAAAGTTCTTTAGCCAATTTGTTGTGAAGGAAAAAAAAGCGGCTGCATTGTCATTAAGGTGTGACATAATTCCTGCATGAAACTTGACGCCTCGTAGTAAACCGGATCCATAATCAACCCAATCTTTCACGCCCCACAAATCGCTCCAAACATCAGACCATGATTTTGTTCCCGCCATAGCAAGAAGCAGTGTGTGTTCTTCGGGCTGTTCAGCAGTTGCTTTGTGATGTTTATAGCCGGCAACTCCCGAAAATTCTCCATTGTTTCTATGAAAAACACCCTCGATGTTGTAGTCCATTCCTTCAAGATTATGGGCAAAGACGTCCCTTGCGGCCGTGAGAAATTCTGTATTTTGATGTTCTTTTTGGCGTTCAAGTGTTTCAGCTTCCCTTCGTAGAGCTGTAACTTTAAGCCCAATAGCTTCTTGGACTTCTTCAAAAGTAGGAGAAGCTTGATCTGCTCTCGTCTGGAACTTTATCCCAAATACGCTACTTAAATTTTCAACTTCCCTTTTGTATTCCTCCGTAATAAAAAGTGATTTTTTTATAGCTGCTTCTTTGCTTTCCAGTAGTGAAATTGTACTTAATTTTGCTAAGAAATCACGCTCAAGTTTTGTGGTCTGTTTGCTCGCTTTTCTTGTCATCGATTTTTGTTGATCAATGTTATAAACAAGGGAACTGAAGGCCGAATATGCTTTTGCGTCGTCTAGTGTAACTCTGTTAAGAAAACAGTCTTGATCACTCAGTACATCAAGCGAATTCATATTATTAAACCCTGCGTTTCCAGCGAGCTTATCAACAACTTCCCTTTCTTGAGTTATTTCAGCTCTTAAATTATCTCTACGTTGTTGTACCTCGTCAAGTTGTGCCCCTTTTTGATTGAGCTTCTGAACAAGGTCTAGTCGTTTTTCAAAGTTAATGGGTTCAGGGCGCTGTGTTTTTCGCGTTATAGGGGGAATGTTTTTATTACCCTCTTCTAAATGTGATACCCCGTGAACACCTGTAATACCCTTAATAAGCATAGAAAGGCCAGCTGTACGAAAGAGTAATTTTTTAAAATCAACCATAACATCACCTCAAATAAAAATTAAAAAATAAACAACATTTATATTTATATATTATTACCAAATGAATTAATACTGTATTAAATTTGTTATTTTGAATAAAATTAAATAAAAGAAGAATAACTTATTCTGAAATTTCGTATAAATCTCATTCGAGTTGAAATTATACAGCTTGAAATATAAGTATTGAAAAAAAACAAAAAATAAGTTAAACTAAAGTTACAAATGTTTAAAAAATAATTAATAAAAGAGAATTATAAAAATGATGGAAATACTTAATCAAGGTCTTTCATATGAGGTATTTTTGGATTGGCTCCCCGATCTTATTGGATGCATGGGAACTCTCATTATACTTATCATTTATGCGTTGCTCCAAATTGGAAAGGTGAAAGCAAACAGTTTTTCCTTTCCTTTTTTTAATTTGGTAGGAGCAGTTATGATTTTAATCTCACTGACCTATACTTGGAATTTTGCAGCAGCATTAATGGAAATTGCCTGGATTATCATTAGTATTTTTGGAATGGTTAAAGTCTCCTTTCCAAAGATTGTCTTTCATAAATCTTCTTCCCTCGATGAAGAGGGCAAGATGTCGTTTGAGGGTCGCTAAATAGGATTAAAGAAGCGTTTCTTCAACAATCGTCGGTTTAATTGTCAGAGTTGAAATCTTTTTTAGAGATGATTTTGTCAAATTTTCTTTCAGTTTTTGTTCTTTTAAAAGAATCCGCTCGACGATGGCGAAAGCTTCATCAACGGCTTGTTTTTGTAGCTTAGTTTTTGCTTCTTCATTTTCAATAGCAAGTCGCTCTCGTAGAGCACTCTCTTTTTGCAAAACAAGTTTTTCGAATGCCTGCTCACTTGTTTTTTTAAATTCTAAAGCCTCACTTTCGGCAAAAGCGATAATTTTATTAGCTTGTTCAATGGCATCTTTGTGTTTTATTTTGTATGAATTTAAAAGTTTTAAAGCCTCATCGTGCAAGCGTTGAGCTTCTTCCAATTGATGAGCAACTTTATAGCTATGCTCATCAAGAGATTGCTTCAGAAAAGAAAGTGCCTTTTTGCCGATTCCGCCTATAAACAGAACAAAGGCAATAAAAACCCAGAAATCAGGGGTCATCAACATGCTGGTTCTTCCTTATCTTGCGGGAAGTCATCGGAAGAGTAGGGATGCCCCGTAAGTTTGAGTAAGATCTCATTGGCAATGTCTGTAGCCACAAATTTTATGTCTGAGGCTGCTTCCAGTTTCACTTGATATAGGTTTTGCTCCATTAGGTGTAAGCGTTCATTCAACTTATCAAGAAAGTCTTTTTGTTTGTTGGCAATTTCAGCGTTAGTGATTTGGATGGTGGATTTAAGATTTTGCTGAGCGACGTTTCTAGCTTTTGCAATTTTTTCTTCATAGTCAGCTAAAAGATTTTCAGCTTGTTCCCGATCAGCGCTCGCCTTGTTAATTTTTTCTTCAATGATATCTTGTCGTTTTTCAAGAACCTGCGTAATTTTTGGAACGGCAATATGGGCTAAAATAATATAAAGAGCTAAGAAACAAACGAACAGCCAAAAAAGTTGAGAGGGAAATGTAGAAATGTCCAGTTGAGGCACGTTCTTAGCTCCTTATTTTACTATTATTTAAATAAGATTAAAAAGGCAATCAAAAGAGCAAAGAGGGCCACCGCTTCTGTTAAAGCGAATCCTAAAATTCCAATAGGAAAAACTTGCTCTCGGGATGATGGATTTCGAGAAACAGAGGTGATAAGCGATGAAAAGATAAGCCCAATGCCAAGTCCAACCCCCGCTAAAGCAAAAACAGCGAGGCCTGCTCCAATCATTCGTGCAGCTTCAACATCCATGGTAATCTCCTTTTCTAATGTAAGTGGATGGAATCGTGTAAGTAAATGCAAGTTAAAATGGTAAATACATAAGCTTGTAAGACAGCAACTAATATTTCAAAAGCTGTTAGCAAGGTATTCACAAATAAGGGAGCTATGCCGAAAACTCCTAGCATGACTGTAAAGCCAGCAAAGACTTTAAGCATGGTATGGCCTGCCATCATATTAGCAAATAGACGGACAGCAAGACTGATAGGACGAGAAAGGTATGATAAAATTTCAATAGGAACAATGAGAGGGAGCATGTAAATGGGAGCTCCTTTTGGAATAAAAAGAGAAAAATAATGGAATCCGTGGCGTATAAATCCGATTAAAGTAGCGACGCCAAAAGCAATCATTGCAAGTCCAAAAGTGACAATAAGATGACTTGTAAATGTAAAATTATATGGAATCATTCCAATAATGTTTCCCATTAAAATAAACATAAAAATAGTAAATATAAAAGGAAAATATTTTTGGCCTTTTATTCCTACAGTTTCATCCAACATATTCGCGACAAATGCATACATTATTTCAGTCATTGATTGCCAGCGGCCTGGAATTAATTGAGAACGGCTCATCCCCCCTACTAAAAAAATGGTTGTTGCAAGGACGGCAATGACCATAAATAGAGAAGAATTTGTAAAAGAAAGGTCTATTCCTTTTATTTGGAAAGAAATAAGGGAATGAATTTCAAATTGATGTAGGGGGTCAAACATGCATATCCTTTTTATCTACAGGACTTTTACGCGTTAAGGTTCGATAAACATTAAGCATACCCGCGATAGATCCAAATATAAACAAAGAAATGAGACCCCAAGGAGATGTTCCACAGACCCAATCAACAATAAGTCCTAATCCAACGCCTACGATGATGCCTGCAACAAGTTCCACACCGACGTTGAAAAATTTTCCTCCAAAGTTTTGAGACATATTTCCTTTAAAGGAACCAGATTGAGAGGTCTTTTTAGCCTCTTGAATCTGCTTTTTTAATCTGTCTAATGTTGGGTCATCAGACATTTTTCCTCCATTTTTTCAGTAGGATAGGTTGTCTTTAAGGGGTTGTCAAGAGAAGGATATTTTTAATGAGTATCTTTAAAAATGAATAAAACTATGTTAAACTTACAACATGCCTATTGAAATCACACTCACTGAAATAGCGATAATGGTGACTCTCGCCCTAGCGTGCGGCATTGTTCTCGAAAAATTAAAGCAGCCGGCTCTTTTGGGGTATATTTTGGCTGGAGTGATCTTAGGCCCCTCTATTTTTGGTTTTTTTGAAAACCGGGAAGCTGTCACTATCCTTGCAGAGCTTGGTGTTTTGATGCTGCTTTTTGTGATTGGGATGGAGCTTAGCCTAAGACCTTTTGTAAAAATTTGGCCTGTCTCTGTAGCATGTATTGCTCTTCAGGTGGTTGGAGGGCTGGCCATCGCATTTCCGCTGGCGTATCTTTTCCACTGGCCTCTTAACTTAGCCCTTCTTTTAGCCTTTGTTTTTGCTTTGAGTAGCACGGCTGTTGCCGTAAAAATGTTGGATACGATTGGCGAACTTAAAACAGAAACAGGCCGTCTTACGATTGGTGTATTGGTGGCTCAGGATTTGGCAATCGTTCCTATGATTCTGATTATTCGTGGCTTACAGCCAGGGGCTGACTTGAGTATATCCTTAATGCTTATCAAGATTTTTGCTTCAGTGGGTCTTTTGGCCCTTCTGGTATGGTACTTAAGCCGTAAGGAACGGATCCGTCTTCCCTTTTTACGGATGGTTGTGGGGCATACAGATCTTACCCCTTTGATGGGACTTGCCTGTTGCTTTGGTGCAGCAGCTGTTTCTGGACTTGCGGGCCTTTCCGCAGCTTATGGTGCCTTCTTAGCAGGACTTGTCATGGGGAATAGCCACGAGCGTCTGGTTCTTATTGATCGCATGACGCCCATTTATAGCGTTTTGATGATGGTGTTTTTCCTTTCCATCGGCCTATTAGTTGACCTGCATTTTATTTGGGAAAATCTAGGGATGGTGCTCATGATTTTGCTCTTTATTACTTTAGGGAAAACGGCCCTTAATATTAGTATCCTCCATCTTTTGCGGCAGTCATGGACAAAGTCTTTCTTAGCTGGTGTTGTGCTAGCTCAATTAGGAGAGTTTTCTTTCCTACTTGCTACCGTGGGCGAAGAGGTTGGCATTGTTAATGATTATGGAACAAACCTTATTGTTTCTTTAACGGTTCTATCCTTAACATTAAGCCCCATTTGGCTAACGACGGCAAAAAGACTTCATGATCTTGCGCCTAAGCGGACAACTTCCCTCTCTCACCTTCTGAACGTTGTCTTTGGGCAAGAAGTTTCGCTTGCAAAGCGCCTTTATATGAAATGCAAAAAAGGACTCTTCCGTCGTGCCGACCCTTCAGATTGAGGCGCAGCATAAAGGTATTGTGGGAGGCGTTGATGAAGTAGGGAGAGGGCCTTGGGCGGGTCCCGTGGTGGCTGGAGTGGCCGTTTTTTGTAGCCCTCTTCCTTCCTTTCTTTCTGATACGATTCAAGATTCTAAAAAGCTCTCTAAAAGTAAAAGGGACTCTATTTATAAAAATCTTTTAAATTTAGAGGACTTTTATTATGGAGTGGGGGTTGCCTCTGTTGAAGAAATTGATCAGCTGAATATCTTGAGGGCGACTTTTCTAGCGATGGAAAGAGCTGTTCAAAGTTTACCTGAAAAGCCACACGTACTGTTGATTGATGGAAAGTTTATTCCTTCTTTTGAAGGAATTGAAACTTATCCTGTGATTAAAGGAGATAGCCTTAGCCTTTCCATTGCGGCCGCTTCAATCCTTGCCAAAGTCACCCGCGATAAAATGATGGAAGCCCTTGCTGAAGAATATCCTCATTATGGATGGGAGCGTAATGCAGGATATGGAACAGCAGAACATCACCATGCTTTGAAAATACATGGCATAACGCCTCACCATCGCCGAAGCTTTGCCCCTATTCGGAACTTGTGCAATTAATTTTGGAAACAAGAGTTCTGTAGGATCCTAGCCCCTTTATTTATAAATTTATTAAAAGAATTTATATTTTTTCCCAGAAATACTTGGCCTCCACCAACATTTTTGTGTTTTTCATAAAACTCTTTTAATAATTGTAAAAGCCCATTCATAGTTTGTTCTTCACTAGAGTTATTTGATAATGCTGAATCTCCATAAGCAATCAATCTAAATCGAAGAGATAAATTTCATATACACTATACCGACTGCCATGCACAAGGCAGAGGGAAAAACCTTTGACCAGCGCGGTCAGAAATTGTTCAACAAGGTAGCGAGCAAAACCCGCTTTCATGTTGAACAGTATTTTTGGGCACTTTCGTTCCTCTTACATGGGGTTTGATAAAACCTGGGTACAGTTTGCTGCAAAAGCCATAGCTTTCAATCTCAACAAGGCCTTAAGACAGGTAAATTACGCCTAAACCCAATGAATTAAGAAAGAAAATCGAGAAAATAGCTTCAAAAAGTCCCTCAAGTTTTTTCAGAAGGAGCACTTAAGCACATTTTTGCCCTTGTTCAGAGGTCTTCGTTCTTACATCATTCTTAAAATTTGTGAATAAGAGTGAAAACAAAGCCAGAGAGAATTCATTTTATAAGATCATCTATAGAGTCCAAAAATAAGGAACCCCGCGGCGCGAGCTAACGGGGAACCTATATACATTTTCCTTCACACCTTCGTAAACAGGCAAAAAAAGGTAGATTTAACTTCTAGACAATTATTGTGGGATTCTTTCCTTTTGCATAATAGACCATTCATTTGTGTTTTGATCAGTTTCAGGTCCATACACATGAATTCCAGACTGGTTTTCACTTGCATCATTACCAAGAATGACTTCTTTTAAAATTCTTTTACCGGATCGAATTGAGCAAGAATGAATATCATTCGGGTCACCTGCGAAACTTAAATAGGTTGCTACAACTGACGTGTCAGAAGAAGCATGACGTATTGCTTGCGCCCAGGAGGAAATATCAAAAATTGTGTCACGAAAATTCACCGAGGAGGGTAAGGTGCCTAACTCAATGTATTCTTGACTTGGGAGGTATCCTTTTATCACTGAGCCTTTCCCTACTGTCCGATGATTAACGATCAGCTCATGCGCAGCCCCCTGTAGCTCCGCGTTAGGAAATTGTATGCTGATGGCCGAGTGGTGATTAACAGCCCCTTTTACACCGGTTGTGCGAAAGGTATAGAGCACTTCTTTATCCTTATTGCGCTGGCTTTTCCATCCTTTTTCTATCTCTTCTCCGGCCTTTTCAACCTGACCAACTACCCTTGCTGCTTCTTTTCCAAATTTTGTTGTGATTGTTGGCGATTTTTTTTCGTCGTCACTTTTTCCTGCAATTGTTCCATTGGGAACGACGAAGCTTGCGAGTAGAACTAATAAACTTATTTCATTTATATTTTTCATTGCATTTTCCTTTCAAAAAGCTTCTATTGATATTAACTTTCCTAGCCTAATGCCTGGAAGTTTATTTAAGGATATTCAAATAAATGGTTTTTATTCCAGTTTAAGTTATAAAGAAATTTAAACTATGAAGAGGTATACTAAGCTACCCTCTTGTGAAATTTCTGATAAAATACTCCACGATAATTCGAAAAATATTTATGCATATTTGAAATAAAAATATAGGTGAAGCATTTTTATTTTAATAAGGATGATGTGTATTTTCAACAGATGAATAGGCGGGTTTTTATTGACTTTTACCTGAAGATCGCCATTTTCCAGGCAAAGATTTAACCTTTCCAATTGAAACTTCGAACAGTGACATTCGTAACCGCTTAGCTCGATTTATCCGTAGAACAAAAGCCTCAAGCAGAAGTCTTCATATGGGTGCAGGCCAACTTGAAGCTCATCCATCACCTTCAGGATGATTCTATCCTGCAATCTTGCCTAAACCCTCTTTTATCTATCTTGAGTAAATGTCTCATGGCACAAAAAATACCTTATTTTATTTATTTGGGCGCAGGGGCATGCCAGGTATTCCTTACTTCAAGTTCTGGCTGGCTTCAGCTCTTTTAAGTAAAGCCTTTCTCTTCTCTGCTTTGCTCAGAGTGGAATCAAGAATAAACCTTCTAATTGGTTCTTTGTCCACAGTAGCATCATCTAAAGGAACTTCAGGGGTAAGACTTTCTAGAGGCGGTGGACTGCCAGGGGGGGATGAATTTTCTTTATCAGAGTATTCATCGCTACTATCCGTGGGATTATCCTCAGTTTTAAGTCTTTTTGTTTCCCTAGTTTCATGCCCTACTAAGGTATCTTCCAATAAGTCTTTTATTTTCTTATTCTTGCCCGCAAAACTGTCCGTCAAAAAACAAGTAAGGATAAGGAAAATCAAAAAATTATTTTTCATTGTTCAATACTTTATAAAATTAAATGTCTTTCACTTTATGAAAATTTTATAGAGATTGTAAAGTATCAAAAGGAGAATTAGTGCTATGTTTAGAAATACTCTTGAAGTGGCATTTTACATAACAGATGAGAGGTGATTTAAATTTTGATTCCTCGCTTCTGCAGTAAAATAAAAGAAAAATTCTATTTATGAAAAAAATAGGAAATTTTCTATTGATCTCAGCAATATAATTGAGGGTTGTAACCGTTAGAAGTTCCTCGTGTGCTACTTCTGAGCTTAAAGGTAGTTTGTCGAAAGGCTTTCTATAGCTAAAGAAGAATAGTTAATTGTAGAGGAAGAGTTTGAGAAAGGAAAAAAGATGAAAGAATTTTTTAAAAAACATATGGGAATTATTGGCTCTCTAGGCCAATTATTATTTTATTTTCAAGCCTTCAATATTTTTTGGAATAAGAATGCCGGAGAGGTTTCTCTAATAGGGTTTACGATTTCTCTCATCTCATTAAGTTGCTGGTTAGCTTATGGTTTACTCATTAAAGATAACCCTTTAATCATAGCTAATATTACTGGCGTAATTGGCGCTTTTTTTGTTGTTATTGGCATCATTCTCTATAGTTTTTAATCGATAATCCTTATCTAAAAAATTTCCTTAAGTGATTGGAAAAGCCTTTTTTTAAGGGATATTTTTGCAATATAAACGCTCAAAAAATAGGGAGGGGGAAGGTTTTGCTTTAAAAAAGGTATTGAAAGGTATTCAGATAGTGTTGACAGGGAAGGTGTCGTTTTTTCAGTTCTTTTTACAGCAAATGTTTTTTTCTTACTTTTCAAGTGCTTCTCTCAAAGTGATGGGAAATGTAAAATAAAAAATAGACTCTTAAAAAGGCTAGGTTGTGTGCACTTATCTAAAAATTGAATAAAAAAAGCGGTAACGTTCGATTGTGAAAAAGGAGCGTTACCATGGAAAAGTATTACATAAAATCAGAATGCTCGTGAATGCTTAGGGCGGAGTAAAGGAGGATTTACCACTAAAATCCATATGGTTGTTGATGGTTTAGGACAAGCTCTTAGATTTTCTTTAACGCCGGGACAAAGACACGATATAAC
>JAGONT010000050.1 GCA_017992885.1 Alphaproteobacteria bacterium
ACCCCCTTACCCAAAACATGTCAATACCATATTTCAATTAGTCACTACACTACATCTACCAAACTAGCGTGGCTCTTTTCCTCGTCTATTTCATCTCTCCACTATATAAAGTGCGAAAGTCAGGTGTTAAAGTTGAAAATGTATTGAGACAAATTAAAATCTTTAGGATTCTCTCAGATCGTTACCGAAATAAGAACAAACGTTACAATTTAAAGTTTAATATTATTGCTGGAATTGTTAATTTCAAAAACGGATTTTCTACAATTTAAAAAATAATTATACTTCCAAGACCTTGGCCTTTTTTCTGCCTCCTTAAAATCTACTTTCGCAGCAGGTCTATTGGGGACCCTCGCAAAAACTCCTTTATAGATAGTTTTAGGATTAAGTGTAAAATAGCCACCATATTGAGATCTGGTCTTCCAAACCCACAAAGGATGGTTCACAAAAGTTTCTATCCCACCCGCTGCTGTTCCAATAAGGAAGGATTCTTTATTAGAATATCGCACAGTTTGAATTTTATTTGGCCCTAAGAGAGAGTTATCTTTTATTTCGTATTGATTTTTTAAGGTCACTCCTTTGTTTATAAAAACAAAAATTAAAAAAAGCATGTGCGAATATTATTGGCATAACTCATTTTATTTCCTCCCATAATTTATGTAAGCAAATTTTTTTATTTATTATTGTTTGAATAATTAATTAAAAGATTTAAAAAAATATTTATATCCTTAGACTGTCCATATAACAAAATCTGATTACCAACAATACTCAGTTCATTTTTCGAGATTCTTGATACAACAATCAAGCCGTTTTTTGGAAAGGGCTAGAAAAATGCGCTGACAAACCCCTCTTAATTTCCCTCAATGAGAGGGTTTTTCGAGATTTCTTCATATCTCACCTATCCCTCTTCAACCGTTGAAAATTACTAACTTTATACTCCCTGAAAAGGAACTGAGTATTGTTGGTAATCAGATAACAAAAAAAGAAAAAACAAGGGATCATAATGCTTCTTCATCCATCACAGCTTATTATCTGAAATTTTGCAAGGCTAAACTTTTATATATGTGGAATCCATCGAAATAAAAGTGCGAAGCTTTGAAAAAAACAATTTGTGACAAGCTTCATCATCTCTCTGTTTTTTTAAAATTTTTCAGCAGCGCTGATTTATAAGCTTGCAAAGAAAAAATATTTTCTATACTAATTTCATCAAAGAAAAATTTATAACTTTATTTATATGAAAAAACAGTTAATTTTGATTCATAAGCTCCGAAAAAATAAGTTTCATCACGCTCTGTGCGAGTTAAGCTTCTCTCTAAGATTTCATATGTAAATAAAATTTAAGGAAAAAATTAAAAAAGTAATGTTATATCAAAAATTTCTTGATGGCTTTTTCAATACTAAGGTCAACATTGAAAAACGTTTTAAACTATCTATTTTTTGCATGCTTGGTTAAGTTTTAATAAAAATTATCACACAAAAATAGGAACGATTTTTATGTTTAAAAAAACAAGAGATGATTTAGAGACTTTAGGCTTGCCCAATGGCGATTGTTTTGATATGCCAACGTCAGAAAAAAGATTTGAAGATGGGAGTTATTTTAGAATTGAAATTCCAACAGTTAACTCTATAGAAACACTAGAGGCACTTCTAGAAGAAAGTCATAAAATTGGAATAAATATAAATAGAGTAACAGAAACATATGGTATTTTTAGACATACAAAACCAACAATAAAAAAAATGATTCAAGCCTGTTCAAGTTATGGTTGCGAGTTTGTGATGTCAACGGGACCAAGAGCAACATATGATACAAGTGCTACGGCTGCTTCTATTCAAGGGAGAACAATTGCTTATAGATTAAGAGGACAAGAACAAGTTATTAGAGCCATTGAAGACATTAAAAGAGGTATGGATTTAGGTGTCACAATATTCTTAATTTATGACGAAGGATTATTATGGACTCTTAATGAAATGAGAAAGGCAGGTATGTTACCTAAAAACATTAAATTTAAAATATCTGCCCATTGCGGGCATGGTAATCCCGCGGCTTTTAAATTATTGGAAACACTCGGTGCTAGTAGCATAAATCCTGTAAGAGACTTACAATTACCCATGATATCCGCTTTAAGAAAAACTATTGATATTCCCCTTGATTGCCATACAGATAATCCCCCTAGTTCGGGTGGTTTTATTAGAGTTTATGAAGCTCCTGAAATTGTTAGAATTGCATCTCCGGTCTATTTAAAAACTGGAAATTCTGTTGTTTCAGAACATGGAGGTGCTACGTCTACCCATGAAGGAATAAAAATGGCTCATCAAGCTTCAATTGTTCTTGAAATAGTTAATAATTACTATCCTGAAGCAAAACAATCACAAATTGGGGTTCGTTGATGTGTCGGGTTTACGGCTTTTTTGGTAATGCAAGAATATCCTCAGAGATGCTTTCTAACGCCTCAAAAATTCAATTTAATGGAGGACCAGATAGCCAGAATGTAAAAGCAGGAAAGAATTGGGCTTTGGGGAATAACCGGCTGGCTATACAAGGGCTAGATGGGGGACTTCAACCTTTTAAATCTAATAAAATCCATGCTGTTTATAATGGTGAAATATACAACTACAAAGAATTAAAAGACTTTCTTGTTACTAAAGGTTATGCCTTTCACGATAATTGTGATGGATCAGTTATTATACCTCTCTATGAGATTTATGGTGAAAATTTTGCTATGTACTTAGATGGTATGTTTGCTATTGCTATTGTTGATGAACGTTCAAAAACAAAACTTGTATTGGCAAGTGATCCATGCGCAGTCAAATCTCTTTATTATTACTGGGATCAAGTTTCTGACACACTGTACTTTTCTTCTGAGTTATTACCTCTTTTTGAATTTCCTGTTAATAAACACATAAGACTAGAAGCGATAGATGAATATCTTATAGGACGTTCAATATGGCACAATAAAACCTTTTTTAAAGATATCTATAGTCTTGGACCTTCTTTCTTACTAACAAAAACAAAAGGATATGAACCTAAGCTATCTCAGTACCAATCAAATATAAAAACTCATTTGGATTCTTCTTTAAATTTTCAAGAAACTGCCTATTACTTTAATAATTTATTTGAAGAAGAAATGCTGAAAGTGACGCAAGCTGATGTTCCTATTTGTGTTGTGACAAGTGGTGGTCTTGATTCAAGCTATATAACAGCGTTAGCATCAAAATATATACCAGATTTACATTGTTTTAATATTGCTTATGAAGGCAATTGGCCTTTGGATGAAAGAGTTTTTGCTAAAGAAGTATCTCACCACTATGATGCAAAGTATACTCAAGTTCTCATTAAAGAGCATGAATTTCCTCAGCTTCTCAAAGACACAATTTTTCATCTTAACCAACCTAACTCTGCTCCGCATGCTTTAAGTACATATGCTTTATTTAAATCTATTAATGAAGCTGGTTTTAAAGTTGCTATTACAGGAGAAGGGGCAGATGAATATTTTGGTGGGTATGAGCGTTTTAGAAAGGCTACATTTAATCAGGATATAAATTGGATAGAACAGTATTTTGATACTATGTGTGCCACAACACAAGAACTGAGAAATACTGTGTATACCGAAGACTATAAAAAATTTTTAGATTCGGAGAACCACAACTTACTAAAAAATGCGAAAAAGGAGATTCTACTCAAAGAAAAGCAAATCGGGAAATTAAAAGCCTTATTAACTTTTGATCAAAATGAACGATTTCCTTCTTATATATTACGTCGCGTTGATCATTTAAGTATGGCAAATTCAGTGGAAGTAAGAGTGCCTTTCTGTCAGCCCAGAGTTGCTTCATTTTCAAAATCACTACCAAATAATTTTTTATTAAATGAAACTTCTGTAAAACGAATCATTTATGGAGCAGCTCATGATAAACTTCCTCAATCTGTACTGACAAGACCCAAGCAACCTTTTACCTTGCCCATTACAGCTATGTTTAACAAAGAACATATTCTTTTTGATATTTTATATGAAACGCTCAATTCTAGCTCATTTTTATCCAGAAACTTTTTTAATTATAAAAATATCAATTCTCTTATTGATAAACAAATAAATACACCTTGCTCAAATACTTCTGATATTTTATGGTCTATTATGATTTTAGAATTATGGTTACAACATATTGATTCAAATATAAGCTTGTAGAAAAAACAATAAGGAAAATTAACATGACTGACAAAGTTTTTCAGCTAGAACAATGGGCTTTAAAAAAAAATATAGATAAATCAAAACTTTTCAACGTCTTCCAAATGTTGGTTTTAGGAAAACGAGAAGAACGCACAGAAAATGATTTTCTACAATTTCCAAGTTATTATATTAAAGATACACATGCTAAAGCATGGCATGCTCCACAAGATTATGCTTGGGTAAAGTTATTAGAGAAAAACTTCGAGGAAATCAAGAAAGAAGCCTTAAAGGTTTTTGAAGAAAATTTAATGAATGCACATCCTGAGAATGATGATCTGGCTGGATATGGGGTATGGAATACCTTCTTTTTTTACAAGAATGGAGCGAAATATCTTAAAAATCATGAAAAATGCCCTTTTACTTCTAGCGTACTTTCTAAAATTGTAGGGGTTGATATTGCAGGAAGAACGTATTTTTCGGCCATGCCGTCAGGTATTCATATTAAATCACATTGTGGACCACACAATTTTAAATTAAGAACACATTTAGGAATAATAACTCCTCCAGAGGCAGTGATTAGAGTTGCTAATATCACTAAACCATGGGTACAAGAAAAATGTATTGTTTTTGATGATTCATTTGAGCACGAGGTCTGGAACAGAAGTGAAAATACTAGAATTGTTTTGATTGTAGATGTCTGGAATCCTTGTCTTAGTTTAGAAGAAACTATGGCTTTAGAATATATAATGCCTGAATTTTATGAGAGAGAAGAGATTGTTTAGTGAACCTTCAATATAAACATGTTGTTGCTATAATCTATACAATTATTTTATTTCTTGATAGACAAGATCTTACAATGATTAATATAACATTACCTACAGTAGCAACTTACTTTAGTGTACCTATTGTTGCTACTGAGTGGGTAAGTATGGCTTTTTTATTGGCGCTCGCTGTCTCTATTCCGATCAGTAGTTGGTTGGGTGACAGATTCGGCCCAAAAAAAATTTACATTGCTGCAATTTGTTTATTTGGTTTCAGTTCAATTTTATGTGCACTTGTGGAGGACCTTAATTTCTTAATTTCTTTGAGATTTGTACAAGGAATTGGTGGTGGAATACTAATGCCTGTTGGAATGACTATGCTTTATCATGCTTATGATAAAGCAGAATATGCAAGTATTACAAGCTTTACATTTCTTCCTTCCTTAATCGCCCCTGCAATCTCTCCTTTTTTAGGAGGGATTTTATTAGATTATTTTGGTTGGAGATTTGTTTTTTTATTTTCTGGTCCAATCTGCTTAATTTTAGCTATATTTGGTTTTCTTGTTTTAAAGGAAGAAACTCATAGAAATCGAGTTCCCCTTGATTGGATTGGCTTTTTTCTAAGTTCATTTTTATTGATTGATACATTTTATATTTTATCACTTATCAATAAATTGAGCTATCTTTATATAATTTTTATATTATTTATTGTTTTACTTATTCTTATTTTTTTGTTTATTTGGTGGGAAAAAAGAGTCGCTCATCCTCTTGTAAATCTTAGTTTTTTTAATGTAGATATTTTTGTCAAAGCTAATTTAATTCAACTTTGTTTTCAATCTTGCCATTTTGGAGCTATTTTTTTATTTGGTATGTATCTCCAGGTTGGAGTTGGAATGTCTGCTAGCGTAGCTGGTTTGATTATGGGCATGCAAGCTTTCGGTGCAATGACAACTAGTCGGTATTCTGTGTATTTATTTAATCTCTATGGCCCGAAAACTCCCCTTATTATCGGATTAACAGGAGTGGCTCTTCTTAGTCCATGTATTATGCTTATACAGCACCCAAGCATGATAGCCTTTGGAATATTTTTATTCTTTATTAGAGGCATCTTTAGTGGACTTTGTGGAACACCAATTCAAACTTTAAGCGTTATTGGTTTTTCAAAAGAAAACTTAGGACAAATAAATAGCATTTTTAATGCTTGTCGACAAATAGCTATTAGTTTGGGTGTTTCTATTTCTTCTATTTTTATTTCTGTTGGATTAAAAATAAATAGGTTAACGGAAACGAGTAGTATTCAACCCAGGCAAGCAATTCATGTATTTGGATTGGGTTTTTTTTCAATATTTATTATTGCGATAATAGGGATATTAATTTCTAATCGTATTAAGGCGTGTCATCAATTGATTAACAAGTAGAGTTGGATACGATGAATTTTAGAAAAAATTAAGGATAATTTTTTCTATGCGCCGATATGCTCTACGCGATGATCAGTTGGATCGAATCAAGGATATTTTGCCTGGAAGAGATAATTATATTGGTGTTACAGCCAAGGATAGGAACTTGTGATCTTGCAACCTTTTAGTGGACACTCCGAAGAGATAATTTCTCACCAGAGTTAAATTCATTCTCAAACTGAGCTGGTGATAAATACCCCAGTGTAGAATGTCGCCTTGTTTGATTGTAAAAACCATAAACATATTGAAAAATATTCATTTTAGCTTCCTCAAGATTTTTATAAGATTGAAAATAAACAAGCTCTGTTTTCAAAGTATGAAAAAAGCTCTCGGCAACAGCGTTATCATAAGCATTTGCTACTCTTCCCATACTCAGTTGGACGCCATAGTTATCAGCTAAGAGTTTCAACGCTCGGCTTGTATATTGAGAGCCCCTGTCTGAGTGATGAACGACACCTGCAGGAGGACATCTGTGAGTCAAGGCCTGCCTCAAGGCTCCTAAGACAAGATCAGCTGTTATGCGAGCCTCAATAGACAACCCTATGATTTTTCTAGAAAATAAGTCTAAAATCATCGCACAATAAACCCATCCTTCTTGGGTAGGAATATAACTGATATCACTAACCCAAGCTTCATTTGGCTCATCAGCTTTAAAATCTTGCTGGATAAGATCATCTGCTACAAAGTAAGGCTTTGCAGATTGCTGAGTTGTTTTTTTAAAACGTTGAGCCATTTTTGCTTCAATACCATACTTCTTCATGAGCCTGGCGACTCGTTTCCTGGAGTAGGTCTCTCCATTCGCCTTTAACTCTGCATGGATACGAGGGCTTCCATATGTCTCAAAGCTCCTTTTATGGATAAGCAGAATTTTTTCAAGCAATTCCTTGTTTTCTTTCTCTCTAGAACTTGGTTGTCCTTTCAAGAATTTGTAATACCCACTACGGGAGATCCCCATGACTTTTGCCATTCTCTCAAGGGAAAACTCGTGATTATGTATCTTCATAAATTGATACCTTTCCCTTGGGGTCCTGAAAAAATGGCGACTGCTTTTTTTAAAATATCTCTTTCTTGGCGAACATGCGTTAATTCTTTGCGTAAAATCCTCAGTTCTTCTTCAGCAGACTTTACCTGCCCTTTCCCAGGAAAGCTTTGAGTCCCATCTTTCTTATAGCCTTGAACCCAATGGCTAAGGGTTGATATTGATAAACCTAACTCTTCTGCAATCGTCTTAAGTGAGCGCCCGCTACTTTTATATAAATTCACAGCGTTTATCTTAAATTCTTTATCATAAGTTCTGCTATGTGCATGGTCAAGAGTAAAAATAAAAATTACCCTGCTTCCGAAAAATAGAGCCCATTTTAAGGGAAAAAATACTCCCTTTAAAGTTCCTTAATCAAAACTTACATTATTTTTTAATTAAATATATTTTGAATATCATTCAATCAAAAGACTGCATTCTACACCTTTAGGACCTTTTAGGCCAATCTGCTATCCGTGGTCATTTCCATAGAAATGCGCACCAGTTCTTCATTCGATCTTATAAACGCGCGCCCCAAACTCATCTACATGGTTCTACTCTCTATAAATAAACACATAAGAAGTTAATACGAGGTCGCGCAAATCGGGTCATGAATAATACTTTTTTCTTGAATGATATTTTTATTTAGCATGTTATCTACATCATAACTTTCTCCCTTCTTTTTATTGTGTTGAATATTATAACACTTACCACTTTTTAAACAAGAGCGTATGCGCCCTACAAGCCGACGAGCCACCCCCACAATAGCTCGTTTGCCTCCTCTATGGCGAGAAATGTTCTCATACACTTCTTGTAGTTCTGGATCTTTTTGAATTGCTCGCCAGGACGCTTCAACTAAAATATATCGTAATACAGACCTACCTTGCCGGCTAATATGTCCTTGGCGAATATGCTCTCCTGAAGAAAGCTCACTGGGCGTTAATCCTGTGTAGCTAAATAATTGTTTTTCATTGCGAAACTGACTCATGTCTCCTAATTCATTGGCGAGCTGCCTGCCATGAATCAAGCCAATGCCCGGAACACTTTCATAAATACGTTGAATATCTTTGTCAGCTTCTGCTTGAATTTTGAGTCGTTCTTCAATTTCTTTGATTTTGCCTGTTAGATGTTTCCAATTTTCCGCATATTCCTTTGCGCTATAATAAAAATCTTCTGGATAAGAGCCTTTCTCAATTTCTACAAGTTTTTGAGTTATCCATTTTTGAGAAATAACTGTTGTGTGCCCTACCTCAATCAGTCCTTGTGTAAAGAGTAAACTTTTGAACTGTGTCCCAACTCGCGTACGGGATTTCATGAAATTGCTGCGTAATCGACTGATTGTTCTTCTCCCTTCTTGCTCAAGGCTCGGGACATAAATGTTAATTGGCGTGCAAAAATGACCCCCTTGTATGTTCACTTTTAGAGTTGCATGAGTCGCGATCAAGCAATTCTAGAGAAGAGTAAATAAAACCCATATGCCCTATGATTTTATTTACTTTTTGGTAGGGTGAGAGGGATTGTTGACCCCCTTGGAATTAAGTTCCGTCCTTTAGCTCAATCCCTCACCCTATAGGATAACGATTTGAACAGATGAAAGGGGAGAAAGCCCCGTATACAAGGATAAAAATATCATGACAGAAAAACAAAATCAAAAGCAATATGTGGGAATTGATGTTTCTAAGTCACATTTAGATGTGCATATCTTTCCTCTTAAAGAGCAGCTGAAAGTTACAAACGATGCTAAGGGGCACAAGGCACTAAGACGTCATTTTTTTAAGATTAACATTGGGCGGATTGTTATGGAAGCAACAGGACGCTATCACAGAGACATCCATCAAATGTTATCTGAAGCAGGGTTTGAAGTCTCTGTCATAAACCCTTACCGAGCCCGTAAGTTTGCAGATATTATAGGAAAACTTGCAAAAACTGACGTCGTGGACTCAAAGGTTTTAGCCTCTCTTGCATCATCTGCTGATTTTCTTGAATTACCTCTAACACCAGCTCGTGCAGAAAAAAAAGATAGACTTAGAACTTTGGTTGTGGCACGCCGGCAGCTGGTAGAGATGCAAAAAAGCATTACCAATCGCCTGGAAGCCGAAAATGACTGCTTACTTGTTAAATATGCTCAGGAGCAAAGAGATTTACTTAAAAGGCAGATCTGTGAGATAGAGGATGCCCTTACCGTCCTTATAGAGTCTGACGAATCTTTGAAAGCCCTTTATACCATCTTATCTTCTCCTAAAGGGGTTGGCTTTTGTACAGCCGTCACTTTGTTGGCAGAGCTTCCAGAGCTTGGTAGCTATGAAGACAAGCAGCTTGTAAGCTTAGTTGGTGTCGCCCCTTTTAATTGGGATAGCGGCTCTATGCGTGGCAAAAGAGCTATTCGAGGAGGGCGCAAAGCAGTGCGTAATGCTCTTTATATGGCCGCTCTATCTGCAGCTCGCTATAACCCTGATTTGAAAGCTTTCTGTAAACGTCTGCGTGAAAAAGGTAAAGCGCCAAAGCTGGCCCTTACAGCAGTTGTTAGAAAGCTGATCATCCTTCTTAATACCCTCGTAAAGCAAAATCGATGCTGGAGTGAAAAATATGCTTGACCCAAAACACAGATGCTAAAGAGGGAAAATGGCGTTAAAAATTGACCCCTCTAAGAGAGAGATTTTCTATAAGCTTTTGATGAAGTGAAAGTTTATAGAGGAGTCAGAGGATGCTAATTATGGAAACAATAGGAAAGATTCGTCGTTTATATTATGTGCAAGGTAAAGGCTACAAAACAATTGCACGAGAGCTAAGACTATCAAAGAACACGGTTAAGAAGGCTTTACAGCAAGGCGTAACAAAAACGCAGTATCAATGTACTCATAAAAAATACCGTGTGTTAGG
>JAGONT010000076.1 GCA_017992885.1 Alphaproteobacteria bacterium
TCAACCGGCTTCAAATCCGTATTGCCAAGGCTATGCGCGAAGGAAAGCGGGGGAAGGCAGCAGCCCTCCAACGCCTTCTAACGCACTCATTTTATGGCAAGTGCTTAGCTGTAAAACGAGTAACTGAGAGTAAAGGAGCACGCACGCCTGGATGCGACAGCATCTTATGGCGGACACCAACTGTCATCGGTAAGATAAAATCCCCAGGTAGGGCGCGTTAAAAATCCCCACCCTAAAAAAAAGATTAGGACGGATTTAAACTCCCCATAATGTAAAATACTTATGGGGCTCTAAATGATAGGATACGCGATGTACACAACGATATTAACATTATGGAAACAGGGTACAAGTAAGAGTGAAATTTCTCGCATTACAAAAAAAGACCGTAAAACTGTCCAGAAAGTTATTAAAAGATACGAAGAAACAGGAGGAGAAACTCCCCCCTTCGTTCATAAAGAAAGCTCTTTGAGGAAGCATCATACAGAAATTGTCTCATACCTAGAGTCAGAACTCAGCGGAGTGAGAATTTATGAGAAGCTTCAAGAACAAGGATGCACGCTGAGCTATTCAAGTGTTAAGCGCTATATAGCTCAGCTAACTTTAAAGACTAAGATTTGTGTGAGATTTCACAGCGAGCCAGGAGAAGAAGCCCAGGTTGATTTTGGATACGTAGGATTTATGCCTGATCCAAAGAGTGACAAGAAAAGAAAGGCTTGGGTGTTTAATATGCGCTTGAGTTACTCTCGCCTTGATTACTATGAAGTTGTCTTTGATCAAAAGGTAGAAACCTTTATTCAATGCCATGAAAATGCTTTTCGTTCTTTTTGTGGAATACCGAAAGTTGTCAAAATTGACAATCTGAAAGCGGGCATATTAGAAGCTCATTTTTATGAGCCCATTTATCAAAAACTTTATAAACAGTTCGCAGATCACAACGGATTTTATGCCCTTCCTTGTAGAGTTAGAAAGCCCCAGGAGAAAGGAAAAGTTGAGTCTGGAATTAAATATATTAAGGCAAATTTTTTTGCAGGTCGCCAATTTAAAACTCATGAGGATCTATATAAACAACTTGACGAGTGGGTTCGCAATTATTGTCATGAAAGAATCCATGGGACAACGAAAGAGAAGCCAAAAATTTTATTTGATAATCAGGAAAAAGCTTCTCTTCTCTCTCTTCCTCATTCTTCTTTTTACATAGGATATAGAGGCCAAAGGAAAGTTCATAAAGACTGCCATATTACTCTTGAGCAGAATTTTTATTCTGTTCCTTTTCAATACGTTGGTGAAAATGTAGAGGTTGATTGCGGTTCAAAGGAAGTAAAAATCTTTTATAAGGACAAGCAAATAGCCTTGCATGCTAAGAAAGAGGGTAAAGGAGAGTTCTCAACTCAAACTTCCCATTACCCCGAATATAAATATTATACGCCGACATCCCCCCTTTACCTTTCCAAGTACAGGGACAAGATGCGTTCTTTAGGTAAAGCAACGGAAGACTTATTCTCAAAAATTGTCAAAGACCATCCACAGGATTGGTACCGTATTGTGAAGGGAATTTTGAATCTGAGAAAAACATACAGTGATGAAGTGATCAACCTTACGTGCAAGAGAGCGTTAGCCTTTGGAATTACCCAATATAGAAAGATAAAAAGAATTTGTGAAAGTGGCTGCTATCACCTTCCTCTTTCAGATACGCATCAAGAGGAGGATTCATGGAAACTCTAAAAAGCCAACTGAGGAACTTTAAGCTGGCAGGTATGCTGATGGTTCTTGAAGAGAGAGTGGCTTATGCCAATGATAAGCAGCTCTCTTATCAGCAATTTCTAGAACTTCTCTGCGAGGATGAGCTCAACAATAGAAATGATAATAGCTATAAGAAACGTTATGCGAAGGCAAAGTTGCCAGCCCATAAGACAATAGAGGACTTTGATTTTTCCTTCCAACCCTCACTCAATAAGAAGCAGGTCAACGATGCTTTAACTTGCCAATTCATTAAAGAAAAACGCAATCTCATTTTTATTGGTCATCCAGGCACAGGTAAAACTCACCTTTCAATAGCAGTTGCTTTAAGAGCGTTAGCGAAGAACTTTAAAGTCATGTTTACCTCTGTTTCCGAGATGTTGTATCAGCTCCATATTTCAAAGGCGGATAATACCTATTATAAAAAAATTAATGAGTATTTATCTCCTGATTTATTAATCATGGATGAGCTTGGATTTAAGAAGTTTCCTCAGTATGCTGCGGATGACTTTTTTGAAGTCATTTCAAGACGATATGAAAGAGGGGCCTTAATTATCACGACAAATAAGCCTTTTGAAGAATGGCCAACTATCTTTGGAGATTCTATTTTAGCGGGAGCCATCCTCGACAGGGTGGTTCATCATTCAATGATTTTTACTATTAAAGGGCAAAGTTACAGAAGCAAAACTATACAAAAAAAGGAGGAACAACCCTAAAAAAATTTACTCCAGGGTGGGGATTTTTAACGCTCCCTACCTGGGGATTTTTAATTGACAATGACACCAACCCAAAAGATGAAGGCAATCCTCTCTCTTAAGCGAAGAGGGTATAAGCCCCTTCCCCTAAGAAGAATTTATATCGAGAAAAAGAACAAAAAGCTCAGGCCACTCTCTATTCCTTCTATGAAGGACAGAGGAACCCAAGCTTTATACCACTTGGCTTTAGAACCTATTGCAGAGGAAAAAGCTGATCCAAACAGCTATGGTTTTCGCCCTAGGCGTTCCACCATGGATGCTATTGGACAGTGTTATCTC